>NZ_CP053908.1:657773-1315547 GCF_013256625.1 Hymenobacter sp. BRD128
CCGCCCGGGCTCCCCGTGAGGCCGCCGCCGGCCCCGCCGGGGGCGCTGGCGGTGCCGCCCCCGCCCCCGGCCACCACAATGCGGTTGGTGAGGGCCGTGCCGCCGCGCCGGATGTCGGTGCCGCCGCCGCCGCCGCCGTTGCTGCCGCCGCTCAGCGCGCCGTTGCCCCCGCCGTTGTAGCCCCCGCCGGCGCTCCCGTAATAAGTGGCCTCGGCGCCGGCGCCGCCCACATATAGCTGGAGCACTTCGCCCGGCGTCACGCTGAGGGTAGCCTGCACCCGCCCGCCCAGGCCCCCATTTACGGCCCCTTGCGCGCCGGCCGCGTCCACGGTCAGGCTAAACACATTGGCGGGTACGGTGTAGGTCTGCACCCCGCCGGTATAGCTAAAGGTGATGGGCAGACTCGGCGAGGGCTGCTGGGTGGTGCTCAAGGCCTCGCTCCAACTCGTGCCGTTCCACACGTTCAGGGCATTGGTGGTCGTGTTGTAAATCGTCAGGCCGGTGGCCGGGCTGGCGATGGCATCGCGCTGGGCCTGGGTCAGGCGCGGCGGCAGCAGGCCCTTGCCCGTACTCGTGATATCGAGGGCGGCCGAGGCGTCGGGCGCGTTGGTGCCGATGCCCACGCCGCCGCTAGGCGTGGTTTGGGCCTTGGCCAGCCAGGGGGCGGCCATTAGCAGGGCTGGCAGAAGGTAGCGTTTTAGCATAGAAAACGAAAATGGATATTCAGGTAAAAAGTGGGAAAAGAAGCAGGGGCTAGCCGCTCGTGCAGCAGCGCCGGCGCCGAGGGCTTTCCTCTGGCGCCGGGCTGCTGCCAGCCCCGGCGGGCGGGGCTGCGGCTGGGTTGGTTTCGTTGGGCAGCGCACGGATGGTGGCTCCTCGGCTTAGGCCGGCAAACCTCCCCTGGCAAGGGTGCTTTTTCTAAAAACGGGGCGTAGACAAAGTGTAGACAGCTGAAATTACACCTTGATAACCAGCTGCTTAATTTGTAGTTGACCCTAGCGCCGGGCCTGGCCGCTGGTAGCGGCCTCCAGGCGCCGCAGCCGGGCCTCGAAGGTTTCGAGGGTGGCCGTGGCCTGGGCGGCTTTTGCTTCGGCGGTAGTCGCCTGGGCGTTGGCGGCAGCGGTTTGCACCTGCAGGGCAATGTTTTGCTGCTTGAGGGCCTCAATCTGGGCCTGCTGCTCCTGTATGGCCTGAACCAGCAGGGGCGTTAGTTTGCCATAGTCCACGGCCCAGGCGCTGGTGACGGTGGCTCCCGCGTCGCCCTGTTTCACGGCCTCGGGATAGATGCCGAACAGGTCCTGGGCCAGAAAGCCGGTGGTGTGGTTGGCCGGGGATGTGCCGATGAAGTTGTAGTCCTTCACCTCAATGCGGAGCAGGTCGGCCAGCCCGTAGTGGGTGGGGCGGATATGCTCTTTCAGGCGCCGGTCCGAAGTCGTGTTGTAGCTCACGGTGAGGTTGTTGAGGTCGGCGCTGATGTTGCCGATGTAGTTGGCGTGGCCAGCCACGTTGAAGGTAATGAACTCGGAGCAACCGGCACAGGTGGTATTGTTGGCCGGTACGTTGAGGGAAATCACGCCGGTAGGGTCAGTGCTGGTAGAAGTGACGGTAAGCTGGGTAACGTCGGCGCTGGCCACGTCGAGGCGGGTAGCGGGGTTGCTGGTGCCCAGGCCAATGCCCACGTTGCCGTTGGAAGTAATACGCAGGCGCTCGGCCAGGGCATTGGTCGGCGCGCCGGGCTGCTTGGTGAGGAAGGAGAGTGAGGCGCTGGAGTTGCCATCGCTGATGGCCCGCAGGCTGGCCCCGCTGGGGTCGTTGGCCCCAGGGTTGGTCTGGAAGTCGAGGGCGACCGTGCTGCCGCTGCCGCCGGTGGGGTTGCTCAACGCCAGCTGCGCAGCCGGGCCACGGCCCACTACGGTCAACTGGTTGGCTAGTCCGGTCAGCCCCGCAATGTACACGCTGCCGCCAATGCTAGAACTGCCAGACATAAATATGTTGCCGGTCACGAAGGCGCCGCCTCTCACAAAAGCGCTGCCGTTCACGTCGAGCTTATTGCTGGGCGTGGTGGTGCCGATGCCTACGTTGCCAGTGCTGTCCTGCACAAAGAGGCGGCCCCCGGCTACGTTGCTTTCGCTTAGGTTCAGGCCCCCGCCGCTCAGGCTGAAGTTGTACTTGTCGAGGCCGGTGGCGGAGTTCACGCCTAGCACCCGGTTGCTCGCGTCGGCCTGCACCGTGAGTGGGTAGCTGGAGGCCGTGGTGCCGATACCCAAGCTGCCACTCAGCTTGGCATTGCCGGTGTTGTCGATGCGCAGGCCGTTGGCGTTGCCGGGGGCGTTGCTTAGGTAGTTGCCGTTGAGGCCGATGTTGGTGGTGGCCGTGTGGTTGCCCAAGTTGTCGCCGCTGCCGGCCCTGGCCAGCTGTTGCCAGCTGGGGGCCGCGGCCGTGCCGGCGTTGTAGTAGAAGCCGGCCGGGCTGCCGGTCTGGTACACTAGCAGCCCGGGGGCGGGGCGGGCAATGGCCGAGGCGGTGGCCACGCGCGGCAGCAGCAGTCCTTTGCTAGTGCTCACGATGTCGAGCGCGGCCGAGGCATCGGGGGCGGCGGTGCCGATGCCCACGCTGCCCGTCTGAGCGTGGGCCGTGAGCGAGGCGCCGAGCAGCAGGACTGGCAAGGCCGCGAATAAGTAACGTTTTTGCATAAAAAGGCGAAAAGGCGAAGCGCGATGGCGGAGCGGCCTGGCCCCCTGTGCGGCACGCCGAAGCTGGGAGCTTACCCTCCGGAGCCGCGGCGGGCCGCCGCGAACCCGGAGGCTCGGGACTACGGCCTGGCTGGTCATAGCTCGGACAAGGAGGGGAGGGGTAGCCCGTTTGAGCGGTCAAAACTCCGCTTAGCCAGGGCCTTTTTCCTAAGAATAGGGCGTAGACAAAGTGTAGACAACCCGCCGGACGCCTTGATACACAATTCGTTATTTTTCAGCGTTGGTCAGCCCACTAGTGCCGGGCCGCTAGGCTTCGGCCTGTGGTCCGGGGGCCGCACCCCCTAGCGAGCGACGGCCGGCGGCCTCATCGGCGGCGGCAATCTTCTTGAAGAGCCGGGTTTTGGCGCGGCGTACGCTGGCCGGGTCAATGTTGAGCAGGGCCGCGATTTCCTTGGTCGAAAGGTTGATATGGAAATAGCTGTAGAGGCGCTGCTCGTGGCTGGTCAGGGCCGGGTATTTGGCGTGCAATTCCTCAAAAAAACGCGGGTGTACCTGCTCGAAGTGCAGCTTGAAGCGCCCCCAATCTTCATCAAGGTAAAGGCTGGATTGCAGCAGCGACTGCACCCCCGCTAGCTCCTGCCGCTGGCCGGGCCGCTGCACATTAAGCTCCTGAATCTGCTGCTTGAGCTCGGCCAGCAGGGCATTTTTTTGCTGCACGTAGAGCGTGGTCGAGGCTAGCTCGCGCTGGTTGGCTTCGAGCTGCTGCTGCAAGTCGTGGTTGGCGGTCTGCTGCTGCTGGTGGTCGGCACTGAGTTGCTGGGTGTGCGCGTCCTGGGCCTGCTGGCGGCGCTGCATTTCCCGCAGCGCGGTTTGGATGTGCTTGTTTTTGAGCACTATCTCGCGGTTGCGCAGCTCCTGCCGCTCAATGTCGAGGGCCAGGCTGGCGGCCTCGCGCTCGGTAACCAGCAGGGCGCGCTGCGCCATCTGGAGGCGCACGCTGATGGCAGCCGAAAAGAACAGCGCGTGTGATACAATGGCCAGGTCGGGCAGCACCTGCACGCTGTCGTTGCCAAAGCCCACCACCACGTGGTAGGCAGCCACCAGAATGAAACAAAGTAGCGGCAACACATTGGCCAGCAAGTAGGTGCGGGCTAGCGGCAGCCGCCGCCGGTAGGCGACTACGGTGGTCGCCAGCAGCAGCCCAATCACCCCGAATACCAGCGCATTGTCAAGGCGCAGCGTGTAATAGTTGAGCAAAAAGCCGCTCACGTTGACCAGCGCTACCACCCCCGCAAAGGCGATATAGCCCCCTAGCGCGTAGCGCAGCGCGGTGTCGAGGCGCGGCAGCCGGGTGTTGGTGGCGAGGTAAGCGCGGGTCATTTGCACCAAGCCTAGCAGCATTATTGCCACGCTCAGGTGCATCAGCACGTTGTTGAGGGTATAGCCAAAGGCGTAGCCGGTGGGCAGCAGCAGCTGGCTGAAGATGGGCGTCGGCCATAGCATCCGAAAATAGTTGCGGTAGGCCGTGACGTATAGCACCCCCCCAACTGCGTGCAGATGTAGAACAGCGTGGGCCGGTCGCGGTAGCGCAGGTAGGTGGGCACGTTAGTGAGCAGCAGCAGCCCCAGCACGGCCAGCGACACGGCCCAGGCCGTGCTAAAAAAAGCGTCGGCTTGCTTCACCTCGGCTAGGGGTTTCAGCAGCACGCGCAGGTGCACGGCGGCGGGCAGGCTAGCCCGCTGGCGCAGGTCAACCAACACATACACGGTGCTGGTGCGATGGCCCGGCAGCCAGAGCGGCAGGCTACCCCTTACCCGCTGGCTGTCGGTAGGCACGGCCACGCCCGCGCGCCGGCGGCGCCAGGCGCGGGCGTCTTCGTCGATGTAAAAAAGCGTATTATCGAGGTTGGGCAGCACCGTGAGCTCGGTGGCCTGGGTATAGTGGCTAGGGTTGCGCAGGGCCAGCCGCAGCCAGTAGCGTCGGCTTTGGGCGGGGTGCAGCGAGTCGGCCGGGGCAAAGGCCAGGGTGGTATCGGTGCGGATGCGGTCCCAGGAATAGTGCTGGTCGGGCACCGCCCCCACGCGCACTACCTCAACACCAGCGGCGGGTTGCGCCACGGCGCGCAGCCCGCTGGCCAGCACCAGCAGAAACGCCCAGCCTCTTGGCAACCTGGCAAAAAGATAAGGTAGCAGGAATGCTAAGCGGCTGGCTGTCACGTAGAATTCAAAATGGGTTAGCTTCAGCAGCCGGGCGCGGGCCTAAGCAGGCGGCAAAGTAGGGGCCGCCGCCGGGCTGGTATAGTTGCACTTGCAGCGGGCGGCAAGCGGGCGTAGGGGCTGCCACTTGGCACCTCGGCCCCTTACGTAGCTAACGCCGCCAACCGGGCCGGGCTGGCGGCGTTGGCTCCCGAACTCATTCCTCGGTGGTGCTTGCAGCTGGCGAAGCAAGCGCCGCAGAAAGCTTCTGGCAGCGCGACGGGCGGGCAGTGCCTTGCGCTGCCAGGAGCAGCCGAAGGAAGGCGAACGGCAGCGCCGGCTAGCCCATCGTGTGGTACACGGCCTGCACGTCCTCGTCTTCCTCTAGCTTGTCGATGAGCTTTTCAACCTCTTCGGCCTGCTCGTCGTTGAGCGCCACCGTGGTGTTGGGCACGCGCTGCAAGGTGGCACTCACGATGTTCACACCTTTGGTATCCAAGGCTTTCTGCATCTGGCCGAAGTCGGTGAAGGCCGTTTCGATAACCATGTACTGGTGTTCGGCGCCGTGCTCGTCTTCCTCGGTGGTTTCGTACACGTCTTCGGCGCCGGCGTCGATGAGCTCCAGTTCCAGCTCGTCGCGGTCCAGCCCCTCGGCGGCCAGCTTAAACACGCCCTTGCGGGTGAAGGTGTAGTCGGAGCTGCCGGCCGTGCCCAGCGCGCCGTTGTTGCGGTTGAAGTAGAGGCGCACGTTTGAAACCGTGCGGGTGGGGTTGTCGGTGGCCGTTTCGACCACGATGGCCACGCCGTGGGGGCCGTAGCCCTCGTACACCACCTCCTGGTAATCTTTCTCGTCCTTGCCGCTGGCGCGCTTGATGGCGGCATCCACGCGGTCTTTGGGTATGTTCACCCCCTTGCCATTCTGAATGGCGGTACGCAGGCGGGCGTTAGAGTCAGGGTTGGGGCCACCTTCTTTCACGGCCATCACGATTTCCTTGCCGATGCGGGTAAAGTCTTTCGACATCCGGTCCCAGCGCTTCATTTTGCGGCCTTTCCGGAATTCAAATGCGCGTCCCATCTTTTCAATTATCAATTAACAGTGAGCAATGAGCAATTGGGGCGGCGGGGTGGGAGGGGCGGCCCGAATGCGGGCGCAAGTTAGCAAGGCCGGCGCGGGGGCAGCAATCTAGGCCTTTGGCCTGGGCAGAGGGCTAGCCAAAAACTGAAAATTTCGGCTACCTTGCGCACCTAACCCTAGCCGCTATGATTCAACTCATTACCCGGTCGCGCCTGGCGCTTATTCTGGCTTTTTTAGGAGTGCTTTGGGGGCAAAACGCGCAGGCCGGCGGCCCGCCCAACCCGCAGGCCCAAGCCGACAGCCTGCGCCGCCGCGCCGCCGCCGCGCCCGCCGATACCGGCCGCGCCCAAACCCTCAACGAGCTGGGATTTGCGCTGGCCCGGCTGGGCCAGTATGCCGAGGCCCGCGCTGCCCTGCGCCAGGCCCAGCACCTGAGCGAGCGGCTGCGATTTGCCAGCGGCCAGGTGCGGGCGCTCACCGGCCTGGGCCTGAGCTACCAGAACGAGGGGAAATTTCCGGCCGCGCGGGTGGTGCTCGACTCGGCCGTGGCGCTGGGGCAGCGGCCGGGCGCGCAGCGCGGGCTGGGCACGGCGCTGCTCAACCGGGCGCGCCTCTGCAACGCCCAGGACGACTATGCCTGCGCGCTGGCTTCGGTGCAGGCGGCGCGGCAGTTTTTTGCGAAGAACGGCGACTGGGCCCGCACGGCGCAGGCGCTCAATGGTTTGGGGAGTATTTATGTGAACCGGGGCGACTACCCGCGGGCGCTGGCGGCGCTGTTTGAGGCACTGCGGCTGGCCCGCCAGCACCACGATGCCCAAACGGAAGTCAACTCGCTGGGCAACATCGGCAACGTGTACCTCAAGCAGGAAGAATACGCCCTGGCCCTGCGCACCTACCACCAGCTGCTGCCCCGCCTCGACTCGGTGCCCGACCAGCGCGTGCGCCCCATCGTATACCAGAACATGGCCACCGCCATGACCCACCTGCACCACCCCGATACGGAGGCGTATTTCCGGAAGTCGCTGGCCGGCTTCGAGGCGCTGCACGAGCCTGCCGATGTGGGCCAGGTGCTGGGCAGCTACGCCCACTTTCTGCGTGATGCCGGCCGCCGGCCCGAAGCCATCCGGGCCTACACCCGCGCCCTGGCTCTGCTGCGCGCCGCCGATGATAACAACGCCGCCGCCGACGTGCTCAACGGCCTGGCCCAAACCTACCAGCAAAGCGGCCAGCCCGCCCCAGCGGCCACCGCCGCCCGCGAGGCCCTGGCCCTGGCCAGCCGCATCCACGACGTGGCCGACGTGCAAAGCGCCGCCGCCCGCCTGGCTAGCCTGGCCAAAGCCGGCGGCGACTACCGCCAGGCCCTAGCCTACACCGAGCAGGCCCAGGCCGCCCGCGACTCGCTGTTCAGCCAGGCCAAGGCCGAGCAGATTGGCCGCTTGCAGGGCGATTTTCAGCTGAGCCAGGAGCGCGAGCGGCGGCAGGCGCTGGCCCGCACCAGCACGGCCCAGGCCGAAACCCTGCGCCTGCGCCAGCGCCAGTTATGGGGCTTGGCCGCCGGCCTCACGGCGGCGGCGCTGGGCGCGCTGGCCTTGGGCTGGCTAGCCTGGCAGCTGCGCCGCCGCAACCAGCTGGTAGAAAAGCAGCGCGCCGAGCTCACGGAGCTGAACGCTACCAAAGACCGGCTGTTCTCCATTATCGGCCACGATTTGCGGGCCCCCTTGCACTCGCTGCACACCTTTGTAGAGCTGCTGAGCGGCCCGCCGCTGCCGCCCGAGCGCCTGCGCCAGTACACGCGCCACCTCACCCAAACCCTCGACCAAACGCTCGTGCTGCTCGAAAACCTGCTGGGTTGGGCGGCCATGCAGCTGCGCGGGGCTAGCCCGGCCCGCGCCGAAGCGCTGTCGCTGGCCGCTGCCGTCGAGGACGCGGCCAGCCTGCTGGCCCCCACTGCCGAGGCAGCCGGCCTCACGTTGCGCACCACCCTCGGCGGCGACGAGTGGGTGCAGGCCGACCCCGCCGCCGTGCGCCTCGTGCTGCGCAACCTGCTCAGCAACGCCCTCAAATTCACGCCCCAAGGTGGCCAGATAACCGTAGATGCCGAGTATCGTCCCGGCACCTGGCAGCTCGCCGTGGCCGATACCGGCCTGGGCCTGCCCACGTCCACGCCCCGCCAGCTCCTGGCTGCCGAGGGCTTGCCCCGCCGCGCCGCCCAAGGTGCGCCCGGCGCCGGCCTGGGCCTGGTACTCAGCCGCGACTACGTGCGCCGCAGCCACGGCGAGCTGGAGGTGGCTAGCCCCGGGCCAGGCCAGGGCACTACCTTCTATTTATTGCTGCCCGCCACCGAAGCCCCGGCTAGCCCGCAGCTACGCGAGCAAAGCCCCGGCCCGGCCGTCGCGGCTAAAGCCGGTTAGTAATGTGTGCGAGGCCAGCGGCCTACTGGCGGCGCGCCGTGTAGGCTACTTACCGGCCAGTGCCCCGGGCCAGCTGGGGCACGCAGCCTGCGCGGCTGCGCTACTTGCTACCCGCCGGGTGGCGGCTTATCAGGCGCTGCTGCACCACCTGGGCCAGCACTTCCTCGCGAAAGCTCTGGCCCAGCGGCACCGTGAGCGCGGGGCCTAGCCGCACCTCATCGGCCGCAACGGCCGTGATGTGCGCCTTATTTACCAGAAATGAGCGGTGCGTGCGCAGGAAGCAGCCGGTCGGCACCTGCTCTTCGAAGTGCTTGAGATTGACCAATGTAATGTGCACGGCCCCGCTGGTGAGGTATACTTTCACGAAGTCGCGCATGGCTTCGGCATAGGCCACCTCGGCGCAGCGCAGCCGCAGAAACTGCTGCTCGGTACGAATAAAGAAGGTGTCGTCGGCCGGCGGCGGGCTACCGGCCGCCGGGCCAGCGTGCAGCCGCTGGGCCTTATCCACGGCCCGCAAAAAGCGCGGAAAGGCCAGTGGCTTCATCAGAAAATCGACCGCGTCGAGCTCATACGTAGGCAGTGCGTACTCAGGGTGCGAGGTCAGGAATACCACCAGCGGCGGCTGGCGCAGGCCCCGCACCAGCTCCAGGCCACTAAGGCCGGGCAGCTCGATGTCAGTGACTAAGAGGTCGATAGGCGCGCGGCTTAGGTACTCAAAGGCTGCTACCGGCTCGGTAAACGAGCCGACGAGTGCCAGCGCCGGCACCCGGCCCACGTAGCCAGCTACCAGGTCGCAGCTCAGGGGGTCGTCGTCGAGCACGGCGCAGCGCAGCGGATTACTTGAGCTGGGTAGAGGTAGCGGCATAAGCACGGCGCAGTAAAACGAGTGGCTAGCCTCAGCCAACCAACTGGCTGGCAAGCAGCAAGCCTTACTTGCGCGCGCAAGGTAGGGTTCGCGTGGCGCTTCCCCAACCCCGCCCGGCACCTTCGCCGACGCAGGCAGCGCTTCATCGACTTTTTGGTGGGGTTACTATACTTTTTACCTGGGCCGGCTAGGGGGTAAATTACTTTGGTTCAGCAAGTCGCCCGGCGCCTGCCGGCCGATGCGTGCTCTTCTTTTCACCTTCCAACCCTTTTTTATGCCTACGTCTACTTTTCGTACCTGGCTGCTCGTGCTCACTCTTTGCCTGCCAGGTGCGCTCAGCGCGGCTGCTCAGTGCCGCGACCCGTGGATTGGGCAGCTTTACCAGCAGCTCTACAACCGCCAGCCCGTGGGCCAGGGCGAAGCGGGCGAGTGCAACATTCATCTCTACAACAACGGCACCTGGGGCAGCCGCGACGAGCTGATGGGCTACATCAAGCAGGTGCAGCAGAGCGGCTTGCGCGTGGGCGTGGCCCCGCTCGGCAGCAACACGGTGATGGCCGTGGCCCAGGGCAACCAGATTTTTGCCGTGTCGGTGCTCGATGCTGGGGGCAACCTGGTGGCGTCGGGCGGGGGCAACCTGGTGGCTTCGGGCGGCGGCAACCTGGTGGCGTCGGGCGGGGGCAATCTGGTGGCCTCGGGTGGGGGCAACCTGGTGGCGTCGGGTGGGGGCAACCTCACGGGCTTGAGCAATAACACGCCCGGTTTCAGCTTCGGCAGCAACTACGGCACGCTGGCCGCCGGGCAGCGCCGCGTGAGCACCAGCGGCAAAGGGGCTCTGGTAGTGCGCTAGCCCATTTTAGTACCTAAGCTCATGGCTACTAAAACCCTGAAATCAATTTTCTGCACGCTGTTTGGGTGCGCGTGGGTGTTGCTGCTGGGCCTGTTGCTGGTGCTAGCCGGGTGCGGCGAAGGCAGCGCGGCTACTGCCGCCGACGGCGCGCCGGTGGCCGGCCACCTGGTAGGCGGCAAGCCAGTGGGCCTGTTCTTCGTGACGAAGTCGGTGCTGGGCAATTTTCGCACCCTGTCGTACTATTTCAGCCCGGCTGGCATTGCCTACGAAAACCAGGTGGGCCTGAGCCCTGCCGAGCTGGCTGCCACGCCCGAAAAATCAAAGGGGCGCTACTCGGTAACGGGCAAAACGCTCGCCATTGCCTGGACCGGCTATACTCAGCCCGAAAGCGCCGAGATGCTGCCACTCGGCGGTGGGTTTGGCTGGAGCGGGGGCAGCATCTTCTCGGCCGTGGGGCCTTTCACAAGCCCTAGCCAGCTGGTGGGCACCTTCGAGGGCGGCACCAGTACCTACGCTTCGGCCGTGGGCCAGTCTACGGTATCTAAGGCGCTCACTTTCAAGCCCGATGGTACCTACCAGGGCAGCGGCGTAGCCACCGCGACCACGGCTACGGCCGGTAGCGTGGCCGAAACCGGGGGCACGTCGCAGCAGGCCGGCCGTTGGCAGCTCGACGGCTGGTACCTCACCCTCACCGATGCGCAGGGCCATAAGGTCCGCGACATTGCCTATCCCGTGGGCACCGGCAGCCAGGTGACGCTTTTCAACTTCAACGGCATCGCTTACGAGCGGCAGTAGAGAAACTCTCCGGCTGGGGAGGTGAGTCGGCGGGCCGCAATACTTCTTATACCTAAATGTCTTATGCCTAGGCAGATAATTGCGGTTCTCAAAACATTGGCCGTTGTGCTCGTGGGATTTTGCCTGCTTGTATTCGTGGCCGGGTATCTCTGGGCCTGGGCCTGGAACAACACGGCCATCGCTACTGAAGAGCACTTCCGCCAGGTGCAAGCCGAAAAACAGCAGCAGGACTCGTTCCGCGCTGCCGCTCCCCAACTGCCAGACTCAGCCGCCCGCCCCCAGCCGTGAGAAAACCCGCTCCTGCGTCTGCAAAGTGCCTGGCTAGCCCCGATTGCCTTACCAAAAGCTAGCCCGGTGCAGCGCGATAAGCGGAACCTGGCCAGCTGGTACGGAGCCTCACTACCCGTTTGCCGCCTGTGCTCGGATAGCCGCGTTCCTGACCTTAAACAAGTGGTTTTCAACATTTCTCATTTCCTCTTGCCGCATGTGTTCCTTCCTGATTACCGCCGCTCGCTGGCGGGCGCTGGGCTGCTTGGCGTTGCTACTTGGGTTGCTGGCCTGCTCTTCGGGGGCAAGTAGCGCGCCGGGGAGCCCGCTGCCCGGCCGCCTGGCCGGGGGAAGCCCGAGGGCCTGTTCTTTTTCATGAACGTGTTTAACCGGCAGGGGCTCTACTACTTCACGCCCGATGGGCGGGTGTACGCCGACCCCACCGACTTTACCGACGCCGGCCTGGCCGCCGTCGGCCCGCAGTCGCGCGGCGCATTTGAGGTAAACGGCGCGGAAATGACGGTGAAGTGGGACCAGGGCGCCCCCGAAACTCACCCCTACAAATCGGACCCTACCGGCTTCGAATGGAACGGCTCGTTCGTGGGCATTGGTCCGTTTGCGGATGCCAAGCAGCTGGTGGGCACCTTCGAGGGGCACAACGATGCCGTGACTGTGGACGCCAATAGCACCGCGGTTTATCGCACCCTCGTCTTTCAGCCCGATGGCACGTTCACGCGCGACAACTACGCCGCCATCCACCTCGACTCGCGCCCCAGCACCGGGGCCGACCCTGGCGCTGCCCCCGGCACCGTGGCCGACGGCTCGGCCAGCAGCCAGCAGGCCGGGCACTGGAGCCTCGATGGGTGGTTTCTGACCCTGACCGATGCGCAGGGCACCATTCGGGCCCTGGCCTTCCCCCTCGACCAGGACGACAAAACGGACAAGCTGAACCGGTTTCGCTTCAACAGTACCACCTACCGGGCAGCCGGCAGCTAGCCGGCCCCGCCCAGGAGCAGCCCCCACAAAGCCAGTCCGCGACGGACTAGCCAGCGGCGCAATGCGGCGCAATGCGGCGCAAACACCCCTGGTGGAGTAGTGCCAATTTCCCCTTAACCCCCTTTTTTATGAAAACGTCAACCGCTGATTTTGCCCACGCGGCTAGCCCTGTTCCCGGTACTGGTCCTGCCGTTACCCACACACCACCGCCGCGCGCGCAGCGCTTGGCCCGCAGTACCGGGGGCGTGCTGCTGGCCGTGCTGGCGGACCTGGCTACCGAGCGCGACATAGAAGAGAATGGCTATTGATTTTAGCTGCTTTAACATAAGTAGTTGCGCATGAAAAAGCTGTCTTTACTCGCGGGCGCGGTGCTCGCCTTATTAGTGCTCCCGGCCCGGGCCCAAAGCGGCGCGGCGCTGCTGCAAAAAGCGGAGGCGCTGGACCGCGCCAACCAGTTTGAGGCCGCCCAGACGGCTTACAACCAGGCTAGCCGCGCCTTCGCCAAGGCCGGCGACCTCAACGGCCAGCAAAAAGCCCTGGGCGAGCTCGCCGCGCTGGATGAGCGCCTGGCCGACCAGCTGCTAAAGTCGGCCGGGGCCCCGCCCGCGCCCGCCCCGGCGGTCCCGGTGCGGGCCGTTGCCCCCGCCCGCGCCGGGGTAGCGGCCCCCGTGCGGCCCGTGGCCCCGGCGGCGGGCCCGGCCGGCGACGCTACCCAGCCGCTAGCCGGCTCGGTGGCGGGCGGGCGGCCAGTGGGGCTGTTTTTTATGAGTCGCTACCTCATGGCGCTGCACTCGCTCGAAAAGGCGACGTACTACTTCACGCCCGGCGGGCAGGTATTTGTAAATCCGACGGGTTTCTCGGCGTCGTCGCTGGCCTCGCTGCCGGCCGGCCAGCGCGGCAGCTACACCCAGGCCGGCAGCAAGCTAACCGTACGCTGGGCCAGCGGCCAGACCGAGGACAGCGCCGTGGAGCCCCAAGCCAGCACCTTTGGCTGGAGCATGGGGCTGTTTCTGGCCGTGCGGCCCTTCGCCAGTGCCCAGCAGCTGGTGGGCAGCTTTGAGGGCGGCAACTCGGTGAGCCTGGGCGGCGGCAGCACGGCCGTGGTGAGCGGCCTCGCCTTCCGGCCCGACGGCACCTACACCCGCACCGGTACTAGTTCCATCAGCACCGGCACCGATGCCGACGGCACGGCCCACGCCGGGGCGAGCGGCACCTGCACCGGCCGCTGGAGCCTCAATGGCTGGCTGCTCACCCTCACCAGCGCCCAGGGCCAGACCATCCGCGGCGTGGCCTACCCCATCGAAACCGACGATAAAACCGGACAGCTCACCCGCTTCTACTACGGTAGTATGGCCTATAAGCGCTTGTGAGATAAGTGATTGTTGCTGCCGGCTCGCTTTATCGCTGAGCTTAAACATTTTCATTTTGTTTTTCTATGCTTAAGCTACTTCGCCTCTCTCCGTTGCAGCGCGCGGGCCTGCTGCTAGCGGCGCTGCTGGCTAGCCCGGCTGCCCACGCCCAGCTCGCCTACAGCGGCCCGCCCGGCGCTACCCTCATGCAGCAAGCCAAAATGAAGCTTGCTGCCGGCGACCGCGCTGGCGCGGCCGCCGCCTACCAGCAAGCCTACGCCGCCTACACGAGCGTAGACGACTCGGATGGCATGAAGGCCGCGCTGGCTGGTAAAGCAGCGGTGAGCGGCAGGGTCGCGGGCCTAGCGGCGCTGCGGCCGGCGGTGGGGGCGGCGCGCCCGGCCGCCCCGGTGGCGGCGCCTCCGGCCGGCCCGGCCCCGGTGGCGGGGCGCTTGGTGGGCGGCAAGCCGGTGGGGCTGTTTTTTGGGACAAAAACGGTCTTGGGGCACTTTATTACCATGACGTATTACTTTGGTCCTGATGGTGTTGCCTACGAAAATCCGCCCGGCCTGAGCGTAGCCGCGCTGGCCGCCACACCCGCCAGGTCGAAGGGCCCCTACTCGGTGTCGGGTAAGACGCTCAGCATTGCCTGGCCCGGCGACCGCAAGGCGGAAACAGCCGCGATGAACTCACTGACCAACGGTTTCAGCTGGAGCCTGGGTAGCATCTTCTCGGCTGTGGGGCCCTTCCAGAGCCCTAGCCAGCTAGTGGGCACCTTCGAGGGCGGCACCTCCACGTTTGCCACGGCCGTGGGGCAGGCCGTGGTGTCGAGCACGCTCACTTTTCGGGCCGACGGTACCTACCAGGGCAGCGGCGTAGCCACCGTGACCACGGCTACGGCCGGTAGCGTGGCCGAAACCGGGGGCACGTCGCAGCAAGCGGGCCACTGGAGCCTCAGCGGCTGGTACCTCACCCTGACCGATGCCCAGGGCCGCACCACCCGCGGCATTGCCTACCCGGTGGGCACCGGCAGCCAGGTGACGCTTTTCAACTACAACGGCATGGCCTACCAGCGTCAGTAGCTCGCGGCCGGAGTTTTTCCGAAATGCATCCTCACCTTAACGAAGCGCCATGAGAACTACTTTTCTGCGAAACCGGTCGGTTCTGCGTGCCGGCTGGGTTTGGGGGCTGGTCCTGAGCCTGGGGGCCTGCTCGTGGGGCGGCGATAACCCGACGGTGGCGGGCCACCTGGCGGGCGGCAAGCCGGTGGGGCTGTTTTTGGTGACGACGAAGCCGGGCACCACGGCGCGCTACTATTTCAGCCCCACGGGCGTAGCCTACAAAAACCCCTGGGGCCTGAGCAAGGCCGCGCTGGATACTACCTCCCAGCGCCGTGGTAGCTACCGCGTAGCGGGCAACACGCTCAGCATCGACTGGCTTATCAGCCCCCCAACTACTTCGATGTTAAAACCGGCGACATGAGCCTGCGCCCCGATGGCTTCAGCTGGGGGCCGCACCGCCTGGTTTCGGCCGCGGGGCCGTTTAGCAGCCCCAGCCAGCTGGTGGGTGCCTTTGTGGGCAACGACTCTAGCTACGCGCTGGAAACGTACCGGCAGGTAGTATACCGGGCGCTTACCATCCGGGCCGACAGCACCTACGTGGGCGGCTGCCTGGATGCCGGGGCCACCGCCGCGGCCAGGCGCAGCTCGGCCCCGGCCGGCTACTGGCACCTGAGCGGCTGGTACCTGACGCTTATCGATGCCCAGGGCCATGCTACCCGCGACTTCGCCTACCCCGTGAGTAGCCGCGCGGGCCAAGTGACGCGCTTCATTTTCAACGGCATGGCCTACGCGCGCCAATAAGGGTGGCTAGCCTGTGCCCACCCTCCTTTCCTTATGCCAACCTCGCCCAAGCCGCCGCCGCACTGGATTTTTCGGCTGTTCCGCACCCTGGCGTTGCTGGCCCTGGTGGCGGCGGGCTTCGCAACAGCGGGCATCGGCTTGCTGAGCTGGGGCTTCTATAACGCGGGCCAGGACCATCGGCGCGAAATGGAAGCCCAGCGGCAGCAGGAAAGCTTCCCCGAGCTACTGACACCACCCAGCGCCCTGCGCCGCCGCGGCCTACCCCTTAAAAAACGCCCCAACTATGCAAAAGCTTTCCCTGTCTCTGCTGCTAGCTGGCCGCCGCGCCCGGCCCGGCCCACACCCAAGCCGGCGCCGCGCTGCTGCAAAAACCCGCCGCCCTGGAGAAAGCCGGCAACCGGCGCGCCGCCAACGCGGCCTACAGCCAGGCCAACGCGGCCTTCGGCGTAGCCTTTCCCGTCGAAACCGAGGCCAGAACCAGCCAGGTAGCGCGCTTTTGCTTCAGTAATGTACTTTATATAGAGAGTATAAATTAAAAGAAAATACTTGGTTTTCGCTCTTTCAACCACCCTTTCGCTTCTTTTTTATTCACGGCTATGAATGACTTTGCTTCTTCTCCCTTTGCCTCGGCTGCGTCTGCTAGCCCTACCACCGAAGCCTTTGCCGTGCGCATCGGCCACATCTGGCTCATGGTGCTGGCCCTTACGGCCGGCCTGGTCATTGGCTTACTGAGCGTATTTGCGGGGGCTAGCGCGCTGGGCTTGCTGCTGGCGCTGGGCCTGCTGGCCACGGGCTACTGGGCCTGGCGGCGCGGCTACCAGGCGGTGCAGCTGGTGCTCACGCCCGAGTGCCTGCGCGTGCTGCCTCCGGCGCCCGGCGCCCCGGTCGAGGATATTCCACTGAGCCGGATTGCCAATTACCTGCGGCCCCGGGAGGCCTACTATCAGATACTGGAACTGCAACTACACGGTGGGGGCCGGCGGCGTTTCGGTAAGCGAATGCGCAAGCCTGCCGCCGGCCTCCTGACCCTGGACGACTGGACCGAGGCCCTGGTGACCCGCCTGGAGCAGGCCCGGCCCGTGGCGGCCGCGCCGGATGCGGCAGCTGCGCCAGTGGCCAGCGGCCTGGTGGCCGAGCGACCCCGCATTTTCGCGCGCACCACCTTTGGCAAAATCCTGGCTGGCCTGGCCGGGGTGTGGCTGGTGCTGGTGGGCCTGGCGGCGCTGGGCGGCGCGCACCTGGCGGCTGGCATCTTCCTGGCCCCGATTATGTATTTGGGCTATTATTTTCGGGCGCGCGGGGTGCTCAAGGTGACTACCTATGCCTACACCGGCGCAAATGCTCGGCGCGACCGGGAATTGCAGAATGAGCTGGACGACACGCGCGAGCGCACGTTCGATGAGCTGAATAGGTTTTCGTAGCGGCCCCGCTACGCCTGCCGGCGGCGCTAGTGCCCGCGTGGTTTGCCCGGCCCAGCGGGCGCCAGCGGCGCGGTAGCCACCAGCTCATACACGCCCTTGTTGCCGGTAGGGTAGCCCAGGATGGTGATGCTGAGGCGGCGCGTGCGGGCATCGTAGCGGTAGGTGCCGCGCTGCACATCCGAGCCCTTGAGGTCGGTGAAGCGAAATACGATGCTGTCGCCCTTGGTGGTGAAGCGGCCGTGCTGGGTGAAGAAGCGCGGGCCGCTGTCGCCCAGCAGCAAACTCAGGCGCTTGTCGTAGGTGCCGTCGGCGCGCAGGGCCAGCGTGCCGCCCACGCCCGGCACCTGGGTTGGCGGCTCGCCGGTGGTGAGGTCATACACGGTATAGCCCGTGTAGGTGTAGGTAGTGTAAAAAGCGGCCGGTGGGCCAGGGGCGGGGGCCGCCAGCAGCGTGGCCGCCAGCAGGTAGCGAGTCATAAAAAGCAGGTGAGGCAAACGACAAAAACGGGGCTAGCGGGCCAGCGGAGTCTCCGCCGGCCCGCTAGCCCCGCTGTCAAAAATAGCGCCGGGGGCTAGGCTGGGTAGCGTGTAGCGTTGCCTGGCTGGTATTTTTTGCTTAGCTTAGGCTGCTTACGGCGTCCACCCACCAGCAGCCAGGCCGCGCCGGCTAGCAGCAGGCTCACGCCAATGGCGGCTGCCTGCCTGGGTAGCTTGTCCTCGGCGGGCGGCGGCAGGTGCTCGACGCCGCTGGCGTCGGTGCGGGCCGGCTCGTGCAGGTAGCGGCCCTGTTTGGGCAGGTGGTAGTTGTCGGCCAGGTGGCGCAGGCCGGCGGTGGCGGCGGGGCCGGTCATCACCGGGCCGTGGCCGCAGCCAATGGCCAGAGGCTCCAGGCCGGCTAGCAGCTGCACCGACTGAAAGCACTTGTCCCAGTCGTAGTTGAAGGGCGCGCCGGCCACGCTGATTTTCGGAATGCCCAGCAGCACAGCCGGCACCGACTCGTGGTCGGTGGTAGCAAACGCATCGGCCCCGATGAGCGTGCGGTCGGCCTCGCGGAAGAAGGCGATTTGGCCCGGCGCGTGGCCCGGCACGTGCAGCCAGCGCCACTGCACCAGGTGCGGCGGGTGCTCATCGTCGAGCGGCAGGGCTTCGGCCACGTCTTCTAAATTAGGTAATTGGGTCGGAAAAAACCGGCTCATAAAGGCCAGCGAGCCGCCCACGGTAGGGTCGCGCGGCGGGTACAGCGCCTTGCCCGTGAGGTAGGGCAGCTCCAGCGGGTGCGCGATGACGGGTACTTTCCAGTGCTCGGCCAGCTCCTTGGCCGAGCCCAGGTGGTCGAGGTGGCCGTGGGTGAGAATAATGGCTTCGGGGTGGGTGCCGGGATAGAAGAGTGTATCGGCCGCCGCGATAATCTCTTTTTCCGAGCCGGGCAGGCCAGTGTCGATGAGTACCCACTCGCCGGGGGTGCCGGTTTCGACAAAATACACATTCACAAAGCGCTTGATGCGCAGCTGGTGCACGCCAGCAGCAACCTGGTCCATAAACAGAAGGCCAATAGTGAGGAAAAAGAAGTAGCTCCGGCATACGCAAAAATGCCCGCCGGGGGCTAGCCGACCTACCAAAAAATGGCTTGAAAAAAAGCATAGCGAGCGAAGGCTTAGGATGGAGGTATATTTGAGAGTGATTCTGCGCCTTTTCTGCAAAAAATAGATGAAAACACTCTTTACCCTGCTATTCTGCTTGCTGGTGCAGGCGGGGGCCGCCCGGCCGCCGGCCCACCCCGCCGCGCCGCCCGACCTGGAGTTTATCGAAAACAAAGGCCAGCTGCCGGCGCCGGTGCGCTACACGGCCGCCCTGGTGGGCGGCGGGCAGCTCTTTGCCGAGCGCGATGGCCTGCGGCTAGCCCTGCTCGAAGATGGGGCGCTGGCCCGCGCCTCGGGCCACCCCACCGGTTCGGCCGCCTCGCTGCCCACGGCCGACTACGCCATTCGGGGCCACGCCTTCGACCTGCGCTTTGCCGGTGCCTCGCCGGCCACGCACCTGCTGGCTACCAGCCCCACGGCCGAGCACCGCAACTATTTGCGGGGCAACGACCCGGCCCGCTGGGCCACCGACGTGCGCAGCTACCACGAGCTGCGCTATGCCGAGCTGTGGCCCGGCGTGGCGGCGCGCTTCTACGAAAATGAGCAGGAGCACCTCGAATACGACTTTACCGTGGCACCGGGGGCTAGCCCGGCCGCCATTGGCCTGCGCCACGCCGGCGCCCCGGTAACGCTCGATGCCGTGGGCAACTTGCAGATAGCCACCACCGTGGGCGTGGTGCGTGAGCTGGCGCCGCAGGCCTGGCAGCTCGATGCCGGAGGCGGCCGCCAGCCCGTGGCCTGCCGCTACCGGCTCGACGACGATGGCACGGTGCGCTTCGAGCTGGGCCGCTACGACCCGGCCCGGCCGCTCACCATCGACCCCACGCTGGTCTTTGCCACCTACACCGGCTCGACCTACACCAACTGGGGCTGCACCGCCACCTACGACGCCCAGGGCAACCTCTACTCGGGCGGCATCGTGTTTGGCCAGGGCTACCCGGTGAGTCCCGGCGCGTTCCAAACCAACTTTAAGGGCAACATCGACATGGGGCTCATCAAGTACGACGTGACCAAGTCGGGCCCCGCCGCCCGCGCCTGGGCCACCTACGTGGGCGGCACCGCCGCCGAATACCCGCACAGCATGGTGGTAAACAGCCAGGGGGAGCTGCTGGTGCTGGGCTCGACGGGCTCCAATGACTTTCCGATTACGGCCCCGGCCGTGCAGAGCATGTTCAGGGGCGGCTCTACCGGCGACCCGTTTCTGAATAGGGGCGCCGACATTGTGGTATTTCGCCTTGCGGCCTCGGGGGCGGCCCTCAAGGGCAGTACCTACCTGGGCGGCACCGGCAACGACGGCCTGCTGCCCTTGCAGATGTATTCGAACGCGACGCAGCTGGTGCACAATTTTGGCGACTCGTTTCGGGGTGATATTGTGGTGGACGCGGCTGATAACGTGTATATTGCCTCGTGCACGAGCTCCGCTGACTTTCTGCCCGCCGGCACCCCGGCCAGCTTTCAGCGCAGCTACCGGGGTGGCACCTCCGATGGCGTGGTGTGCAAGCTCACCAGCGACTTGTCGGCCCTGCTGTGGGGTGGCTACCTGGGCGGCAGTGCTTCGGATGGGGCCTACTCGCTGCAAATCGAACCCGCTTCGGGCGACGTGTACGTGGCGGGCGGCACGCTCAGCCCCGACCTGCCCGCCACCGCCGGCGCCCTCAAGACCACCCTGGCCGGCAACGTGGATGGCTACGTGGCGCGCATCGCGGCCAATGGCAGCAGCATTATGCGCACTACTTACTTGGGTACCAGCGCCTACGACCAAGCGTATTTTGTGCAGCTCGGCACCGATGGCGGGGTGTACGTGCTCGGCCAAACGCTGGGCACGTACCCCGTTACGCCGGGCCTGTATACTACGCCGGGCGGCCGCCAGTTCATTCATAAGCTCGACGCTAACCTGAGTACTACCCAGCTGGCCACGGTATTTGGCAGCGGACGTACCACGGTAGATATTTCGCCCACCGCTTTTCTGGTGGACCACTGCGACCGGGTGTTTGTGTGCGGCTGGGGCGGCGGCGCCAATCAGCTCTACGGCTACCCTAGCGCCAACTACCTGAGTGCCAACAATGGCAGTAGCACCAAGGGCCTGCCCATCACGCCCTACGCCGTGCAATCGACAACCGACGGGTCGGACTTCTACCTGGCGCAGTTTGGGGCCGGCCTCACCAACCTGGGCTACGCCACCTACTTTGGCGGCTACTACGATACCCCCAGCTGGGGCGAGCACGTCGATGGCGGCACCTCGCGCTTCGACCCGCGCGGGGTGGTGTACCAGGCCGTATGCACCTGCGGGGCCAGCGCCAGCTTTCCCATTCCGCCGGGCGCCAACTACTATTCGGCCACCAGCGGCACGAGCAACAACTGCAACAACGCGGCCTTCGTGCTCAACTTCCGGCCCGACGTGGCCGACGTAGGCCCGCCCCAAACGGTGTGCGCCAATAATGCCTCGCCCCTGGAAGGCACCCCGAGCGGCGGGGTGTGGGCGGGCCCCGGCGTGAGTGGCTCGGTGGCCACGGGCTATGTCTTTACGCCGCCTAGCCTGGGCACCTACCAGCTCACCTACACGGTGGCTACCGGGCTGTGCAGCAGCACGGCCACCCGCCAGGTGACGGCCGTGGCGGCGGCTTCGGTCACTATTGCGACGGTGCTGCCCTCGGCCTACTGCGCGGCCGATGGCGCCCCGCTGCCCACTACGCCGCTGGTGGGCTCGCCGACGGGCGGCACGTTTAGCGGACCGGGCGTGATGACCAGCGGCAGCAGCCAGTATTTTGACCCCAACAAAGTGAGCGGGGTCGCCGACCTCACGTACACTTACTCCGTGGGCTGCACGGTGCAGCTAAAACGCCGGGTAGAGGTAGTGCGGGCCACGGCCGGCGCCCCCCAAACGCTGTGTATTAATGCCTCGCCCATCGGCTTGGTGGGCACGCCCGCTGGCGGCGTGTGGTCGGGGCCAGGCGTGACGGGCACCCTGGCGGGGGGCTTCTTCTTCGACCCGGCCAGCGTGCCGCCGGGCGTGGTCAGCCTCACCTACACCCAGACGGCAGCCGATAAGTCGTGCGCCGCCACGAGTGTGCGCCGCATCACGGTGGTGGGCGCCGCGCCGCCCGTGCTCACGGCGCTGCCCTCGCCGCTGTGCGTGGCCACTACCACGCGCTACCCGCTGGTGGCTAGCCCGGCCGGCGGCTACTGGTACGGCTATGGCGTCAATAGCACCGGGACCGATTATTTCTTTTCCCCTAGCCAGGCGGGCGTGGGCACCTTCACGCTCACCTACGTGGTGGGCAGCGGCACCACCTGCGCCACCCAGCGCACCATGACGGTCACGGTATCCGCTACGCTGGTGGCGGCCGTGCCGGCCGATACCACGCTGTGCCCCGGCACCACGGCGGCATTCCGGCTGCGCGGGGCTAAGCCAGCGGGCGGCACCTGGGTTGGCCCCGGCGTGAGCGGCACCGCCACCAGCGGCTTCTTCTTTACGCCGCCGGCAGGCTTTGCGGGGGCGGCCGTGCTGACTTATACGGTGGCGAGCGCCGGCTGCACGGCCACGGCCACGCGCCGCGTGGCCGTGGCCGTGCAGCCGGCCTTCCAGCCCGCCTGGGCGCCGGTGGCGTGCCCCGAAGACCGGCAAGTGCCGCTCAGCGTGCGCTTTACCGATGCGGGCGGCAACGCCGCTACCCAGTGGGATTTTGGCGATGGCAGCCCCACCGCCACGGGCGCCGTGGTGCAGCACACCTACCAGCAGGCCGGCCACTACCAGCCCACGGTGAGCCTGCGCTACCTCAATGCGCAGTGCGCAACTACCGCGCCGCTAGCCGCCCTCGACCTGCAGAACCAGGTCATCCCGAACATTATTACGCCCAATGGCGACCAGCAAAACCAGTATTTCCGGCTGCCGCCGAGCTGCGCGCCGCAGCTTCAGTTGTTTTCGCGCTGGGGCCAGCGGGTGTACGAATCGGCGGTGTACCACAACGACTGGGACGCCACTGGCAACCCCGCCGGCGTTTACTACTACCTGCTCACGTATCCCGACGGCCACCGCATCAAGGGCTGGCTGGAAGTGGTGAAATAACAGCCAAGCCCGCCACTAAAAAACGCCCAGCCAGCTTGGTCGGGCGTTTTTTAGTGGCGGGTCTAAGCCACGGTGCAGCCAAAGCTGCCTGCTACTTCACCGGGCGGCTAACAACCTGGCCGGTAGCTTTGTCTACTTCAAACGCTGCCTTATGAGGCATGCGCCGGGCCCAGTCGGTGCGGGGCACCAGCACCTGCCAGTGCGCATCGGCATTGAGTACGCTAGCCGAGTCGAGCACGTACAGGGCCGCACTGGGCTGGCCTTGCAGGTACTGGGCTACCGCCGCGCGGGCGGCCTCCGGGGTGGGGGCCGAGGTGGCCGGCGGCATCGAGATGGCGCTGGGCACGGCCGCCGGAGCGGAGGTAGTAGGCAGGCTAGCCGACTGGCAGGCAGCCAGCCCACCCAGCAGCAGCGCGGAAAAGCATCGGTTGAGCATGCGGCAAAGCTAGCGGCGCCGTAGCCATTTGGGGCGCTCGGCTGTTGTAGGCTCATTCTCGTACTGCTCCTTATGCCTACTACTTCTTCCGCGCCGGTTATCAGTGCCGAGCGCCTCGCTGCTGCCTACACCTATCACGCTTATCGCCAGCTAATTGATGACCTGCTGGCGCAGGGTAAAACCACCGGCCCCCAACAGTCGGAAGACTTGCTCGCCTACGCCAAGCTCAACGAGCAGCGCATGAGCCGCCTCGACAAAACGGTGAAGCTGCTGCCCGAATTGGCTGCCGCCGTGGCTAGCCTGCAAGGCAGCTACATCTGGCTGATAATCACCGAAGGCTGGTGCGGCGACGCCGCCCAAACCGTGCCCGTAATGGAAGCCGTGGCGCAGGCCAGCCGGGGCCACCTGCGCCCCGCCTACGTGCTGCGCGACGAAAATCTTGACCTCTCCGACCGCTACCTCACCAACGGCAGCCGCTCCATTCCCAAACTGGTGGTGCTGCGCGCCGATACCCTGGCCGAAGTAACGCACTGGGGCCCGCGCCCCGCCGAAGCCCAGGCCTTGATACTCAAGCTCAAAGCCGAGGGCATGGCCCACGACGACTTCATCCGCGAGCTGCACGCCTGGTACGCCCACGACCGCACCCAGGCTACCCAGCACGAACTGCTAGCCCTGGTGCAGCAGCTGAGCTAAGTAGTAATGGGTAATTCAGTAGTAGGTAATGACGTTTAGGTATTGACCACTACTGAATTACTCGTTGAGTTAAAGCGCTTTCTCCAGTGTGAGCAGGGTGAGGGGCTGGCGCGGCCGGCCGAAGCGAATAGTGTCCGGAAAGGGCTCGCTGGCGCCGGTGCGCTGGTAGCCCTGGCGCTCGTACCAGGCCAGCAGCTCGGAGCGGAGCGCCAGCACACTCATCTTAATGGCGCGGCAACCAGCCTGGCGGGCATGGGCCTCGGCGGCTCCCAGCAATTGCCTGCCCAGGCCGTGTGCCTGCGCCTCGGGCGCTACGGCCAGCATGCTCAGGTAAAGATAGTTGCCCTGATTTTCGAGGTATACGCAGCCGGCTGGCTGGCCATTAAGCTCAGTCTTGAGTAGCACAGCGGCCGGGGCGGCCAGCATTTCCAGCAGCGTTTCTACGTCGATGCGCGGGCCTTCGAGCAGGTGGCCTTCGGTGGT
Organism: Hymenobacter sp. BRD128; assembly: GCF_013256625.1. Taxonomy (NCBI): domain Bacteria; kingdom Pseudomonadati; phylum Bacteroidota; class Cytophagia; order Cytophagales; family Hymenobacteraceae; genus Hymenobacter; species Hymenobacter sp. BRD128. The sequence continues at coordinate 681,870 of NZ_CP053908.1, forward strand.
CCAGCCGGCCTGGCTAGCCTCGCTGCGGTAGGCGCGGTTGATGAGCGTAGCCAGGGCCGGCGCGTCGGCCGGGGTGGCGGGGCTGAAGGTAGGAGCGGGTTTTTCCACGTCGCAAAGGTAGCCGGCGGGGTAGGTGCGGGCCAGGTGGCCAGCCCAGCCTATCCAAACGAAACCGATAGCTGACGCAAAAAACTGCGCGCTAGCTTGCGGTCCCACCGATTTAACTACCTCTGTTTCATGCTCCGCACCCTTGCCGCTTGCCGGCCGGCCCTGCTGCTGGCCGCCCCGCTCGCCCTGGCCGCCTGCCAAAGCCAGCCCACCCAAACCACCAGCCCGCCCGCCGCCGGCACCCCGGCCACCACTGCTACTGACTCGGCCGGCACCAAGCCCAAGTACCTGGCCAAGCCGCTCATTAGCAGCATTTACACCGCCGACCCGTCGGCGCACGTCTTCAACGGCAAGATTTACATCTACCCCTCGCACGACATTGAGGCGGGTATTCCGGAAAATGACAAGGGCGACCACTTCGCCATGCGCGACTACCACATCCTGTCGATGGATAGCGTGGGCGGCAAGGTCACCGACCACGGCATAGCCTTGGATATCAAGAATATCCCCTGGGCCGGCCGCCAGCTGTGGGCGCCCGACGCGGCGTTTAAGAACGGCACCTACTACCTGTACTTTCCGGTGAAGGACAAGCAGGACGTGTTTCGCATGGGCGTGGCCACCAGCCCGTCGCCCACCGGTCCGTTCAAGGCCGACCCGGCGCCCATCGCGGGCAGCTATAGCATTGACCCGGCCGTGTTTACGGATACCGACGGCAAGGCCTACATGTACTTTGGTGGCCTCTGGGGCGGCCAGCTTCAGCGCTGGAAAACCGGTACTTACGACGCCAACGCCCCCGAGAAAAAGCCCGATGGCAACGAGCCCGCCATCGGCCCGCGCGTGGCCCAGCTCAGCGCCGACATGAAGCACTTTGCCGGCCCGGTCAAAGAAATTAAAATCGTGGATGAAGCCGGTAAGCCCCTGCTGGCCAGCGATACCAAGCGGCGCTTCTTCGAGGGCGGCTGGCTGCACAAGTACCAGGGCAAGTATTATTTCTCGTACTCGACCGGCGACACCCACCTGCTGGTGTACGCCGTGAGCGACTCGCCCACCGGCCCCTTTACCTACAAAGGGGTTATTATGAACCCCGTGCAGGGCTGGACCACTCACCACTCCATCGTCGAGTTTAAGGGCAAGTGGTACATTTTCTACCACGACACCGAACTCAGTAACAAGACCTGGCTGCGCAATGTGAAAGTGACCGAGCTTAAGCGTACCCCCGACGGCAGCATCGTCACAATTAATCCGTGAGAGATTAATGTATAATAAATAAAGAACGCCCTGCTCATCTGGCGTCCGCTTGTCGAAGCATCTCTACCGCTTCGACAAGCGGACGCCAGATGAGCAGGGCGCTTTTTTTCTTTCCTTATCCCTACTTAAACTAGCACCTCGCTAGCCTGCACAAAGCGCACGCCCTGCGCCAGCAGGTCGGCCTTGGCGGCGGCGATACTTCCGGCTGAAATCCCGCGGCTAGCGTCTTCAATCACCGCTACCTCAAAGCCTTCGCTGCGCGCGTCCTTGGCCGAAAAATACACGCAGTAATCGCTGGCTAGTCCCGCCACGAATACCTGCGTGATGCCACGCGCCCGCAGGTAGGCACTCAGGCCGGTGGCGCGGCGGTGGCCGTTGTCAAAAAAGGCGCTGTAGCTATCCAGCTCAGGGTCAGTGCCTTTGCGGAAGATGGCTTCCACGCGGTCGAGGCTCAGGCCGGGGTGCAGCTGGGCGCCGGGCGAGCCCTGCACGCAGTGGTCGGGCCACAGGCGCTGGGGCAGGCCCTGCCACGCTATTTCGCTGAAAAGGTCGTGGCCGGGGTGGGTGCTGGCAAAGCTGCGGTGCCCGGCCGGGTGCCAGTCCTGCGTTGCCACCACCAGGTCGAAGCGCGGCTGCAAGCCGTTGAGCAGCGGCAAAATGGCATCCCCTTCAGCCACGGCTAGCGCCCCGCCGGGCAGGAAATCGAGTTGAAAATCGATGAGCAGCAGGCAAGTCATAGGTTAATAGGAATAAGTAGCGGCTAATAAAAGAACGGCCTGCTCATCTGGCGTCCGCTTGCGGAAGCATCCCTCCCGCGCCGCTAAATAAGTGACCCTAGCGGCCAGCGGCGCGAGCGAGATGCTTCGCGGGGCTCAGCAGGACGTTCTCTAAGTATTAATCGTCAGTTCAGCTTGAGCACCTGCGCCGAGTGGGCCCGCACCTGCTGCGTAAGCGCTGGATTATCAGCCAAATGCTGACCAAAAGACGGCACCAGCCGGCGAAATGTGGCCTGCCACTCGGGCGAGGCGGCGTGCTCAGGAAAGCAGCGCTGCACTAAATCGAGCATAATGCTAACGGCCGTGCTCGCCCCCGGCGAGGCCCCCAGCAGCGCCGCGATGGAGCCGTCGGCGGCCGTCACGACCTCGGTGCCAAACTCCAGCACGCCGCCTTGCTTTTTGTCTTTTTTGATGACCTGCACGCGCTGGCCGGCTGCTTCGAGCTGCCAGTCTTCGGGCCGGGCCTCGGGGTAATACTCGCGCAGGGCCGCGATGCGCTGCTCGGGCGTTTGGAGCACCTGCCCGATGAGGTATTTGGTGAGCGGAATATTACGCGCCCCGGCATAAAGCAGCGGCCGGATGTTACCCAGTTCAATTGAGCGAAACAGGTCGGTGTACGAGCCTTTTTTCAGAAACTTGGTGCTGAAGCCGGCATAGGGGCCAAACAGCAGCTCCTGGTGGCCGTTTATCTGACGGGTGTCGAGGTGGGGCACCGACATGGGCGGCGAGCCCACGGCGGCCTTGCCATATACCTTGGCATCGTGCCGGGCAATGACCTCGGGCTGCGTGCATTTCAGCCACTGCCCGCTCACCGGGAAGCCGCCAAAGCCGTTGGCCTCGGGAATGCCCGACTTTTCGAGCAGCGTGAGCGAGCCGCCGCCCGCCCCGATAAACACGAAGCGCGTGTACACCTTGCGGCTTTTGCCGGTAGCCCGGTCCCGGATTTTAACGCGCCAGAGCCCGCCCTCCTTGCGGCGCAAATCCTCGATTTCCTGCCCTAGCTCGAAGCTGACGCCCGGCTGCTGGCGCAGGTTGTCAAACAAGGCGCGGGTGAGGGCGCCAAAATTAACGTCGGTGCCGATGGCCATGCGCGTGGCCGCCACGGGCTGGCTAGGGTCGCGCCCGGCCATCACCAGCGGCGCCCAGCCGGCAATTTCGGCCGGGTCGGTGCTGAACTCCATGCCCGCAAACAGCGGCGAGCCCAGCAGGGCTTCGTAGCGCCGGCGTAGGTACTCCACATTGGCCTCGCCCCACACGAAGCTGATGTGCGGAATGCTATGGATAAAATAGTGCGGGTCAGGCAGCTTGCTTTCTTCTACCAGGCTGGCCCACAGCTGCTTGCTCAGCTCAAACTGCTCGGCAATTTTATCGGCCTTGGCGATATCAACGCTGCCATCGGGGCGCTGGGGCGTGTAGTTGAGCTCACAAAAAGCCGAGTGGCCGGTGCCGGCGTTGTTCCAGGCGTCGGAGCTTTCGGCGGCCACCGCGTCGAGGCGCTCGTACACGGCCAGGGTAAGGCTAGGGTCAAGCTCTTTAAGCAATACACCGAGCGTGGCACTCATGATGCCCGCGCCAATGAGCACAATATCAGCAGTCAGCGGCTTGGTAGAAGAAGTTTTTAAATCCATAAAAAGCAGGGAAATAGCGCGGGCTACGGTAAATTTGCCGCAGCAAGTTGCTGCGCGCTAGCGGCTATAAAGAAAAATGACCAGCAGAACCTTTACTAAAGCCAGGAATTGCGCCGGGGCGTTGAGCAAGGATGAAAAGTGAACCAGGGGGTTGTTACAGTATCGTCTACATCAGTACGGCCATTGCCGATTTTAGGGAGGCGGACTTGTTGCAACTGCTAAAGCAGGCGCGGGGTTTCAACGAGCAGGCCGGCATCACGGGCGTGCTTATGTACAGCGGCGGCCGCTTCATACAGGTGCTGGAAGGCTGCCCGGCGGCCGTGCGGCGCCTTTTTGCCCGCATCGCGGCCGACCCCCGCCACGGCTGCCTCGAAAAGCTGGCCGACGGCCGGGTGCCCCAGCGTGAGTATAAAGAGTGGTACATGAGCTTCGCACCCCCGCCCACCGCTGCCGATTGGCGGCAGCTACCTGGCTACCTCACCCCGCCTCAGCTCGTACTCGCGGGCCTGGGCACCGCCACGCAGCCGCTGCTCAGCGAGTTCCTGGCCGCCAGTACTGAAATGGTGCTAGTGTAGCTGCTGAGCTGAGCCAAACGAGAATACCTGCCGCCGCTCCCAGGGGCCACCCCGGTAGGCCCACAGTGCCAGCCCCGTACCCTGCGCGGTGAAGGGCCGAAAGCCAGCGCTTAGCTCGGCTAGAAGGGTTCGCGCTACGGCGGGCTCCACCTTATTTTGCACCGTAATGTGGGGGCGCAGGCCCTGCTGGTCCTGGGCCGAAAGCCACGGCTGCCACCGTTGCTGCAGGCGCCGGTGCAGGGCCGGCAACTCAGGATTTTCGAGGGTATACAGCACGCCCCGGCCCATAAACTTCAGGCCCGTTACGGCTAGCGGCAGCGGCGCCGGCTGGCTAGCCGCTGCTTCGGCTAGGTAGGCGCAAATAGCCGTTTCCTCGCTGCCCGGCAGGGCATGAAACAGCGTGAGGTGGGCGTTGAGGTAGTTGATTTTGGGCGGAAAATACTTTTTGCGCTGGGCATCGAAAAAGGCCTGGCTAGCCTCGTCGAGGGTGAGCGTAAGAATGAGTGGGGCAGGGGAGAAGTTGGACACTGAAAGAGGAGGGATAAACTGGTGCAGGACGCTAACGAGCCAGGTAAAAAAAGCTGCTAACCGGCCTTAAAAACCAACTCAAATCGACTTATTACGCAGCCAGGCTTGTTGGGTACGTAATGCAGACCAACCTCTTTTTGCCCGTTCTCAATGCGCCCGAAATAGCCCGGCCGCTAGCCCTCCCGGAGGCCGCTGCGCCGCGCACCCACGGTGCCAAGCTGTGGCTGCCGCAGCGCGTGCTGTTCACGCCCGATGCCTTGCAGGAAGCCTATGGCCAGCAGATTCTGGCCCGTGCCCAGGCCCTGAACTTGCCCATTGAGCGGCTGAAAAGCAACCGCCTTACCGGCCTGCGCGGCGCCGACGAGCGCGCCACCTACCGCACCGCCAAAACTACCCTGGCCGTGGTAAACGCGCCGGCCGGCGCACTGCGCCTCCAGCCCACGCCGCCCTCGGCCGACTACCAGCTCAACTTGGCCGAAGGCTGCCCGGCGCACTGCCAGTACTGCTACCTGGCCGGCAGCCTCAGCGGCCCGCCCGTGGTGCGCGCCTTCGCCAACCTGCCCAAGCTGCTCGCCAACACGCAGGCCTACGAGCGCGCCGGCCGCCCCGTGAGCTTCGAGGCTAGCTGCTACACCGACGTGCTGGGCATCGAGCACCTCACCGGCGCGCTGGCCGAAGCCGTGCGCTACTTCGCTAGCCGTGAGGGTGGCCGCCTGCGCTTCGTGAGCAAGTACGACCACGTGGAAAGCCTGCTGGGCCTGCCGCACCACGGCCACACCCGCGCCCGCGCCTCGCTCAATGCCGAGCCCCTGGTCCGGCAGCTCGAAGGCGGCACGGCCAGCATCGAGGCCCGCATTCAGGCGCTGCGGCGGCTGGCGCTGCCGGTGGCCCAAGGGGGCGGTGGCTACCCAATAGGCGTGGTGCTGGCGCCCATTATGCCCCTGCCCGACTGGCAGCAGCACTACGGCGCGCTGCTCGACCGCCTGCAAGCGGCCCTCGATTTCGACTGCGACCTCACCGTGGAGTTTATCACCCACCGCTTCACGCCCGGCTCGAAGGAAGTGCTGCTTGGTTGGTACCCCAACACGAGCCTCGACCTCGATGAAAGCACCCGCGCTGTGAAGCGCAACAAGTTCGGCGGCCTCAAGTACGTTTATGACCTGCCCACGATGAAGGAATTGAAAGCCTGGTTTTATAGCGAATGGCAGCGGCGCTTTCCGCACGCGCCGGTGCAGTACTGGACGTAGGCGTATAGCTTCGCTCTACACTTAGCTTAATAGTTAATGTTACTCAGTGATTTTTGGGCGCAGCAGCAGTTTAGTTATTTAGTTACCTATTCGTTTCAGCGAGGCCCGAAGTTGATAGCCTTGAAAAAGCAACTTCAGCAGGAGCTTGTAACAGCTCGCTATATGCGGCGAGCTGCTATTCAAAGGCAGATAGATGAATTGAAGCGGCCTTCCTTAACGCTGACAAAAGGGCTGGGACCTGTGCATTCAACGGCTACCGCCGTAGCACGGCTAGCTGCTGGCTCGGTTGAAGCACAGCAATTATCCTATGAGTTGCAAATATCCACTAAACAGGAGTGGTATGCTATGTGCACCCCTATCTATCGCGATGCCCTTGCTTTTTACAACGAAGCCAATGAATTAATAAGTATCCTGAATATATACTTTCATTGCTGCTTTATGTGTACCGACCAACTGGAAGCGGTTGAAGCCGATATGGCTACTTATGATATTCTACGGGCGTTTTTAATTCGGCTAGGTTGTACGGACAATTATCTTTGCGTTCGTGAGCAATCTGGATGAAATCAGTGACCGTGCTTGGACCGCTTTGGCCCCACATTTATCGGGCAAAGCGGGCGACGTGGGCCGAACAGGCGTCGATAACCGACTCTTTCTCAACGCCGTGTTCTGGGTGGCGCGCCACGGCTGCGCCTGGCGTGCACTGCCGGCCCGCTTTGGCAAACACGACACGTTGCGCAAACGCAGCCGGCGCTGGGCCCAAAAAGGCATTTGGCAACGCTTGTTCGAAGCCGTGCAGGAACCAGACCTGGATTGGGTGATGCTTGATTCGACCGTGGTGCGGGCCCACGCGCAGGCGGCGGGCAGCCGAAAAAAAGCCGCGTCGGCGACGAAGCCCTCGGCCGCAGCCGCGGCGGGCTGACGACCAAAATCCACGCCCTCGTCGACGCGCTGGGTAACCCGTTGCGCGTGGTGCTCGGTCCCGGCCAGCAAGCCGATTGTCGACGCGTAGCGGAACTGCTGCCGGCCGCTGAGGGTACCAGCAACGTGCTGGCAGACAAAGCCTACGATACGGACGCCGTACTCGCCAGCGTGGCCGCCCTCGGTGCCCAAGCGGTGATTCCCAGCAAAAAGAACCGCCTCGTCCAACGCGTGATTGACCGAAATCTGTACCGCGACCGCAACAAAGTCGAGCGCTTTTTTAGTCGCCTCAAGCAGTTTCGCCGGCTGGCCACGCGCTATGATAAAACGGCCAGCAGCTTCTTAGGAATGGTGCATTTCATCTCAGCACTCTTGTGGCTTCGCTAATTGTCCGTGCAACCTAGGCCATTCTATTACAGATAACGAGTAAATCCTTACCACTAGCACCCGCACCGAAAATCCGGATACTCAATAAAGCCCGGCGCGGGTGTATCATCGATGCGGATGATGTGGTCGAGGCGCACTTCCTCGCCCGAGGCTAGCTGGGCAAACTCGACGTGGTCGCGCACGAAGAAGGTTTTGAAGGTGGCCGGGCCCTGGCAGAGCTGGCGCAAGTCGTTGAAGTACTGCAAATACACTTGCTTCTTGCGGGTGGCCAGGGCTTCCAGCTCATCGTAAAAGCTGCAGGCAACGGGTTGATAATCGGGAGCCATAATAAAAATGAACGGGGCGACAGTAGATTGCCAAATGCCGTCGCCCCAGTAAAAGTTGTGCGGCGTGGGGCTAGCCCCGCGCCTGTCGCTTTCGCAGCCAGAGCCAGGCGCCGGCGGCTACCAGCGCGGCCACGCCGGCCACCAGGGCCGCCTGCGGCACTTTTGGCTGCTCCGGTGCGTGCCGGGCCACTACGCTATCCTGGAAGGGCTGGCCGCTGGTGGCTGCCAGAATAAGGCGAGTAGCTTCGGCGGGCTGGTCCCACTGCGGGAAGTGGCCGCAGTGGTCGAACCAATAGAGGCGGGCGTCGGGAAATTTCGCCAGGGCCCGCGGCGCCTGGCTGGGCACGCATACCTTATCCTGCCGCCCCCAGCCAATAACCAGCGAGCCTGGTATCGAGCCCTTGGGCGCACCCTGCTGCACCTCGCCATAGGCCAGGTTATAGAGCAGCTCATCAAAGGAGGGCGCGTGGGCAAAGCTGCGCATCTCATCCAGCGCCGCGCGGGCCGGAATCTGCCACGGGTGGGCCGAAAACTGCGCAAACAGCAGCGTGCGCGTCACCGCATTGCCAGTAAGCAAGGGCATGGCGGGCTGCAAGGCGCGCACCAGCCTGGTTGATAGGTCCACGCTGTGGTAGAAAACCGGAATCTCCCAGCCCTGCCAGAAGCCGCCCGGGTCGAGCGACACTACCGCCCCCAGCACGCCGCCGCGCCGGGCCAGCTCCAGCACCAGGCGCGCGCCCATCGAGCTGCCTGCCGCGTCGATGCCCAGCAGGTCGTGCCGACGCAAAAACTCGGTGAGCGCGTCGGCTAGGGTACCAATGGTTACCGGCCCACGCAGCGGCGGCGTGTCGCCAAAGCCGGGCAGGTCCACGGCAATTACCTCGCGCTCCTGAGCTAGCCCGTCCAGAATAGTTTGCCACGAGCGCCAGCTGCCGCCAATGCCGTGTACTAGCAGCAGCGGCTTACCGGTGCCGCGCCGGATGAAGTTCATTTCCATAAGAGTAAGGCAAGCGAAAATAAACCGGACTACTACCATGTACCCGGCCATCATCGTATACGCAAAACCGCCCCCGGCCGCTAAAGCACCACCATCAGCGGCCTTAAGTAACGCGCAACTGGTCCCGCGCAGCAAATTCAACGTACCTTTACGGCACAAAAGGCAAATCGCCACGTTTCAGTACCGTTAGGGTAGTTCGCTACATTAATCACACAGGTTCGCTGCTGCTTGCTTTATCACCCCATTTTTTCCCTAGCATCATGCAGACAGGAACCGTAAAATTCTTCAACGAAACCAAAGGCTTCGGCTTCATCAAAGTAGACAGCACCGGCGAGGACGTATTCGTCCACGTAACCGACCTCGTGAACGAGATTCGCGAGAACGACAAAGTGCAGTTTGAAATCGCCCAGGGCAAAAAAGGCCCGAACGCCGTTAAAGTATCGCTGGTGTAGCTTTAAGCCGCCTCAGTTAGTAAAAGGCCCCGCTAGCACGCTAGCGGGGCCTTTTTTTGATTTCTGGCTAGTAGAGCAGGGCGCGCGATTACCCCGTACTTTGGCAGTGCCAATCAGGCGCTTCGCTCTATGAGCCAACCTGCTACTTTGCCATTGCCCGGCCCGGCGGCCCCTAGCGAGGCCGCGGCCCGCCCCCGCGTGCTGGCCATCGATGTGGTGCGCGGCCTGGCCATGATACTCATGGCCATCGACCACATTCGGGAGTTTTGGTGCGCCACGCCGGTGCGGCCCGAAGACGTAGCCCAGGCCCCGGCGGCGCTGTTTCTGACGCGCTGGGTTACCCATTTTTGTGCGCCCACGTTCGTGTTTCTGGCGGGCGTCAGTATTTTTTTATACCAGCAAAAGCAGCCTAGCCGGAGCGCGGTCAGCCGGTTTTTGCTCACGCGCGGGCTGTGGCTGGTCATGCTGGAGCTGGTGGTAATTAATTTTTTGCTGCAGTGGGGCTATCCGCTGCTGGTGCTCGAAGTAATCTGGGTGCTGGGCTGGAGCATGGTGCTGCTGGCGGGTGCCATTTGGCTGCCGCGCTGGCTGCTGGCTAGCCTGGCACTGGTCTTCCTTTTTGGGCAGCACCTGCTGCCCACCATTCAGCCCGTAGATACCCGCCACCTGGGCGGGGCCTTGCTCTACGATAGTCCGTTTTTAGTGGCGCTGCACCCCGTGCCGGTTTTGGCGGCCTACACCATCCTGCCCTGGGCGGCCGTGATGGCCGCCGGCTACGTGGCCGGGCCCTGGTTTTGGGCTGCGCCGGCCCGGCGCACGCGCTGGCTAGGCCTGGCGGGCGGGGCCGCGCTGCTGTTTTTTGCGGGCCTGCGCGCCACCAATTGGTACGGCGACCCCTCGCCGTGGAGCGTGCAGCCGCGCGGGGCCGGCTACACGCTGCTCTCGTTTCTGAACGTCACCAAATACCCGCCGTCGCTGCTGTTTCTGGGTCTCACGCTCGGCGGGGCGCTGGTGCTGCTGGCGGTGGCCGGCCGCCTGCCTAGCCGCCTCAGCAGTTGGCTGAGCACGTATGGGCGGGTGCCGCTCTTTTACTTTGTGCTGCATTTTATGCTGATTAGCGGCGGGGCGTATGCGTGGACGCGCTTGGCTTTTGGGCACGCCATCAACCTGTCGTTTGCCGCCGTAAAAGACTGGCCGTCCGCTTATCACCCCAGCCTGCCGCGCCTGTATGTGGTGTGGGTGTGCGTGGTGGCCATCATGTACTGGCCCTGCCGCTGGTACCAGGGCTACAAGCAGCGGCACTCGTACTGGTGGCTGTCGTATCTGTAAACGGGCTAGCCTGGCAGCGCGGTGCATCTTTGCAGCTCACTTCTCTTTCGCCATGACCATCCCGATTTACCAGGTTGATGCCTTTGCCCGCCGGCCTTTCACCGGCAACCCGGCCGCCGTGTGCCCGCTCGACGAGTGGCTGCCCGATGCCACCATGCAGCAGATAGCCGCCGAAAATAACCTGGCCGAAACGGCCTTTTTCGTGCCGCTGCACGGCCAGGCGGCCGATTTTCACTTGCGCTGGTTCACGCCCACTTTCGAGATTGACCTCTGTGGCCACGCCACCCTGGCCAGCGCCCACGTGCTCTGGAACGAGCGCGGCTATACCAAGCCCGAAATCACTTTCCACAGCAAAAGCGGCCTGCTGAAAGTGCGCCGCGAGGCCGATGGCAAGCTGGTGCTCGACTTTCCGAGCCGCCCGCCGCGCCCGCTGGCCCTGGCCGAGCACCCCGAGGTGCTGCTGCGCTCGCTCGGCCCCGGCGCGGCCACGCCGCTGGCCGTGCTGGCCTCGCGCGATTTGGTGGTCGAGTTTGCCCACGCCGACGAGGTGCTGGCCCTCAAGCCCGACTTCGCCGCGCTCATCGACCTAGGCTACATCGGCCTCATTGCCACGGCGCCGGGCACGGGCGGCGTCGATTTTGTGTCGCGCTTTTTTGCCCCCGAAGTGGGCGTGCCCGAAGACCCCGTTACCGGCTCGGCGCACAGCACGCTCATCCCGTTCTGGGCCGAGAAGCTGGGTAAAACCGACCTGTTTGCCCGCCAGGAGTCGGCGCGCGGCGGTGAGCTGTGGTGCCGCCTGCGCGGCGACCGCGTGGACATTGGTGGCTACGCCGTCACGTTTTTGCGCGGCGACGTGCAGCTATAGCGGCCAGCAGGCACCAGCTGATAAGGTTGGTTGTTTGGTAATGAGCTGATTGATAACAGTATAAACGGTATCGGGGATGATTTATGAGTATAAAAAAATGAGTTAAGCTGGACTTTGTGGCTAGCCAGGAGGCTGATTCTACGTGCTATTTTCGTGAGGATTGGCTACTTACAAGCTCGGGCGCTAGTAGCTTGCAGTGGTATGCACTGGAGCCAGGCTCTGGTGTAGTGCGCTACGTACTCTGCTTTTTCCACACGATGCCTACTACTGCCTGTCTCAACTGCATCATTGTTGACGATAATGAAATCAACCGGCTCACGCTCGAGCACCTCGTAGACCTGACGCCCGAGCTGAAGCTGGTGGCCTCGTTGCCGGGCGGGCTCGAAGCGCTGGCGTTTTTCCGGGGCGGCGGCCGCTGCGACCTCATCCTGCTCGATGTGGAGATGCCCACCCTCACGGGCCTCGAGCTAGCCAAGCTGCTGCCCCGGCCCGCGCCGGCCATTGTGCTGGTGACTACGCACCGCGACTTCGCCGTGGCGGCTTTTGAGCTGCAAGTGGTTGATTATCTAGTAAAACCAGTGGAGTTTGCACGGTTCAGCCAGGCCATCGGCAAGGTGCAGGCCCAGCGGCCGGCCGTGCTCCCCGCGGCCAAAATCCCTGAGCCGGCCGCCGACCTGTTCGTGAAAGTGGGCACCAAGACTATTAAAATCAACTTCGACGAGGTGCTCTACATTGAGGCTCTTTCGACGTATTCGGTGATAGTAACCACTGCCCAAAAGCACATCGTATACCTCACCCTCAAGGCCCTGATTGAGCGGCTGCCCTTCGCCCACTTCGTGCGGGTGCACCGCTCCTACATCGTAAATATGCGCCGCATCGAGGCCATCGAAGACAACATGCTCAAGCTGGGCCCCTACGAGGTGCCGGTAGGCAAGTCGTACCAGGATGAGTTTACCCGCCACCTACGCAGCTTGTGAGGTAAGGTAGAACGAGGAATCGAGAATTATCGCTTGTGTAATTCGTTATTCCTCCATGCTACCTTGTTCCTTCAGAGGCAGTTCCTGCGGCAGGGCGGCCAGGGCGCGCTGCACCTGGCTAGCCAGGTGGGCGGCGGCGGCGGGCAGATGGAGCAGGTCGGCGGCGGCTTCGAGCTGCAGCACGGCATTGGCCACGCCGGGCACGCCCACCGATTCAAGGCTGGGCTTGATGTGGTGCGTGATTTTGGCGGCATCGTCCCAGCGGCCGGCGGCGGCGGCGGTGCGCAGCTGGGCCAGGCTGTCGGGAATATTGCGCAGAAAAGAGTGGATGATTTTCACCACAAACTCTTCGCGGCCCCGCGCCAGGGTGCGCAGCTTGCTCAGGTCGTAGGCTTGCGCCGGGGCGGGGGCGGGCAATTGCTGCACCAGGGTGCGGTACACGTCTTCTTCCTCAAACGGCTTGGCTAGGGTGGCATTCATACCGGCGGCCAGGTAGCGGTCGCGGTCGGCCCGGAAGGCATTGGCCGTGAGGGCCACGATGGGCAGGTTGGCCCGCGCCGGGTCGGGCAGCGCCCGAATGGCCGCCGTGGCATCGAGGCCGTTGAGGCCGGGTAGCTGAATATCCATCAGCACCACGTCGTAGAGCTGGGGGGCGTCGCGCACGCGCTGCACGCCGGCCCAGCCATCTTCGGCCTCCTCCACCACGGCGCCCCAGCCCTCGAACAGCAGGCGCGCCACGGTGCGGTTTATTTCGTTGTCTTCGACCACCAGCAGGCGGCGGCCGCGCAGCGCGCCAGTGTCGTAGGCATCGAGGGCGGGCTGGGCCGGCGCGGGCGCGGCGGCCTTGGGCAGCGTGAGCACAAAGGCAAACGTGCTGCCTTTACCCAGCTCACTGCTGAGCATGAGCTGGCCCCCCAGCTGCTCGACCAGTACCCGCGAGATGCTGAGGCCCAGGCCGGTGCCGCCAAAACGGCGCGTGGTATCGGAATATGCCTGGGTAAAGCCTTCAAAAATAAGGCCTTGCTTATCATAGGCAATGCCGATGCCAGTGTCCTCCACGCTAAAGCGCACGGTGAGCGTGGTGGCTGTTTCGGCGAGCTGCTCGCCGATGACCACCACCCGCCCGCCCGGCTCGGTAAACTTAAGGGCGTTGGCTACCAGATTGATAAGAATCTGGTTGAGGCGGTGGGGGTCGCTGAGTACCCAGGGGTAGGCGCAGGTGGTGCGCAGCGGCGTGCCGGCAAAGTTAATGCCCTTTTCTTTGGCCTGGCTCACGAGCGGGCGCAGGGCTTCGCTCATCGAGTCGCAGAGATTGAAGGCGACGGCCTCAAACTCCATTTTGCCCGAGCTGATTTTGGCCATGTCGAGCACGTCGTTGATGACGTGCAGCAGGTGCTGCCCCGCGTGCCGGATGGTGCGCACAAACTCCTGCTGGCGGGCGTCGAGGGTGGTTTTGCCGAGCTGGCTAGCCATCCCCAGCACCCCGTTGAGAGGGGTGCGAATTTCGTGGCTGATGTTGGCCAGGAAATTTTCGCGGGCCTGCACGGCGGCTTCGGCGGCGGTTTTGGCGCGGCGCAGGGCCTGCTCGGCCAGCACGCGCTCGGTAATGTCCTGCCCGTAGCCAATGACGTAGGCCGGCTGGCCCTCTTCGTGCACCAAGTGGTTGTCGTAGAGCAGGTAGCGCCCGCCGGGCAGGGCCATCGTGCCGCGTTGGCTGTCGGTGGTGGCAAAGCCCCGGAGGTAGCCCGCCACCCCGTGGCGCTGGGCCGGTGCTACCAGGTCGCAGAGATTGATACCCGGGAGCGTTTCCAGCGGGTGGCCCAGCAGCTCGGCGGCGGCCGGGTTAGCCGTGAGCAGGTTGCCCTGCAAATCGTGCGTACAAATGAGTGCCTGCGAGTGCATCATCAGGTCGCGGTACTGCTTTTCGCGCTGCGCCAGGGCATCAGAAGCCAGCTTTTCGTCGGTGATATCGCTGCTGAGCACCAGCACCTGCCGGGTGCCGTCGGGCCGCACCAACAGGCGCTTAATGGTGCAGAAATAGCGCACCTCACCCGAGGCCAGCGTGGTCGTCGTTTCCCGGGTAGACTGCTCGCCGGTGGCCAGCACCTGCGCATCGGTGTTCATATACTCGCTCCACTCGGCGGCCTGGCGGGGCGTGGGCGGCTGGGCCGCGGCCGGGTTGAGGTAGCCCATGCGCTGCCGCAGCTGGGTGGTGGCGCGGTTTTCAAATACCATCTGCTGCTGGGCATCGCGCACGAAAATGAGGCTCGGCGTCGCGTCCAGAATTTCGCCCAGCAGAGTCTGCTGGTCGGCCAGCTGGCGCTCGGCCTGCACCCGGCCCGTGGTTTCGGCCAGGTAGAGCGTCACGCTGCCCTCGGGCGGTACAATGGTAGCCTTTTGCAGCAGGAAATAGCGTTGGCCCACCTGAATTACCGGCGCCAAAGCATCTGTGCCCTGGCGCACGGCGGCCCGTAGCTGCTGCCGCACCCGCACTTGCTCGGCCCGGCTCAGGCCCTGGCGCAGAGCCAGGGCGGCGGGGTTGGCGTAGAGCTGCCGGCCACGCGCATCAAGTCGGACAATCGGATTAGGATTTTGCGCGGACAAGCTAGCCAGCGCCCGTAATTCAGCGAGCGCAGCATCGTCGGTCGGGCCAACCGGGGCAGAAGGTGCAGACATAAATAAAAACGTGGAATCTAACTAGCAGTAAGCAGATGATAGTGGTAGCAGTAGCAGTAGCTTAGGGTAGTCAATGGCCCAGCTATTTACGCATTAAAAGCCTCTTCCACCGCACGGAAGAGGCTTTCGCTGGGTGAAAAGCGTAGCAGCTGAATCACTTAACGCCCCAGAGTAATGTGTACTGGCTGCGCCGTTTCACCGTCGAGGGCAATCCGGGTGCTGCCTAGCCCCACATACTCGGCCTGTAGGCTTAAGGCCGTATGGGCCGGCACTTGCAGTAGAAAAGCGCCGTGCGCATCGGTTACGGCAATCTGGCGCACATTGGTAGTGGGAAAAACACAAACTCCGGGGCAAGGCTGGCCGTCGGCCCCCAGCACGAGGCCCGCCAGGTAAAGCAGGCGCGTTTCGGGCGGCGCGCTGGCCCCAGCGCGCGGGCTCACTGGGGCTGGAGCCGACTGGGGCCGGCCGGCCGGCTGGTGGGCGGGTGCCTTGGCGGCGGGGCGAATGGCCCTGCGGCGGGCTTGCGGCCGGGTATTTTTGCCCGCAGTGGGCAAGGTGCGCGCCGCCTGTGCCGGCCCGCCCAACAGGAGCAGTAGGGCAATCGAAGCAGCAATAGAAGAGCGGAGACCTAACATAAAAAGTGGGTAACGTGTTGAAATAGCTAGGGGCTAGGGGAGACTAGTAGTGCGGTTAATCAAAAGTAGCAGTGCGACTTAAGGAAGTACTAAGAACTATGCGAATGGTCCTGTTTACTGGCCGAATAAGTGCTGCCGGCCGGCTAGCCAGGAATGAAAAAGGCTTCTTTCCATGCCGGAAAGAAGCCTTGCGATACTAAAGAAGAACAGGAGCCTACTTGCCGAGCGTGATGCGCAAGGGAGTAGTGCCGGGCGCGGGCACCTCCACCCGGCTGCTGCCTTCCCCAAAATATTCAACGCGTAGCGAAATAGCAGCCCCGGCGGGCACGGGTAGCGTGAATGCTCCCTGGGCATCGGTGACGACGAGCTGGCGCGGCGCGCCGGCGGGGTACACGCTAGCTCCGGCGCAGGGCCGGCCGTCGGGAGCTAGCACAATGCCTTTGAGCTGCACGGTTTGGGGGCTGCCGGCGCACTGGGCTGCTCGGCTGCCGGCAGCACTGCCGGGGCCACAGCGGGCGCAACCAGCGGCTTACTGGCTGGTGCAGGGGCAGCCGGGGCGGTGGGTTTACTTTTGCCGGCGGCCACAGGCTGGCGCTTGGTTGCCGGATGTGTATCGGTAGCTGGGGCGGCGGCGGCGGCGCCAGCCAGCAACACTACTAAAAAAGCAGCGGTGCAATAACGAAGTGCGGGGAAGGTAGAAAAAGCTTGCATAGCAGGGCGGGAATGAGTAAGAAACAGATGCCGGCCGAGTTGTACACAAGGAGGAAAAACTTGACCTGTACAAATGTACAGCGGACGGGGAGAGGCTTGTACGAGATTCTGCGAATACGGTTATTTTGTAAGCCAATGCTGCGTTTTACCCGCTGAGCGGTGGGCGCGCTACTTGGCGCGGCTGGCTGGCTTGCGCGCGGTGCCGGTGGCCGCCAGCGCCCGGCCGGGGTTGTCTTCCAGAAACTTACCCCAGCTTTTAGTGCCGGCTTTCACGTTGTTGCCCTGCTGGTAGTGGTGGCACAAGGCCACGGCCAGGGCATCGGTGGCGTCCAGAAATTTGGGTGCTTCCTCGATAGGCGGCAGCTCCAGGGTTTGGCGCAGCATGCGGGCCACCTGCTCCTTATCGGCCGAGCCCGAGCCCGTGACGGCCTGCTTGACCTTGGTGGGCGCGTACTCCACAAACGGAATGTCGCGCGAGAGGCAGGCCGCGATGGCCACGCCCTGCGCCCGGCCCAGCTTGAGCATACTCTGCACATTAACGCCGTAGAACGGCGCCTCGATGGCTAGCTCGTCGGGCAGGAACTCATCAATCAGCTCCAGCATGCGGGTGAAAATCCGCTTTAGCTTTACGGCGTGATTCGACCCCAGCGCCTTCATATTGATAACGTCGTATTGCAGCACCCGCACGTGCTGGCCGCGCACCTCAATAACGGCGTAGCCCATAATCTGGGTGCCGGGGTCGATGCCCATAATGACCTTCTCGGCCGGGGGCAACCGCTGGGCGGGGGGGGAGGGGGGCAAAGTGCGGGAAACGGCCATCTAGCTCAAAGTTACGCCCCTTTGCCCCCGTCCGCGCCGCGCCGGGGCCCGCGCTGGGTGCTGCTGGCCAAAATCGGGGTAAGCCTGCTCACGCTGGGTTTGCTCTACCACTCGGTGTTTGCCGCGCCCGACACGGCGGCGGCCTGGCGGCGGCTGGTGGCCAGCACGCTCACGGGCGCGGGGCGCGGCCCGGTGCTGGCCGCGCTGGCCCTGGTGCCCCTCAACTGGGGCCTCGAAGCCTGGAAGTGGCAGCGGCTGGCCCGGCACCTGGAGCCCGGCCACTCCTTCGGGCGCAGCCTGCGGGCGGTGCTGCTGGGCCTCACGCTGGGCTTTGCCACCCCCAACCGGGTGGGCGACTACGCCGCCCGCATCCTGGAGCTGCACGCCCGGCGCCGGCTGGAGGCCGTGGGGGCGGTATTTTTAGGGCGCTATGCGCAGCTGGTGGCCACGGTGCTGGCGGGCGGGGCGGGGCTGCTGTATTTCCTGCTGAAATTCTACCTGGGCGGCTACCCGGCGGCGCAGGCGGGCGTGCTGGTGGCGGGCATGCTGACGGGCGCGCTGACGCTGCTGCCGCTCTACCGCTCGCGGCTGCTGCTGGCGGTGCTAGCCCTGGTGAAGCCGCTGCGGCGCTTTCGCCGCTACCTAGCCGTGATGCCTACCTACTCGGCCGCCGAGCTGCACGCGGTGCTGGGCATTTCGGGGCTGCGCTACGCGGTGTTTTGCGGGCAGTTTTTGCTGCTGCTGCATGCGTATGGGGTACGCGGGGCGCTGGGGCCGGCGGTGGCGGCGGTGGCGGGCACATTTTTGTTTAAATCGCTGGTGCCCTCGCTCAATGCGCTGGCCGATGTGGGCGTGCGTGAGCTTTCGGCCACGCACCTGTTTGGGCTGCTGGGCCAGCCCGCGCTGCCCGTGCTGAGCGCCAGCCTGAGTTTGTGGGTCATCAACATTGCGCTGCCCAGCGCCCTGGGGCTGCTGCTGCTGCCCGGCCTGCGGGTGCTGCGCGAACGCAAGTCCCGCTAGCCATGCTGATTGCCCTGGGTGCTTTGCTGCTGGCCGGGCCGGCGCTGTATGCCGCCGTGTGGGCGTGGCTGCGGGGCGGATTTGCGCCCGGAGATACTTCACCCCCTGGCTCCCTCTCCACAAAAGAGGGAGCAGTAGCTTCTAGACTAGACCCAGAAGCTACTTCCCCCTCTTTTGTGGAAAGGGAGCCAGGGAGTGAGGTGCCTGCCAAAGAGCTACGATTCTCCGTGCTCATCGCTGCCCGCGACGAAGCCGCCGCCTTGCCGCGTTTGCTGGCTGCCCTGCGTCAGCAAACGCTGGCGCCGCACTTTTTTGAAGTGCTCGTGGCCGACGACCACTCGGCCGACGGCACGGCGGCGCTGGTGCAGGCAGCTGCCCGGCAGCTGCCATTCAGCCTGCGCCTTATCAGCCTGCCGCCCGGCGCCTCCGGCAAAAAAGCCGCCCTAGCCGCCGCCGAGGCGCAGGCCCGCGCTTCGTGGGTGGTGTGCACCGATGCCGACTGCCGCCCCGCGCCCGGCTGGCTGGCCGCCTATGCCGGCTTGCTGCAGGCGCAGTTCGGCCTGCACTTCGTCAGCGGGCCGGTGCGCCTCACGCCGGGTGGCGCGTGGTTTGATGGCGTGCTGGGGCTGGAATTTGCCGGGCTGGTGGGCGTGGGGGGCGCCTGCCTAGCCCGCGGCCGGCCCACTATGTGCAACGGCGCCAACCTGGCTTTTCGCCGCGCCACGTTTCACGAAGTAGGTGGCTACGCCGACAACGCCGGGCTAGCCAGCGGCGACGACGAATTTTTGCTGCATAAAATCCACCAGCGCTACCCGGCCGGCGTGCGCTTCCTGGCCCAGTCCGGGGCCGTGGTCGATACGCCCGCGCCGGCCACGCTGCGTGCCCTGCTGCGGCAGCGCGTGCGCTGGGCCAGCAAATGGCCGCACTACCGCCCGGCCGCCCCGCGCCAGCTGGCCCTGCTCGTGCTCGGGGCCAATGTGAGCCTGGCGCTGGGGCTAGCCCTGGCTTTAGTCTGGCCTGCTCTGTGGCTCACGGTGGCCGCCGCCTGGGCCCTCAAGCTCGGGGCCGATACCTGGCTGCTGTGGCCGGTGCTGGGGCTGCTGCGCCGCCGCCGCTGGCTAGCCTGGCTGCTGCCTTTGCAGCTGCTCTACGCGCCCTATGCGCTGGCCGTGGGGCTAGCCGGCCAGCGCGCGCAGGGCTACCGCTGGAAGGGCCGGCAAGTGCGGTAGTGCCCCTAGCCCGGCAGCGGCTGCGGCGTGTAGGTCGGCCCCAAGCAGCGCGGACCCTGGGCCGTCCAGGCCAGCTTATCGAGGCAGAGCTGGCGCTCGGTCATGGCCGCGTTCCAGGCGTGGTATACCAGGTACTCGGTGCGGCCGTCGGGGCTCAGCACGTGGCTGTGGTGGCCGGGGCCGCGCACGTGGCCGGGCACCGAGTGCAATACTCTGGCCCCGGCATCGGAGCCTGAGTCGACGTAGGGACCCAGTATGTGGTCGGCCGCGCAGTAATCGACGCCGTAGCGGTCAGTCAGAAAATTAGCCCCGCTGAAAAAGCAGTAGTACTTGCCCGCGTGGCGCCGCACAAACGGCCCTTCCAGCGTGTGCCACTCGGCAAAAGTGCGGCCTCCGTAGAGCGGCATGGTGCGGTTGGCCTCGAAGAGCGTCCACTTGTGGCGGGCGCGCAGCACCGTGCGCGGCTCGCCGGCCAGCTGCGTCATGCTGGCGAGGCGGTCCACCACCAGTCCGGTACCGGGGTAGTAGCCATCGGTGGTGTCGGTAAAGTCGCGGGCGTAGAACAAGTACCACTGCCCGTCGGTGTCCTGAAAGGCGTGGGCATCGATGGTAAACTGGCTGTCGGCCACCGGCAGGCTAGCCACTTCGGTATAAGGCCCTTCGGGCCGCGGGCTGGTGGCCACCTTTAGCTGGTGCCCCACCGTGGCCCCGATAGCCCCGCCGCCCCGCGAGTAGTACATATAAAACGTGCCTTGGTGCTCAACTACTTCGGGTGCCCAGAAGTCAAACTCCTCGCTGCCCGCCGGGGGCGTGAGCGCCCCGCCCAGCGGCCGCCAGTCCACCAGATTATCCGATTGCAGGAGCGTAAAAACCCGGCCATCGGGCGTGCGGCCCCGGCCGGTGGTTCCGAAGGCATAGTAGTGCCCGCCGTGCCGCAGCACAAAGGGGTCGGGAAAGTTGCGGGCCAGCACCGGGTTGGTGTAGGTGCGGGCGGCGGCAAAGGCAGTGGGGCGCATGGCAAGCAGGGCTAGCCCCGCCAGAGAGCCGGAAACGAAGTGGCGGCGGGTGGGCATGGGAGAGAAAAAAATAAGCAAATTTTCAGCCGCAGCGTGAGGCGTTTGCAACTATAGTTTCGCCGCTGGCAAACCAGCCGGGGCGGGCAGGGTAGGCGGCCCGGTTTGTGAAGGGGAGCGCGGCAGTTTGCCGTAAGTTTACCCGGCCCGGCCGCAACCTGGCGCAAAGCAACTCCGAAAACCTTATGCTTAACCCTTCCTGCCCCGCTACTTGCCTAATGTCGATGCCCGATGATGCGCTGTGGGAAGATACGCTGGCGGGCGATGAGCACGCCTGCGAGGCGTCGTTACGGCAGCAGTACCCGGCGCCCTACGCCCATGCCCGGCGCCCCACCAGCGACGCGGCGGCGGCCAAGGATAGTATTCTGGACGTATTTCAGCGATTATGGCCGCGCCGCGCCCGGTTGGGCCATCTCGGCGCGCTACTTTCATTTCTCTCTTTCTCTTTCCCACTCTTCCGCATGAAGAAAATTTTGCTGCTCCTACTGGGCTTGGCGCTGCTCGGCGCGCCGGCGGCCCAGGCCCAAAAAGTCAAGACCAAAGCGAAGGGCGGCGCGGCCACCCTAGCCACTGGCCAGGACCGCCGCTGGTCGGCCGACAAAGCCAATGCCTGGTACAAAACCCAGCCCTGGATGACGGGCGCCAACTTCATCCCCAGCACCGCCATCAACCAGCTAGAAATGTGGCAGGCCGCCACTTTCGACCCGCAAACAATTGACAAAGAGCTGGGTTGGGCCGAGGGTATTGGCTTCAACACCATGCGCGTGTTCCTGCACAGCCTGGCCTGGAATGAAGACCAGGCCGGATTTAAGAAGCGCCTAAACGACTACCTGGCCATTGCCGACAAACACCACATCGGCACCATCTTCGTGTTCTTTGATGACTGCTGGAACAAGGACCCCAAAGTGGGCACCCAGCCCGTGCCCAAAACCGGTATTCACAACTCGGGCTGGGAGCAAGACCCTGGCGACCCCGCCTCGCGCGACTCGGCTACCTTCGGGCAGCTGCGGCCCTACGTCACCGACGTGCTCACCAGCTTTGCCCACGATAAGCGCATCGTGCTCTGGGACTTATATAATGAGCCGGGTAATAGCAGCAAGGGAATGGCCTCGCTGCCGCTGCTGCGCAATGTCTTTGCCTGGGCCGAGGCCGTGCGCCCCGACCAGCCCCTGAGCGCGGGCCTCTGGAACTGGGACTTCACGACCCTCAACACTTTCCAGGCCACGCATTCCGACGTGATTACCTACCACGACTACGACGAGGTGGCCGCCCACCAGCGCGTCATTGAGCTGCTCAAAACCCACGGCCGGCCGCTCATCTGCACCGAGTACATGGCCCGGCCCCGCAACTCGCGCTTTGTCAATATTTTGCCCTTGCTCAAGAAGTACAACGTGGCCGCCATCAACTGGGGCCTGGTAGCCGGCAAAACCAACACCAAATACGCCTGGGATACGCCCCTGGCCGATGGCTCGGAGCCGGGCGAGTGGTTCCACGAAGTATTTCGCCCCGATGGCACGCCCTACCGCCAGGACGAGGTCGATTTCATCAAGAAAACAACGGCCAAATAGGGCTAGCCCCTTTGCCAGAAAAAGCCGAAAAATGTGAGCCGGCAGCTAAGCAAAAGGCTTGGCTGCCGGTTTTTAATTGTCTTCACTGCTCACTTTTACCTTTCTGGCCATGCGTACCAACTATGCCGCCTTCGCCCTTTCCCTCGGAATGGGCCTCATCGTTTTGCTGATAGGTTTTTTGGCCTTGAATGTGGCAGGGCTAGTGGGTACGGGTGGGGGAGAGGTAGCCACTGAACGGCCTATGTCAGAGGAGATAACCGGAGCCCCGGTGGTAGCCACGGCCTACGTGCCCGCCTCGGCCGAAGAAGCCGCTGCGATTGCGGCCGGTGATGGGTTATTTAAAAACAATTGCGCCCAATGCCACGCCGTCAATGACAAAGTAGTGGGCCCGGCGCTGGCTGGAATTGATAAGCGGCGGCCTGTTTCGTGGATAGTTTCGTGGGTGCACAATTCAAGCAAGGTCATTGCCAGTGGCGACGAGTATGCCGTAAAGCTGTTTGAGGACAACGGCAAGCAGCAGATGCCCGCCTTTCCGCAGTTGTCAGAAACAGAAATCAAAAATATTGTGGCCTGGATACGCTCGCAGGATGACCCGGCAAATTCAGCCGGAGCAGTAGCAGTCAAGTAGGTTATAAAATAAAGTAAGAACGTCCTGCGGAGCTTGCCGAAGCAGCACTACCGAACGACACCCTAGCGGCGCGGGAGAGCTGCTTCGGCAAGCTCCGCAGGACGTTCTTGTTAATGGTAAATCTACCTTTTACCCGCTACTGCACCAATATCAGCGCTGAGGTAGGGGCTAGCGGCACGCCGGCCGCGCCAGCTGCCAGTGGCTCGCCCAGGCCGCTTTGGTTGATTTCCAGCCCGCGTAGCACCACCTTGTAGCGGCCGGCCGGCACGGGCACGGTAGCTGGTTGGCGCAGGCCGTTGAAGAGCACCGTGATAGTCTGCCAGGCGTCGCCGCCCGCGTGGTTTTTCAGCTGGTAGCCCACGGTGCCGGCCGGCAAGCCGGGCAGAAACTCCAGGTGCTGCGCAATCGATTCCTGGCTAGGCAGGCGGAAGGCAGGGTGGGCCTTGCGCAGGGCCAGCAGTTGGCGGTAGAACGCGAAAACGGCCCGGTACTGCGCCTTGCGGCCCCAGTCGAGCTGGTTGATGCTGTCGGGCAGGTTGTAGGAATTAGAAGAGCCTTTTTTGGTGCGCAAAAACTCGTCGCCGATGGGCAGAAACGGCACACCCTGCGAGGTGAACACGATGGTATTGCACAGCGCATCCATCTGAATAAGCTCCTGCTCAGTAGCCGTAGGGTTGGCCACGGTAAGCTTGTCCCAGAGCACGCGGTCGTCGTGGCAGGCCACGTAGCTGATGGCCTGGCCCGGCTGGCTAGCCCAGGGCGCCTTGCTATAATTGACCTTGGCGTAGTCTAGCTGCGGGTGCTGCGTAGCGGCCACGATGCCAAACTTTACGCTCTCTTCCAGCCCCGGCTGGCCGCCCACGAAGCCGGCCTCGGCCTGGTGCGCGTAGTGACCCTTCACGCCGTCGCGCAGCTCGTCGCCGAAGGCCGCGATGCGGTCGAGGCGCCGCACGCTGGCCTTCACGGCGCGCAGGTTTTCGGCCAGGGGGCTAGCCCCGGCGGCCCAGCCCTCGCCATAGATAAAGATGCTGTGGTCCTGCTGGTCGAGGGCCACCCGCACGGCGCGCATGGTTTCGAGGTCGAGCACGCCCATGAGGTCGAAGCGGAAGCCATCGACGTGGTACTCGCGGGCCCAGTGGCTCACGGCATCCACGATGAGCTTGCGCACCATCGGGCGCTCCGAAGCCACCTCGTTGCCGCAGGCGGTGGCGTTGGAGAGCTTGCCGTCGGCGTCGTGGCGGAAGTAGTAGCCGGGCACGAGCTGCTCGAAGGCGCTGGTGCCGGCGTCGGCCACGTGGTTGAACACCACGTCGGCCACCACGCGCAGCTGGTGGTTGTGCAGGCTTTGCACCACTTGCTTAAATTCGCGGATGCGCGCCGCCGGGTCGAGGGCCGAGGTAGCGTAGGAGCCTTCGGGCACGAAATAATTCAGCGGGTCGTAGCCCCAGCTGTAGCGCGCGGGGCTAGCCGGCACGCTCTCATCAATGGCCGCGAAGTCGTTGACGGGCAGCAGGTGCACGTGCGTTATACCCAGCTCTTGCAAGTGGCTGAGGCCGGTGCGGACGCCGCCCGGCCCGGTGGTGCCCGGCTCGGTCAGGCCCAGGTATTTCCGCTTGTTCTTAATGCCCGACTGCGGGTCGGCCGAGAGGTCGCGCACGCTCACTTCGCCAATCACAATGTCGGTGGGCGCGCCGGGCTTGGGCGCAGGTCTTCAACCCAGCCGGCGGGGCTAGCGGTGGCGGGGTCGAGCCAGGCGCCGCGGTGGCCGTTTACACCCACGGCCCGGGCGTAGGGGTCGGCTACTTCGGCCAGCGCCTTGCCGCCGATGGTGGCCTGCACGGTGTAAAAACCAGCGGTGCCGGCCGGCAGCGTTAGGGTCCAGGTGCCGCTAGTGCTGCGGGCTAGCGCGTGCGTGGCGGTGGCCGCGCCGCCCGCCCCGGCCGCGTAGAGGCGCAGGCGCAGCGCCTCGGCGGTGGGGGCCCACACGCGCAGCGTGCCCTGGCCCTCCCGGTCGAAAGTCAGCCCCAAGTCAGGGCCCTGATAAAAAGGATACTGGCTGAGCGGGTAGCGGGCGGCATCGGCGTACGCGGCCGGGGCGGTAGTGGTAGTCTTGATTTTAGTTTTGGTTTGGGCCAGCGCCGGTGGCAGAATACCGGAGAAAACGAATAGCAGGGGCAAAAAGCGACGAATCATGCGGGCAAAGTAAGCGGGGCTGGCGCACATGCGAAGCCCCTCATGCAGGCTACAGTTTGGGTAGCTAGTTTGGTGCCATCATCATTCGAAGAAAACGCCCTGCTGGTCTAGAAAGCCGCGCCACCGGCCGAACAAAGTACCCTATTAACTAAACCCCGGGCAACCTTCGCCGTCCAATTCACCTCTCGCAAGTAGTCTTACCCCCGTTGCCATGACTGCCGTGCCCACCTCCTCCCTTTTGCATGCTGAAGCTGACTTTCTCGAGCTGCGCTACCGCCCCGATGTGCACTACCTGGTGGCGCGCTGGCACCGGCCGGTGTCAGGGGCCGAGCTGCGGCAGGGCTACTACGCCATTCTGCGCCTGGCGCGGGAGGTGAACTGCACCTGTTGGAAAATTGATTTGCGCAGTCGTAATGCGCCCGATGAGGCCGACCGTCGCTGGGTCACGGCCGAGTTTCTGACCCGCGCCGCCCAGCGCCTCGACAGCCCCGTGTGCCTGGGCTACCTACTCACGCCCAGTTTGCTAGGCCAGATGGCTCCCCTAGCGATGGTCCCAACCGAGTGGCTTTTTTCTCCGAAGAAGGTCCACTCACGGCCTGGCTCATGCAGTGCCAATGCGAGGTAGGAATGGCTAATGAAGAGGGCAGTAGTAAAAAGTAGCCGAGCGGCCAGTCGGTGCTTCATTGTTAATTCCTGGTTCCGCTTACCCCGCCGCCGGCAGCGTAAACGTGAAGCAGCTGCCCGCGCCCGGCTGGCTTTCGACCCACAGCTGCCCGCCCTGCGCCGTGATGAATTCCCTGGAAATACTCAGCCCCAGCCCCGAGCTGCCGCGCTGCTGCCCGGCCGGCCCCAGCACCCCGCCAAAGCGCTGAAAAATGCGCTGGTGATACTCCTTCGCAATACCTGGCCCCTGGTCTTCCACGCTCAGCTGCACCATTTCGCCCCAGGGCACCACCCTGATGGTGAGCGCCGCGCCGTGCGGCGAGTAGCGAATGGCGTTGGAAAGCAAATTGATGAGCACCCAAGTCGTTTTCTCCACGTCGGCCTGGGCGCAGGGCAGCGGCTCGGCCAGGTGCACGGCCAGGCGCAAGTCTTTGTCGGTGAGCTGGGCGCGCACAATGTCGGTGGCGTAGCGCACCACCTCGGGCAGCGGCACCGGCGCCAGGTTAAGGCGAATTTCCTTGCCCGCGTCGAGGCGCGAAATCTCGATGAGCTGGCCCACCATCCCCAGCAGCCGCTGGGTTTCGCTCCGGATGCCGCCCGCAATTTCCTGGCGCCGCTCGGCGGTGAGGCGCTCATCCTGCAACAGCATCAGGCTGAGGTTGATGCTGGCCAGCGGCGTTTTCAGCTCGTGCGAAATCGTGGCCAGAAACTCTGATTTCACCTGGTCGAGGTTTTTAAACGCCGATACGTCGCGCAGGCAAAAGACGTGGCCGGCCGGCACCGCCTTTTGCAATTCCTCGTTCAGCTCCGTCACCTCGCTCACCGTGAGTTGGTAGTGTAAATTTTCGCCGTGGGGCCGCACCATAAACACGGGCCCGGCCGGCCGGCTAGCCTCGCTTTGGTCGGTAGGGGTAGGGCTAGCCGCGGGTGCGTCGAGGGTGCGCAGCCACTCGCGCAGCATCTCGTTGTGGCGAGCCACCTCGGCGGCCGGCTGGTCGAGCAGGGCCTTGGCGGGCTGGCCCAGCAGCAGGCAGGCCACGGGGTTGGCCAGCACGATAAGGCCGTGCTGGTCAATGAGCAGCAGGCCCTCATCGAGCCCGCGCACGAGGCTGTCGGTGCGGTTGCGCTGGGTAATGAGCTCGGCCAGAGTGGCGCGGCGCTCATCTTCGGCCTGGCGCAGCACGCGGTTCACGGCCGCCGCCACGTGGCCCACCTCGTTGTTGCGGGTCACGGCCACGCGCGTGACGGGGCCGGGCGCGGCCACGCGCTCCACGTCGGCGGTGAGGCGCGTGAGCGGGCGCGTGACGAGCCGCGGCAGCCGCACCATCAGCACAATGCCGAGCAGGGTGCTGATTAGCAAAAACAAATACACTGCCCGCTGGGCCGCCAGCGCGTTGGTTTGCTGCACGCTGGGCGCTTCCGTTTCGAGCCGGTGAATGGTGACGAGTACGTAGCTGCCCAGGCTCAGCAGCAGCCCCAGCATAATGAAGACGCCCAGGCGAATTTGGGTTTTTAACGACATAGCGCGGCATGAATAGCGCGGGTGGCAAAGTAATTACGCCTGGCGTGGCTAGCCTGGCGCGGCGGCCTCACAGGCCCAGCACCAAGCCTTCTTCGGCCACCCGGAAACCCTGGCGCAGCACCGCGGCGCGCTCGGGCTCGCTGGGTTCAGCAGCGGATTGGTGTGGTTGAAGTGAATGAAATACACCTTGGCGCGCTCGGCAGGGGGTAAGGCTTGCAGCAGCTTAATGGTCTCTTCCACAAACGGATGCGGCACCTCGGCCATGTCGCGCGCAATCTCGCCATTGCGGTAAAAGGTGGCGTCGAGCAGCACGTAGTCGGCGTGCTGCACCACGTCGGGCAAGCTCTGCGACCACTTGCTCCACTTGTCGATATCGGGAATGAAGACGGCTTTTTTGCGCGCGCCCTGAATCTCAAAGCCCACGGTTTCGGTAAATTCATCGCGGTGCGGCACCAGGAAGGGCGTCACGCGCAGCCTCGCATTGAGGCTAGCCGGCTGGCCCGCCGCCAGTGGCCGCAACGCCATGTTTTTCAGCGCCACGAGCTGGCTCCACGGCGCGTTGGTAGTCAAGAAATTGGCCATGCGCGGCAGTGCGTACACGGGCACCGCGCCAGCGCCGCTCGCCTCGCGCCCCAGGTACATCAGGCCGGTATAATGCCCGATGTGCCCGTGCGTGAGGAAGATACCCGTGGGCAGCGTGCCCGGCGTGGGCCAAAATTCATTGAGCACAAAGAGCTGCGCCGGCATGTCGGGCGTGGCCTCGAAGAGAAATTTTTGCCCCGCCTGCTCGTCCACTACCCCTAGCGAAACCACGTTTTGCCGCTGCCGCTGACCCAGCTCCACGGCCGCAAATTCTTGGGTTGCGCCGATTTGCGGGTAGCCCGCATCCTGCGCCACGCCCAGCACAATGAGCTTCTGGGCTTGGGCGAAGGCCGCAGTGCTGCCAGTGAGAAGCAGGGTGAAAAGTGCCAGAATTTTCATGGATTAGCAAATATTTTTCCATCTACCAGGCTTCGCAAGCTTGGCATGACGGATAGTGATGGAACAGTATTGCCCGCCACTAGAAAGCCAGCGCCTACTCCTCCAGCCCGTATTCCTGCAATTTCCGGTACAGAGTGGTCAGCCCGATGCCGAGTTTCCTGGCTACCTCGGGCTTGCTGCCCCGCAAGTCGCCCATCAACCGCCGGATGTGCTTGGCTTCCAGGGCCCGCAGGCTTTCATCCTCGGTCGAAAAAACCGGGCGGGCGCTGCCCTGAAACTCTTCGGGCAGGTAGTCGAGGGCTAGCGGCTCGCCGGCCGGGGCCAGAATGGCAGCGCGCTCGAGCACGTTTTTCAGCTCGCGCACATTGCCGGGCCAGGCGTAGGCTTGCAGCGCGGCCACGGCATCGGGGGCCAGGCCGGGCAGGCGCTTGGCCAGCCGGGCGGCGAAGTGCTGCAGGAAAAACCCGGCCAGCACCGGCACGTCGCTAGCCCGCTCCCTGAGCGAGGGCACCAGAATGGTAAACACCGAGAGCCGGTAGTACAAGTCGGGCCGGAAGCGCCCCTCGGCGGCCTCCTGCTTGAGGTTGCGGTTGGTGGCGGCCACCAGCCTGATGTTTACGCTTGTGGGCTTGGTGTCGCCGAGCTTGGTGAACTGCTGCATCTCCAGCACCCGCAGGAACTTGGCCTGCACGTTCAGCTCCAGCTCCCCGATTTCGTCCAGAAACAGCGTGCCGCCCGTGGCTTCTTCCAGCAGGCCCTTCTTATCGGTCAGCGCTCCGGTAAAAGCCCCTTTCTTGTAGCCAAATAACTCGCTTTCAAGTAAGTCTTTCGGGAAGGCGCTGCAATTAACGGCCACGAAGGGCTTGCTCTTGCGCCCGCTAGCCTCGTGCAGGGCCTGGGCAAACAGCTCCTTGCCCGCGCCGGTGGGGCCTTCGAGCAGCACGGTGCTATCGGTGGGGGCCACCTGCCGGGCCAGGTGCTGGGCGCGGCGCAGGGCCGGTGCCTCGCCAATCATGCTCTCGAAGCGGTGGCGCTGGCCCACGCGCTTTTCCAGCTCGGCCACGCGGCGCTGGAGGCGGGCCTTTTCGGCGGCGCGCTCCACCACCACCACCAGCTGCTGCTCAAAATCGCCCTTGGTGAGGTAGTCGAAGGCGCCGAGCTTCATGGCCTGCACCCCGTCGGGGATGGTGCCGAAGGCCGTGAGCAGCACCACCTCGGCCAGCGGCGCGGCGGCCCGGTAGCGCGGTAGCAGCTCCACGCCGTGGCCGTCGGGCAGCTTCACGTCGGAGAGCACCACCAGCACCTCGGCGGCGTGCTCGGCCAGCAGCGCGAGGCCCCGGTAGGCATCGGGGGCTTGCAGCACGGTGTAGCCTTCCAGCTCCAGCACCTGGGCCAGCAGCTGGCGCAAGCGCGCTTCGTCGTCGATGAGGAGCAGGGTTCCGGTGGGCATTTAGTGTAATTTATAATTTGAGTTTTGATAACTATATTCAATGAGTTTACGTTGTTAAATAGAATTCCACTTTAATATTGTATGTTCTATGATATCATTAGGCGTTAGGTTGATTTTAACACCCTTAAAAAAGAATTCTTTTTCGTCTTCAGGCATTTTTGTAGCAGCTATAAGGTAAGCTCTTTTTGTCCAGTCGTCAGCCATGCCGAATTGCTCTTTGAGTTCCGTAATCCAAGAACTCGAATCGTAATTTAAGCTAGCTAATAAAATCTCTCTCTTGACTGAGCTACTTGAGTTTGAATACATTTCAATTAAATTTGAAAAATGATTCAAATTTGGATTGTAAACAAATAAGCTTAATAAGGATATTTTATAAAATTCATTAGAAGTAATTATTTCGTCTTGCATTAAAGTTAATACTACCTCTGCAACTGATTGCCAGTTTGAGTTATAATTATCGGCGCATGAACTTATATATAGACATACGTCGTTTAGTGCAGGAATTAACTTTTCGAAATTTTGAATAGAGAAATCAACAGCGTGTCCTAGACCAATTTGCGATAGACGTCTATATAGCCACCTGATTTTTTCATAGTTAGGTTTTTCTGGTCTCAGGTAAGAGTCTAATAAACTTACAATATCTCCTTTGGGAAGTCTTAATAGGTCGGGATTACTGATGTCTGTAATTCTGATTTTTGTGTAAGCGTCGCCTTCTGCATAGCTATTGATAATGTCAATAAGCTCCTTTTCAGTTTGAGCACCAGCTTCCTCTGTTAGCATAGCGCTGCACTTTGCTATAAATGATTCTTTGTTGAAAATTATTGTCTTATGGTTTTGGAGTATTAGGCGCTGTTGTTTATCCAAAATCTCTGCAATTTGGTTGATACGTATTCGCGCTTCTTTTTCGCTGCGACAAAATAAAACAATATCATCGACGTATCTCTTAAAAGGAATGTTTTTAAGAGATAAGCTCTTGTCAATTGGAGTAAGTGACATTTCAGCAAAAATATGAAATGCATGTGGCCCAACTGGTATTCCTCTTGAATTGCGCTGTGTAATAGATGTGATTAGGTTCTTTAGTACTTTTATTAAAGGCTTATCGAATCCACAAACTAGTAGCTGATTCTCTATTGTGTGATGATAAATTTGATTGTAAAAATCAGCTATGTCGCACATTACTACGTACTCATAGTTCTCAGCTTTGACTCTGCAACTGCTCCAGAATTTGTTCCAAGCTTTTTTATTGCCATATAACGTCCCTTCTTCTGTAGGGTTGAATCTATAGCTAAAAACGGTGTCGCTAGTTTCAGGTATTCTATTGTTTTCTATGAGTTTTCCAAATTCATAAACTATAGCGCCAAGTAAAATGCTGTCAAAAATATCGAGTTGAGTTGCGACTCTATAAGAGGTATTGTCTTTTGGTACAATGAATCTGCGAGCAGCTTTCCACTTATAATTTGTTATGTCAAGGTTGATGCAAAATTTTAAGATTTCTTCCTCACAGTCCTTCACAACATTCAGCTCGAAAGGCTTAGGAAATAAATCGGTATCGCTTTCTTTAAAAAGATGTTTGATTGACCAGCGGTAAGATTCTTCTTGCAGTTTCATTGCGTGAGGCAAATTATAACGTGTAAGCAATGATACATACTTTCCGACTGAGCTTGTCTGAATACAGTAACTGCTGTGCCTAACTCTCCCGAATTTCACCTTCAATACTTTGCACAAACTAGGCAAACTCCGGCTCGTCTTTCACGTCAGGATGCTGGACCAAGCCGTGTTAGGCCAAGTTTTACTACTGGCGGGGGCTGATGATAGCATAACACTGGACAGGTGCTGTCCAGTGTTATGGTCGCGCTCGACGCTGATTTGTCCCACCGGCCAATTGCCCCTACCTTGTCACTCTCAATGCCAGGACTATGCAAGTAGGTTTTCAGAAGCTAGCGGGGGCTAGCCGCGCGGGCGAGCTGCCGCGCACCCAGCGGTTCAGGGCGGCCGTGCGCCAGCGGCGGCAGCGCCTCGACGGGGCCGTGGTGGAGTCGGCGGCGCGGCTGCTGCCGCTGGTGGTCCTGCTCGACACCCTGCAAGCCCCGCCCATCCAGGAATCGGTGTTTCGCACCCGGCGCAAAAAGGTGCGGGCGCACTGGGATGCCGCCTACGCCGCGCTGCAAGCCGAGCATCCGCGCCACCGGGCCCTGGCCCATGCCCTCCAAGGGCTGGCCGACCTACTGCGCGACGAAGCCCGCGACATCAGCCCCAAAGAGTGGCAGCGCGCCGCCCGCGAGCTAGCCCTGGCCACGCTCAAGAATGCGCCGGGGCTCATCAGCGTGGCGCAGCAGGCGCGGCTGCTGGCCTAGCTGCCCCGTATCTCGGTCTTGATGCCCTCCACAAACTGGGCAAACTCGGGCTCGGCCTCCACGTCGGGGTGCCAGGCCAGGCCGAGCTGGGCCAAGTTGTACTGGTGGCGGGGGCTGATGGTGGCGCCGGGCAGCAACTGGCCGGTGCTGGGGTCGCGCTCGGGGGCTAGCAGCCAGAGGCGGTCGGCCAGCGCGGTGGTGGTGGCAATGTCGTGGCTCACAATGAGCACGGTATTTAGCTCGTCCATCGTCGTTACTTCCACGATAATCTTCTTCACCTCGTCAATCATCGCCACGTCGAGGCCCGAAAACGGCTCATCGAGCAGAATGAGGTGGTCGGAGCACAGGAGCTGCTGCGCGATGGCCGCCCGCTGGCGCTGCCCGCCCGAGAGGTGCGCCGGGTATTTGCGGGCGTGGGCCGTGAGCCCGAAGCGGGCGAGGTAGTCGGTGGTGCGGGCCTGGGCCTCGGCGGGGGCGTGCTTGCGGCGGGCGGCCAGCAGCAGGTTGTCGAGCAGCGTGAGGTGGTTGAACAGCGGGTAGCGCTGCTGCACGTAGCCCACGGCGCCGGGCTGCACGGGCTGCTGGGCTTCGCCCACGCGCACGGTGCCGGTGCTGGGGGTGGCTAGCCCCGCCAGCAGCCGGCACAGCACCGACTTGCCGATGCCCGAGCGCCCGTAGATGCCCACCACCTGCCCCTGGCTCAGGCCAGGGCGGATTACGTCGAGCACCTGCACGTTGAGGTCGCGCAGAATCACCTCGCTGCCGAAGCGCATCGAAACGTCTTGCAGCGTCAGCAGCGGGTCTTTGTAGGAGTGGGGGAGGGCGGTCATGGTTTTCAGGTTTCGCCCTCCGCGTGGCGTCTCACCTCCCGGCCCCTTCTCCGAAAAGGAGAGGGAGAGCCACGGCGGCGCGCGTTGTGCGTCAGGCAGTTTTAGATTTAATTACTGAGTTGATTAATGCGCCTGAGTCATCGTGAGGCTCCCCCTCTCTTTTTTGGAGAGGGGGCCGGCCCCAAAGGGGTTTCGTGAGGCGCCTCGGTAGAACGGCTAGCCTAACCAGCCGCCCCCAGCCCTGCATAAGGAAAAAACGTCTTCCTTAAAGCCTCAAACCCATAGTCCTGGGCCACGCCCACGACCAGAATAACCAGCTGAATAGCTACCACGCCATCGAGGTGCAGGTAGCGGTTTTGCTTGTAGAGCAGCAGGCCGATGCCGCCTTCGCTTTGGTAAAGAGTTTCCACGAGCGTTATCAAGGTCCAGATGATGGCGAAATTCTGGCGCACTACTTCGAGCATATCGGCCAGCTTGCCGCGCACCACCACTTGCCAAAAGCTACCCCACTCACCCAGGCCCAGGGTGCGAGCGTGGTCCAGCTCCTCCTGCGTGGTGCTGCCGATGACGCGCGTCATGCCCGTCACCAGGTACACCGTGGCCCCAAACACCAGCACCGAGAGCTTCACCTGGTGCCCCGAGCTGAGCAGCAGCGCCATAAAAAACGTGAGCCCGGTGAGGGTGAGGTAGCGCAGCTTGCTGGCCGCAAAGGCTAGCGGCCGGAAAAACGGTAGCGCCGTGAGGTAGGAAATAAATAGCGCCAAAACGGTAGCGATGCCCAGCGCCTGGAAGGCGGTAAGTAGGCTGGCCCACAGCTCGGGCAGCAGGCCCTGCGTAGTGAGCAAGTCGCGAAAAGCGCGGAAAACATCGCCCAGGCTTGGGAAAATTCGGAGTGGAAAGAAGAGCCACAGCGCCAGCAACGCCAGCACCTGGCCGGCCACGAGCGCGGCCAGGGTGGCGCGGCGCGGGTGGGCATTGGGAGTGAAAAGGGGGCTCATGGTGAGTATCGAAATTGAAAAATTTGAACGTCCTGCTGAGCTTGTCGAAGCATCTCTACCGCATCGGTGGGCAGGCACGGGTGAAGCGACCAAGATGCTTCACTGCGTTCAGCATGACGTTCTGTTTTATCCTTTTGAAACCAAGCGCTTAGTTGCCCAGTACCACTTCCACGCGGCGGTTGGCGGCCTTGCCGGCCTCGGTGGCGTTGGAGGCTACCGGGTCGGCGGCGCCGTGGGCGTACACCTGCACGCGGCCTTGGGGAAGGCGCTGGCGCTTTTGGCTTCGAGCCAGTGGGCCACGGCCTCGGCGCGGGCCTGGCTAAGCTGCTGGTTCTTATCCGGGTTGCCGGTGTTGTCGGTGTAGCCGTGCACGGCCACTTTGAGGCGGCCGGCCACCACGAGGTCGTCGAAGAGCTGGCTCAACTCGCGCTGGGCGGCGGGGGTAAACGTGCTCTGACCAGTGTTGAACTCGATGTTCCAGGCGCGCTTGCTCACGCTGCGGCGGATTTCATCGTCGGCCGCAAAAGATTGGGTTTCGGCCGGGGCCAGGTTCTTGCCTTTGTACTGGGCTTGCAGCTTGCGCAGCAAACTCAGGTCGAGCATGTTGGCCAGCGGCACGTAGCTGGGCAGTTCCTTGGGGTAGAGCTTACTCTGCACGTCGCCAAAGGTCTTGTACACGGCGGCGTAGATGTTGGTGCCGCCGTTGTCGAGGCCGAATAAGGTCAGGTTGTCGTTGAAGTTGAAGGCCTTGCTGCCGCCTAGCTCCACCACTTGGCCGGTGCGGTCGGCCTCGCTGGTGCCCTTGTAGTACTTCAGCCAGTAGGCGCCGGGCTTGTCCTGGTCGCCGTAGACCTGGGCCGAGATGTCGGCGGCGCGGCTCAGGGCTTCGGGGTGGCTTTTCACCTGGTCGCCGGCCACGGCGAAGGCGGTCATCAAACTCAGCACGGCGGGCTGGTGGGCATCGTACCACCGCTTGGTCGTCACCATGATGTTGGGCATCTGGTTGCTGTAGTCCTTGGTGCTGACGATGTTAACGAGGCCGCCTTTCTGCTTGGCGATGTTCACGTCGCCGGGCGTCCAGGTAGCTACGGCGTCGGCCACCACGTCTACTTGCACGCCGGTGCTGTGGCCACTCACCACTTTGGTGCGGCTTTCGGGCTTGCCGGTGATGTACTTCTCGGCGGCCACCAGGAAGTCGCTGGCGGCCATGAAGTTCACGGCTTCGGGGTCGTAGGTGGTTTCGTCGGGATTCACTTTCAGGCCATTGTCGGCGCACCACTTCAGGGCAATGTTGTGGTCGCCGTCGCGCAGGTAGCAGGCCACCGTTTTACCCAGGGCCGCCTTGGGGTTGTCGAGCCATTCCTTGGGACCCAT
The DNA here is from genome assembly GCF_013256625.1 of Hymenobacter sp. BRD128. Classification (NCBI taxonomy): domain Bacteria; kingdom Pseudomonadati; phylum Bacteroidota; class Cytophagia; order Cytophagales; family Hymenobacteraceae; genus Hymenobacter; species Hymenobacter sp. BRD128. Next base: position 716,955 of record NZ_CP053908.1, read on the forward strand.
CAGCTTGTCTTCGCCGAAGGATTTACCTACTGAGTAGGGGATGATTTGCAGGCTGGTGCCGGCTTTTTCGAGCTGCCTTTGCACGGCCGAGAAAGCTGGCAGGCCATCGCCCATAATGCTGACAATCAGGCCCGGTGTGCTAGGGTTGCTTTGCAGGTCGAGGGCGTTTTTCACCAGGTCGGCCTGCATTTTCGCTACGTCGTCCTGGCGGGTAATCTGCATATCAACCTTATTGGCGGCCAGGGCCGAGCCCATGGTGGTGCGCGGACCGCCATTAGCGAGCATGCCGGCCATCTGCGAGTTCCAGGCCATTACTTCCCATACCACGGGCGTGCCGTTTTCGGCGGGGGCGGTGCCGGGCAGCGGGGCTAGCGGCACCACCAGGTTGGCGCGGCTGCCGCTAGGGGCCGCCGGCAGCTCAATCGAGCTGAGCAGCACCGATTGCGTATCGGCCTTTTGAAAGAATTTATTGCTGGCAATCAGCTTGTTGATGCCAAAGTACAGGAGTGCGAAAATGAGGGCACCGAGTACAATTTTACCACGAGTTGTCATTGGGAAGTTGAGTTAGTAGGAATGATGGCGCGGGGCTCTGCCCCGTGTCGGTTATTTGCCGGCCTCTGGCCGGCGGCGTGGGCTACCGTTGCGGGACTTTGCTCCGTCAGCGGGCCCTAGTGTGCGGGCCAGAGGCCCGCGGATAGTCGGCACGGGGCAGGGCCCCGCGCCATCGTATCATCGTATCAGGGGTGCTTACAGCAACACCACAATCAGCAGCAGCGCCAGGCAGCCACTAATCAAGCAGGCTAGAATAGGCATCATCGGAGCGTTTTTTAGTGGCGGCTACCGACGTAGCAACCGGGGTTTTATCGTTGGTTAGCAAGGCGTTGAAATCGCCCTTCTGGTAGCGGTCGAGCAGGCGCTGGCCTTTCTCGCTCATCACGCCGTTCTGGATGTCCATCTCCTTCACGAACTCCTGCGAGTAGCGCATGGCCTGCTTGATTTGGCCGAGTTGTTGGGCCATATCCTGGGCCACGCGGTCGGTGGCGAGGTCGAAGAAGTACTTCTTGTCGGGGTCGCCGCGCAGGATGTTCATGGCGGCGCGCATGCCCGAGCTGGTGCGTTTCACGAGCTCATACTCGTCTTTCAGCAGGCCGACTTTGAACTTGCTGCCGTCAATCTGGCGTAGGGCGGCTTTGAGAATCTGGCGCATCACCACGCTCACGTTGGCTGTCGTCGTCGCCATCGGCTGCAGGCGCTGGTTGTAGTCCAGAATCTGGGCGGCGCGGCTGGCGTAGGCTTCGGCGGCGTCTTTCTCGCCCTGGCGGGTGGCCGAGTCGGCCAGGGCCAGGTATTCCTTCATCTGGGTGTCGTTGGCGGCGAGCTTGCGCTTCACCAACTCGTGGGCACCCTCGATGTGGCCGATTTCGCCTTCCATCTGGCGGGCTTCCTTCTCGGTGTTCGAGATATAATCCTCCATGATGCCGATGGGGTCGGTGTTTACGAAAATGCCCGCCGCCGTGCGCAGAATGCGCTGCCCGGCGTACCACAGCCCGGCCTGAATGCGCTTATTAGTCATCAGCAAAAAGAGCACGAACAGCGTCCCCAGCCCGATGCCCAGCTTCACGCTATTGAACACAATGTCAACGAGGTAGGGCACGATTTTGCCCCAGTAGTACACGCCGGCACCCACGGCACCGCCCAGCACCACCCAGCCGGCTACTTTTTCGGGCTGCTGCCACTTGGGCAGGGTGGAGTTGAGTTCGGGAGAAAGCAAGGTTTTCATGTCTCAGAAAGGGTTGTTGGTTACTTGATTAAGAAGGACTTGGTAGCTTGCTGATGGGCTTGCAGCTCGGCCATGGCCGCCGCGTGGGCCAGCTCGTAGGAGGCTAGCGCGGCCTGAGTTTTGGTGCTTTCCTGCTGCAGCTGCTGCTGGGTGTCGCTGAGCTGTTGGCTCTTGTCGGTGAGCTGCTGGGTGAGGCTAGCCACGGCCTGCTGCAGCCGGGCCTCCTGCTCGCGGAGCTGGGCCAGCGCGCCGGGTGGGCCTTGTAGCGGCACGGCCTCGCCCATTTTCTCGCGGTGGCGGGCCTGCACCTTGGCCCGGTCGTCGGTCAGCTTCCGGGTCAGGTCGTCGGCCGAGGTGAGCAGGCTAGCCAGGTCGGTGCCGGTCACGGCCGCGAAGGCGTTGAAGGCCGTTTGGTAGAGCAGCGGGCCGCTGAGGCCGCTGGCCGCCAGGCTCTTCACCATCTTGGTGAAGGCGCCGAAGTCGCGGCCGTCGCCGGCCAGCAGCTGGGCAATGTGGTCGAGGTGGCGCTGCTCGGGCTGGCTCACGCCGGGCGGCAGGCTAGCCAGCGGCTGGGCCGGGGCTACCGGCACGGCGGGCGCCGGGGCCGCGCCGGCCGGGGCTTCGCCGTCGGGCTCGACGAAAAAGTCTTTGGCGGCTTTCGCCAGGTTATCCAGAATGGCCATGTCGGTAGGGGCTAGTAGGTGAGGGATGCCTACCTATTGCCAAGACCAGTGCCGATTCGGTGAAGGAGAAAAATTATTTTTGTAAACGCCTTATTATCAAAATTATAAACAAAAAATTACTGCTCAGTACCAAGCCGAATGAATTGATATTTTTTCAAAATGGAAAGCTGTTTTGCGAAAAGAAAAAACAAAGCGCCGCTGCTGGCTGGGCTGGCGGCGACCGCGATTACAAGCCTGGCTAGCTGGGGAGGCTGCGCTATTGACGCCTAGTGCGCTACTTCTGGCCGGACCGTAATTGGGTGAAAGTCAAGAAGCTACGGCACACGCACTGCACGGCTGCGCCTGCGCAACTGCGGCAGGAAGATGCAATAGCTGCCCTCTCCCACGAGCGGTATAGCTTGACAGGACTGGCGCTCGGCATCGGCCCAACTATGGCCATCACCCTAGTAATCGAAACGGCGACTTCTGTTCCGGCGGTGGCCGGCTTCCCAGCCGCTCTTGATTGGCGGTGGCAATTATTTACACCCCCAAAGGCCCTTATTGCAACGGTGGTTACCGCAGGATTTTGTTGCCTGTAATTAAACAAAGTATTCACCTTTGTCAACAAATAAGTAACCTAGCCGCAATACTGGCTTTTTATCCGGCGGGCACCTTTGTAGCTCATTAACCCTAGCGCAACAAGCGCTGGCCGGCCAGTACCGGTTGTGACCAGCAGTCGAATAGCACTGGCTCGGGAATGACTCCTTACTGCTTTAAACATGCTCGCTACCCAGCCCCGGACCACCTTGCAACGCTGGCAACTGCGCACGGCGGCCAGCTTATTTGTGGGCTACAGCGCGTATTACCTGTGCCGCTCCAACCTGGCTGTGGTCGCTCCGCTGCTCATCCGCGAGTTTGGGAGCCGGGGCCTGAACAAGGAAGTGCTGGGGCAGATTGCCTCCGTGGGCGTGCTGTTTTACGCGGCGGGCAAGGTGGTTAACGGCGTACTGGGCGACTTTCTGGGGGGGAAGAAGGCTTTTCTGCTGGGCATGGTGGGGGCGGTGGCCGCCACCGTAGTCTTCGGCCTGGGCCAGGGGGCCGGGGTGTTTTTTGCCGCGTGGGCCGCCAACCGACTGGTGCAGTCGATGGGCTGGGCCGGGCTAGTGAAGACGACGGCCAACTGGTTTTCGTACCGCGCCTACGGTCGCATCATGGGGCTGCTGAGTTTGAGCTACCTGGTGGGCGATATTGCGGCCAAGCTGGTGCTGGGGCACCTGCTGGCGCTGGGCGTGGGCTGGCGGGGCTTATTTATGACGGCGGCGGCCCTGCTGGCCGGCGTAGCGCTGGCCAACTGGCTGAGCCTGCGCGGCAGTCCGGCCGAGGTAGGACTGCCGGTGCCGGCGGCCAGCCCGGTCAGCCTGTTTGCCAGCCCCGAGGCGGTGGCCGGCCCGCCTGCTTCGCTGGGCAGCCTGCTGCGGCCCTACTTCCGCAGCCCGGCTTTTTTATTGATGCTGGTGCTCTCGTTTGGCCTCACGGCGCTGCGCGAGGCATTCAGCTTCTGGGTGCCCACCTACCTGGTGGAGGCCGCTCACCTGTCGGAGAGCGCCGCCTCGCAGTATAGTGCCCTCTACTCGGTATTCGGGATGGTATCCATTCTGGGGGCGGGCTACCTGTCCGATGCCTGGCTGCGGGGGCAGCGCGGGCCGCTCATTGTGGCCGCCTGCCTGGGACTGGTGCCCGTGCTGCTGGCCATGACCCGGCCCGCCACGGGTAGCCTGGGGCCTTTGCTGCTCATCTCGCTGGTGGGGCTGCTGCTGCTGGGGCCGTATTCTTTCCTGGCCGGGGCCATGTCGCTCGATTTTGGCGGGCAGCAGGGCGCCGCCACGGCCTCGGGCTTCGTCGATGCCGTGGGCTACGTGGGGGGCACGGGCGCTCTGTGGCTTACCGGGGTGCTGGCCCAGCGCCAGGGGTGGGGCCACGCCTTTTGGGCGCTGGCCGGGCTAGCCGGGGCCACGGCCGGGGCAGCGCTGGTTTTTTACCGCACCCAGGAGCGCCGGCCGGCATTTGCGGCCGGGGTGCCGGCCGAGGAGTAAGGCTAGTAGCGGGCTGTTTACTCATATGAAAAATTAGGTAGCGATTAGGTAACAATTTGATGAATCAGCGGGGCTTGCTGTGTGCCAGCCAGCCCGGAACTTTGTCAACATAAAGTAGGACTATTTCCAAGCCCCTGGTTGGTTATCAGCCGTTCGTCTATCCTTCTTCGACCTCGCCCAGCGGCTGTTGCCCACGCCTGGGGATGTCCGCACGCTGGCCAGCACTGCCCGAAGACAGGTTTTAGCACAATGCTAGCCCTTGCCACCTTTCATGGCGTGGCCAGCAGCTGGCTCGGCCTTGTCTTTTTTAAATCCTTTGAAAATGGCATTATCAGTTAAAAACCAGCAGGCAGTTGTGGCGGAAATTTTCGCCCTCTACCAAAGCCGGGGCCACGCCGACTACATCGGCGAGCCGGTGTCGCAGCTGGAACATATGTGGCAGGCCGCCGCGCTGGCCGAAGCGGCGGGCGCCGACGACGAGGTAGTGCTGGCGGCCTTTTTTCACGACCTCGGCCACCTGTGCGCAGTAGATACCGAGCTGCCCTCGATGGATGGCTTCGGGGCTATCAATCATGAAAAACTGGGGGCTGAATACTTGCGGGAGCGGGGCTTTTCGGAGCGGGTGGCCCGGCTGGTTGAAAGCCACGTGCAGGCCAAGCGCTACCTCACCTATAAGTACCCCAGCTACCGGCAGCAACTCTCGGAAGCTAGCCAGGCCACGCTCATTTTTCAGGGCGGCGTGATGAGCGCGGCCGAAGCGGCAGCTTTTGAGCAGGACCCCGACAGCGACCAGATACTGCAGCTGCGGCAGTGGGACGAGCAGGCCAAGGAGGCGCAGCGGCCCGTGGGTAGCCTCACCCACCTAAAAGCGCTGGCCCTGCGGCACTTGCTGAGCCAGGAGCCGCTGCCTGCCTAGCCCCGGCCTTTTAATCTTTCTCTCCTTCCCCTTCTTTTTAAATTATGAAAAACAGTTACAAACAGTTGGCCGTGCTGGCACTGCTGGGGCTGGCGCCCCGGCTAAGCCTGGCCCAAAGTGCGCTGCTGGGTGGGGTGGTGACGGACGACGCCAAGCAGCCCCTGCCCGGCGTGACGGTGCTGGTAAAAGGCACCACCCGAGGCACTACTACCGGCAGCGACGGCCGCTTTACCATCGAGGCCAAACCGGGCGAGGTACTCGAATTCCGCATGATTGGCTCGACCACGCAGGACGTGCCGGTGGGCGAGCAGCGCGCGCTGACGGTAGCCCTGCACACCGACCTCAAGTCGCTCGATGAAGTAGTCGTGACGGCCTTGGGCGTGAGCAAGGAAACCCGCAAAATCGGCTACGCGGTGCAGCAGGTAAACGGCGAGGACTTGGTGCGGGCCCGCGACCCCAACCCCATCACCGGCCTCGTGGGCAAGGTGGCGGGCCTCTCGGTCGGCCCCTCGGCCGAGCTGCTGCGCGCGCCTAACGTGTCGCTGCGCGGCAATACGGTGTCGCTCTACGTGGTCGACGGCTTTCCCATCGACACCGATACCTGGAACATCAGCCCCGATGACATCGAAACCTATACCGTACTGAAGGGGCCGGCCGCCGCCGCCCTCTACGGCAACCGGGCGCAGTTCGGCGCCATTCTCATCACCACCAAAAAGGGAAATAAGAACAAGAAGGGCTTCACGGTGGAGCTCAACAGCAGCAACGTGATTCAGTCGGGTTTTCTGGCATTTCCGCGCGTGCAGGACTCGTACGGGCCGGGCGAAAATACCTTCTACACCTTCGTGGATGGCAAGGGCGGCGCGCCCGGCGGCGTAGACGGTGACTACGACGTGTGGGGGCCGTACTTCAACGGCCAGCTCATTCCGCAGTACGACTCGCCGGTGGTGAACGGCGTGCGCCAGGGTACGCCCTGGGTGGCGCGCGGCGCCAACAACCTCCAGCATTTCCTGCGCACGGGCTTCCAGACGAACAACAACGTCTCGCTCAGCGCCAACGGCGACAACTACACCACGCGCTTCTCGGTGTCGCAGCAGAAGCAGAACAGCTACATCCCGAACAACGGCGTCAACATCGTCAACTTCAACATGTACGGCTCGTTCAACCCGAGCCCGCGCTTTAAGATTGAGGCGAACCTGAACTTCAACCGCCAGTTCACGGACAACTTTCCGGACGTGGACTACGGGCCCAACAGCCTAATTTACAGCTCAGTGGTGTGGACCGGGGCCGACTGGGACGTGAACGCGCCCGACATCCGGGGTATCTGGCAGCCGGGCAAGGTGGGTACGCAGTCGGTATTTGCCGAGTACCAGCGCTACCACAACCCCTGGCTGATGGTGGAGAAGTGGACCCGCGGCCACTACAAGAACGACACCTACGGCTACCTCACCGGCAACTTCAAGATTGACGAGCATCTGAATGCCACCCTGCGCACCCAAATCAGCACCTACAACCTGCTGCGTACTGAGAAAATGCCGTTCTCGGCGCACCCCTACGGCCGCGAGGGCAACCAGGGCGACTACCGCGAAGACCGCCGCAACCTGTTCGACAACAACGCGGAAGGCTTCCTGAACTTCAACTATGATATTGGAGCGCAGAAATTTCTGAACCTGAGCGGCCTAGTGGGCGGCAACGTGCGCAACTTCACCTACAACTCGAACTGGACCTCGACCGACTACCTGAACGTGCCGGAAGTGTACGCCTTCAGCAACTCGCAAAACCCGGTGCAGAGCACGAGCTTCAACTCGCAGATGCGGGTGCTGAGCGCCTACTACTCGCTCGATGCCTCGCTGGGCCGCTTCGCGACCCTTTCTACCACGGGCCGCATTGACCGCTCGTCGGCCTTCCAGACGCCGACCACTTACTACTACCCTAGCCTGTCGCTGGCCACGGTGGTATCTGATTACGTGACGCTACCGCGCGCTATTTCTTTCCTGAAGCTGCGCGGCTCGTACGCCAACATTCGCACCGACGCCACGTCGCCCACCATCGGGCCTGCACCGTTCAACTCCATCACCGCCTTCGGGGGCAGCACTTTGGCTAACAGCCCTGATTCGGACCCTCTATTTTATAATCCTCTCGGTTACGGTAATACCTACGCTTCTCCCTATAACGGACCTAGTTATTCGCTGCAATCATTTTATTCTACAAGCAAGCCCTACAACAACCAGACGGCAGGCTATGGGACAAATAACTTGTTCGCAGCCAATTTAAAAACTAGTACTCGCGTCAATTATGAGGAAGGGCTCGACATCAAATTTCTGCAAAACCGGCTAGGCCTGAGTGCTACTGCTTTTCAGTACATTGATGGACCACAAATTCTACGCAATCCTCTATCAGCTGCCACAGGTTACACTATAGAGTATATTAATGCGCTGAAAACCAAGAAAACGGGCTACGAGCTGAGTCTCACGGGCACGCCGGTGCAGAATGCTAACGGCTTCGGATGGGATATATTAGTGAATTGGTCAACGTTTAAGGAGATTTATAAAGAACTACCGCCTGACCAGGAGTTTTATCGGACTTTTTTCCGTGTAGGCGACCGCACCGATAAGTTCTACGGCACGGCCTTCGTGCGCAACGCCGCCGGGCAAATTGTCAACGACGCGGCCGGCAAGCCCCTCGCCAACCCCGTGCCGCAGTACCTGGGCAACCTCAACAACGACTACCAGTGGAGCATCTACAACAAGTTCCATTACAAGACCGTGAGCCTGGGCTTTCAGTTTGACGGTGCGGTGGGCGGCGTGACTACCGACTACATGTTCAACAAAACCATGCGCGGCGGCCGCAACGCCCTCACGGCCGAAGGGGCCCTGGGCGATGCCCGCTACAAGGACTGGCAGAACTACGGCGTGACCGGCTACAAAGGCTCCTATGTAGGTGAGGGGGTAGTAATCTCCAACGGCGGCAAGATTAACTACGACTCGCAGACGGGCGCCATTCTAAACCCGGAGGCCTTGCAGTACGCGCCCAACACGCAGGTGGCGTTCGTGCAGGACTATGCAAGTAAATACTACGGCATCCAGGAATCTAACCTGATGAGTAAGACATATGCCAAGCTGCGCGAAGTCACCATCACTTACGACCTGCCCCGCACGCTGCTTGCCAACTCCTTTATTCAGCGGGTATCGGTATCGCTGATTGGGCGCAACCTGCTCTACTTCTACGGCGACAAGCGCTTCAAGGACGTGGACCTGGACCAGTACAACTCCGCCGTCAGCGTGACGGGCCTGCAGTCGCCCACCGTGCGCAGCTACGGCCTGAACCTGAACGCTACCTTCTAACCGCCCAGCCGCTTTTTAGCATGAAAAATATCGTCAAAACCGGCGGGCTGCTCATCGGGCTAGCCTTGGCCACCACCAGCTGCAATAAGACGCTCGACGAGTTGACCCTCAACGAGAACAAGCCCAATAATGTACCGGCCGCCCTGCTCTTCACCGGCATTCTCAATGACGCCTACGAAGCGCCCAACGGCCAGTACGAGGCCTGGGACCAGTACTACCTCAACAACTACGACTACTACGGCAACAACCGCTACGACTTTGGCAGCGGCACCGTGTACTACACCACCCTCAAAAATGTGGGCCTGATGGAGCAGCAGGCGCTGGCCGCCGGCTCGCCCGCCGTGAACCCTTACGAGGCGCTGGGCAACTTCTTCCGGGCCTACCTCTACACCCGCATGAGCCTGGAAATGGGCGACATTCCGCAGAGCCAGGCTTTGCAGGGGCTCGCTGCCCTCACGCCGGCCTACGACCCGCAGAAGGCGGTGTTTGTGCAGGCGTTCAAGTGGCTGGAAAGCGCCAACGCCGACCTGACGACCCTCATTGCCGGCGGCACCACCACGCTTAGCGGCGATATCTACTTTGGCGGCGACCTGCGCAAGTGGCAAAAGGTGGTGAACACCCTGCGCGTGCGCCTGCTGCTGAATTTGAGCAAGAAAAACGGTGATGCGGACCTGAACATCGCCGGGCAGTTTGCCAGCATCGTGGGCAATCCCACCAAGTACCCGCTCATGACCAGCAGCGCCGACAACATGCAGTATACCTACGTGGCGGCCACCAACAACTTCTACCCCAACAACAGCCGCAACTTCGGCCAGGACGGCTCGCGCAAAAATATGTCGGCCACTTACGTGGGGCTGCTCACCAGCCTGCAGGACCCGCGCGTGTTTGCCACCAGTGAGCCGGCCCGCGACTTGGTTGATAACAAGAAGCAGAGCCCGACCGACTTCGCCTCCTTCGTGGGCGCCGACCCCGGCCTCGACCTGGGCGTAATGTACGTGAATGCCGGCCTGCAGCAGTATTCCTTTCTGAACCGCAAGCGCTACTTCTCGACCCTCACCGGCGAGCCCACCATTCAGATTGGCTACCCCGAGTTGGCCTTCAACATCGCCGAGGGCATCAACCGCGGCTGGCTAACGGGTGCCAGCGCCGAAACGTACTACACGGCCGGGATTCAGGCCTCGATGGCCTTCTACGGCCTGCCCACCAGCGGCACGTACACGGCGTATTTCTACCGCCCCGGCTCCACGGACGTGACAGCCAGCTCGAACTACGACACCTACAACATCCCCGTAAATTACGCCACGTACTACGCGCAGCCCGGCGTGAAATATGCCGGCGGCAGCACCGGTCTGACCCAGATTTTGCAGCAGAAATACTTGGCGTTGTTCCGCCACTCGGGCCTGGAGGCGTACTACAACTACCGCCGCACCGGCGTGCCGAACTTTACCACCGGCCCCGGCACCGGCAACGGTGGCCGCATCGCGCTGCGCTTCAAATACCCCACCTCGGAGCGCACGGCCAACACGGCCAACTACCAGGCCGCGCTGGCTAGCCAGTACGGCGGCAACGACGACATCAACGGCGTGATGTACGTGCTGAAATAAGCCCTGGCCGGCCGGCGGCTAGGGGTGGCCAGCCGCCGCCGGCCAGGCACTACTACACACTACTACTCTTTCACCCGGCCACCGCGTACTCCGTGGTGGCTGGTTTTTTTAGCCACGCTCATGCCCCGTCACTTCTGTTTATTTCTTTTGGTCATGCTCGGGCTTAGCCTGCGGGCCGGGGCCCAAACTAAGGCCCCGGCCCGCCCCGGTACTCCGGCCGGGGCGGCCATGCTGCTGCAAGTGCCCGGCACGCAGGAGTTTTGTAAAATCGACGAAAAGGGCCGCTCGGTGCTGCCCAGTGGGCGCTACGTGACGCCGGCCGGGCAACTAGTACGCATTACCCACGACCCGATGGGCTTGGCCCTGAGCCCCGACGGCAAGACGGCCGTGACGCTGCACAACGGCGTATTCACGCGCCTCGACCTGGCTAGCCTGGCGGCGGTGCGCGTGCCGAGCTACGACAAGCAGCTCAAATCACCGCTTTCGAAAGGCTCGTTTCTGGGCGTCGCCTTTGCGGCCGACTCCAAGCGGGTATACCTAAGCGGCGGCGACAACGGCGCGGTTATCGTCTACGACCTGGAGCGGATGCAGCGCCTCGATTCCATCTCCTTGAACGGGCCGGTAAGCGGGCAGACCTTCGTCGATAGCTTTACCTCGGACCTAGTGCTAAACGAGGCCGGCCACGAGCTGCTGGTGCTCGACCGGGGCAACTTTCGCCTAGTGCGCCTCGACCTGACTACCCGCCAGGTGACGGCCAGCATTCCGGTGGGCCGGCAGCCCTTCGGCCTGGCGCTGAGCCCCGACCACCGCACGGCCCTGGTGGCCAACGTGGGCATGTACGCCTACCCCCTCATCCCAGGGGCAACGCCTAAAAATGCCGATTCGTTGATGATTACGCGGCATCCCTACGGCAATAACACGCCCGAATCCATCAACGGCACCACGGTGGAAGGCCGGCCGATTCCGGGCCTGGGCAGCCCCAATGCGCCCGACGCCATGAGCGTCTTTGCCGTGGATTTAGCCACCAATAAGGTGGTTGATAAATTCAAAACCGGCCACTTGCTGGGCGAGATGATGGAGGATGCCGAGGTGGTAGGCGGGGCTAGCCCCAACTCGCTGGCCGTGGGCCGCCAGTACGCCTACGTCACCAATGCCACCAACGACAACATCACGGTCATTGACTACCAACACCATAAGCTGCTGGGCGACATTCCGATTAGAGTAGACCCGCGCCTGGACCACTACCGGGGCCTGCTGCCCTTCGGCCTGACGCTGAGCGCCGACGAAAAAACGCTTTACGTGGCCCTGCTGGGCTTCAATGCCGTGGCCGTGGTAGACGTGGCCAGCCGCACCACGCGGGGGCTGATTCCGACCGGCTGGGGCCCGGCGCGGGTGCGCCTCGCGGCTGATGAACGGACGCTCTACATCACTTCGTGCCGAGGCCTGGGTGCGGGTCCCAACGGCGGGGCGGGTTTCGTGGCGCCGCCCCAGGGCACCTACATCGGCGATATTCAGCTCGGTAGCTTCCAGAAAGTGCCGGTGCCCGACGCCGCGCAGCTGGCTACTTATACGAGGCAGGTGCTGGCTAACACCTTCGTGGCCACGCCGCTAGCCACCCCTACCTCATCCAAGGCCAAAACTGCCCCCAACCCGCTGCCGGCCCTGCCCGGCCGCACGCCTACCCCGATTAAGTACATCGTCTACATTACCAAGGAAAATCGCACTTACGACGAGGTGCTGGGCCAGCTGCGCGAAGCCCGGGGCGACAGTGCCCTGGCCCGGTTAGGGGTCAACTGCGAGTACACCCTGCCCGCCGGGCAGCGCGGCCAGTTTCCGCACCTGCGGGTGGCGCCCAATCACCGCCGGGTGGCCCGGCAGTTCGCGTTTTCGGATAACTACTACTGCGATTCCGACGCTTCCATCCATGGCCACCACTGGATGCTGGGCGTGATTCCCAACGAATGGGTCGAGGCTAATTCCAACGTGAGTAAAACGGCCAAAATCTTCTCACCCGCCCCCGGCCGGCGCTTTCCCGGCTCGACGGGCAGCATGGACCCCGAGGACTACGCCGAAATCGGCGGCCTGTGGGAGGCGTTGGCGCGGCGGCACGTACCCTTCTATAACTTCGGGCAGGGCAACGAAACGGCTCACAACCGCGAGGCCTGGCGCGACACGGCCACCGGCTCGGGCCACCTGGTGATGGTGCCCATGCAGCAGGCGCTGTACACGCGCACCAGCCACGATTACGCGGGCTTCAATACCAACATTCCCGACCAGTTCCGGGCCATGCAGTTCGAGCGCGAGTTCACCAAAAAGTGGCTCACGGGGCAGGCCAAGATGCCCGCGCTCGTGACCGTGCAGCTGCCCAACGACCACGGCGCCGGGGTGCGCCCCGCCGACGGCTACCCGTACCCGCAGTCGTTCATGGCCGATAACGACCTGGCCCTGGGCCGGATGCTGCACTTTTTGTCGCGCACGCCCTACTGGAAAAACATGCTCGTCATCGTGACCGAGGATGACCCGCAGGGCGGCGTCGACCACGTCGATGCCCACCGCTCGCTGCTCCTGCTGGCCGGGCCCTACGTCAAAAAAGGCTACGTGAGCCACACCCACGCCAACTTCGGCGCCGTGCTGAAGACGATTTACAACCTCCTCAACGTGCCCTACGTGAACCAGTACGACGCCACGGGTACGCTCCTGCAGGACTTCTTTACCAGCCAGCCCGATTTCCGGCCCTACTCGCTGGAAAAGAGCGATGTGCGCATTTTCGACCCGCAGGTGGCCATGCGCCGCTACGGCAAAGCCATCGACTGGCGCAAGGTGGAAAAAGGCCCCGAAATGGACGACGAGGATGAGGCCCGCGAAGCTCACTACCGCCAGCAAAAGAAGACCAAGTAACCCGCCCTACCCCCCCCCCCATGAAAAACCAAATATTCTTGCTGCTCAGCCTGCTAGGGTGGCACCTGACCCTGGCCCAGCCGCCGGGCCGGGCCCGCAAGGTGGTGTTTATCATTGCCGATGGCATTCCGGCCGACGTGCTGGAAAAAGCCAATACCCCGACCATCAAAAAGCTGATAGCAAGCGGCACCTACCTGCGCGCCCACGTGGGCGGCGCGAAAGGCACCTATACCCAGACGCCCACCATCTCGGCGCCCGGCTACAACGACCTGCTCACCGGTACCTGGGGCTACAAGCACAACGTGTGGGACAACGCCATTAAGGCCCCTAACTATCACTACCCCACCATTTTTCGTCTACTCAAAGACGCCCGGCCCGCCAGCAAAATCGCCATCTTTTCGACCTGGCGCGACAACCGTACTAAGCTCGTGGGCGAGGGATTGCCGGCCGCCGGTAATTTGCGCTTTGACTACCAGGCCGATGGCTACGAGCTGGATACCGTCGCGTTTCCGCACGATAAGCAAAGCCTCTACACCCACGCCATCGATGACAAGGTAGTGGCCGAAGCCGCTGCCTGCCTGCGCGAACATGGCCCTGACCTGTCGTGGATTTACTTGGAGCATACCGATGACATGGGCCACCGCCACGGCGACAGCGAGGAGCAGCGGCGCGCCGTGGGCTACGTCGATGCCCAGGTAGGCCGCATCTGGGCCACGCTGCGCGAGCGCATGAAAACCCAGCCTGAAGACTGGCTGCTGGTGCTCACCACCGACCACGGCCGCGATGCCCAGACCGGCCGCAACCACGGCGGCCAGTCAGACCGCGAGCGCACTACCTGGCTGGTCCTCAACGATAAAAACGTGAATACCTACGCCCGTCGCGCGCCGGTAGCGATAGTGGACGTGCTGCCCACTATCGCTAGCTTTATGCAGTTGCCCCTACCCCCTGCCACCCAGCGCGAGCTGGACGGAGTGCCGCTCATCGGGCCCGTATCGCTGGTCGCACCGCACGTAGCCGCGGCCAGCGACAGCCTGCGCATAACGTGGACGGCCCTGGCCAGCCAGCCGGAAAACGTAAAGGTGTGGGCCACTAAAACTAACAACTTCAAAACCGGCGGTACGGATGACTACGAGCTGCTGGGCACTTTGCCGCTAGCCCGGCAGCGCTTGGCCCTGAGCCGGGCGGCCTACCCCGCTGCGTTTTACAAAATCGTGCTCGAAGGCGCCCACAACACCGTCAACACTTGGCTAATGCCCGCCGGCCCGCCCCCGCCCGGCGGCACCGACTAGGCCGGCACCAGCTCGGCTTGCAGTTGTCGGTGGAACTCGGTGAGCGACGAAAACAGACCGTCATTGGGGTAGGCCGCCAGTTGCTGCGCCGAGTGGGTGCCGTTGGTGAGGCCCAGGCTGCGGGCGCAGCCCGCGCGCCGGCCCGATTCCAGGTCTGAGGGCGTATCGCCAATATTCCAGACTCGCCGCGGGTCGGTGATTCCTAAGATTTGCATGGCCTGGTGAATCATGAGCGGGGCGGGGCGGCCCTCGGCTACTTCGTCGCTAGCAATGGAGAAGTCAATAAGTGACTGGTTGCTGCCCCGGCGCTGCGCATCGAGACCTACGTGCCAGCCCAGCCGGCGCAAAATCAGGTCGGTCACCTCGCGGTAAAAGCCCGTAGTGAGGGCAATGCGGATACCCTGGCTTTTGAGAAAAGTAAACAAGTCGAGGCAGCCCTCGGTGGGCAGCACGTCGGCCGTGCGGTAGTGGCTTTCCAGAATAGCTCGAAACACCCGGTACGAGTGGTCTACCTGGGCAATTAGCTCGGTTTCGGGGGCGCCAGGCCCCAGCTGCTCTCGCCAGAGTAGGTCAAAGACGAAGCGCTTGGCCTGGCCCTGCACGGCCAGAATGCGTGCCGCGGAGGCCCGCAGGCCCGTGGCGGCGGCGGCCTGGGCAAAGCAGGCTTCTACCTCGTGCTGGTCGCGCACGGTGGTGCCGGCCATGTCGAATACCAGGAGTTGCAAAGGGAGCATGAGTAAGGAACTTATAGTGTTAACTAATATGCAACAAAAATAGAAGCCGCCTTCCCTAGTTCGTTCAGCAGATACCTCAACTTTACGTTACGTTTTTCGTCCCCAACTTGCCCGCATGAAGCACGACAAGCTGAGTTTAATCGGCCTCCGCATCCTGGAAATGCGCAAAGCAAAAAAGATGAGCCTGCGCGAGCTAGCCAAGCGCAGCGGCCTCTCGGCGGGCTTGCTCTCTAAAATCGAGAATTTTCGCACGGTTCCGTCGCTGTCGGTGCTGGTTGAAATCGCCAACTCACTGGAGGTAGATGTTTCGACGCTGGTCAAGAACATCAACGGCGAAGCGGCCGCGCCCTACCTGCTGGTGCGCGCTGAGGCGGGCCGCCCCGAAAAGCGCGACGACTCCAAAGGTTTGCTTTATAACTACCTGCTCTCGCAGGACCTGGCCAGCTATACCCTGCGCGTCAACGAGGTCATTATTAATCCCGACACCTATCGCAAGCCGCTTTCAACCAATGCCTTGGAGCTGGTGCACGTGCTGGAAGGCACCGTGCGCTACGGCTTTAAGGACGAGGAGGTGACGCTGGGGAAGGGCGACACGCTGTACTTCGACGGCCTGCTGGCGCACTCGGTGCGCAACGATACGGCCGGGCGCGTCCGGCTCTTCAAAGTGTACCTGCTGCGCCAGGCCGAGTAGCCGGCAGGGCCGGCCTAGGCATTAGGCAGCCGGCGCCGAGCGGACAGAAATAATGAACTAATAACAAGGAGCCGAGTTTCCTATTAGGCAACAATGGGTAGATTTGCCGGGCCGGGGCAAGCAGCCGGCGTTCGTCATGGAAAACGCGTTCGACTTGATTGTAGTGGGGGCCGGGGCCCTGGGAGCTTTTCACGCCTATTTTGCTCTGCAGCGCGGCCTGAACGTGCTGGTGCTGGAGAAAGACGCCCGCCCCGTGGAGGCAACCGTGCGCAATTTTGGCCAGATTATTACCTCCGGCATGGCCGAGGGCGAATGGTTCGACTACGCCCGCGTGAGCCTCGAAACGTACCAGAAGATTCAGGCCGAGTGCGACATTTCCATCCGGCGCAACGGCTCCCTCTACCTGGCCTCGACCGAGCTGGAACTCCAGGTACTGGCCGAAAAGCACGCCCGCTACGCGGCCCTGGGGTATCCGTCGCGGCTGCTCACGGCGGCCGAGTGCCAACAGCGCCTGCCGGCGGTGCGGGCCAGCTACTGCGTGGGCGGCCTGCTGTTTGAGCAGGAGGTCACGGCCGAGCCCGACCTGCTGATTCACCGTCTGCTAGCCTACCTCACCGAGCGCTGGCACCTCGACTACCGCCCGGCCACGCCGGTGCTGGCCGTCACGGCCAACTCGGCCGGCTGCGAGGTAGTGGATGCGCGCGGCCAGCGCTACCGGGCGGCCCAGGTGCTTGTGTGCACCGGCCGCGACTGCCAGTTTTTATTCCCAGAAATCTTCGCGCAGAGCGACCTGCAACTTTGTAAGCTCCAGATGCTGGCCACCTACCCGCTGCCCCAGGTGCAGCTACCGGGCTCGGTGCTTACGGGCCTGAGCATCCGGCGCTACCCCGCGTTTCGCGACTGCCCCTCGTTTGCCCAGCTACTAACCGAGCCCGTGCCGGCTGCCTTGCAGCAGTGGGGTATTCACCTGCTTTTCAAGCAAGCGCTGGATGGCTCCATTATCATCGGCGACACGCACGAATACGCTAGCCTGGCCGACGCGGCTACCCTGGATTTCAATAATTCGGACGAGCTTAATCAGCTGATGCTCGGCGAAGCCCGGCGCATACTTGACCTACCCGACTGGCGCATTCAGCGCACCTGGAACGGTTATTATACGCAGTCTAAATCGGGGGAAATATTTCAGCATTCGCCCGACCCGCGCATTCACCTTATCACCGGCATTGGGGGCAAAGGCATGACATCGGCCTGCGGCTTTGCCGCCCACAACGTGGCCCGCCTGGCGCTGGGGTAAGATGGTTGCAAGCAGAATTTGCCGTGGTCTGGTTGTGTCGGCGGCCTCTTGGGCGTGGGGCACGTGTTGAGTATCACGTAGTCGCCTAAGCGCGTGAAGGCTGCCAGCCTGTTAGCCCTGGTCGGCGCCGGGCAGCTGCTGATGGCCTTGCTCCTCGACCAGCCGTTGCGGGTGGCTAGGGCTCACCCGCAACGGCTGGTCCCTTTCTAAACTAATCGGAGCAGTGCTCTGGTTGGCGGCGCTTGGTTGATAAACAGACCTTGAAGCTGTATGAGAAGTGGGACAGCGAGCGATAACAAGCGGATAGCCGGCGAAAAGCCGGTAGCCCGTACCACCCGCTGACCCCGTAGCGGCTCCAAGAGGCGCAAAATGTGCGGATGCGGCGCTCGTTGAACCTGGTTATCCGGGCTCGGCCCCGCAGCGGCAGCAGCATGTCGAACCAGTAGGCGTACCCTCTCTCCGCACCAAGTGGACTAGCTGGCTATTCCAGCGGCGCCCGTGAATAAACCTAGCCAGTTTGCGCCGGGTGAAGCGTACGCAGTGCCGGGTTTATAGCGGCGCGGGCAGCGCAGCGGCACGGGCCAACTCTTGGTACTTGCGGATGGTGCCGGCCTGGTCCTGGCGCAATTCCAGCATCAAGGCCGTATCAGCGACGTGGGCGCAGTGCTTATGGCCCCACAGAATAAATTCTCCCAGCAGCGGGGCCAGGTCCAGCCCTTTCTCGGTAAGGCGGTAGATAAACTTCGATTTTTTATCGGCCGCCACGGCCTTGGTCACAATACCCTGGCACTCCAGCAAGGCTAGCCGGTCGGCCAGAATGTTGGTAGCCATTTTTTCTTCGGATTGGGCAAACTCCCCGTAAGAAGACTTGCCAATGAATAGCAAGTCCCTCATAATCAGAAGGGTCCACTTGTCGCCCAGAATGTCGAGCGAAGAGCTTAGGGCGCAGGCCGAGCGCTGTTTGGGCGATTTCATCACGCGAAAATAAATTTACTTGCAATTTGCAAGTTTAATAGTCTACCTTTGCACTTGCAAAAAGCAAGTAAATATACGCACTGCTTACTCTCGCATCCCGCGCTAGGTTGTACGGACAATTATCTTTGCGTTCGTGAGCAATCTGGATGAAATCAGTGACCGTGCTTGGACCGCTTTGGCCCCACATTTATCGGGCAAAGCGGGCGACGTGGGCCGAACAGGCGTCGATAACCGACTCTTTCTCAACGCCGTGTTCTGGGTGGCGCGCCACGGCTGCGCCTGGCGTGCACTGCCGGCCCGCTTTGGCAAACACGACACGTTGCGCAAACGCAGCCGGCGCTGGGCCCAAAAAGGCATTTGGCAACGCTTGTTCGAAGCCGTGCAGGAACCAGACCTGGATTGGGTGATGCTTGATTCGACCGTGGTGCGGGCCCACGCGCAGGCGGCGGGCAGCCGAAAAAAAGCCGCGTCGGCGACGAAGCCCTCGGCCGCAGCCGCGGCGGGCTGACGACCAAAATCCACGCCCTCGTCGACGCGCTGGGTAACCCGTTGCGCGTGGTGCTCGGTCCCGGCCAGCAAGCCGATTGTCGACGCGTAGCGGAACTGCTGCCGGCCGCTGAGGGTACCAGCAACGTGCTGGCAGACAAAGCCTACGATACGGACGCCGTACTCGCCAGCGTGGCCGCCCTCGGTGCCCAAGCGGTGATTCCCAGCAAAAAGAACCGCCTCGTCCAACGCGTGATTGACCGAAATCTGTACCGCGACCGCAACAAAGTCGAGCGCTTTTTTAGTCGCCTCAAGCAGTTTCGCCGGCTGGCCACGCGCTATGATAAAACGGCCAGCAGCTTCTTAGGAATGGTGCATTTCATCTCAGCACTCTTGTGGCTTCGCTAATTGTCCGTGCAACCTAGCCTTGAGGCCAGGCGCTTTACCCGAGGGGGCGTTATCCACCGCCCCACTCATTCATTTTTACCCCATGAAACTACAAGGCAAGGTAGCCGTCATCACCGGCGGCAACAGTGGCATTGGCTTCGGCATTGCCCAAGAATTTAAAAAAGAAGGGGCCAAAGGGGCCATCGTCGGCCGCAACCGGGAAACGCTGGATGCCGCAGCTCAGGAATTGGGCGACGATTTCATCGCTCTCCAGGGCGACGTGACCCAGCTCGCAGATTTAGAGCGCGTGTTCCGGGCCGTGGCCGACCGGTTTGGCAAGCTCGACACGCTGGTCGTGAGCGCGGGCGGGGCAATCGGCGTGGGCACGGCTGCCTCGGTGGCTAGCTCCTCGGAAGACGACTTTCAGCGGGCGGTGGACCTGAACCTGAAAAGCGTCTTCTTCACGGTGCAGAAGGCCTTGCCGCACCTCAAAGATGGCGCGTCCATCGTGCTGGTGGCGTCCAATTCGGCGCACCAGGGGTCGGCGGGGCTAGCGGCCTACTCGGCGGCCAAGGCCGGCGTTATCTCCTTCGCTCGTTCGTTTTCCCTGGATTTGCTCGAGCGCAACATCCGCGTCAACGTGCTCAGCCCTGGCTCTACCGACACGCCGGTGTTCGGCAAATTTGGGCTGCCGGCCGAGGTCGCCGCCCAGGTCAAGGCCGGCTTCGTCGAGTCGATTCCGCTCAAGCGCATCGGGCAGCCCCGCGAGATGGGCCGGGTCGCGGTGTTTTTAGCGTCAGACGATTCCTCTTTCATGCTGGGCAGTGAGGTGCTGGCCGACGGCGGTTCCTCCATGCGCTACGCGTGAGGCTGGGTCGGCCGGGGGGAAGTTACGTGGCGGTATAAATGCCCCCAAAAGCTAGTTTCCGAATATCTGTTGGCGATGCGCGATGCCCCACTCCGTCAGGTTATCAATGATGGTCTTGAGCGTTTTGCCGTGCTCCGTCAGCTCATACTGTACTGTTATGGGCTGGGTGTCCAGCACCGTGCGCTTGACCAGCTGATTGATTTCCAGCTCTTTCAATTCCTTGCTCAGCATTTTATTGGAAATTCCCTCTATATCAGCCAGCATATCCGAAAACCGCCGCTTGCTGTAGCAGCAAATCGAGGAGATGATGACGATTTTCCACTTGCCGTTCAGCACGTCCATGGAATCCTGGACGGCCCGCATGGTCCGTTTATTTTCTGTGAACTGCTGGGGGATGCATTCCATAATGTTACTTGGTTACCTCGTGGTTACTGTTACTTTTGCCTACAAAGTTACCAAAAGTAACCTTGTGATTCTAGCTTTGCAGCTCACAATTTCAACTGAACTAGAAAATGAGCAAGCTCAAAAATAAAGTAGCCATCGTAACTGGAGCCTCGAAAGGAATCGGCGCAGCAATTGCCACCTATTTTGCCGCCGAAGGGGCCAAAGTAGTGGTGAATTATGCCTCCAGCAAAGAAGGGGCGGACCGCGTAGTGCAAGGCATCACCGATAACGGCGGCACGGCTATTTCGGTGCAGGCCGATGTGTCGAGCGAAGCCGATGTCAGCCGGCTGTTTGCCGAAACCAAAGCGGCATTCGGCACCCTGGATATTCTGGTCAACAACGCGGTCTTTCAGCAATTTCTACCGATTGACCAGGCATCGGTAGCAGCGTTTCATCAGCATTTCAACGTCAACGTGTTGGGGCCCGTCCTGACTATTCGGGCCGCGCTGGGCCTGTTTGGCGAGAAAGGCGGCACTATCATCAACATTAGTTCGGGAGCCAGCAAATCGCCGATGGCGGGCGTTTCGTTGTATTCGGCCACGAAGGCGGCCTTGGATGCCATCACGGTTTCGTTGTCGAAAGAGCTGGGGGCCAAGAACGTGCGCATCAATTCTGTTTTGCCGGGTGCCACGGAAACTGAAGGGGCCGCGAGCGCGGGCGTTACGGCGGGCAGCGAGTATGAAAAAATGTTTATTGCCAACACCCCGCTTGGTCGCCGGGGGCAGCCCGCCGATATTGCCAAAGCGGTTGTATTTCTGGCTTCCGATGAGGCCGCGTGGATTACGGGCGAGCAACTTTCCGTTTCGGGGGGGATGTACGGCTTCTAACAGGTAGTACTCCGCGCCTTCGTACCGGGGGCTCGTGCGGCCAGGAATTGACCAGAACAAGGCAAGGGCCCCGCTCGGATTTTCCGGCGGGGCCTTTTTCTGCTGCTGAACTCGAGGGGTAAGTAAGTCACTCCTCCGGGTACAGGGGCTGTTTTGGTTCGCAAATGCCGGGGCAGTGGCTTTTTGTCCGCAAAGCATCATGTCATTCAGTTATCAGTTGGAATCCTGGTCGTGGCCAGGCGTTGCGCAGCACCAACTGACCGGGCTCGTGCAATAGCATAAAGTACAGCCGGCTAGGGGTGCGGGCGCCCCGGCCGGGCCAAGTTTAAGTAGTTGGCCGTAGCTTGGTCCCTTGAATTTTTCAAGTTGAGAAGGCCGTATGAATCCTGCTGCTCCCGCTTCCCCGCACCTGCTGATTTTTGCCCGCGAGCCAGCGTTAGGACGAGTCAAAACCCGGCTGGCGGCCGGCATCGGGGCGGAAACAGCGCTGGCCGTGTACCGCGAGCTGCTGGCCCTGACCGCCGCCGCCGTCGCGGCGGCCCGGGTGCCGGCCACGGTCTGGCTGGCTGAGGCGCCGGCCCGCGCCGACCCGCGCCAGTGCCTGCCCGAATGGCCCGGCCTGCCCTGGCGCGTGCAGCCCACCGTGAGCTCGCTCGGGGGGCGCATGGCGGAGGCGTTTCGCGAAGCCTTTCGGGCGGGGGCTGGCCGGGTAGTCATTATTGGCACCGACTGCCCCGGCCTGAGCGCCGAGCTGCTGCGGCAGGCCTTCGACCAGCTGCTACGGCACGAAGTAGTGGTGGGGCCAGCCAACGACGGCGGTTACTACTTGCTGGGCATGAGGCAGCTGCACCAGGAGCTATTCGACAACAAAGCCTGGAGCACGGCCACCGTGCTGCCCGAAACCCTGGCCGATGCGGCCCGCCTGGGCCTGCGCGTGGCCCAACTGCCCAGCCTTCAGGACGTCGACTCGGCCCAGGACCTGGCTACCTGGCGCGGGCGCTAGCCCCCGGCCCTGGGCCGATGCGGCGCGGGGGCTGCCCGCGCCCCACGTAGTATTCGCCGGCTGCCCAGGCCAGCACACCGCCGTATTCGAGGGCTAGCAGCAGGCCGCTTTCGGCGTAGGCTGGGGTGCGGTAGGCTGCGTAGGAGAGCACCGCTAGCCCGGCCCACCCGCGCGCGTAGCGCAGCGGCGAAAAGCAGCTCAACGCCACCAACGGCACCAGGTACCAGGGATGCACGGTGGTGGCCAGCGCAAAGTAGCCGCTGAGCGTGAGCAGCAGCCAGTGCGGCAGTACTACCAGGGCGGCCCGCCCGGCCCGCCGCGCCAGCCACAAGGTGAGGCCGGCCGCGCCTAGCCCCAGCAGCGGCCCCAGGCCGCCGACCAGGTCATAGCCCGTGAGCCACTTCCCCAGGGCCAGCAGCACGTAAAATACGCTGGCATTGAACTCAAAGCGCTGAAAATAAAGGTCAAGGCTTTGGCCGAAATGCTCCGGCAGCTGCCCCGACAAAAACGGCAGAAATAGCACTAGCAGGCTGCCCGCCAGCACCAGCCCGAAGCGCCCGAGCTGAGGCCGGCCCAGGTGCCGGGCCAGCAGGGGCAGCGCCAGCAGAGGCAATAGCTTGGTGCCCACGGCCAGGGCCAGCGCGCCCGCCGCCGGGCGCAGTCGGCGCTGAGCCAGCAGCGCGCCCGCCAGCAGCAAAAAGCACACGACCACGCCCTCCATGTGCACGTTGCCCGCTACTTCTACTATCACCAGTGGATGCAGCAGGTAGGCCAGGGCGCGGCGGGCGGGCCAGCCGGCCCGCGGCAGCAGCCACAGCAGCAGCGCCGCCGCGCCGGCATCGGCCAGCAGCAGCGCCAGGCGCACCACCACCAGAAACCCGGCTTGGGAAGTAGGAAAAGCCCTTGCCGCCCCGCCGTACAGGGCCTGGCACACGGGCGGGTACACCGAAAAGTAGGCCGCCGAATTGAGCTGCGGCAGCAGGCGGCGCAGCTCGGCCATTGGCAGGGCGGCGGAGTCGGGGGGCGGGGAGCGCAGGAGCTGGCGGGGCGTTGCGGCAAACGGATTATAGCCGTGGCTAACCAGCAGGCCATCCCAGCGAAAGCGGTAGAAGTCGTCGCTTAGCGCGGGGGTAGCCGGCAGCCAGAGCAGCCGAAACAGCAGCGCGGCCCCCAGCCCCCAGCGCAGCGGCAGCCGCGTGTGCAGCAGCCACGCGTAGGCCGCGCCGGCCACCGCAAACAGCCCGAGCAGCTGCCCAAAGTGCGGGCGTGGGGTGGCGTAAGCCAGCGCCCAGTAGGCGGCCCCCGCCAGCAGCAGGGCCAGTAGCTGGCCGCCCCGCCGCCAGGGGCTGGGGCAGTAACTAGCTGGGGTGGGCGAGGTAGGCACTACGGCAAGGGGCTGAAATTACCAGTATTTAAAAATCGTCCACAAAATTTTGTAGCCCGCGCCCAGCGTGCCCCGCACCGTGCCCGAGACCTTGCTCACGCCGATGCGCCGGCGGTAGCGCACGGGCACTTCTGCCACGCGCAGGCCCAGGCGGGCGGCTTTAACCTGCATCTCCACCGTCCAGCCGTAGTTTGTGTCAACCATGCCCAGGCGGGCCAGCGCGTCGGCCCGGATGGCCCGGAACGGTCCCAGGTCGGTGTGGGAGCCGCCGTAGCGCAGGCGCAGCAGCCGCGCGGCCAGCCAGTTGCCCACGCGCTGCTGCGGCAGCAACGCCCTGCGCTCGCGCTGGCCCAGCGCCCGTGAGCCAATTACCAGCTCTGCCGCGCCGCGCAGAATGGGAGCGAGGAGGGCGGGCATCTCTTCGGGAAAATCGGAGTGGTCGCCGTCGAGAAATACGATGATTTCCGGGGCCCGGCCGGCCGGCTGGGCGGCGTAGTAAGCTAGCCCGGTGAGGCAGGCCTGCCCGTAGCCGGGGCGGGGCTCGGCTACCACCGTGGCCCCGGCGGCGCGGGCCGCGGCGGCCGTGGCGTCGGTCGAAGCATTATCAACTACCACTACTTCTTGAGCCAGGCCAGCCGGAATTTCACGCAGTACCAGCCCAATGGCTAGCGCTTCGTTGTGGGCCGGAATAAGCACGCCAATGCGTGGGTGGGTAGTCAACACAAGCAGCTGGGCAAAGGGCAGGCACAAAAGAACAACCGGGGTTCCGCAATCGGTTGGCGGGGGCAGTTACGTAGGTGCCGGGCCGGCCGGACTGATTGCCGCCGTATTCTAGCGTTCATTTGCGACTTATGCACCTCGTTATCATTGGCAACGGCATCACGGGCGTCACGGCGGCCTGCACGGCGCGGCGGCTGAATGCCAGTGCCCGCATCACGCTGGTTTCGGCCGAGAGCGCGCACCACTATTCGCGCCCGGCCCTCATGTACCTCTACCTGGGTCACTTACGCTACGCCGATGTGAAGCCCTACGAAGACTGGTTCTGGGCCGAAAACCGCCTGGAGCTGGTGCACGCCGAGGCTACCGGCGTCGATACCGCCGCCCGCACCGTGCAGCTGGCCACGGGCCAGGTGCTGGCCTACGACCGCCTGCTGCTGGCCACCGGCTCGGTGGTGCGCACGGCCGACTGGCCGGGGCAGCAGCTGCGCGGCGTGCAGGGCTTCTACGGCCTGCCCGACTTGGAGCGCATGGCCCGCGCTACCCAGGGCATCGGCCACGCCGTGGTGGTGGGCGGGGGCCTGATTGGCGTGGAGCTGGCCGAGATGCTGCACTCGCGGGGCATCCGCGTGACGTGGCTGGTGCGCGAGCAGCGCTACTGGCAGTCGGTGCTGCCCCCCGAAGAAGCGGCCCTGCTAACGGCGCATATTCGCCGCCACGGCATTGACCTCAGGCTAGCCACCGAGCTGCGCGAAGTGCTGGGCGACGCGCAGGGCCGGGTGCGGGCCGTGCTGACGACCACCGGCCAGGAGCTGCCCGCCGGGTGGGTGGGCCTGGCCACCGGCGTAACGCCTAATCTCGCGCTGGCCCAGGCCGCCGGCCTGGCCACCGACCGGGGCATTCTGGTAAATGAGCTGCTCGAAGCCAGCGTGCCCGGCGTGTACGCGGCCGGCGACTGCGCCCAGCACCGCCAGCCGGCCCCCGGCGAGGTGGCCGTCGAGCAGCTCTG
The DNA here is from genome assembly GCF_013256625.1 of Hymenobacter sp. BRD128. Taxonomy (NCBI): domain Bacteria; kingdom Pseudomonadati; phylum Bacteroidota; class Cytophagia; order Cytophagales; family Hymenobacteraceae; genus Hymenobacter; species Hymenobacter sp. BRD128. The sequence goes on from NZ_CP053908.1 coordinate 742,357, forward strand.
GTACACCGGCCGGATGCAGGGCGAAACCGTGGCCCACACCCTGTGCGGGCAGCCCACGCCCTACCGGCGCGGGCAGTGGTTCAACTCGGCCAAGTTTTTCAGCCTCGAATACCAGACCTACGGCCGCGTGCCCGCCCAGGCTGGGGCCGATACCGCCAGCTTCTGCTGGCAGCACCCCAGCGGCCGGCACCTGCTGCGCCTCAATTTTCGACTTTCCGACCACGCCGTGACGGGCGTCAACGCCCTGGGCCTGCGCCAGCGCCAGGCCGTATGGGAGCGCTGGCTGGGCGAGCAGACGCCCATCGGCACCGTCGTGGCCCAGCTGGCCGCGGCCAATTTCGACGCGGAGTTTTCGCGCCAGCACGAGCCGGCCATCCGGCGCGCGTTTGCCCGGCAGTTTCCGGCCATTCCGCTGGCGGGGCGCCCGCGCCGCCGGGGGCTTTTCGGTGCCTGGCCAGGGTAGTTATTTTTTCATAAGACCAACTCATGCAAGACTTTCCTGCTCCTTCGCTGGCCCTGGCGCCGCCGCCGGCGGCGGCTACCCCGCCCGGCGAAAAACCAGCTCTGGCGGCCGTAGCCCTGGGCCTGCTGGCGCTGCTGGCCGCCGCGGCCGATGCCGATGCCGCCCGCGCGCAGCTGAGCCTGGGCATTGCTCTGGCCCTGCTCAGCGGCGGCGCGCTGGCCTGGGCGTGGCTGGCGTTTGGGCGCGCCGAGGCTGGCTGGCACCCGCACGACCTCTGGCGGCGCGCCAGTACCAGCCGGGGCGCGGTGGCCTGGGCTAGCGGGCTAGCCCTCACCGGCTTCTACGTGGTGTTGTACTGGTTTCCGTGGCTGCTCACCAACCTTATCCGCGCCCTCGACCCCTTCAGCCAGAGCCTGCGCCACCGGGTGGCCGACCAGTGGTTTCTCTACGGCACCTTCTACACCCTGGCGGTGCTGGTGCTGGGCGGCCGGGCGCTGTGGAAATACCGCTTTTCGCGCTATCACTTGGCGCGCACGGCCTCGGTGATGTTCTTTCAACTGGGCTTTAGCTTTCTGCTGCCGGGCCTGCTGCTGGCCCTGCAGCAGCCCGAGTACTACTTCACCTATTTCTGGCCGCTGAAGTACGACTATCTTTTTCCCGGCACGGTAGCGCAGCTGCTGCACGGCGGTGGGCTAGGGGTGTTTATGGTCTTCTGGGGCGTGGTGATGGCCTTCGTAGCCACGCCGGTCCTGACCTACTTCCTGGGTAAGCGCTGGTACTGCGCCTGGGTGTGCGGCTGCGGTGGGCTGGCCGAAACCGCCGGCGATGCCTACCGCCAGCTCTCCGACAAAAGCCGCCAGGCCTGGCGCTGGGAGGTGCGCCTCATCTACCCCATTCTGGGGCTGATTGTGCTGCTCACGGCGCTGCTGTGGCTGGGGGCGTCGGGGGCAGTGCCGGCGCTGGGCGTGGTCACGGGCCCGCTGGGGCAGTTCTACGGCTTCATGATTGGGAGCGTGTTTTCGGGCGTGGTCGGGGTAGGGTTTTACCCCTTGCTGGGCTCGCGGGTGTGGTGCCGCTTTGGCTGCCCCATGGCTGCTTACCTGGGTTTGTTGCAGAAGCACTTCTCGCGCTTTCGCATCAGCACCAACGGCGGGCAGTGCATCTCGTGCGGCAACTGCTCCAACGCCTGCGAGATGGGCATCGACGTGAAGCAGTATGCCCAGTGCGGCGCGCCCATTGTGCGGGCGGCCTGCGTGGGTTGCGGCCTCTGCGCCACGGCTTGCCCCCGCGGCGTGCTCAACCTGGAGAATGGCCCGCGGGCAGGCCGGCTGGCCGGCTCCGCCTTTATCCACGCCGATTCGCTGCGAATTTTGTAGCGCAGGCTGCTCCCGCGAAGCAAAAAGCACGTCGTCGGCCGCCGCTAGCCGCCGGGTATTTCCGTTTCCTGTTCAATAATGCTTTTTCTCGAAACCGGGCTGGTCGTTGTTTACCTGCTGTGCCTGGTGTTTATGCTTGGCTTTAGCCTCACGCAGTGGCAGCTTACCCGGCTGGCGCGCCGGGCCCGCCCCGTGCCCGCGCCGCCCGCGCCCGCCACGTGGCCGCTGGTGACGGTGCAGCTCCCCGTGTACAACGAGCTGAATGTGGTTGCGCGCCTCATCGAGGCCGCCGCCGCCCTCGACTACCCGCCCGGTCGCCTGCGCATTCAGGTGCTCGACGACTCGACCGATGAGAGCGTGGCCCTGGCCGCCGCCCGCGTGGCGCACCACCGGGCGCTCGGAACGGCTATTACCCACGTGCGCCGCCCCACCCGCCACGGCTACAAGGCCGGGGCCCTGGCCCACGGCCTGGCCGAAACCGACGGCGAGCTTATCGCCATTTTCGATGCCGACTTTCTGCCCGCGCCGGATTTTCTGCGGCGCGTCATCCCGTATTTCGACAGCCCCGACATCGGGATGGTGCAAACCCGCTGGGGCCACCTCAACGAAGACACTTCCCTGCTCACGCGCCTCCAGGCCTTCGGGCTGAACGCGCACTTTCTGGTGGAGCAGGTGGGCCGGCAGGCGGGGGGGCACTTTCTCAATTTCAACGGCACGGGCGGCGTGTGGCGGCGCACCTGCATTGCCGACGCCGGGGGCTGGCACGCCGATACGCTTACCGAAGACCTTGACCTGAGCTACCGCGCCCAGCTGCGCGGCTGGCGCTTTCGCTACCTGCCCCAGGTGGTGGCGCCGGCCGAGCTGCCGGCCCGCCTCGATGCCCTGCAGTCGCAGCAGCACCGCTGGAACAAGGGTGCCGCCGAAACCGCCCGCAAGCACCTCGGCCACGTGTGGCGCGCCCCGGCCTTGTCCGTGGCTACCAAGCTGCATGCCACGTTTCACCTGCTCAATAGTACCGTGTTTGCCGTTATCCTGGTAATGGCGCTGCTGAGCGTGCCGCTGGTAGCGGTGCGGGCTCACCAGGCTGCGTTCGAGCCCGCTTTCGAGCTTGCCGCCGGGTTTGTGCTTTTGCTGCTGCCCTTGGTTTATTATTACTACACCGCCTGGCAGCGGGCGGGGCCGCCCGCCGGCCGCTGGTTCGGGCCCACGCTCGGGCTCTTTTTGGCCTTGTCGATGGGCCTGGCGCTGCGCAACGCCCGGGCGGTGCTGCTGGGCTTTCTGCGCCGGGCCTCGCCTTTCGTGCGCACCCCCAAGCTGGGGGCCGGGCACGTGCCCGCGCGGCCCGCTCACCGCTACCACCCGCGCGAAGCTAGCCAGCTCCCCCTGGCCGAGGGCGTGCTGACGCTGTATTTTCTGGCGGGGTTAACGGCCGGGGTTTATTACGGCCGCTATGGCCTGGTGCCGTTTCATGTACTGCTGGTAGTGGGCTTCGGCACGCTCACCGGCTATGCCCTGCGGCAGTGGCTAGCCAGCGACTAAGGCGTGCCGGTCCTGCTGAACGCTACCCGGCTGCGCCCCCGTAGCTTAGGCGGCTGGCCGGGGCGTCTCCGCACTACGTAGCGAGCGAAGTGGCCGCCCGGCTAGCCTGGCTCGCCAAGTAGTTTTATTTTTTCAGCAATCACCTATGAAACGGTTTTTCCTTGGGCTGGGGGTGCTGGCGCTGGTAGGGCTGGTAGTCTGCCTGCGCCGCAAACCCGCCGCACCCTCCACCACCAACGGCCTCTACTCGGCCATGCTGCGGGGGCTGCTCCACGAGTCGGTGCCTTTTGTGAGCGTGGCCCAGCTGCGGCACGCGCCGGCCCCCGTTCTCCTGGACACCCGCGAGGCCCCGGAGTTTGCCGTTAGCCATTTGCGCGGGGCGCGGCTGGTGGGTTACACTGCCTTCTCGCTGGCCGAAGTGCACGATTTGCCCAAGGATACGCCCATCGTGGTGTACTGCTCGGTAGGGGCGCGCAGCGAAAAAATCGGCGCCCAGCTCAAGCAGGCTGGTTTTACCAACGTGCGCAACCTTTTCGGCGGCCTCTTCGAGTGGGTCAACGAGGGCCAGCCGGTTTATACGGGCGCCAATCAACCCACCGCGCGGGTGCACGCCTACTCGCCTGCCTGGGGCATCTGGCTGCAGCGCGGCCAGAAAGTGTATCAGTAGTGCACTGCGAGTCGGCAAAACCCTGGTTAGCCCGAGCCCAGGCGAGCAGCTGCGCAGCTCGCCTGCTACCCCTAGCCTCTAGCACTGGGCCGGCCGCCCCGCTAGGGTAGCAGGCGGATGATAAAGTTCTTCAGCGGGTTTTTCTTGATAATCGTAACCAGCTGGCCGTTGGTGTAGTGGTACTCATCTTCGCGGCCGTCGCGCTCCGCCTGGTACGTGCCGGGCTGGCCCTTGGTCAGGGCAAAGTAGTCACCGAAGTATTCGGCAAAGGCCCGGGCCTGCCCCGCCGGTGGCTCACCAAAAAACATATTGGTTACCGCGTAGCGAATGGGCTGCGTCTCGGTAGCCTTGTAGTGGTGCTTGTACTGGTCGGCCACGATGTCGTAGTGGTCGCCCTTCCACTCGGCCTTCGAGGCAAAGTCGCCCTGGTTGGTGTGCGCCTCCACCGTCGAGAGCAGCAGCTGGCCGTTGCGAAAATGGTTGGTTACCTGATAGTAAATCTTGAGGTGGTAAAACAGAAAGTTCACTTTCACGTCGCTCACCAGCGAGTACACCTGGTCGGGCCCCACCGGGGCCTGCCGCGTGGCCGTCATCGTGCCCACCCGAATGCCCGCTACCTCGATGCCATAGCGCCGCACGTCGGCCCCGACGGGCCGGGTGGCCACGGCCGGCGCTGGCGGGGCACTAAGAAAAAGCAGGGTGAGTAACACCATTAGTTACTAAGCATTAAACGAAAGAACGTCATGCTGACCGCCGGGAAGCATGACGTTCTTTGTGCAGAGGATTAGGCTAGCCGCTTAGCAGCAGCCCCCGCCATCGTAGTGGTAGGTAGAAGGCGAGATAAACAGGTCGTCGCGGCCCAGCGCCGCCAGGGCTCCGGCAGTTTTGTCGCACACGGCCAGGGGCTGGTTTTGCAGCAGCACGTGGCCCTTGTGGTCGTCAAAATACTCTTCTTGGCCATAGTAGATAGCGGTGCGACCCGTAAAGATGCACGGGCCATCGGCCGGCATGGGGTCTTTAATGGCGCACACCTCTACGCTCTCGATATAAATCAGCTCATCAGTGGCGTAGTGCTGGGGCGAGAGCACGCGGTAGGCGCGCCGGGCGCGCACTTCCACGGTGCCGAAGCCTACTTCGGTAATCATATTCAGGTACTCTTGCAGGGGCAGCGAGCCGGTGAGGCACAGGGCGCGCAGGCGCTCATCGGCGCGCAGCTCGTCGCTCATGGGCTGCTCGCAGGTGGGGTCCGACATCACGAGGCGGCCGTGGGGCTTGAGTACGCGGTACGTCTCCTGCAGGGCGCGGCGCAGGTCGTCGAGCTTGAAGATGTTGAACAGGCAGTTTTGGGCCGCCACGTCCACGCTCTCGTCGGCCACGGGCAGGTGCAGGGCATCGCCGGCGCGCAAATCAATAAACTCACTCCGGAACCAGTCATTCTGCTCTTCGGCCGTTTGCATGTTGGCGCGCGAGGCATCGAGCATTTCGCTCACCACATCCACGCCAATCACTGCCCCCGGGCGGCGGCTGAAATACGCAAACTGCAGCAGCTCCATGCCCCCGCCCACGCCCACGTAGAGCACGGTGGGCGAGTTGGTCAGGTCGCGCGGGTTCACGGTACTGCCGCAGCCGTAGTTCATGCTCAGCATGCGCTGCGGAATGCTCAGGCCGGGCAACTGCCAGACGGGGTTAGTGGTGCAGCAGAGGCCCACCTGGGGCTCCTGGGCCGCCTGGCGGTACACGTCGGCGGTTGTTTCGAGGTAACTCATGAAGGGGGGCGAAGAAATGTATTGTGAAGCTAAGCCGGGTGCCTACTGTTTGTTCAGATTCCAGTTGTAATCCAGGTAGGTAATCTTGGTGTTGGCGTCGATTTTGGTGGCAGAGTAGCGGTTCACCCACTTCACCACCGACTGCCCGTTCTTTTCCCAATCGCCCTTGTACCAGTCAAAATACTTCGAGAGCTGGGCGTCCGGCTTACTGATTTTATTTTTGGCCGGGTTATTTAAAAAGTCGTGGCCTTGGTCATCCAGCTGCTTTTCCAGCTGTGCGGCGGTGTAGGCCTCATTGCGCAGGCGGGGGCAGGAAATGGAGGCGCACACCAGGGTAAAATGGATGCGCGGGTCGTCAAACTTCTTGCGCAGGATGCCGTGCTCGATGTTGTCGAGGCTCATTTTTTCGCCCCCAATGCTGAAAAATTTAGCCGCCCAGGGCGTGGTCACGAATGGAATCTTGATTTTCGAGCCAATGTCCTTGATGCTCTGCACCGGGTAGTGGTCGAGGATGAGGCGGATGGTGTAGGCGTTGTAAGCGTTTATCCAGTAGGCCATCTGGTCGGCCTTGCTCCAGTTGGCGGCCGGCGGGTTCTTGCTCAGCAGGGCCAGGTACTGATTAAAAGCCGCTTCGTCGGCCTTAAAGCCCACGTAACTGACCAGTCCCTGCGCGGTAACGTGCTTTTTGAGCAGCTTGTCGAACGCACCGTGGTCGACGGGCGTGCTGGCGGCGGCAGCGGTGTAGGCCGGGGTGGGCACGGGGTTCAGGCGGGGCCCCACCACGGCCACGGCGGTCAGCGTGCCGGCGGCTAGCGTCAGGGCGGCCAGGGTCGAGGTTTTCATGAGCTTGTTCATCGGAAGGTATCTACGGCAAACGGGGGTAGCAAAGATTGCCGGCCGGCAATCCTTCTGCCGCAGCTATTTCGTAGACTTCGGAAATTTGTTCAGCTTCCCATGCCCCTAGTCACCGTGCTGCTGAGCTTTGCCGGGCTAGCCCCTGCCGATACGGTGCTCCCTAAACGCCTGGCCCTGATTCCGGTACCCATCGTGTACTACACGCCCGAAACCCGGCTAGCCTACGGCGGGGCGGCCACGGCCACGATTCGCTTTCGGCGCGACGATGGCTTTGCGGCCGCTCGCCCTTCGCAATTCACGCTGGCCTTGGCCTACACCCAGAACCACCAGCTGCTGCTGTACCTGCCTTTCCAGGCCTTTTACGACCACAACCGCTACTATGCCTACGGCGAGGCGGGCTACTATCGCTACAACTATTATTTCTACGGCCTGGGGCAGCAGCAGTTGCCGCGCGAGCTGTACGGCGTAAATTTTCCGCGGGTACGGGTCAATGCTTTCCGGCGCGTGGGCGCTGGCCTGGGGCGGGGCCGGCTCTACGCCGGCCTGCGCTACCAGTACGAAGATTACCGCATAAGCAGCGTAGCGGCGGGCGGGCTGCTGGCGGGCGGCACGGTGGCGGGCGGCCGGGGCAGCCGCCTCACGGGCGGCGGGCTGGGCCTGTTCTACGACGCGCGCGACAACGTATTCTTTCCCCGCAAGGGAGTAGTGGCCGACCTGAGCTACTTCATCCGGAACCGGGCAGCGGGCGCGGGCCCGGCCGGCGAAACGACGCGCTTCGACCGGTACGTGGCCGATGTGTCGGAATACCATTCCTTGGGTCAGCACGCCGTGCTGGCCGTCAACTATTTCGCTAGCTTTGTCGTGGGCACGGCGCCGTTTAATGCGCTTTCGCTGCTGGGCGGCTCGCGGCGGCTGCGCGGCTACTACGAGGGCCGCTACCGCGACCAAAACGCAACGCTAATCCAAGCTGAGGTGCGCCTGGACGTCTACAAGCGGCTCGGGGCCGTGGTGTTCGGCGGCGTGGGTACGCTCGGCGATGACCAGACCCCGCTGCGCCTGCGGGACCCAAAAGGGGCGTGCGGGGCCGGCCTGCGCTTCACGGCCAACCGGCGCGACCACCTCAACGTGCGGCTCGACTATGGCGTGGGGCAGCAGTCGAGCGGCTTTTATTTGACTGTAGGAGAGGCTTTTTAATCTGGTTAGCATTGGCTTTAGCACCGTCTTTGGCAATTAAGCCGGAAGTTGCAGTCCCGTAGCAGTTTTGCCCCATGCTCAGCGTCATCATCCCTACGTATAATGAAGCGGCCAACATCGGCCGGCTGGTGGCCGACTTGCGCCGCCACGCGCCGCCCCAGGCCATCGAAATTCTGGTAGTAGACGCGCGCAGCCCCGATGGCACCGCCGCCGCGGCCCGCGCCGCCGGGGCCACCGTGCTCGACTCGCCCCGGCCCGGCCGCGCCGCCCAGATGAACTACGGGGCGCAGCAGGCCCAGGGCGAGGTGCTGTACTTTGTGCACGCCGACGTGGGCATTCACCCCGACTACGTCGCCACCATCCGGGCGGCCGTGGCCCGGGGCCACGCGGCCGGCTGCTACCGCTTCCGGTTCGATTCCGAGCACCCGCTGCTGCGTATTAATAGCTACGGCACGCGCTTTAAAGGCATCATGAGCCGGGGCGGCGACCAGACGCTGTTTGTCACGCGGGCACTGTTCGAGCAGCTAGGAGGCTTCAACGAGCAGTTCGTCATTATGGAAGACTTCGAGATTATTCAGCGCATTCGGCGGGTGGCTAGCTTTCACATTGTGCCGCTCAATGTGGTGGTGTCGGCCCGCAAGTACGAAACCAATGGCTGGCTGCGCGTGCAGCTGGCCAACCTGACGGCCTTCGCCATGTACTTCCTCAAGCTGCCGCCGCCCCGCATTGCCCGCACCTACAAGCTGCTGCTCAACTACCGCTAGCCCATGCTTCCTCGCGTGCTCGTGACCGGTGCCAACGGCTTTTTGGGTCGCCACCTCGTGGCCGAACTGCTGCACCGGGGCTACCCCGTGCGGGCGGTGGTGCGGTCCGGCCCGGGGCTAGCGACGGGCACTTCATCCCTGCCACCCTTGCAGACATTACCTATCGAGGTGTGTGAGCTGGACTTATCCCAAATAATGCGTAAAGAGGCCCTGGCCGATACTATTAATGGCTGCGGGGCCATTATCCACGCCGCCGCGCTGGCGCAGGTGAATCCAGCCCGCAGCCGGGCCATTTGGGACACCAATATCCACGGCACCGAGCAGGCGCTGCGGCTAGCCCGCAAGGGAGGGGTAGAGCGTCTGGTGTACGTGGGCACAGCCAATGTCTTCGGCTTTGGCACCAAAGCCCGGCCCGGTGACGAGACCCGGCCCTACGCCGGCCGCCGCTACGGCCTTGCCTACATAGATAGCAAGCGCGCCGCTACCGACCGCGTGCTAGGCGCCGTAGCCCGCGAGCAGCTGCCCGCCGTGCTGGTACATCCCACTTTCATGCTAGGCCCCGGCGATGCCAAGCCTACCTCGGGCGCCCTGCTGCTGGAGCTGCACCGCGGCGTCCTGCCTGGCTACCCGCTAGGGGGTAAAAATTACGTGCACGTGCACGATGTGGCTGTGGCTACCGTCAATGCCCTCACACAGGGCCGCGTGGGCGAATCGTACATTCTGGGCAGCGAGAACTTGAGTTACCAGGAAGTCTTTACCCTCATCGCCAAGGTGCTGGGCGTATCACCGCCCCGCTGGCCGGTGCCGCCGCCGCTGGCCAACTTTTACGGCGCGGTGTGCGACCTCAAGGCCTTCTTCACCGGTCGGCCGGCCCAGGTAAATTCGGCGATGGTGGCCGTGGCGAACGATGGCCACTACTTTACCCCGCAGAAAGCCCGCCGCGAATTGTCGCTTCCCCAAACATCCATCAAACAAGCCGTGGCCGAGGCCTTCGACTGGTTTACCACCCACGGCTATGTCCAGTAACCCCAGCGGCCCGCTCACGGGCCAAGTCGCCTTGATTACGGGGTCCGAGTCGGGCATCGGCCGCGAAACAGCCCGCGCCTTTTGCCAGCAGGGTGCGGCCGTGGTGCTCAACGGCCGCCAGGCCGAGCGCCTGGAGCACACCCGCCAGGCCCTCGCCGCCGAGGGCTTCCAGGTGGCCGCCTGCGTGGCCGACGTCACCGACTATGCCGCCTGCGAGCAGTTGGTGGCGGTGGCCATCGCCCGCTTCGGCCGGCTCGACATCCTGATTACCAACGCCAGCATTTCCATGCGCGCATACTTTCTTGCTATGCAGCCCGAAGTATTTCGGCGGGTGCTCGATAGTAACGTGTACGGCTCGGTATATCCCCTCAAGGCGGCGCTGCCCCACCTGCTGCGGGCCCGGGGCAGCGTCACGTTTATCTCCTCCATCTCGGCCCTCAATGGCATGCCCAGCGGCTCGGCCTACTGCGCCGGCAAGGCCGCGCTGGCCAACCTGGCCCACACCCTGCGCCTGGAGCTGGCCGACACGGGCGTGCACTTCGGCGTAGTGCACATCGGCTTTACCCAGAACGACCCCGACAAGCGGGTGCTCGACGCGCTGGGCCGGCCCGTGCCCATTGCGCACCGCCCGCCGCGCTGGCAAAAGTCGCAGGCGCAGGTAGCGGCCATTATTGTGCGCCACATCCGGCGGCGGCGGCGGCGCACCGTTATTTCGGCCCTGGGCCGCCTTATCCTGGTGGTGCATGCGCTGCTGCCCCGGCTCGGCGACTGGGTGGTGCTAACTTCCCAGCGCCGATTGCGCAACTTCTACGAGTAGCCGGCCGGCAATCTGACTACCACTCTTTTTTCGTAATTTTTTTAAACCCTGCGCATGGAAACGTATTATAACCCTGCCGACCTCAAAAAATTCGGCAACATCGGCGAGTTTCAGAAAGAGTTTGCCGATAAATTCTTCGCCTACTACGGCGCTGTTTTCGCCGAAGGTGCCCTCACGGCCCGCGAAAAATCGCTTATTGCCCTGGCCGTGGCCCACGCCGTGCAGTGCCCTTATTGCATCGACGCCTACTCGGCCGACACCCTCGAAAAAGGCTGCACCGAGCCCGAAATGATGGAGGCCGTGCACGTGGCCGCGGCCATTCGCGGCGGCGCCACCCTGGTGCACGGTGTGCAGATGATGAATAAAGTTAAAGAGTTATCCATGTAAACCGTAGCGCGGACTTTTAGTCCGCGTTTGAACGTTCCTGACGCGGACTGAAAGTTCGCGCTACTCATCATGACAAAATCTCTTAAGGCCACCGGCAACCAACTAGCCGATTCGGCTTTTCAGCTGACCGTGCTGCGTCAGGAAGTGGTGGAGGTGCTGCACCTGCCGCCTTTTCACCAGAAGATGCAGGCGGCGGGCCTGTTTCCGCTGCGGCCGGTGGCGCCGGCGGTGCTCCAAATCAACGTGGGCAAGATGTGCAACCAGGTGTGCAAGCACTGCCACGTGGATGCCGGCCCCGACCGCAAGGAAATCATGACCCGCGACACGATGCAGCTCTGCCTCGATGCGCTGGCGCAGACGGATATTCCGACCGTGGACCTCACTGGCGGGGCGCCCGAGATGAACCCCGACTTCCGCTGGTTTGTGGAAGAAATCAGTAAGCTAGGTCGTAAAGTATTGGTGCGCTGCAACCTGACTATCATCGTGGCCAATAAGAAGTACCACGACCTGCCCGAGTTCTTCAAGCAGCACGGGGTGGAAGTCGTTAGCTCCCTGCCATTTTACTCAGCCGATAAAACCGACCGCCAGCGCGGCGACGGCGTGTTTGCCGATTCCATTCAGGCCCTCCAAATGCTGAACGCCGTGGGCTACGGCCAGCCCGGCAGCGGCCTAATTTTGAACCTGGTGTACAACCCGGCCGGCGCGTTCATGCCCGGCCCGCAGGCGGCGCTGGAGCAGCAGTTTAAGCGGGCGCTGCTCAAAGACCACGGCATTGTCTTCAATAGCTTATTTGCCATCACCAACCTGCCGGTGAGTCGTTTCCTCGACTACCTCGTCGAATCGGGCAACTACGCCGGCTACATGGAAAAGCTCGTTACTGCCTTTAACCCGGCGGCAGCGGCCGGCGTGATGTGCCGCGATACCATTTCCGTAGGGTGGGATGGTGGCCTCTACGACTGCGACTTCAACCAGATGCTCGACCTGCACGTGGCTAGCCCTAGCCAGCATATTCGCGACTTCGACGCGGTGGCTCTCGCCCAGCGGGCCATCGTGGTCAACCAGCATTGCTACGGCTGCACGGCCGGGGCGGGCTCCAGCTGCGGCGGCACCGTGGCATAGGCAGGGCCGGTGGCCAGCATGACCATAGCTAATAATCATCCTAAAGCAGGCGCTTTCCTTCTGTTTCTGAGTGCCTGGCCTGCTGGGCCCCAAACCCGGCCTTCGTATGACCCCCACCTTCCGACAGTGTCTATTGGCCGAAGTGCTTGGCACTGCCTTTTTGCTGATTTTTGGTACCGGCGCGGTGGTAGTAGACGAACAAGCGCACAACCTGGGCCACGGCGGCGTGGCCGCCGCTTTTGGGCTGATAGTGCTGATTATTATTCAAAGCCTTGGCCACGTGAGCGGCGCCCACGTTAACCCCGCGGTAACCATCGGGTTCTGGGCGGCGGGGCGTTTTCCGGGCCGCCGGGTCGGGCCCTACGTGCTGGCCCAGCTAGCCGGTGCCCTTATCGGGAGCGGGCTAGTGTGGCTGGTGGCTACTCCTGGCTCGTCGCTGGGGGCAACGCTCCCCGCACACGGGGCGGGGCAGGCGTTTGGCATCGAGCTGGGCCTTACCTTCTGGCTCATGCTTGTCATCCTGCGCGTTACGTCGAGCTACTACGAGCAAGGGCTGCTGGTTGGGCTTACCATCAGCGCCACGGTGGGGCTCGAAGCGCTGGTCGGCGGCCCCCTCAGCGGAGCTTCCATGAACCCGGCCCGCTCACTGGCGCCCGCCCTGCTGAGCGGTAATTTAACCGCTGCCTGGGTTTACGTAGCGGCCCCAGTAGCTGGCGCGCTGCTAGCCGTACTGGTTGACCACTTTTTGCAACCCAGGCCATTAAAAGACTCCGCCCTATAGCCTTCGGTAAGGCCGCAAAACGATGACCCGCTACGGGCCACAAAACCAGCGCGGAAGTCCGTCAGTAACCAATTGCCACCCTTGCTGCCGGTCAATAGGGGATGCGCTGTATTGCCGCTGTTGAGTGGGCGCTGCCGGGAAAAGCTTGCCACGATAAGTTAGTGGGGCGGCATTCAAGCCTAAAAAATAGGCCTTTACGCGTGGGGGCTGTATTTACCCTCCAGTAATCGACGCAGCAGAATAATCTCGCCGATATGATACGCGGCGTGGTCGCCGATGAGCAGCGCCTCGCGTAAGATGTTCTGGCCCTCGCCGTGGGCTAGCGGCTTAAAAAAATCGGTGGCCGGGTCGTTCAGCAAGTCGGTAAACCGCTGCTGGTCGTGGGCGATGGCGTGCAGCGTGGCCTGCCAGCCGGCCTCATCCACGGCCAGGGTTTTGTCGGGCCAGTAGTCGGCGGGCCAATCGAGGGCTACGTACCGCGGGTTTACACAAAACTCCAGAATATCGGCTTGCGCAAGGCGCAGGTGCTCCACCAGGTGCCAAACGGTATAGGGTACCCCAGGCACGACCTGGTTGCGCAGGGGCGCGGGCAAACCGGCGAGGGCCTGCTCGAAAGTAACGTGGGCATTCCCACCGGCAAGTAATTGGGTGAGTTCGGCCACGAGGGCGGCGCGGGTAGACTGGTTCATTAGAAGAAAAGAAAAGATAGTTCGAAAGGTAGCTGCTACCCGATGGGGCGGGCGCCATCAGGAGCGCTGAGCAGCCCTAGCCGGGTGGCAAATACCCGCCCGATGTGCAGCGCCTGCTGCTTGGCCAGCTCGGCGGTGGGGCCAGCAAAATGCGCCTCGACCGTGGCCTGAAACAGGGCTAGCCAGTGCTCAAAATGCGCCAGCCCAATGGGCAGTGGGAAGTGCTTGCGCAGGGGAAAGCCCTGGTAGCGGCTGGTACCCAATAAGATGCCGCTCCAAAAATCGTAGAGCTGCGGCAGGTGGTGTCTAAAATCGACGTGCGCAAAATCTATAAAAACCGGGGCCAGCACGGGGTCGGCCTGCACGCGCTCGTAGAAGCTGTCTACTAAAAGTTTAACGTCGGCTTCGGTGGTAATATCGGGTAGCATGGCACGCGGCGGGCGCCGTGCGGGGCCGCCCGTTTTACTTTTGAAGGTACAAATGAACGACCCCGCCATCCGCGCCCGGCTCTACCCGCTGCTACTGGGCGGCGTGTACATCGACGAGCTACCCACCGGCAGTACCCGCGCCGATGTGGTGCACATCACCGAGCACTTCATGCACGGCTACGAGGTAAAGGGCGACGGCGACACCTTGCAGCGCGTTGAAAACCAACTGCGCTGCTACGCCGAGGTATATGACTTCGTCACGTTTGTAGTCACCGAAAAGCACCTGCCCAAGCTGCTGCCGCGGCTGCCCGAGTGGGTGGGCATCCTGGTGGCCCCGGCCGGTACTGATGAGCTGCGCCCGCACCGCCCGGCCGGCTACAATGCCACCGTGCAGCGCGCCCCGCTGGCCGGCCTGCTGTGGGTCGAGGAAATAAAGCAGTACCTGCTGGCGCGGGGGCTAGCCGGGGCCAGCACCCTGCGCCAGCGCGAGGTGGCGCAGTACCTGCGCAGCGCGCACACTATTCCGCTCTCGCACCTGGCCCAGTACGTGCGCGAGCGCCTCATGGCCCGGCTGCCCGAGCGCCTGCTGCTGCGCGAGGCGCGCCGGGCCGAGCGCGAGCAGCAGGCCGCCCGGCGGGCGCGCCGCCAAAAAAATAAACGCTAGCCCGCCCGCAGATTTTCCCTAGCCGGAGCCGTAACTTTCCGGACAATTCTGCGCTGACTATCTTTTTATGCAAACAGCTTCATCTTCATCGGCGGCCACCCTGCCGAAGCTGCCGAAGGCTCCCACGGGCATCGAGGGCCTCGACGAAATAACCGAAGGTGGCCTGCCGCTGGGGCGCCCCACGCTGGTGTGCGGCAGCGCGGGCTGCGGCAAAACGCTGATGGCCATTGAGTTTCTGGTGCGCGGTATTCAGGAGTACGACGAGCCGGGCGTGCTCATGACCTTCGAGGAAACGGCCGACGAGCTGGCCGCTAACGTGGCCTCGCTAGGCTTCGACCTCAAGCAGCTGCAGACCGATAAGCAGCTGCGCCTCGACCACGTGCATATCGACCGCTCCGAGATAGAGGAGGCCGGCGAGTACGACCTCGACGGCCTGTTTATTCGGCTAGGCTACGCCATCGACAGCATTGGGGCCAAGCGCGTAGTGCTCGATACCATCGAGGCGTTGTTTGCGGGCTTTCCCAACGAAGCGGTGCTGCGCTCCGAGATTCGACGGCTGTTTCGCTGGCTCAAGGACAAGGGCGTAACGACTGTTATCACCGCCGAGCGGGGCGATGGCACACTCACCCGGCAAGGACTGGAAGAGTACGTGTCGGACTGCGTGATTTTGCTCGATAACCGCGTAATCGACCAGATAACCACCCGCCGGCTGCGCATTGTGAAATACCGCGGCAGTACCCACGGCACCAACGAATACCCGTACCTCATCAGCGAAGACGGCATTTCGGTGCTGCCCGTTACCTCGCTCAAACTCGAGCACACGGTGTCGAACGAGATTATCTCGTCGGGCGTGCCGGGCCTCGATGAAATGTTCACGCGCAAGGGGTGGTACCGGGGCAGCAGCGTGCTGCTCACCGGCACGGCCGGCACCGCCAAAACCACCCTGGCCGCCTCCTTCGCCGCCGAAACCTGCCGGCGCGGCGAGCGCTGCCTTTACTTCGCGTTTGAGGAATCGCCGGCCCAGCTCATGCGCAACATGCTGTCGGTGGGCATCGACCTCAGGCCCTACGTAGACCAGGGTCTGCTGCGCATCGAAGCCTCACGCCCCACGCTCAATGGCCTGGAGCGCCACCTTGTGACGCTGCACAAAACCATCGGTGACTACCGGCCCGAGGCCGTGGTTATCGACCCCATCAGCAACCTGGTGTCGGTGGGTAGCCTGAGCGAAGTGCGTAGCATGCTCAC
The DNA here is from genome assembly GCF_013256625.1 of Hymenobacter sp. BRD128. Classification (NCBI taxonomy): domain Bacteria; kingdom Pseudomonadati; phylum Bacteroidota; class Cytophagia; order Cytophagales; family Hymenobacteraceae; genus Hymenobacter; species Hymenobacter sp. BRD128. Next base: position 758,137 of record NZ_CP053908.1, read on the forward strand.
GCGGATGATTGACTTTCTGAAGGTTAACGGGATTACGGCCTTATTTACGGCACTCATCAGCGCCCGCAACGGGCAGATGGAAATGACGGAGGAAGGCGTATCGTCGCTGGTTGATACCTGGATTTCGGTGCGCGACCTCGAAGGCGTGGGTGAGCGCAACCGGGGGCTCAGCATCTTGAAAGCCCGGGGGATGTCGCACTCCAATCAGGTGCGCGAGTTTCTCGTCACCAGCCACGGCATTCAGCTGCTCGACGTCATTATCGGCCCCGAAGGTATTATTACCGGCGCGGGCCGCCTCACCCAGCGCATTCAGGAAGAAGCCCAGCGCGTGGTGAAGCAGCACGAGGCCGACCGCCGCGACCGCGAGCTGGAGCGCAAGCGCCGCGTGCTGGAGGCGACCATTGCCAACCTGCGCACCGAGTTTGAAACCGTCGAAGAAGAACTGCGCCGCGTGAGCGACGAAGAGCAGACGCGCGAAGCGGCCCTGCGCGACGGCCGCTCGGCCCTGGCCACGGGCCTATCCACCGATTATTTAACTCCCCAGACCAACGCCCGGCCCTAAGCGCCGTATGACTGTAAGTTATGATGGAAGTGAGGGAAGAAATGACGAATGGTACCGAGCTACCTGCCGGCGAAACCTGGGAGCTGCGCCTCTACGTGGCCGGCCAAACGACCAAGTCGATTGCGGCGCTGGCCAACCTGCGCCGCTACTGCGAGCAGTACGTAGCCGGGCGCTACCAGCTCGAAGTAATTGATTTGATGCAGCATCCGCAGCTGGCCGAGGGCGACCAGATTCTGGCCATTCCCACGGTAGTGCGTAAGGTGCCCGAGCCCATCCGCAAGGTTATCGGCGACCTCTCCAACGAGGAGCGGGTTATCGTGGGGCTCGACTTACGGCCCCAGCACCGCTAGGCCGTGGCAATGGACCCTTCCCCGCCGGCTGTGCCTGCTGAGCCGCTCTACGTGCTGCGCCTGTACGTGGCGGGCGCAACCCCCAACTCGACGCGGGCCGTGCGCAATATCAAGGAAATCTGCGAGCAGTACCTGGCCGGCCGCTACGTGCTGCGTATCATTGATATGTATCAGCAGCCGCAGCTGGCCGGGGAAGAGCAGATTATCGCGGCCCCGACGCTGGTGCGCCAGCAGCCGCTGCCCCGCCGCCAGCTCATCGGCGACCTCTCGAACCGGGCCACCGTATTAGCAGTATTAGGAATAGACCACCTGCCCTAGCCACCCCATGACTCCCCCGCCACCGCCCTGGCCCAGGAAAACGAAGAGCTGCGCCAGCGGCTGCGCGAGGCTGAGGAGCTGATTGTGGCCGTGCGTACGGGGGCCGTCGATGCGCTAGCCATTCAGGGGGCCGATGGGCCGCGCATTTTTACCCTCGAAAGCGCCGACTATGGCTACCGCCACCTCATCGAGCAGATGAGCGAGGGCGCCGTGCTGCTCGGCCCCGATGGCCTGATACTGTACTGCAATGCCGCGCTGGCTGCCGCGCTGGGCTGCAGCCTGAGCGAGCTGCTGGGGCGGCCATTTACCGATTTTATCCCGGCTAAGTACCAGGCTTACTGGGCTGAGCTGTGGCTAGTGGGCTGGAACACGCACGCGCGCGGCGAGCTGCCGCTGCAAAACGGCCGCGACGGCGCCCTGCGTCCCTTCTCAGTGTCGATGAACGTGCTCACCTTTAGCGGCACACCCACGCTGGCGGTGCTGCTGGCCGATATGTCGGCCCATAGGGAAATCTCGACGATTCGCTCCGTCGTGGTTAAGCAGAATGCCCTGCTCGACCGCAAAAATGAGGAACTGGTGCGCCAGCAGGCCGCCCGCCAGGCCGTGGAGCGTGCCGCCGCCGAGGTGAGCCGCGTGCTCGAAGGTATTCCGCAGATAGCCTGGACGGCCGACCTCACTGGGGCCACCACCTACCTCAACCAACGCTGGTTTGACTATGTAGGTGAGCAGGCCGTTTCGGCTGAGCAGATTGCCAGCCGTATTCACCCTGACGACTTTGCTACCTGTATGCAGCGCTGGGAGCGTAGTCTAGCCAACCAAGAGTTTTTGGAGCTGGAGTGCCGCATTCTTAGCGCCGCTGGCGACTACCGCTGGATGCTGGGCCGCGCCCTGCCCTCGCGCAACGAGCAGGGCGAGGTGGTGCAGTGGATTGGCACCTATACCGACATTCACGAGCACAAGGTGGCCCAGGAGCGCATCACCCAGGCCCAGCGCCTGCTGCGCGACAACAACGAGGAGCTTACCCGCGTGAACGTGGACCTCGACAATTTCATCTATACCGCCTCGCACGACCTTAAGGGGCCGATTACCAACATCGAAGGCCTGCTGGTGGCCCTCACCGACGAGCTGCCCATCGAGGCCCGGCAGCGCCCGCCGGTCAATGACATTCTGGGTATGCTCACCAAGTCGGTCGAGCGTTTTCAGCGTACCATCGAGCAGCTCAGTGACGTGGCCAAGCTGCATCGCGAGCACGGCCTGCCCGCTGCCCCGGTGCCGCTGGCCCCCGTGCTGCACGATGTGTGCCTCGACCTGGCGCCGCTGGTCCGCAGCACCGGCGCGCAGCTCGACCTGGACCTGGGCGACCACGTGGCGGTTACTTTCCTGGAAAAAAACCTGCGCAGCCTCATTTATAATCTGCTCAACAACGCCCTCAAGTACCGCTCGCCCGACCGGCTGCCGCGCGTGCGCGTGCGGGCCCAGCCCGAGGGCCGGCAGGTGCGCCTTTCGGTGCAGGATAATGGTCTGGGCATCAGTCCAGCCGGCCTGCGCAAGCTTTTCGGCCTCTTCGAGCGCCTGCACAGCCACGTGGAGGGCAGTGGCATTGGCTTGTTTATGGTGAAGAAGATGGTGGAAAACGCCGGCGGGCGCATCGCCGTCGAGAGCGAGCTGGGCGTGGGCTCGACCTTCACGGTGCTGCTGCCGCAGTAAGGAGGCCAGCGGGCGGGCCGGGCTAAATTTGTAGTCGTGACGCCAACTACGCCGGCCGCCGCGCCGCGCAAAATCATTCACCTCGACATGGACGCGTTTTATGCCTCCGTGGAGCAGCGCGACGACCCCGCCCTGCGCGGCCGGCCCCTGGCCGTGGGCGGCACCCGCGCGCGCGGCGTAGTGATGGCCGCCAGCTACGAGGCCCGGCAATACGGGGTGCGCTCGGCCATGCCGGCCAGCACCGCGCGGCGCCTGTGCCCCGCGCTGCTGTTTGTGCCGCCGCGCTTCGAGGTCTATAAGGAAGTGTCGGGCCAGGTGCGCGAGATTATGGCCGAGTACACGCCGCTCATCGAGCCCGTGGCGCTCGACGAGGCCTACCTCGACGTGACCCACAACCTCAAGCACGAGCCGTTGGCTAGCCAGGTGGCCCGCGAGCTGCGCGCCAAAATTCTGGCGCGCACCCAGCTCACGGCTTCGGCGGGTATTTCCTACAATAAGTTTCTGGCCAAGCTGGCCTCCGACCACCGCAAGCCCAACGGCCAGTTTGTGATTCCGCCCGGCCGGGGGCTGGCCTTTGTGGAGGGGCTAGCGGTGGGGCAGTTTCACGGCATCGGGCCGGCCACGGCGGCGCGTTTGCACGCGCTGGGCATTTTCACCGGGGCCGACCTGCGCCAGCAGCCCGAGGCGCTGCTGCGCCAGCACTTTGGCAAGGCGGGTAGCTTTTACCACGCTATCGCCCATGCCGAGGACCACCGCCCCGTGCGCCCCGACCGCCCGCGCAAGTCGGTGGGCGCCGAAACCACGTTTGCCCACGATTTGCACGACTTACCCGCGCTGCTGGCCGCCCTGCTGCCAGTGGCCGCCAAAGTGTGGGCCTACTGCCAGCGCACCGGCCAGTCGGGCCGCACGCTCACGCTAAAAGTAAAGTACGCTGATTTTCAGCAGATAACCCGCAGCCGCACGCTGCCCGCCTCCGTGCCCGACGAAGCTTCGCTGCTGCGCACCGGCCAGGAAATTCTGGCCGCGCTCCTGCCTGTGCCCAAAGGCGTGCGTCTGCTGGGCCTGGCGTTGTCGAATCTGGACGGGGAAACGGCCCCGGCTAGCCACGGCGGACAGCTCACGCTTTTTTAGAAAGTGACAAAAGCTCAGCATGACGTTCTTTGTTGTGTTATTCAATCCTCCTTACTTCGCTTAGATGCCTGCCATTCAAGAAATCGAACAGTTGGAGCGCCGCCGCTTCGACGCCCAAATTGCCAAAGACCTGCCCACGCTCGAAAGCATCTTCGCCGACGACCTCATCTATACCCACTCCAACGGCCACCAGGACAACAAGGTGAGCTACCTCGCTTCCATTGCCAGCGGCCAGAGCCGCTACGACCAGGTGGATATTGAAAACATGGTGGTGCGCCCTTATAACGATGACCGCACGGCCGTCGTCAATGCGCTCATCCAGATTGACCTCGGCCCCGGTGCCGACGGGCAGCCCAGCTTCACGCGCATCAAGTACGTGGTGGTGTATATCAAAGACGCCGCTAAAGGCTGGCAGCTGGTGCTCTGGCACGCTCAGAAGCAGGCTAGCTAGCCAAACCGACCTACGCCTAATAACCCAGAACGTCAGGCTCAGCCTGACGTTCTTTTTGGGGTATATACTGGCTTTACCGCCAAATGCTGAGCAAGCCACCAGTGTTGCCTAGCAGCGGGTCGGTGCGGGGTAGGGGCAGGGCGGCGATGTTTTTATCGGTTTGCGGGCGCTCGCCGGGCAGGCCTCGGTTCACGTCCCAGTGCCGGCCATCGGGGTAGGCACCGACTACGCCCAGGTTGTCGCTGCCCAGGTTTTTGTGCCCTACGCCGGCCGGAATAACGAGGATGTCGCCGGCCTGCACGCGCACCTTTTGCCCTGCCTCGCCGCCCATATGCAGCAGCGCCGAACCGGCATACACGCCCAATACCTCGTGCGAGGTACTGTGGTAGTGGTGAAACGGGTACACCCCATTGCGCCAGGAGTTAGTCCAGCCATTCGCCGCAAAGTGGTTTTCTAGCCACGCCGCGCCGGCCGCATCGCGGGCCGTAAAGGCCTGCCGGTACACCAGTAGCGGATAGTGGCTATTCGGGATGGTGCCGTCGTCTTTGAAATACAGCTTTTCGGGTTGCATAAGTCGCGCGCTGCGCAAGCTGGCGGCGGCCAGGCCCAGGGGCGCTAGCCCTACCAGCGGAAGAAAGTGGCGCCGTTTCATAGAACTGCTTGTACGGCCGCCGCGTGGCTAGGGTGGGCCTACCGCCCCAGCACCGGCAGCGTGAGGCTGGAGGCGTGGCCCGGCTCGTGGTACACCCGGATGGTGGCCTTCTTGAAGTCGCCGGCCTCGGCCGTGGAGATGTTGACGAACTGCTGCGGGTTGCGGTCCACGAGCGGAAACCAGGTGCTTTGCACCTGCACCAGCAGGCAGTGGCCTTTTTTGAAGGTGTGCAGCACGTCGTTCAGCTCATATTTTACTTCGGTAGGCACGTTGGGCTGAAAGGCGGTCGGCTTGTCAAAGCCCGTGCGGTAGCGGCCCCGAAACACGTCGGCGCGCACCAGGCGCTGGGTGCCGGGCAGCGTGGTGCTGGGGGCGGCGGGGTCGGCCACGGCATCGTCGGGCAGCACATCGATGAGCTTCACCACGAAGTCGGCGTCGGTGCCCGAAGTGCTCACCCAGAGGTATACCCCTAGCGGGCCGGCCACGGTCATATCCTGGGCTAGCGGCGCGGTCTGGAAGGTAAGCACGTCGGGCCGCTGCGCGGCAAAGCGCTGGTCCTGCACCATATACTCGTTGTTGCGGCTGCTCAGCACGCCTTCGGCATAAGGCACTGGGTGGGCCGGGTCGCTGATGTATTCGGAGAAGCCGAGCGGCGTCGGAATAACTGGTGCTCTAGTAACGTGGTTAGCTATTTTCTGATAAGGAGCAAGTTGCCCTTCTGCTACTCCGTAAAGAGTACCATCCTGCTGAAAATAAAATGGGCGCAGCTGACTAGCCTTCGGTGGCCAGGCCGGGTAGGTTTTCCACTCATTCGTACCCGTGTCAAATACCGTGGCTTCGGCCGCGTTAAACGTGCCTTTGTCTTTCAGATAATAATTGAAAAACGGCGTTTCCAACTGCTGGCGGTAGTAGGCGGCGGTGTTCTGGCCGAAGCTGAGCGGGCCAAATTTGCTCCAGTCGGGGCGGCTCCAGGCGCCGTGGGTCCAGGGGCCCATCACGAGGCGGTTGGTGGCGCCGGGGTTCTGCTTCTCGATAGCCTGGTAAGTGTGCAGGGCGCCAAACAGGTCTTCGGCATCGAACCAGCCGCCCACTACGAGCACGGCCGGCTTCACGCCCGTGAGGTGCGGCCGGATGTTGCGCGCCTGCCAGTAGGCGTCGTAGGTGTCGTGGGCCAAGTACTCGTTCCAGATGCGCGCCCGCTGGTTGAAGTACTTGGTCTGATTAGCATTTTTAATAGGCCCCAGGTCGAGGAAGAATTGGTAGGCGTCCGCGATTTTCAGCGGAAAAAGCTGCTGGTACTCGGCCAGCGGCTGCGGCCGGGGCACGTCGAAATAGTTGGTGAAATCGAAATTATCGAGCAAGAAAAATGCCCCGTTGTGCCGGGCATCGTCGCCGATAAACTCATCCGTAACCGGCGCCTGCGGCGACACGGCTTTGAGCGCTGGATGCGCAAACGGCAGGCTGGCGCTGGCGTAAAACCCTGGATACGAGATGCCCATAATGCCCACGCGGCCATTGTTGCCGGCCACGTTTTTGAGCAGCCACTCAATGGTATCGTAGGTGTCGGTGCTTTCGTCGTGGGGGGCGTTTTTGCCTTTGGCCGCCTTGGTGGGGTGGCTAGCCAGCGCGGGCGTCATTTCCTCAAACTGGCCTTCGGACAGGTAGCGGCCGCGTACGTCCTGATACACGAAAATGTATTTTTCCTGGCTCAGCTCGCGGCTGGGGCCGGGGCCGCGGGTGAGGTAGCTGTCGGCCCCGCGCGGGCCGGCCGAGTAGGGCGTGCGCTCCAGCAGGAAGGGGTAGGGGTGACCCTTGGCGGCATCGAGCGGCACGTAGAGAATGGTGGCTAGCTTGGTGCCGTCGCGCATCGGGATGAGCTGCTCGACCTTGCGGTAGTTCTGGCGCACGAAGGCCGAATCCTGGGCGCGGGTGGCAGCGGTGGTTTGGGCAGCGGCGGGCCGGGCAGCCAGGGCTAGCCCGGCCAGGCCTAGGAAAAATAAAAAGCGAGACATAGGGCAGCAAAATAGCAGATTTTAACGCATAATTGCCGCTGCGCCGTATTCAAAATCGTTTGTCATTGCGAGCTTGCGAAGCAATCGCATCAGAACGGCTTCGTTCGGATAGCGTGCGGGTGCGATTGGTTCGCAGGCTTGCAATGACAAACGATTGATAATCAAAGATTAGTAACAGATTTTTATGACCTACCTGGCTAGCCCCACCCGCTACGACTCGATGGAATACCGCCGCAGCGGCCGTAGCGGCTTGCGCCTGCCCGCCATTTCGGTGGGTTTGTGGCAAAATTTTGGCGAAGTGAACGCCCTAGGCGGCTGCCGTGACATCCTGCGCACGGCCTTCGATGCGGGCGTGACGCACTTCGACCTGGCCAACAACTACGGCCCGCCCCCCGGCGCGGCCGAAGAAACGTTTGGCCGGCTGTATAAGACTGATTTTAAGCCTTATCGCGATGAATTAATTATCTCGACCAAGGCTGGCTACGGCATGTGGCCCGGCCCCTACGGCGACGGCGGTTCGCGCAAGTACCTGGTGGCTAGCCTCGACCAAAGCCTGCGCCGCATGGGCCTCGACTACGTCGATATCTACTACCACCACCGGCCCGACCCGGCCACGCCCATTGAGGAAAGCATGGGCGCGCTCGATGCGCTGGTGCGCCAGGGCAAGGCCCTGTACGTGGGCCTGAGCAGCTACTCGCCCGACGAAACGCGCCGGGCCTGCGCCGTGCTGCGCGAGCTGGGCACGCCCTGCGTCATCCATCAGCCCAAGTACTCGCTGCTGGTGCGCGACCCCGAGCGCGGCCTGCTCGACGCGCTGGCCGACGAGGGCGTGGGCTGCATTGCGTTCTCGTCGCTGGCCCAGGGCGTGCTCACTGATAAGTACTTGCAGGGTGTGCCGCCCGATTCGCGGGCTGCCCGCAAGCTTGGCAACGGCGCCATCGAGGAAAGCCAGCTCAACCCGGCCAATATTGAAAAAGCGCGCCGGCTGAACACCCTGGCCCAGCAGCGCGGCCAGACGCTGGCTCAACTCGCCCTGGCTTGGGTGCTGAAAGACCCGCGCCTGACGTCGGTAATCATCGGCGCCAGCAAGCCGCAGCAGGTACTCGACGCCGTGGGCTGCCTGAAAAACTACCAGTTCAGTACCGACGAGCTGGCTGAGATTGACGCTATTCTGGGGGCGTAGTCTCTTGAGCCACCCAGTGGCACTGCCCAGAAAAAAGAACGGCAGGCCGAGCACCGCGAAGCAGTACTCGGCCTGCCGTTCTTTTTTCCAACTCACGTACTAGAAAATCTTGCTATTCGCTGCTGCGCGGCGACGTGGCTAGCTTGGGCTGCGGCGCCACGAGCGGCGAGCCGGGCAGCAGGCGCAGCGTGGTATCGAGGCGCTGCGTAATGACCAGCTGCCGGAACTGCCGCCGCAGTGCGGCCTGGGCCTGCTGCTGCTCCTGTTTCTGGAAAAGCTTGATGCGGTACTTGCTGTGGGGTGCGTCGCGGCTCAGGTTTACGTAGCTGAGCTTAGCGTCGTGGCGCGTAGTGGCCTCGCCGGCCTGGATGCGGGCAATACGCTTGTTGTTAGAGCCTAGCAGGGCGTGCAGCGGGTTCATGCCCACGTAGAGGTCGGCGCGGCCATCGAGGTCGTAGCGGCCGTTTACTTGCAGCTCGGTGAGGTTGCTGTTGAGGCGTAAGTTGGGGATGAGCAGCTCGCCCCGGCTCAGGGCAAACTCGCTGCTCACGGGCTCAAAATACAAGTGGCTCGTGCGTTTTTTAAAGAACTTGAAAGCGTCTTCGAGCGCCTCCACGTTTATTAGCTCCAGGTCGCGCAGGTCGGCCTTGAGGTAGGCGTTGGTATTGTCGAGGTTAGGGAGGAATTTCTCGTCGAGGTCGGTGCGCAGGGCCGCCGCGCAGCGCAGGCGACCTGTTATATTGCTGCTGTTCATGACGTTGAGGCGCATGGCCGTGGCCGTGCCAAACAGTTCCGGCAGCTGAATGTCCTCCAGCAGCGCCTGCACCTTTAAGGGGTGGTGCTGGCGCCCGGCGTCGGTGATGAGGCGCCCGCGCAGCGTCACGCGCCCGCCCAGCGTGCTCACAGTGCAGTCGTCGAGAATGGCCTCACCCGCTTGTAAGTGCGTGACGAGCTGAAAATTAGCGCCCTGCACGGCCGCGTACCGTACGTGGTCGGCTTCTACGCGCAGCAGCGCCGTAAAGCGGCCGTTGGTGATAAGCGAGCTGGGGGCCACGCCGGTCGCAAGCCGCCGGGCGCGCCGCGCCGCCCGGAGTGCCCGCCGCGCCGCCAGGGCCGCCGAGTCGGTGCGGGGCGGGGCCACGCTGGCTAGCATGCGCAGCAGCTGGGGCACGTCGAGGGTGGGGTAGCGCAGGTAGAGGTTGGCGTCGGCGTGCACGATGCGCAGCCCCTCAACCTGTGCCGTGGCCGAGCCGCTGCCCACGCCGCCCTGGGGCGCCACAAAGTAGATGAAAGGCAGGTTGAGCGCCGAGCCCTGCTTGTCGAAGCGCAGGCGCAGGTCGCGCACGGTTTCGCCATCGGGCAGCAGCAGTGAGTTGATTTCGTAGCTCAGCTTGCCATTGGCGGCCAGCAGCAGCTCGCGGATGGCCGGGCTGGCTGGCGACGTGCGCGAGCGCCGGGGCGGGCGCGAGAGCCGTTCCAGCAAAGACTTGTAATTGAGCGTATCAAAATGAAAATCAACATTGTAGGAGACGGGCACCACTCGGTTGGCTGAGTCGGTGGGCCACTGGGCTTCGCCGTGCACCTCGCCATCCCAGAGCTTGCCCCGGATGCCGGTAAGCTGCACGCGCACCCCGTCGTGGCGAATGCGCACGGCCATGTCGCGCAGGGTATCGGTGGCTAGGGCTAGCCGGCCGCAACGCAGGGCTACATCGAGGTGCATGCCAGCCGGAATGAGGTGGCTGCCCAGCGTGGTGGCAATGCGGCGGCGGTCGACCAGGCTGCGGGCCGGGCGGCGCTGGTGCGCCAGCAGGGGGCCGGTGGCGCTGGGCCGCAGCAGCTGCCGCAGCCGGACAAGGTCGAGCGCATCGACTGCAAAGCTGCCCTTGATATCGGTGGTGGGGTGCTGGCCGGTGAAGTAGTCGAGTAAATACAGTGTAGTAGCCGAGGCGTTGAACTTCATGCCCGCCAGTACACCCGAAGCATTGGAAAGCTGCCATAAGCTGTCGTTGAGACCAATGCGCACGTTGAGACCATGCAAGTTGCCCTGGTGGCCGGCCAGCTCAAAAGTGGCGTTGCGCAGGGTGGCAGTGCCGTGTATTGCCAGGTTTTTGCGAAGCAGCCCGCGCTGCCGCTGCTGCTGGGTCACGGCGGGCAGCAGGCCGTGCAGCTGCACATCGAGGTCGGCAATGCCGCTACGGGCATACCAATGCTCGGGTGAAAGCAGCGCCATGAGGGCCGGCAGCTCGGTGCGGCCGTGCAGGCGGCCCTGCACGTAGGGCCGCTGAAAATTGCGCAGCAAAAACGCCATATCGAGCTGGCCGGCCGGCGAGTACACGCGGCACTGGCTCAGGTTTAGCGTCATCGTCTGGGGCGCGTGGGCGGGGCCGTTGTCGTAGGTGCCCTGCAAATCCCAGCGGTCGATGCGCCGCGCCGAGTCGGGCCACTGAATGCGGGCGTTGCGCATCCCGAAGTGCAGCACAATGTGCGGGCGCACCTGCGGCCCGCTTAGCCCCGACATCAGGTACTCAATCTGGGCTTTGCTCGGGCTGCTGGCTCCGTGCAAAATGGGCCGCAGCGTGGGTGGCAGCGTGGCGTGCAGCACCGCCAGCAGCGGCTGGCTGCCGGCAAAGCGCAGGTTGAGAAAGGTGCCGCGCGGCGGGCCAGTGCCGCTGGCCATATCGGCCGTGTGGGTGCCGCTGATGCGAATGGTATCGCTGTTGAGCGTGGCGCGGGTGTTGAAAAACTCGCCCTGGCGCCGCGCAAAATCATAGCGGTAATTCAACCTGGCCTGTACCGGCTCGTTGGCCAGCAGGTCGCCGGTGCGGTTGCTAAGCCGGTCGAGGCGACCAGTGAAGCGGCCGTGCACCGCCAGCAGGCCCTGGTGCAGGCTGGCGGCTAGCCGGGCCTGAAAGACGCGCCCGCGTAAAGCGCTGTGAATAAAATCGTTGCGGGTAAAAATTCCGAAATTATAAATAATGATGGAGTCAAGTGCCAAGTCGATTTTGGGCGGCGGGCTAGCGGCGGTGCGCTTTTTGCCGCGCAGGCCCCAGGTGCGGCCCAGCGAATCGACGCGCTGGCCGATGGCCACGTCGCGCAGCGTGAGGCGCGTCACTTGCACGCGCCGGTGCAGCAGCTCGCGCAGGTTCAGGCGCAGGTCGGCGCGGCCCAGGCGCAGTACGGGCAGCGTGCGGTGATGCGAGCTGTCGCGCAGGGTAAGGTGACTGAGCGAGGCGGTAGGGTACGGAAAGTCGCGCCACAGTGAAAAATCCACCTCAAACGGGTCGAGCACCAGCTCCGAGTTGTGCGTCAGTTGCGTCCGCACCAGCTGTTTGAGGTAGGGCCGGGCGTAGCGGGTCGTCGCTAGCCAGCCCGCTAGTCCCAGTGCCAGCAACAGAAGCAAAAAACCAACACCCAGCACGCGCCAGAGGGGAAACGACTTCATACAGCAAGCTACACCAGCCAGGCTAATACAGTCGGCAACATTTGCGGCCGGCCGGGCGTTCGGCTACATACGTAAGCAGCGTAGTTTTAGGCCGGTGGCGCCTGGGCGCAGCGAGGCTAAGTTTGCCTGTCGCATCGCGGTAGGGAACCAGCGGCCCCATCTTTGTGGTCGTTCTGTTGTGCTTTCGCCTTTTTTTGCTGCTTATGAATCGTCGCGCCTCCATCACCGACCTGGCCAAGGCCCTGGGCTTGTCGGCTTCGACTATTTCGCGCGCCCTGGCCGACCACCACGATGTGAGCGAGGCCACTAAGGCGCGCGTGCGCCAGCTCGCTAAAGAGCTGCACTACCAGCCCAACCCGCTGGCCGCCGGCCTGCGCCGGGGTCGCAGCAACACGCTGGGCGTGATAGTGCCGCATATCACGGGCTATTTTTTTCCCGAAGTCATTCACGGCATCGCCAGCGAGGCTAGCGAGGCGGGCTTCAACGTGATGATATGCCAGTCGAATGAGGATGCCCAGCAGGAGCGCCAGATTATCGAGCTGCTGATGGGCGCGCAGGTGGCCGGTATCTTGCTTTCGCTCTCTGATACTACTACTGATTTTGAGCATTTTGAGGGCGTTCGCCAGCAGGGGGTGCCGCTCGTATTCTTCGACCGCGTGGTGCAAGGCTTTAAAGGCCCAAATGTGACTTCGGTGACGCTCAACGACTATCTCGGGGCCTACCAGGTGGTCGAGCACCTTATTGCGCAGGGCTGCTGCCGCATCGCGCACTTTACCGGCCCCCTGCACGTCAATATCCACAAAAACCGCCACCAGGGCTACCTCGACGCCCTAGCCGCCCACGGCCTCACGCCCGACCCGCGCCTCATTGCCTTCTGCGAGCTGAGCCAGCAGGGCGGGGCTGCCGCCATGCGCGGCCTCATGCGCCTCTCGGCCACGCGCCGGCCCGATGGTGTATTCAGCTCCAACGACTTAGCCGCCGTGGGGGGTATGCAGGTGGCCAAAAAGCTCGGCTTTCGGGTGCCCGAAGACGTGGCCATCGTCGGCTTCAGCAACGAGGTTTTTACTCAGCTCACCGAGCCGGCCCTCACGACCGTAGACCAGCGCTGCGAGCAAATGGGCCGCACCGCCGTGCAGCTGCTGCAAAAAATGCTGCCTAGCCCCGGCCACTCGCCCGCCACTCCGCGCGGCATCGTGCTCAAGCCCAAGCTGATAGTGCGCGACTCGTCGCAGCGCTAGGGGGTGGTTCTTCTCAAATATTCGTCCTGCTGAACTTGTCGGAGCACCTTGCTAGGGGGCGCCGGGGTAGGACCCTGATGTGGCGAGTAAGATGCTGCAACAGGCTCAGCAGGACGGACGTACTGTTTTGCTAGGCAGAACCGCAACTGAAAATCAGCTCAGCATCTTGGCAAAATTGACCTTGATTTTCAACTGCAAATCGGAGATAACCTTGAAAATCTCCTTCAATGTCACGCGCTCCACTTTGGTTAAGTTTTTGGGGTCCAGGTAGTTGTCGGGCGGTAGCTTGTCGTGCATCATCTGGGTAGCCTGCTTTTTCAGGCGCATGCCCATGAGGTAGTAATATGATTGCAGCAGCTCCTGGTATTCCTTCTCGGTGAAGACGCCTAGCTGGCGCAGCGCGGCTAGCCGCTGACCAGTGTTGGTGACAAAGACGCGGTTTTTGAGGGCGAATACCCGCACCGCGTCCACGATGGGCGACATGATTTTCTTGAGATTCACCACCTGCTGGTCGCCCACCGCGAAGGTGCGGATGTTGTTGAAAAACGTGAGCGGCGGCTCGTACTGCAGGGCATTGGTGGCCATGTAGTGCAAAAAACGGTCGAGCGGCTTTTGCAGCTCGGTGTCCAGAAAATCGTGCAGCTCGTCCAGAATACCCGCCTCGCCATATAAAAAGCGAATGTCGAAAAATGCCGCGAAGCGCATCACGTTCTCGGGGTTCGACTCGTGCAGCCACTCCAGGTAGTTGCGCTTCCAGTGCGAGAGCGAGTGCGTCCACTTTGGGTTTTTGGCCATAAAGCCGCCCTCGCAAAAGCTGAAGCCGATGGAGTTGAGCCGGTCCGATACTTCGGTCGAAAAGCGCAGGAAGTAGTCGCGCACCTCCTCGCGGTGCTCGTTGGCCTTATCTTCGTAGATAATGGCGTTGTCCTGGTCGGTGAGCAGCGTCTGCTCCTGCCGCCCTTCCGACCCCAGCACAATAAATACGAACCGGGCCGGCGGGGCCCCCAGCTCGCGTATCACGTCCTCAATCACTTTCAGGGCAATCGTATCGGCCACGGTCGTGATTACCTGGTTCACGATTTCGGGCTTCACGCCCCGGTCGAGGAGCTGAAATACGATATCCGGCACCTTCTGCCAGTTGCGCCGCAACTCGCGCAGCGACACGGCCTGCTTCACGCCCTGAATGAACAGGAAAGGCGACTGTGCCTGCTCGGCCAGCAATTTATTGCGCGAAATAAAGCCTAGGTAGCCGCCGCTAGGTGCCTCCACCAGCAGGTAGCGCGTCTTGGTCCGAAACATGAGCAGCAGCGCCTCATACACAAACGCCTCGCTGCTCACCGAGCGCGTGGGCGCGTCGAGATAGGTGCTGATGGGCAGCCGGGCATCGCCGAGGCTAGCCACCACCTTGTCGCGCAGGGTAATGTCCGTCACGTAGCCTACTATTTGCTGGCCGTCGTCATCGAGCACGAAGTAGCAGCTGCTGCGCGCCTTGGCCATGCGCCGGGCCACCTCGTGGGTGGGCGTGCTGCCGGGGCAGGCCAGCACTTCGCGCAGCTCCACGGCGGCCATGCGGCGCGAGTACAGCTCGTCGGCAGCAATGAAGTTCTGGGGCGTTTGCGGGCCGGGGTGCACCAGCTGGGCATACTCCTCGTCGAGCATCAGGCGGCCGTAGCGAGTGGTAAAATGCTGAAAAAAAGCCTCGTAGCCCAGGCAAAGACCCCGAAAGTCGTTGCGGTGCAGAAAATACACCCGCGTGCCGGCCCGGGCCTGCACCGTGCGCAGCGAGCGCTTTTTGTTGAGCAGCACCGACACGCCGCCGTAGCAGGTGCCCGGCCCATAAACTTCAGGCAAATGCCGCACCTGCTGGCCATCAACGAAATACGTATCGTAGCCGCCCTCAATTATCAAATCGACGCCGCGCAGCTTGGTTTCGCCCTGGTGGTAGATAACGGCTTCGCGCGGGTGCGTCACCTCCTGCAGCAGCGCCGCCACTTCCTCAAGCACCTCGGGCGGCAGCAGGTTAAAGGGCGCAACGGTGCGCAGAAAGGCGAGGCGGTTTATCATATCGGGTGGCAAATAACAAAAAACGTTTGTCATTGCGAGCGCAGCGCTCGCAATGACAAACGATAAAATAGTAACCTAAAAGCCTAAATCATCCCTAGCCAGTACTTCCAGAAGGGCCGGCGGGCGGCGGCCAGCACCGCGTGAGTGGATGGCGGCTGGAGCTGACGCTGGCTAGCCAGGGTTTCGGCGTCGATGTCGCCGGTGCGGCGCAACTCAAAAAAGCACTGCGCCGTGGCCTCGGCATCGGCCAGGGCATCGTGCTGCTGACCCATGGGCCGCCCAAACTGCCGCTGGTAGAGGTCGGCCAGCCGCAGGTACTGCTGACGCATGGGCTGCAAAAAGCGTTCGGTGAGGCGCATGGTGCAAAAGGTGGGCAGCCCCAGCAGCGCGTTGGGCAGCCCCGAGCGGTGAAAGCTGACGCCTACCATGTGGTAGTCAAGCTCAATGAAGTGCCCCACTACCAGGGGTTTGTAGCGCAGCAGGTCATCATGCAGGCGCTGCATCACCGGCAGGCGGGCCTCGCCGTGCTCGTGCAGGTAAGCCAGCGTGAGGCCGTGCACCTGCATCGACGCGGGGGTGAGGTCGTAGTCGCTGGGCCGAATGTAGTGATTTTCGGTTTTCACCAGCTCGCCGGCCACCGTGTAGATAAGCCAGGCAATCTGGGCTACATGCGGCCACGCGCCCGGCTCGGCGTAGGGCCGGCGCCAGTCGGCGGGCAGGCCCGACGTCTCGGTATCAACGAAAAGCAAGTACTCGGGCACGGCGTAAAAGTAAGAAGCAATTCAGCAACAGTGAGCCATTACTTACCGTGCCCGCTACGCATACTTCCTGGCACGTAGCGCTAGTGATTAATGGGCGCCTCAATCAGCAAAAAGCGCGTGCCCGGCGTGCAGGCAATGCTGATTGTATCGGTGTCCCAGATACCCAGGCTTTCGCGCGCGGCCACGGCTTGCTTACCGACCATAACTGACCCGCTGATGACAAATAGGAATAACAGTTTGTTGAGTGGCTTAAACTGGTAATCAATAATTTGGGCCTCAGTATAGTACCCTAGCGAGAGCTTGGCATTTTGGTTTATCCAGCAGTGCGCCTGGCCTTCTTCATTGCTGACGATGGTGGTGAGTTGGTTTTCGCGCTTCGCCTCGGGAAAAGAGCGGCGCTGGTAGCGCGGGCCTATATTCTGCAGTTTGGGCTCAATCCAGATTTGCAAAAAATTGACCGTACTCTCGCCCACGTTGTGCTCTTCGTGGCGCAGGCCGCTGCCCGCACTCATAATCTGCACCCAATCCTGGTGCACTACCTCGGTGTAGCCCAGCGTGTCTTTGTGGTTCATGCTGCCGGCTAGCATCACCGAAATGATTTCCATGTTGGCGTGGCCGTGAATGCCAAAGCCGCCGCCCGGCTGCACAAAATCGTCGTTGAACACGCGCAGCAGCCCAAAGCCGCTGCGCTCGGGGTCGGCGTAGGGGCCAAAGCTGAGCGAAAAATTGCTCTGCAGCCAGCCAATGTCTTTCAGGCCGCGCTCGTCGGCGCGGGTAAGGCGGGTTTTCATGGGAAAGAGGTAGCGCGGACTTTGTAGTCCGCGTGTGAAGTAAAGGCGCGGACTGCAAAGTCCGCGCTACTTATTAAAACTGCATAGGTACTTCCATGAGCAGGAGCTCAGCCGCGCTATCGGCCTGGATAGCAAGCTTATCGACTTCCCACAGGCCATAGCCATCGCGGCGGTGCAAGGCCTGGCCGTTGATGGTCACGTCGCCTTCCAGCACGAAGGCATACACCCCATTGCCCGGTTTTTTGAGCTGATAATCAGTGTGAAAGTCCTGGTCAAAATTGCCGAGGTGAAACCAGGCATCCTGATTGACCCACACTTCGCCCTCGGCCGCGTTGGGCGATACTACTTGCAGCAGGCGGTTGTGGCGCTCGGCCGGCGGAAAGCTCTGCTGCGCATAGCGCGGCGCTACCCCGCGCTTATTAGGGAATACCCAGATTTGCAAGAACTTAACCGCTTCGGTGGCGCTGTGGTTTTTTTCGCTGTGGGCCACGCCCGTGCCGGCGCTCATCACCTGCACGTCGTTCTGGCGAATCACGGCCTTATTACCCAGCGAGTCCTGGTGCTCCAGGTCGCCCGCGAGCGGAATGCTGATGATTTCCATATTGTCGTGCGGGTGGCGGCCAAAGCCCATGCCGCCCGCCACCGTGTCATCGTTGAGCACGCGCAGCGCGCCAAAGTGCATTCGGCTAGGGTTCTGGTAGTTAGCGAAGCTAAAGGTGTGGTAAGAGTTGAGCCAGCCGTGGTTGGCGTGGCCCCGGCTAGCCGCCGGATGCAAAACTGATTGTGCCATAAGAAGAAAGATTTACGAGTAGTGATAGGAAGACAATTAATGTAGGTACATTGTTTTAAATCTTAACGCAAAAAAATCCGCCACTCGTGGTAGCCGGTACCGGCTAGCCTGGGCAAATCAGCCGGTTTTTTTCAAGCATAGTAGTGGTAGAATATTATAAATCAACAGGATAAATAAGGTGCTGTGGTACTAGCAACACCTCGCTAGCCAGAGTAGCCACGGCCCCTGGTAGCCCGCCCCAGCCGCAAAGCTGTGCAGGCTGGCGTCTGGGGGTGCCGTGAGCACTACCGGCCCCGCACACGGTGGCGCCAGTACTGAAAACCCGGCGAAAGGCATTGTCAGTCCCATGCCTAAAGCCTTGGCATAGGCTTCCTTACGCGTCCAGATAGTGTAGAATAGCGGCCACCAACCCTCCGGCGGTGCCGCGCGCAGGGCGGCCTGCTCGGTGGGAGAGAACAGGTCGGCGACCAGCGCGGCGGCATCGGCCAGCGGGCGCAGCGGCTCCACATCGGCCCCCACCGAGGCAGCATTCGACACTGCCAATAGCGCCCGCCCCGGCCGGTACGAAAGGCTGAAGTGTATCGCCGTGTCTGGCAGCTGGGGCTTGCCTAGGTCAGTGGTCGAAAATGCTAAAAGCCGGGCTGCCTGGGAAGTATATACTGCCAGTACTGCCCGCAGGAAGCCGTGGGCGCGCCCGAAGGTTTGGCGTAGGGTAGCGGTGCGTAAGCGTGCCTGTCGGCCTAGCTCGGCAGGAGATAGGGTAGCTTCGGCCACTGCCCAGCTAGGGTAGTCAGCGATTAGGTCGGCCTGCCAAATGTGAAGAAAGGAGGACAAGGTATGCAGCAAAACTGCTGGCAAGGTAGCCACGGCTAGCCCGGTGAGGCCGCCCCACCAGTAGATTAGGGCATAAATTTCGTGGGCGGGTGAAGCAGGAGAAAAGAGGCTCCGTGTTTTTATTACTCATTTACCGCTCCGCCATGCCTACCAACGAGCAACCTGCTACCGAGGTGAACCAGCCCCCCGACCCCACCCAGCCAGGCGCCGACCAAGCGCCCGTTACGACCAAAGCAGCTACCGCGGTGGCCGCAAAGTACGACCCATTCGCCGGTAGCTATGATGGCAGCACCGATGACCGGCCCACCAATGCAAATGCTAAAAACGCGGGGCTCGCTAGTGATACTAAGCCGGGCTAGCCCACGCAGTAGCTGGCTAAAGTAAACAACGCCCCCTTGCCAAGGGCTCGGCAAGGGGGCGTTGCTACATGATGGGTTGGTGGGTGCGCTTACCCATTGGGAATGAAAGAACTAGGAATTCCCTGCCAGCGGGTGTTGGCCGGTAGCTGCTCGCCTTTCATGAGCAGCGAGAGACTTTTGAGCGTAGCGCCGGGGCCGATAACCGAATCGTAGAGCACGACGCAGGAGGTGCCTACGGTGGCGTAACGCCCAATGCGCAGGTTGGACATTTTCATGACCCGGTCTTCGAACAAGTGCGTCTGGATGGTAGAGCCGTTGTTGAGCACCGCGTGGTCGGCCACCCAGGCCAAGTCAAACTCCGTGATTTCCGTCGTGTCCATGTACACTGAGTGGCCAAAGTGGCTGCCCATGAGCTGGAAAAACCAGGTGGCGAACGGGGTGCCTAGCAGCGCCGCTTGCCAGAATGGATACACATAGCTTTCGCACAAGGAGTTGACCAGCTCATTGCGCCACACAAACGACGACCACAAGGGCTTCTCAGAGGGCCGGTAGCGACCAATAAGTATCCACTTGATAAGAGCTGTGAGAATGGAGAAACCGAAAATCAGCCCCACCAGCGCGCCGGTACCCGTTACTACGCTGCTCCAAAAAGTGTAGTGTAGCAGGTGCCAGTGCGAGTAGTGATACAGCACCGCGAAGGTAATGAAAGTGAAGGTGAAAGGCAGTACGATTTTAAACAATTCGATGATGCGCCGGGCCCACACCAGCCGCGCGGGCGGGTCAAACGTCAACTCGGGGGCAAAGGACGTCGATACCGGCCGGTTGGGTAGCAAAAAGGCGGGCGAGCCTACCCACGAAGTGCCGTCGGGTGGCGTATCGGTAGGGGCGGAGGAGAGCGCACCAATCAGGTTGTTGGTACCCAGCACGGTGCCGCCGGCCAGCACCGCACCATTGCCTACGAAGGTGCGGGGCCCTACCACCGTGGGCAGCACCGAAACCAGCCCGTGCTGCACGCGCGGCGCGCCCACGCTCACCGAGTCGGCCAGAAATGAGCCGGCCCCCACGGTGAGGTGCTCGGCCGAGATGTGGTTGAGGGTCGAAACTTCGGCCCGATACCCGATTTTGGCTCCCAGCAGCCGCAGCCAGAAGGGCGTGTAGATGGTGGCGTAGAGCGATTTGAGTAGCGTCAGGCTCTGGGCTAGCACGGCATCGGCCACCCAGTGGCGCACGTAGGCGAGGCTGTATAGTGGCAGGGTGCCATCGGCCTGGCGGCCGGCCACCACGCGCTTAATGGCAACCAGCACGA
The DNA here is from genome assembly GCF_013256625.1 of Hymenobacter sp. BRD128. NCBI lineage: Bacteria > Pseudomonadati > Bacteroidota > Cytophagia > Cytophagales > Hymenobacteraceae > Hymenobacter > Hymenobacter sp. BRD128. The sequence continues at coordinate 778,088 of NZ_CP053908.1, forward strand.
CAATCAGCAGCAGAACGTAGAGGGCTGAAAGTGGGAGTAATGATAATAAAGATGGCTCAGCGCCAAAGCGTTGCACACTTTCGTACAGCAGGGCTATGATGGGCAGTGAAGCTACCGTGGGTACCAAAAGCATGAGTGCGATGGCGCTCAGCTGCGCCAGCAGGTAGCCCGCGCCGGGCCCAGCCACTGGGCGCAGCGGCGTGAGGGGCACTTCGCGCACGCGCCGGGCCGGCGAGCCTAGCCAGCCTTCCTGGGCGGGCACCTGGCGGCCGGCCGGCAGCACCGACAGGTCGTCGAGCTCTGCGCCGTCGCCGAGGCTGGTGTGGCCATCCATAATGGCGCGCAAACCCACGTAGGCGTCGCGGCCCACCGTAGTAGGCCCGATGATAAGGCGGTCGCGCTCAATACGGTAGCCTAGTAGGGCAGCCTCGCGGGCAATGCTAGCGCCGTCGCCGATGGTCAGCAGGTCGAAGCACAGCACGCGGGTGGTGCCCAGGTACACGTTTTTGCCAATTTTGGCCCCGAGCAGGCGGTAGAAAAGTGCCAGGAAGGGCGTGGCCGAGAGCAGGGGGGTGGGAGCGGCCTCCACTAGCTTTTTCACCACCCAGAAGCGGAAATAATAGAAGCCCCACAGGGGGTATTCGCCGGCCCGGAAACGGCCGATAATCAGCCACTTTACCAACACTACCAGCAGGCAGGCCAGCGGCACGTAGCCCACCACCGATGCCACCCCGGCCAGCACCAGGGCCAGGTACGACCACTCGGCAAAGACGGGCCGGAAGTGCAGCGACAGGTTCAGAAAAAATACCGGCACGGCGTAGAACGCCGCTACCGACCCTAGCTGCAAGATGGCCGTGATGAGCCGGGTGAAGGTACTGGCGCGCGTGAGGGGGCTAGCCAGCGCGGGGTCGGGTGCGGGGCTGGCGGCGGCCGTAGCAGCATCAGCTGCCACGGCCGCCGCCAGTGCTTCGATGGTGCGCCGGGTGTACATCTCCTTCACCGAAAGGCCTTGAAAATCGGGCTGTTGGCGCAGCTCAGAGATGATAAGCGAAGCCAGCAGCGAATTGCCGCCGATGTCGAAAAAATCGTCGGTAACCGAAATGTCGGCCGTGTCGAAGCGCTTTTGCCAGGCGGCATAAATAGCAGCTTCGAGCGGGTTGCGGGGCAGGGTAAGCTCACGGGCGGGCGGCTGGTCGCCGCTCACGGGGTAGGGCAGGGCCTTGCGGTCCACTTTACCGCTGGTGAGTAGTGGAAAGGCGGTGAGTGGCACCAGCGCGGCGGGCAGCATATAGGGGGCTAGCCGCTCGCGCAGGTAGGCCCGCACGGCGCGCTCGTCGAGCAGGTGGTCGGGGGCCAGAATGAGGTAGGCGATGAGCTTCTTGACCCCATCAGCACCTTCTTTGAGGGCTACGGCGGCGTTGCGAATGCCCGGCCACTGCAAGAGCAGGCTCTCAATTTCGGCCAGCTCGACGCGAAAGCCCCGGATTTTGACCTGCGTATCGATGCGGCCCAGAAAGTCGATGTTGCCCTCGGCCTCGAAACGGGCCAGGTCGCCAGTGCGGTAGAGGCGACCGACAAAGCCATTCGGCAACTCACTAACGGTGTTAAATTTAGCAGCGCTCAGCTCGGGGCGATTGAGGTAGCCAGCGGCCAGCGCCGGCCCGCCAATGCATAGCTCGCCGGCCTGGCCCAGCGGCACGAGCTGGCCGAGCTGGTCGAGCAGCAGGGATTCGTAGCCCGCCAGCGGCCGGCCGATGGTGAGGCGCTGGCCGGGCACGAAGTCGGCGGCCGTGGCTACTACCGTGGCCTCGGTGGGGCCGTAGGTATTCACTACCCGGCACTGCCGGCTAGCCCATTTGGTAAGCAGCTCGGGCGGGCATACCTCGCCCCCAGAATGAGCAGGCGCAGCGTCGGAATGGTGCCCGGCAGCAGCGAAAGCAGCGTGGGCACCGTCGAAAACACCGTGACCTGCTGCTCGACCAGAAAGCCCGGCAGCGCATCGGGCGCCTTCATGGTTTCTTCGGGCACCGGCACCAGCGTGCCGCCCGCGCCCCAGGCTAGCCACAGCTCTTCGAGCGAGGCATCGAAGGCCACCGAAAAACCCTGCACTACCCGGTCGTGCGGGGTGGGGTGAAACAGCACCTGCTCGGCCCAAATCAGGTGGCAGATGCTGCGGTGCGGAATGAGTACCCCCTTCGGCAGGCCTGTGGTGCCCGAGGTATAAATGACGTAGGCAATAGAATCGGGACCGCCGGTTACCGGCTCCAGGAGGGCGGGCGCCGCCGGCGCGGGCTCGCTCAGGTCAATAACCTGGCCCGGCCAGCCTTCAAAGCCTTCGGGCAGCGGCCGATTGATGAGCAGGGCCCGCGCCCCGCAGTCGCCCAGGATAAACGTGACGCGGTCGGCCGGAAACGACAAGTCGAGCGGCACGTAGGCGGCACCCGCCTTGAGCACGGCCAGCATGCCCACGTACAACTCGATAGATTTGGCCATGAACAAGCCCACGAAGTCGCCGGCCCGCACGCCCTGGCGCTGCAGACGGGCGGCTAGCTGGTCGGCCTCCTCATTGAGCTGCTGGTAGGTGCGCGTGTCGGCTAGCCAGCTCAGGGCCACCTGATTGGGGTAAAGGTGGGCTGTTTCTTCAAATAAGTGGTGCAGCTGCTGCGGGCCACCCTCGGCCACGTGCTGCGGCACGGTCCGGAACTGGCGCAGCAACCCCACTTCTTCGTCGGCCAGGAAAAATACGTAGCCCACCGGCGTAGCAGGGTGCTGCCCGATTTGCTCAAATACCCGCTGCACGTGGGCCGGCAGGTAGGCTGCGCCCCAGGGCCCCGGCAGCCCGGCCGTGCAGGCAAAGCTGACGGCCACCGTGTGGTCAGTAGCAAAGTCCAGGGTCACGCACCACTCGTGAATAGGATGTTGAGCTTCGGGGGCCGGAAAGGAGATGCGGCAGCGCGTGATGGCCGCCCCGAGCTGCTCGGCCACGCCGGCCAGACCCATCACGAGCTGCCCAGCCGCCTCGGCTTCTACCTCGGCCAGGGTAAGCGTATCGCTCAGGTTGAGCAGGGCTGTGGCGGGCGGAAAAGCCGCTACGGCATTTTCTACCCGCAAGGTGGCTTGCAGCTGGACGGCGCTGCGCTCGGCCGGCTGGCGATAATACACTACCGCAAAGGCGGCCATGTACCCAGCAATCAAGGTTTCTTTTTGCTGAAAGGCTAGCTGAAAATCAACAGCTTTGGAAAGGGGTGCGGGCTCCGGGGCCGAAGCGGCGGGCAGGTCGATGGTCGGGGTCATGGGGAGGCAAGAAACGCCACCAGTAACAATAGTGGTGAGCAAGGCAGCCAAGGCTTACATAGCGCAGCTACGTGTGAACCAGGTGTGAGCTAGTAGCAGGCGCCGTACGCGGCTGGTAAATGCTGGCAACCAGAAAACCCTAGGCTAGCTAGCCCCTACGCCGAAACGAGGCAGCAGGATACCAAAGCTACAGCTGCCAAAGGCAGCTACTCATAAAGCAAAGCCTAGAAAAACCGGGCCAAAAACACCAGCAGTGCCAAAAAGGGCATTACCTAGTCCACAAAAAATGGCCCCGCCTACGCGGGGCCATTTTTTGTGGACCAAGAGGCTTTCGGAACTATTTATACTGGTAATAGCGCACGTAATCGACCTGCATCTGCTGCGGAAATACCGTAGAGCCATTCGGATTTCCCAAAAAATTGCCTCCCACGGCCACATTCAGTACCACAAAAAAATTGTTGTTGAAGGGGTAAGGATTAGACCCCACCGTGCCGCTGGTGAAGGAATAATACAGCGCGCCATCGAGATAAAAGCGAATCTGGTCTTTGCTGCGCACCACGCTATACGTGTGAAAATCATTGGCGAAGCTGCTGCCGTCGGGTAGCTTGATATGGTCGATGCCGCTTTGCTGGTGGTTGCCTGAGTTGTCGGCATAGTGCATGGTTGTCAGAATCTCCGTCGGGTTTTGCCCGCGCAGCTCCATGATGTCGATTTCACCGCACTTCGGCCAGTTGTTCTGGTCGATGTCGCTGCCTAGCATCCAGATGGCAGGCCAGACGCCCTGGCCCTGGGGTAGCTTGGCCCGCACATCAATGCGGCCGTACTGAAAATTCTGCTTGCCCTTGGTGAGCACGCGCCCCGAGGTGTAGGCCGGGCTGCCGCTAGGCTCTTTATTGGCCTGTATAATCAGGTTGCCGCTGTTCTGAAAGACGTTGTTGGTCGAGGTGGTGTAAGTTTCCAGCTCTTGATTACCCCAGCCGCCGCCGCCCGTGTCGTACATCCACTTGGTAGCATCGACCGGCCCGGAGCCATTAAACTCGTCGCTCCACATCAGCTCAGTATACTGGGCATAGTCGCGGGTATCGGCATTGACGACTGTGGGTGGCGCTACCGGCGCCGGAATAACCGGCGTCTTGTTTTCGGTGCACGAGGTACCAAGCAGCAGCGCCAGCGAAAGGCCGGCCCCGGCCGGACTCAGGCGAAAAGGGTGGGGAATTAGGAGCATATAAAATATAAAAAAAGGACCCGGTGAATTGCTCGCCGGGTCCCTGGCAACACGGTTAGGTAGAGAATAATTTTACTTGGCTACCAGCTTTATGGTAAAAACAACGGCTCCGTTTTTGCCGGTGCCAGCGCGCAGCAGCATCGTCTTGTCGGTGATGGCTAGAATGCGGTAAGTCAGGTCGGGCGCATCGGTGACGCCGATAAACATGCCGGCCTTGCCCAACACAAACTGGGCTAGCCCGGCCCCATCGGCCGGCCCAAACGTAAAGGGCGTCGAATCAGAGCGCGGGGCTTGGCACGAGCCAGCAGCCCCGTTAACGCCAGCCACGAAGGTTTCGGCCTTAGCATCGTAAGTGTAGACATTGGCCGCCGAGAACGTAAACTCGTCGTCGGCCTGGCAGGCGGGAAGCTGGCCACCGGCGGTATTGCCGGCGTAGTACTGGCCGGGCTTGTCTTCAGTGCCTACAATGATGGGCGCCGCCGAGGTGTTGTCCAGCAGCCAGGTTTTCTGGGTGCCATTGGTGAGCAACTGCTTCACCCGCGTTACGGCATCGAAAGGCACTAGGGTTACTTCCGTCTTGGTGCCGTCGGCTAGGGTGCCGCGCAGGCGCAGCACGGTGCTGCTCGCCTCAATGATGTCGTAGGTCAGGTTGGTTACCGCTACCGGCTCGCCGATGAAGGTGCCGGCCTTTTGCAGAATAATCTGCCCTAACCCGTTGACGCCGCCGCCCGGCTTGTACACAAACGCGCCGCTGCTCGACTGCGAGGCCCCGCAGGTGCCGCCGGCGTAGGTGCCCCCGTTGCTTTCGTAAGTGTAGCTGGCCGAGGTACCGCTAAACGTAAACTGGTCGTCGGCCTGGCAGGAAGTGAGTGAGTTGGCGGGCGACGAATACGTGACGTTGTTGCTGGCGTCGAGGTGCTTTACGGCTCCCGCGTCGTTAGAGTAAGTAAATACCCGCGCCCCAGCCACGTTGCTCTGGCAGTTAGCCAAGGCTGAGAAGCCGGCGTTGCCGCACAGCGATGGAATAACGACAGTAGTCTGGGGCGTTGCATTTGTGCCGCCCCGGCCCGACTCGGTGAGGCGTACCTTATAGCTGCCGGCTTGCGTGTAGGTGTGCGTTACGGTTTGGCCGGTGCCCGTGGTGCCATCGCCAAAGTCCCACTGGTTGATAAAGCCATCCGTGCTATTGTCGGTGAAGGTAACGGTGATGGGGTATTGCGTCGAATTGACAGTGCTGGTGAAGCTAGCCGCCGGCACCGGCCCTTGCAAGCTGCCCTTATCATTTTTGCTGCACGCGCTCAGCGCCAAGGGGCCGGCCAGCAGCGCCCAGGCAGCTTTGTTCCAAATATTTTTCATGTTAAAACTAGGCTATATGTTCCGTGAAATGGCTTAGTAGCCTGGGTTTTGCACAAGATTATGGTTGGCATCAAGCTCCGACTGCGGAATGGGCAGCACGTAGTTTTTCTCGGTCGGAATGCCGCGTCTAACCCCTAGCGTGGCTAGGTAGGCCGACTGGGCCGTCATGCCCGAAATGAGCGTTTTGGTGCGCTTCATATCAAACCAGCGGTCAAACTCGAAGGCCAGCTCGTACTTGCGCTCCCGAATTACTGCATCTTGGAAGTTGGGCGTGTTCGAGGCATTCAGGTCGTGCGCGGCGTTGGGGGTGTTATAGTCGGCGCCGAAGGCGCGGCGGCGCACCTTGTTCAGGGCTTCGTAGCCGGCGGGTGTAGCACCCAGGCCCTCGGCCACAATTAGGTACATCTCGGCCAGACGCAGCACCGCCACGTTCTGGGGCGAGTCCCAGATGTTGGTGTTCACCATACCCACAAACCACTTCTTGCAGTCGAAGCCGAAAGGCGAGCCGGGTAGGCTAGCGGGCTGAATGCTGCCGTTGGGCGATACATCGCCGGGCACCCACACGCTCACGGGCTTGCGGGTATCGCCGGGCTCGTAGCCGGCCACAAAGTCGGGCTCGGGTACGTTGAAGCCGTAGCCATCGCCGGCTGGTACGAGGCCGCCCCGGCGGGGCGCGAAGAACTGGTTCATCGACGAGCCCACGTTATTGCGGTCATACTGGTTGCGGCCGTTGGTGAACTGCACCTCGAAGAGCGACTCCTTGGCGTTATTGTTTTCGTTGGCTACCACGAAGTTATCGCCGTATTTGGCCCACATGGTCTTGCCCGAGTTGTCGATAACGGCCTGTGCCTGCACGGCGGCTTCGGCTTTTTTGCCTTCGGTGAGCAGCACCTTAGCCAGCAGGCCCTGGGCGGCCCACTTGGTGGCGCGGCCCAGGTCGGCGCCGCTATACGATGCCGGCAGGTTACCGATGGCGGCCGTCAGGTCGCTCTCAATCACTTTGTATACATCGGCCTGCGGCGTGCGCGCAATGTTTACCTGGTCGACCCCCGTGGGCGGGGCCGTGTACAGCGGTACGTCGCCGAAGGCCCGCACCAAGTCAAAGTACATTTTGGCCCGGATAAACTGCGCTTCGCCCAGGCAGCGCTTCTGAATGGCAGGGTCCATCCCGGTAATGAGCGGCACCTTCTGCAGCACGATATTGGCGCGCTGCAAGGCGATGTACGAACCCTCCCAGAGGCGCCTGCACACGAAATTGGTCGACGGGATGTTGTAGTCGTCGAGCTGCGTGTACTCGATGCCGTCGCTACCACCGCCGCCGCCAGTGGTCGAGATGTCAGCCCCGATGTCCATGCCCCATAGCGCGGCGTTGTACTGACCTTCCTTCGTCAGCTCGCTGTAGGCGGCGTTTACGGCCTGAATGGCATCGTTTTGGGTTTTATAAAAGTTAGCGTCCGTTATCTGGTCCGAAGGCGACTCCTCCAGAAACTTGCTGGTGCAGCCAGCCGAGCCCGCCAGCAGGCCTAGCGCCAGCAGATAGGCACCACGTGAGTAGGTAAAAGTAAACATTGTTGAGTGGGAATAGACAAGAGCGTGAAAGTTAGAATCCAATATTTACGCCGCCCGTGAACACCCGCGCTTGCGGATAGATTCCGAGGTCGACGCCGCTAGCGCTTACTTCCGGGTCGAAGCCCGTGTAATGCGTCAACGTGATGAGATTCTGGCCAGTAACGTAGACGCGAATTTGTTTTGACGAGATGCGGCTCAGCACGCTAGCGGGCAAGGTGTAGCCCAGCGTCACGTTTTTGAGGCGTACAAACGAGCCGTCTTCTACAAAGTGGCTCGACACGCGCAGGTTGCGGTTGGGGTCCGAGTCGATAGCACGGGGCACGTCGTTGCTGGTGCCCGGGCCGGTCCAGCGGTTGAGCACGATAGAGCCGCCACTGAAGCTACCGTAAAGCGCGCTTTCGAGCAGGTAGCGGTTCTGATTGTAAATCTGATTGCCCTTCGACCCGTTGATAAACACGCTTAGGTCAAAGCCCTTGAAGTTCAATGTATTGGTAATGCCAAACGTGAAATCGGGGTTGGGCTTGCCAATAAATGTTCGGTCGGCAGCAGTAATCACCCCATCGCCGTTGAGGTCCTTAAAGCGGATATCGCCGGGGGCCGTGCCGTTCTCCTGTTTGGGGGCCTTGGCTACCTCATCGGCCGTCTGGAACAGGCCGTCGGCCACGTAGCCGTAGAACGAGCCGAAGGGCTGACCAGCGTCGTAGCGCACGATGGCGTCGCCTGCTAGGGTACCAGCCCCGTTGTAAGGTACCCCCTGGCCCAGCGATTCCAGCTTGGTTTTGAAGGCCGATAGCGTTACCGAAGTAGTCCAGTTGAAGCCGCCATTCGAGCCAATAAAGTTGCGGGTCGTCAGCGAGAAGTCGATGCCCCGGTTGTAGGCGGAGGCCGCGTTGGTATTCACGCTTTGGTAAGTACCCGAAGCAAAAGACACTGGCACGGGCGCAATCAGGTTGGGCGAGTTGCGGTTGTAGAAGTCAATCGAGGCTTCAATGCGGTTGTCCAAGAAGCCCACATCCACCCCGATATTGGTCTGGTTGTTATTTTCCCAGCGCAGATTGGGATTGGCCAAGCGCGTGGGCGCACCGCCCGTGTTGATGGTTTGCGGCTCGGGGCCAAACGGATACGTGATGCCGAAGTTAATTGAGTATAGGTAAGCGAAGCGCCCGGCATTCAGGGGGTTGCCTACCCGGCCGTAGCCAGCGCGCAGCTTCAGGTTACTGATGGCGCGGTTGCCTTTGAGGAATGGTTCCTCGGAGATGCGCCAGCCCACTGAAGCACCTGGGAAGAAGCCAAACTTCTCACCAGGAGGGAATACCGACGAGCCGTCGTAGCGGGCTACGGCCGATAGCAGGTATTTGCCGGCAAACTCGTAGTTGAGGCGGCCAAAGTAGCTGGCCAGGTGCTGCGGCGAGCTGATGATACCAGCGTTGGCCAGTTGGGTGTTAATGGGCCCGGCGTTGATAACGCGCAGGTCGTTGCGTAGGTAGCCCGTGCGGTAAGCCTCCACATTGCTGTAGTTGAATTCCTGCGCCGACTGCCCGAGCAGAAAGGTCACCTGGTGCTTATCGGCAATGAGCTTGTCGTAAGTTGCCGTGTTCTCAATCAGATAGCTCGGGCCGTACGACGAAGTGGCTGAGGCCCCCGCCGTAGCGTAGCGCGACGTGACGCCGGGAAACGGCGGAGCTGAAGGCGCAAAAGAGTTGAAGGTACTAAAAAGCAGGTCAGCTCCTACGTTGGAGCGGATACGCAAGCCTTTCAGCGGCTGCAGCTCAGCGTAAAACGTGGTCAGAATCCGGTTCTGAACGTAACGCTGGTCGGTGCGCTGGGCGCTGGCTAGGGGGTTCTCCTCAATAAAGTTGTCGGTGCTACCGGTGGGCTCGTACCAGTACCCATCGGAGCGGTAGGGCTGGATAGTGGCCGGAATCCGGATAAGCTGCTGAATAGTGCCGTACTCGCCGCTGTTGGTCGTTACCTGGCGGTCGGAGAGGTGCGTAAGCTGAATGTTGTTACCCACCTTCAACATCCGGCCTATTTTCACTTCGCCGTTGGCACGCAGCGTATAGCGCTCAAAATTGGTGCCGATGATGATACCATCCTGCTGGAAATAAGAGGCTGATAAGGCATAATTCGCCTTATCGCTGCCCCCATTTACCCCTAGCGAATAGTTTTGAATCCGCGCCCGGCGGAATACCAAATCTTGCCAATCGGTGCCAGTGCCCAGCGAGGCCGGGTCGCGCAGGCGGTCTACCACGATAGGCTTGCCAGCAGCCAGACGGCTTTCGTTGTTAATAACGGCGTACTCTTGGGCATTTAATAGATTCAGGCGGCGGGCGACCGACTGAACCCCGGTATAAGCATTAACATTGACATTTGATTGGCCAGCCTTACCGTGCTTGGTCGTAATCAATACTACCCCGTTAGCAGCGCGTACTCCGTAAATAGCGGTGGCCGACGCATCTTTCAGGATATCAATGGTTTCGATATCATCGGGGCTGATTCCTTGTAACTCGTTACCAATGGCATTGCCACTGCCATCCGTAGCTGTGGCGATAGGGAAGCCGTCGATAACGTAAAGGGGCGAGTTGTTGCCGGCCGAGGTTATACCACGAACGCGTACCGAGCTACCACCTGAGCCACCCGGCGTGCCACCATTAGAGGTAATGGTTACGCCAGCTACTTTGCCCTGCAGGGCCTGCGTTACATCTGGAACCGGTTGACGCGCTAGCTCTGCTCCGTTTACCGATGAGATGGCGCCCGTCACGCTGCCGCGTTCCTGGGTGCCGTAGCCTACTACTACTACTTCGTTGAGCTTCTGCGTGTCTTCGGTCATAGTCACGCTCACGTTCGAGGCATTGGCGCTCGTGACTACCACCGGCTGGCCAATGTAGCCAATAAAGCTGAACAGCAATGTGCTGCCCTCGGGCGCCCGCAGAGCAAAGCGGCCATCGGCATCGGTAGTGCTGCCAACCGTGGTGCCTCGTACCAGCACCGTAACACCAGGAAGGGGCCTGCCATCCGGCCCTACTACCCGGCCCGTCACCGGCACGTCGACCAGGACGTGCAGCGCCGACGTGGGCAGCAGGTGAGGAGTAGTGGCCCCGGCAGCTACTGGCAGCCCGCAGGCCAGCAGCACTGCCGTATGTCGAAACGACGGGGCTAGGTAAAGCTTTCGCTTCATACTATGAGTGAAAAAAGGGTGGGGAAAGGAATAAAAAAGTGGCTAGCCAGCTAACAGTGCTGTGCCAAAGACCAACATTTCAGAGCAAAGGGTCTGCAATCGGTTGCGGGACCGGCAACGATTGCATAAACGAGGTAGAATTAGCCAGAACTACTAAGTTTAGCAGCCACATCTACCGGTCAAAAGTAGCTAAAGTGTTTTGTAAAAAAATGAGGCCTATTCCTTCAAAATAGCCCGTAAAGGCGCTTTTATCGCTTTGGTACTACCTCTCATTACACCTAGTGCACACGCGCAATGCGAGCTATTGAGGCTTTAAAAGTCATGAGCCGTGTTTTGGGCGCTGAGCGACTAAGGCTAAAAAACAACGCACCAAAACAGAAATTTTTCTGAAAAATGATTAACCCGGTTTTATGGCGAATTGTACCCGGTAGCTAATGGGTGCGCCATGTTAAATCAGGCGGTTTCCAGCAGCGTTTCCACGTCGGCATTGGTTGTGTCGTCGAAGAGCACGTGCGTCCACGATTCTCCTTCCTCGTAGTCGGGCGCCTGCCGGCGGCGCTCCAGCGCAGCCAGCACTTTCTGGGCAAAAGCCCAGCTGGTGGCGGGGCGCAGCTCCAACACCCTAGCCAGCTCGGCCGGGGCGTAGCGGCCCCGGTGAGCGTGCAGCAGAAACACCGCGTAGAGCGCTTTCACGATGGGGAACTTGCACTTCTGGAGCAGCGTGCCCGTGGTGGCCGACTCGACGTAGCGGCACCGGGTGCAGCGGCGGGCAAAAGGCTCGCGGGCTTCGCAGCTTTTCTCGTGGTTGCACTTGCGGCAGCGGTAGCCGTGCTGCCACTTGAGGTCGGCCAGGTAGCGCAGGCAGGCATCCTTATCGGGATAAAGCTGGCTGAACTCGCCAAAGTCAAACTCGCGCGCTTGCAGGCGGGCTTCCTTCTGGTCCTGCAAATCGCGGCTCAGGTCGCGGTTGAGCTGCTCAATGGCGGCCGATTGCAGGGCTAGTAGGCTGTTGGTTTCGAGTAGCTCGCGGTTTTGGGTGGCAATGGTTTCGTTCTGTTGGCGCAGCTCGTCGGTGCGGCGGGCCACCAGCGCCTCCAGCTCCGTGTTAAGCTGGTCTTTGAGCGCCTGGTTTTCGCGGAGCTGCTCCACGAGCTGGTCCTGGGCCTGGTGTCTTTTACGCAATTGCTTGAGCAGGCGGCGCTGCGTAAGCAAGGTAGTGTCCATCAGGCTCTTTATCTTGTCGGCCAGGGCGTAGCTGAGCACGGCCACCTCCACCACAAACGCCATGTTGAGGCTGTAAACGGTATAGGCATTGTTGTAAAACTCGATGCCCAGCTTGCGGCTGATGAGAAAAGCCAGGCTGCCCGCCACCAGCGCCTGGGCCAGCAGTAGGTAGCGTGCCGCCCGCAGCCCACCCCGGTAGGCGCGCCAGGCCGCGTAGTACAGCAGCCCATACGGCAGCAAATAAAGCCAAAAGCTGAAACCCAAGTGAATGAGGGCTGCATCGAGCACCAGCAGTGCGCCGCTCAGCGGTACCACCCAGCGAATAGCCTGGTCGAGGCGCGGTAGCCGCGCTGCCGTATCGAGGAAAGAGCGGGCGTACTGGGCAAAAGTGAGCAGCAGCAGCACCGGGGCCGCTACGGCTATAAAGTGATTAACCGGGGCGCTGCCCGGCCACAAATACTGAAACCCTAGTCCGTCTTCCGATAGAAACAGCAGCGCGCCGCTCAGCACGTAAAGTACGTAGTAAAAGTACGACTTTTCCTGGAGAAAAAAATACAGAAACAAGTTGTAAACCAGCATAATAAACAGCACGCCGTAGAAGCCACCCAGCAGCCAGTATTGCAGGCTCATTTCGGGCAGCAGGCCGGGGCCGCTGTGCAGCATGGCCCGGAAGCTGGTGGGCGAGTCGGAGCGCAGGCGCAGGTAGTACGTCACGGGCCGGCCGTGGCGCAGGGGCAGGCCGAAGAGGAAATTCTTGTAGGGCAGCGGGCGCGTGGCAAACGGATAGTTGGCCCCGGTTATAATGCTGTCGTAGGCCAGCACCTGGCCGGAAGCCGCGACGCCCAGCGGCCGAAATAGCGTAGCGGCCCCAGTGTGCGAGTCATACAGCTCCAGGTACCAGTCGCTAGTCGGCCCCTCATCGGCGCGCACCGTGAAGCGCAGCCAGTACGCACTGCGCGGGTGCTGGATATTAGGCGGCCGCCGGGTACCGGCCAGCGTGGCGAAGTGCCCGGCCCAGGCCGGACTGCTTACCTGGCCGATGGCCAACTGCCCGCCCGGGTCTTCCAGCACGCTGTAAAACCGGTCATCGAGAAATTGCGCGGGGCGAGCGAGGCTAGCCACCAGCGTGTCTTCGGCGGCGGCGGCGGCGGGGCGGGGCAGCGCCAGTAGCAGGGCCAGGGCCAGTAAGTGGGGCCAGGGGGCCCGGCCGCGGCCGGGCCAGCAGCGGCGGCCCAGGCAGGCTAGCCGGCTGAGGGAGGAGTGGAAAAGTAGCAAGAGTGAAGTGCGGTTGGGTGGGAGAGAAGCGCACAGGTAGACAGGTTAGTAAAAGTAGCAAAGAAATGAGGACTTGCTGAACGGTGAAAGCCGGGCCGCAGTCGGCACAATCGGCCCGGTGGTCGGGTGCGGGCCCAGACGGGCCGGGCGGGCGGCTACTTTTGACCTGCTTACTACTTGTGCTATGTCCGGTTTTTCTTTCCAGCGTTTTCTCACGCCGCTGATTCACGTGCTGGCGTGGGGACTGCTGGCGCTGGCGCTGCTGCTTTTTCAGCCCATGCAGGGCCGGGTTGAGCTGCCCGTGCAGTATTGGGTAAAGCAGGGGGCGCTGCTCATCTTCTGGATGGGGGCCTTTTATGTGACGGCGCGGGTGAGCGTGCCGCGCCTGCTGCTGCGCGGGCGCACCGGCTGGTTTGTACTGGCGCTGGCCGCCACGGTAGCCATTATACTGCTGCTGGGGCGCTTCCTCGAATCTACTCTGCACCTGTCTGAGCTGATGCACCAGGCGTTTCACGCGGCCGAGCAGGCCGAGCGGCGCGCCGGGCCCGGTGGGTTGCCACCCCGCCCGGCGCGCGGCAGCCGCTTCGATTTAGTGGGGCTGCTCATCACCTTGCTCGTGCTGGGCATTGGCACGGCCATCACGGTGGTGCAGCACTGGCAGCAGGAGGCGCGCCTGCGCGAGCGCCTCGACCAGGAGCGCACTGAGGCCGAATTGAGCCTGCTCAAGGCCCAAATTAACCCGCACTTTTTCTTTAACACGCTTAATAATATTTACTCGCTCACGCTCATCGACGGCGAGCGGGCGCGGGCGGCCCTGCACCGCCTCTCGCGCATGATGCGCTACGTGCTCTACGACACGGCCTCGGGTCACGCCCAGCTCAGCCAGGAGGTGGCCTTTATTCAGGACTACATTACCCTGATGCAGCTGCGCCTTACCGACCGCGTGCAGGTCACCTTTACCCATCCCGAGCCGGTGCGTGAGGTGCTCATCGCGCCCATGATACTCTTGCCCTTCGTCGAGAATGCCTTCAAGCACGGCGTGGCGGCCACTGCCCCCAGCCGCATCTACATTGGCCTGCGCCAGCCCACGCCCCAGCAGCTCGAAATAGAGGTGCGCAATACCCTGTTTCCGATGGTCGGCACCGACCTGGCCGGCTCCAATGGCATTGGCCTCACCAATACCCAGCGCCGCCTCGACCTGCTCTACCCTGGCCGCTATACCTTGCGGGTGACGCCCAAAACCGCCGATAACGAGTTTGAGATACACCTTAAACTACTCGTGTCGGGTGCCTAGTTTTCCGTTAGTAGGCGATGATTGCCTGTTATTGTTGCGCATGCTCGTGCTGGCAATGCTCAGCGCTTAGCTTATAATTTCCTATGACCCCCATCACCTGCATTGCCATCGACGATGAGCCCCTGGCGCTAGCCCTGCTCTGCACCTTTATCGAGCAAACACCTTTTCTGAAGCTGGTGGGCCGCTATGGCAGCGGCGTGGAAGCCCTGAAAGGCCTGCACGAGCTGGCCGAAAAAGTGGACGTGGCGTTTGTCGATATTCAAATGCAGGAGCTCACCGGCCTGGAGCTGGCCAGGGTGCTGGGCCAGCAGGCGGCGGCGCCGCGCATCATTTTCACCACCGCTTTCCCGCAGTACGCGCTGGAAGGCTACAAAGTCGATGCCCTCGACTACCTGGTGAAGCCCTTCAACTACGAAGAGTTTTTGCGGGCGGCCAACAAGGCCCGCGCCTACGCCGAGCTAGCCCACGCCAGCGCCGAGGCCGCCGCGCCCACCCCGCCCGCGCCCGAGGAAGAGCACATTTTCCTGAAAGTAGAATACCAGCTCGTGCGCGTGTCCCTCAGCGATATTCTCTACGTGGAAGGCCTGAAAGACTACGTGAAGGTGCACCTCAAGAGCACGCCGCGCGCCCTGCTTTCGCTCATGAGTCTGCGCGCGA
The DNA here is from genome assembly GCF_013256625.1 of Hymenobacter sp. BRD128. Lineage (NCBI taxonomy): Bacteria > Pseudomonadati > Bacteroidota > Cytophagia > Cytophagales > Hymenobacteraceae > Hymenobacter > Hymenobacter sp. BRD128. The sequence goes on from NZ_CP053908.1 coordinate 793,160, forward strand.
TGGAAGAGAAGCTGCCCGCCCGGCGCTTTCTGCGCATTCACCGCTCCTTTATCGTGGCGCTCGATAAAATCGAGGCCGTGCGCCGCCTCACCGTGCAAATCGGGAACGAAACCATTCCGGTGGGCGAGCAATACAAAGAGGCCTTCGCGCAGTTTCTCAGTCGCTGGACGTAGGCATTGCTACTGCCGGCTGCCCGGCACCCGCATTTCGGGCAGCGGGCGCGCCGGCTTGAGGCCGCGCAGCTCCTGGTATTTATCTAGCTGGGCAGGGGAGAGCACCGCCTGAATTTTGGTTTCAAAGTCGGCCTCCTGCGCCTGGCGGCGCGCGTGCTCGGTTTCGTCGGGGCGATGAGTGAGGCGCTGCTTGCGCTGCGCTTTGTCTTCGTCGATAAGGGTGTTGAGGCGGGCCACCTGGGCGGGCGTCAAATCGAGCTGCCGCAAAACGCCGGTGTGCTTGCCCGCGTGCCCCAGCACCACTACCTCGGGCAGGGTCTGGGCGGGCAGACTAGCCCGGCCTGGCAGCGCCGCCACCAACATAAGCCAAAACAGAAGGGAACGCATAACAACAAACATGGACTGGCCGGTAGCACGCAGCGGCTCACGCACAACGCAAAGGTATCGGCTAGCTATACACCAGCCCGCGCCGGGCAAAAGGCGGTGAAGGATTAATGAGGGGCTAGCATTAACACCAGCAAGGAAAACCTCAGCCGGCAAAACCTCGTCTACCCCGCAGCCTCCCAGCCGATGGCCGGTTTGCGCGCGGCCCCTTTTCCCAGCTTTATGCCTACTTCCCCCTCTCCCCGCCTGGCGGGGCAATACGCGCTCGTAACGGGCGCTAGCTCTGGCATCGGCGCCGCCGTGGCCAAGTCGCTGGCCGCCAGCGGCGCTTCGGTCGTCGTCAACTACATCGGTAATTCTGACGCGGCCGACGCCGTAGTAAAGGAAATTACCGACGCCGGCGGCACGGCCGTAGCCATCCAGGCCGACGTGAGCAAGGAAGACCAGGTGCAGACCATGTTTCAGCAGGCCATTCAACGCTTTGGCACCCTGCATATTGTGGTGGCCAATGCCGGCATTCAGGTCGATTCGGCCTTTGTCGACATGAGCCTGGCGCAGTGGCAGAAGGTACTCGACGTGAACCTGACCGGCCAGTTTCTGTGCCTGCGCGAAGCCGCCCGCGAGTTTATCAAGCGGGGCGTGCAGCCCGATGTGAGCAAGGCCGCCGGCAAAATCGTGTGCATGAGCAGCGTGCACGAAGTCATTCCGTGGGCCGGCCACGTCAACTACGCCACCAGCAAGGGCGGCATCATGGAGCTGATGAAAAGCGTGGCCCAGGAGCTGGCCCCGCACAAAATTCGGGTCAACAGCATCGGGCCGGGCGCCATCAAAACGCCCATCAACCACACGGCCTGGGAAACCCCCGAGGCCGAAGCTAAGCTACTGACCCTCATTCCGTACAATCGCGTAGGCGAGCCCGAGGATATTGGCGGGCTAGCCGCCTGGCTGTGCTCCGACGAGGCCGACTACATCACCGGGCAAACCATTTTTATGGACGGCGGCATGACCCTGTATCCAGGTTTTGCCACGGGCGGCTAAGGCAAAGCAACGTGTCATTGCGAGCGCAGCGAAGCAATCGCACCCGAACGGCCGGCATCCGGCTCGTTTATTTGTATGGTTCTGGTGCGATTGCTTCGCTGCGCTCGCAATGACAACGCTTTTTTCGCTTCTACCAGTTGACCCCCGAACACCAGCGCCTTCTCGAAGCCGATACCGACCAGCAGCCCTGGCGGCGGTTTGGCCCCTACCTGTCTGAGCGCCAGTGGGGAACGGTGCGTGAGGACTATTCAGCCAACGGCGATGCCTGGAACTACACCACCCACGACCAGGCGCGCAGCCGCGCCTACCGCTGGGGCGAAGAGGGGCTAGCGGGCTTCTGCGACAGCGGCCAGCGCCTGTGCCTGTCGCTAGCCCTCTGGAACGGCCAGGACGCCATTCTGAAAGACCAGCTTTTTGGCTTAAGCGGGTCGCAGGGCAACCACGGCGAGGACGTGAAAGAATTGTACTATTTCCTCGACAACACGCCCACGCACTCTTACCAGAAGCTGCTTTACAAATACCCCCAGCGCGCTTTCCCTTATGAGCAGCTGGTGGGCGAGAACAAAAAGCGCACCCGCAGAGACCCCGAGTTTGAGCTGCTCGATACCGGCATTTTTGCCGATGGCCGCTACTTCGACGTGTTTGTGGAATATGCCAAGGCTGGTCCCGAAGATATTCTTATTCAATACACTATCTTCAATCGGGGGGCGGCCGAAGCTGTGCTGCACGTGCTGCCGCAGCTGTGGTTTCGCAACACCTGGGCCTGGGGCTACGATAACTACCGGCCCAGCCTCACGGCGCGCGCCGATGGCACGGTGCAACTGAGCCACCGCGAGCTGAATTCCCTGACCTGCTACGCCGATGGCGCGCCGGAATGGCTGTTTTGCGACAACAATACTAATACCCAGCGGCTATTCAACGCCCCCTCGACCGAGCATTTTTTTAAGGATGGTATTCATAATTACGTTGTTAATAACCAGCAAGATGCCGTAAATCCGGCCCGCACCGGTACCAAGGCTGCCGCGCACTACCTGCTCACGCTGGCGCCCGGGGCTAGCCAGCAGGTACGGCTGCGGCTGGGGCCGGCCGGGCTGGTGCAGCCCTTCGCCGATTTCGCGCAGCTTATCGCCCAGCGCCAAGCTGAGGCCGATGCTTTTTATGCGGAAAGCCAGCAGGATATTGCCGATGCCGACGCCCGGCTGGTGCAGCGGCAGGCGTTTGCCGGCATGCTCTGGAGCAAGCAGTTTTACCACTACAGCATTCCGCGCTGGCTGGCCGGCGACCCTGCCCAGCCCGCCCCGCCGCCCGAGCGTCTTGGAGGCCGCAACTGCGATTGGAAAAGCCTGGATAACAACGATATCATCTCAATGCCCGATACCTGGGAATACCCCTGGTACGCGGCCTGGGACTTGGCTTTTCACTGCATTCCGCTAGCCCAGATTGACCCGGCGTTTGCCAAAAACCAGCTGCGGCTGCTGTGCCTCGACTGGTACATGCATCCCAACGGCCAGCTGCCGGCCTACGAGTGGCGCTTTGGCGACGTAAACCCGCCGGTGCACGCCTGGGCGGCGTTCCGGGTGTATAAAATGGACCAGAAGCAACGCGGCGACGGCGGCGATGTGGAGTTTTTGCAAACCCTATTTCACCGCCTGCTGCTCAATTTTACGTGGTGGGTAAACCGCAAGGACCGCGACGGGCGCAATATTTTTGAAGGCGGTTTTCTGGGGCTCGACAACATCGGTGTGTTTGACCGCTCGGCGCCGCTGCCCTTCGGCGGCTACCTGGAGCAGGCCGATGGCACGGCCTGGGTGGCCATGTTTGCGCTCAATATGATGCGCATTGCGCTGGAATTGAGCCAGACCAATCCGGTGTATCAGGACCTGGCGAGCAAGTTTTTTGAGCATTTTCTCTACATCGCCGAGGCCATGACCAACGTGGGCAACAGCGCGCTGAACCTCTGGGACGACGAAGACGAGTTTTACTACGATGCCCTCAACACGCCCGAGGGCGGCCACGAGCTGCTGAAAGTGCGCACGATGGTGGGCCTGATTCCGATGTTTGCCGTGGAAGTGCTCGACGAAGACCTGCTGGCCAGCGCGCCGCTGTTTCTGGAGCGCATGAATTGGCTGCTCGATAACCGGCCCCACCTGGCTTCGCTGGTGAGCCACTGGCAGGAGCCGGGCAAGGGCGCGCGCCGCCTGCTCAGCCTGCTGCGGGGCCACCGCCTGAAGCGCTTGCTGTTCAGGATGTTGGATGAGCAGGAGTTTTTGTCGGACTACGGTGTGCGCAGCCTGTCGCGGGTGTATAAGGACAAGCCCTACGTGTTCAGAGACACGGAGATAACGGTAAATTACCAGCCGGCCGAGTCGGAAACCGACCTGTTTGGCGGCAACTCCAACTGGCGCGGCCCCATCTGGATGCCGGTTAATTTCCTGCTGGTTGAGGCCTTACAGCGGTTTCACCACTACTTCGGGGAAGATTTTAAGGTGGAATACCCGACGCACTCGGGCCAGTACTCGACGCTGCTGGACGTGGCCGATGCCCTCACGGTGCGCCTCACCAAGCTCTTTTTGCGCGACCCCGGCACGGGCCGCCGCGCCTGCTTCGGCGACAGCGACTTGTTGCAGCACGACCCCAATTTCAAGGACTACGTCCTCTTCAACGAGTACTTTAACGGCGATACCGGCCACGGCCTCGGGGCTAGCCACCAAACCGGCTGGACGGGCCTCATCGCCAAGCTCTTGCAGCCCAAAATAATGAATGGCCAACGCCAAAGCCAAGAACCTTAACCTTATGCCCGTACCTGCTCCCTGGCTCGATGCCACCACGCCCATTCGCACCCAGATGGTGCACTGGCCCGACAACCTCGGCGTGACCGTGACCCGCACCCTGAGCCAGGACCGGGGCGACGCCGCCAACGTGACCGAGCTGCACCTGAGCGCCCACACCGGCACCCACGTCGATGCGCCGCTGCACTTCACCACCGGTGCCGGCGATGCGACTACCCTCGACCTGGGCCGCCTCATGGGGCCGGCCACCGTGGTAACAATCCACGACCCCACCAGCATTAGTCTGGCCGAAGTGCAGCAGCTGGCTATCAGGCCCGGGACCGGGGCGCGGATTTTATTTAAAACGCGCATCTCCGGCAGCGATTGGAGCACCGAGCCGTTCAAGCCCGATTTTGTGGCCTTGGATGGCGACGCGGCCCGCTACCTGCGCGACCTGGGCGTGGTGTGCGTGGGCGTCGATTACCTCTCCGTGGGCAAGGCCGATGCCCACCACGCGCTCCTCGATGCCGGCATTTGCGTGATTGAGGGGCTAGCCCTGCAGCACATCGAGCCCGGCCACTACGAGCTGCTGTGCCTGCCGCTCACTATTGTGGGCAGCGACGGCGCCCCCGCCAGGGTGCTGCTGCGGCCGCTGTAGAGCGGCCGGGCCAGTCTTCAGCCAATGACTAGAAAAGCTGCTTAAGTTGCTGGCTTTTTAAGCCCAGCCGCCTGCTTGCTTATGTCTGCCGCCAAAATTCCCGCTACGCCCGCCGCCATTGCCGCCTTTTTTCAACTGCACGATGCGGGGCGGGTACCCGCGCTATTACCCATTCGCTACCACCGGATGCGCGTCGAGGCGCTAGCGTTTTTCCGGGGTAGTGCGCCGCTGTACTACACGCGCTTTGGGGCGGCGCCGGCCCTGGCCGACGGGCCGGTAGGCTGGCTGTGCGGCGACGCGCACATCGAGAATTTTGGCTCGTACCGGGGCGATAACGGCTTGGTTTATTTTGACTTGAATGATTTTGATGAAGCCGCGCTAGGCCCACTGCGCTGGGATGTGGGCCGCCTGCTGGTGAGCGTGCGGCTAGCGGCGGCCCGCCTGGGCCTGCCGGCTGCTGCCCAGCAGGCCCAGGCCGAACTCCTGCTGAGGGCTTATGCCGCGGCGCTGGCCGCCGGCAAGGCCTACCTGCTGGAGCGGGCCACGGCGCGGGGTGTGGTGCGGCAGTTGCTCAAGGCTGTGCAGCAGCGCCGCCAGCGCGAGCTGCTGGCCAGCCGCACGAGCCGCCGCAACGGCTGGCACTTTCGGGCCCACAAAGTAGCCGCCCTGCGCCCCCTGCCGCCGGCCGAGCACCTAGCCGTGCTGCGCGCCGTTGAAAACTGGCGGCTGGCGCAGGCTGTGCCGCCCTGTGGCCCCCTGCTCGACGTGGCCGGCCGCATCGCCGGCGTAGGTAGCCTGGGCGTGCCGCGCTACGCCCTGCTGGCCCGCAGCTGCCACCCCGGCAAGCTACCCCGGCTGCTGGACCTGAAGCTGGCCCTGCCGGCCGCGCCGGCTCCGTTTAGCCCGGTGCCGCAGCCTGCCTGGCCCACCGAAGCGGCCCGCGTAGTTGCGGCGCAGGGCTACCTGCAGGCGGTGTGCCCGGCGCTGCTGCAAGACCTGGAGCTCGGTGGGCGGCCCTTCGTGCTGCGAGCCTTGCAGCCGGTGGCCGATAAATTGAACTTTGACAGCCTGCCCGCCGATTCGGCTGGCTTCGAGCAAGCGCTAGCCGATTTTGGGCATCTGCTGGCCTGGGCTCACCTGCGGGCGGCGGGCCACCGGGGTAGCGCCGGCCCCGATGCCCTACGGGACTGCGGCGCCACCGTAGGTAGCTGGGGCGGCGAGATACTGGCATTTGCGGCCACGGCTCAGGCCGCCGTGGAGGCTGATTATGCCGCCTTTGCCCTGGCCTGCGACGAAGGCCTGTTGCCCACGGCGGCGCGCTAGCCCCACCGGCCCTGCTGCGGGCACCTGCGGGCGCAGTCGCGCTTGCTGCTAGCCCGCTTACGCTGCCGCTGGCTGGGTAGTGTCAAGGGCCAGCCCGGTGAGTGGCGGGCAAACAAGGTAAGGCGTCGGGCCAAGCAGCACTGGGTAAGGGGCGACAGAAGTAAGTAACCCACTCCGGCTTTAGCACTGGCCGAGCGGCCGGCCCGAGCGGCTAGGCTATTGTCTAGGCGTGGTAATTAGCACCGGCTACCTATCTTGCTGACTACTCCTTTACTCAGTCTAATATTGCTACTTTAACGTGCTATTTATTCCACGTTTTGTGCTACGGGCGGGCGGTTGTGGGCTGTTTGCGATTGGGCTAGCCTTTGGTAGCCATGCGCAGCGAGTGGTTAAGACCGACAATGCCGTGTACCAGCACCGCGGCCCGCGCTTCCTGCCTAGCCTGAGTATTGACAACCGCAACTCCTTCGTGCAGTCATCGGCTGTGCGCATTATCGGCCTCAACCTGGGCCTGCTGCCGCGCGGCAAGCCCTACCGCCTGGGCCTGGGCGGCTACACGCTGCGCCGTAGCTACTCGCAGCTGTATACCTACTCGGGCAAAGGTAAGAATGCCAAGCTCAAGGATACTTTTAGCCCAGAGCTGAATCTTAGGTATTTAACCCCAAACTTCACTTATATTTTTCTGCGCCGCCGCTTCATCGAGCTGAGTATTCCGGTCGATATCGGGCTGGGGCGCAGCCACTACACCGTTACCGACGAAAAAGGGAACGTCTCGACCGACAATAAAGGATTATTTTTTCCCGCCGAAATCGGGTTTGGCGTGTTGCTCAAGCCCACGCGCTGGGTTGGGGTCAGCGGGGCGGTGGGCTACCGGGTATCGCTCAAAGAGATAGATTATAAAGAGGATTTTGATGGCTGGTACTACAGCTACCGCCTCAACCTGTTTGTGGGCCCCATCTGGCACGACCTGCGGCGGGCGCACCGGGACTGGCGGGCCTGGCGCACCGCCCACCCTGCGCCCGAGGTCCCGCTCAACCCGCCGCCCGACGGCATTGGTAATCCCTAGCGGGCGTTATTTGTGGCCATGAACCAACCAATCATTCTCATCATGGGCGTGTCGGGCTGCGGTAAAACTACTGTGGGCGAGCTGCTGGCCCGGCGCCTCGGCCGGCCTTTCTACGATGGCGACGACTTTCACTCGGCCGCCAACGTGGCCAAGATGGCGGCCGGCACGCCGCTCACCGACGCCGACCGGGCCGACTGGCTCGCCACCCTGGCCAAGGACTTTGGCCAGTGGGAAGTGGCCGGCGGCGCCGTGGTGGCCTGCTCGGCGCTCAAGGAAAGCTACCGCCAAACGCTGCAGGCCGGGGCCAGCCTGCCCATTCAATGGGTGCTGCTCGACGGCGACCCCGCCGTGCTGCGCGCCCGCATTGCTAACCGCCTGGGCCACTACATGAAAGCCAATATGCTCGCCTCGCAGCTGGCCACGCTGGAGCGCCCCGCCTACGGCTTGAAACTCAACATTGAAGACACGCCCGAGCAGCTGGTGCAGCAGATACTGGACCAGCTGCACCTGGCGCCCGTGGCCGCGCTGCCAGCCTAGCCAGCCTACCGAAACGTGCGCGAAAGGCCCACCGTGAGGTAAAAAAACGAGGCGTCGTAACCGCCCGCGGGCACGTGCAGCGGCACCAGGTAGCTAGGGGTGGCCGCCACGCTAAAGCGCCCGGCCGCCAGCGTAACGGGCAGCGAAAGCGTGTAGCCCAGCGAGCTAAAAGCCGGGGTAGCCGGCTCCACAGACCTCGTTACGATGCCGCGCCGCTTGCTGCTTACCTGACTGGTGGTGGCGAGCGAGGCGGCGTAGAAGTGCTGGCTGCCGGCCCCAAACTCCACCGTAGGCTCTATCGACAGCGTGTCGTGGGCGAGCACGGGCAGCCGAAACGGATGGCTCAGGTCAAAAGTCAGCACCAAGTCGTGGGTATTGCCCACAAACACGTCGGCGCTGGCGCTGGCCGTCGCAAGGCCAAAAAACTGCGTAATGCTGGCGCTGAGGTCGTTGTGCAGCGAAGTTTGCACCAGGGCACTTTCGCCGTAGGCAAAGAGGCGCGTGTACTGCACCGTCCAGTACGTGTCGGAATTACCCACCGACTGCCAGCCCGCCATCAGCTCCCCATAGTTGATAAACGGCTCGCGCAGCGTTTGGTAATTATAAGAATGGTTGAGGTAAAGCGAGCTGATGAAGCCCCGGGGCGCCTGGTAGGTGAGGGTAGTACCCAGGTAGCCCTTATCATTTTCGGGCATGGGCGCGCGCTGCAAGTACGTGGTGCGTGTGGCCGAAGTAAAGCCCAGCGTGAGCAAAGGCGGCGCCGGGCCGGGCCCGGCGGCCAGCAAATCGGGTAGGGGCGGGGCTGCAGCCGAGGCCAACTGGCTAGCCAGCAGGACCGGCAGCAGGCTGGCAAAAAATGCGCGGGGCATGAGAGCGAGGTGAAAGAAAAGTCGAAAAGCCGACAAGGTTCGGCCAAGAAGTGTGGACGGCAGATGAAGCTGGCGACGGCCAGCCAAGCGCCGGGCTAAAGCTAGCGCGCTGCTAGGATGCGCCGGCCGGCCGTAAGTTTAACTACTGGCTGAATAGGTCAAAAAAAGTGCGGCTGTGTTGGCCTGAGCCCGCTTTTAGACGGACCTTTGCAACTGCTACTTGTACTTTATCATGCTGAAAAAATACTGGCTGCTGACGCTGCTCCTGCTCCTTGCCGCCAGCGGGCTAGCCCCCGGCCGCGCCTGGGCGCAGGGCTCGGCGCCTACTACGCCGCTGCTGCGTAGCCTCTCGCTCACCTTCGATACTGTGCGCTACAGCCTGGGCGAGCAGATGCTGACCGTAGCCGGTGAGCCGCGCCTCTACTTTTATTACCACAACGACGACCAGGTGGCCGAGCTGCGCCTAGTGCCGCTGCGGCCCGGCCGCCGGCCGCCGCGCCTGCTGCCCTCGCCCGATTTTGTGCTCCAGGATTCGCTTATTGCCGGGCCGGGCGGCGAGTACCGGGGCATGCTGCACTTTCGTAACCTCACCGGGGCGCCCTTCGTGCGGCTGGCTTTTGCGCCGGCCGTAGACTCGGCCGGGCAGCCGGCGCGGGCCCAGCAGCTTGTGAGCCTGCTGCCCCTCACCCGCACCACCCTCGATGCGCGCCTGGCTAGCCCCGAGTTATTTATCGGAGAAGAGAAAGTGCTGGAAGTGAGCACCAATAATGTAGCCAACGTGCGCGTCAGCAACGAGTGGACCAAAAACCAGGACATCGACTACAAGCTGACGCGCGAGAAGAACGGGCTGTTTCTGCACCTCGTGCCCAACACGCTGGGGGCGCACACGGTGCTGGTGCGGGCCCTGGCCGAGCGCCCGCACCTCGACGGGGCCGGCCGCCTCACCTACCAACTGCCGCCGCTGCGCCTCGACTTTGTGGTGCGGGCCAGCCGCCTGCGCTTTCTCACGGCCGAGCGCAAGGATGTGACCTACGACGACGCCGGCCGCAGCCAGGGCTCCGAGTTTGTGCTCGATGATGGCCACAACTTTGAGCTGCATCGTACCTACCGCATTGAGGCGCAGCAGGAACCCGGCGGCGCGCTCGTGGCCGAGCTCTACACCCGCAGTTATTTGAGCAACGACCGGGTGCTGTGCCAGTTGCGCGTGTACAATACCCACCGCCAGGCCGACGGCTACCTATTCATTAAGGATGGCGACGTGGCCAAGTACATCACTAATTTCGACATCACGCCCCGGCCGCGCATCATGGCCATCAGCGTGCTGCACCGGGGTGGCGACTGGGGCGGCAATACCACCGTGAGCCCCGGCGAAACGGTAGATGTGCGCCTCGAAGGCGAGTCGCTGCTGAAAGGCCGCTACCACTTCGACGGCGCCAATATTATCCCTTCCGATTCTTCGACGCGCTCCGAAAAAGTAGTCATCTACCGCGTGCAGGTGCCGCTGAGCAGCGTGCGCAAGCGCATCGGGGTATTCGACGGCAGCACGCCCACCGACTACGGCCTGAGTGTGAAGGAAGCCCAGCGGCCGCACCCGCTCAATTTTGTGCAGGTCAACTACGGCAATGGGCCGCACCCCGTCACGCAGCTCAACGGCCCCGTTCTCTACGACAAGACCATCCCCGACGTGGTGTTTAGCTTCAACGCTAACGCCATCGACGAGAGCGGCAACCTCTACGGCCGCCAGTACCTGACGATGGACGTGCGCACCGTGGACGACAAGGGTAACCTCATCGACCAGCGCTCGGTCGACCAGCTGGTGATTTGCCCCGGCGAGTCGTCGCCGCGCTACGCCTACTACCAGGGCAACGACTGCCAGGTCGGCAATTTCAGCCTCAACAGCCTGCTGGGCCGCAAAACCTACGACCTCGACGCCTGGTACCGCATCATCATCACCGTGCGCCACGACGCCCGGCAGTACGGCAGCAAAGGGTTTTCGCAGCAGATAGAGCTGGTGCTGCGCCGCCACGTCAACTTCGATATCAGCGTGAGCTTCCCAGCCGGCCTGCTTACCAAATATGCTGGCCAGTCGAGCTACACCAGCTTTGGCGGCATCAGCCTGGCCACGCTGGCACAGCTTAGCTTCTACGCGCCCGACCGCATCAACCGGCTGCGGCCTTACCGTATCGGGGCCGGCTTTGTGGCGCTCAATGCATTCAATCTGTCGAACGACCAAAGCGTGCAGCGCGACCTAGGCATCGTGATAATCGGCTCGGTGGTGCCGGTGCGCACGGGCGCCCGGCTCACTTTTCCGCTGTATCTGGGCGGGGGCTACCTGCTCACGCAGCGCCTGCCTTTCCTGTTGTTCGGGCCGGGCATCGGCGTCACGCTGTAGCGTGAAGCTGAGGCTTCGCGCTAGCCGGCCTGCTACCAGCGCCAGCCCAGCAGCGCCCCGCCGTAGTAATTGCGGCCCGGCGCGGGCTGAAAGTACTTGCCGCCGAAGGCGTTGAGGTCGTTGCCGAGGCTGTAGCGGCGGTCGGTGGCGTTTTCTATGCCGCCGTAGAAGTCTACTTCCAGCCGCCCGGCCAGGGTGCGGCGCCAGCCCGCGCGGCTGCCGAAGACCCAATAGCCGGCCGCATAGTCGGTGTTGGCATCAGTGAGCGGCAGCGTGGCTTGGTGGCCCACGGTAGGACTGAGGTAGAACCCTAGCCGCTGCGTAAAATCGAGGCCCGCGCTGAGCGTGTGCGGCGCGGTGCCGGTGAGCTGATTGCCGCCGTACTGCTGCCCGGCGGCCGACTCATAGCTGCCGAAGCGGAAGTAGTTGTAGGCGTAGCTAGCCCACAAGCGCAGGCCCGCCCTGGTAGTTTGCCCCATGCCGGGCCCGCCCGGCATGGGTGCCACCTGCTGCCAGAGCTGGTAGCTGGCCGCCACCTCGGCGCCGCGCTGGTGGGTGTCGCCGGCATTGGCAAAAAGCTGGATGCCCTGCGCATTGGAGCGCGACACGATGGTATTGCGCAGCTCAAAATCGAACACGGCCACGTCGAACGTGAGGCGCTCGTGCAGCAGTGTGCCGCGCCCGCCCACCTCGTAGCTGGTGCCGCGCTCGGCTTGCAAATCTTGGCTGATAGTGCCATCGGAGGGCCGCAGCTCGGCCTCGGTGGGGGGCGAAAAACCGGTACTCACGCTGGCATAGGCCGAAAGCTGCGGGGTGATTTCCTTAAGCAAGGCTAGCCGAGGCAATACCTGAGGCTGAAAATCGCGCGCCACGCCGTAGCCGGTCGGGTTGGTAGCGGCCGATGAGATGCGCGCAATCTGGTAGCGCAGGCGGTTGTAGCTAGCCCCGGCCGTGAGCAGAAAGCCGGCCGGCAGCTCGTAGTCAGCCTGCGCAAAGACAAAGCCGGTGCGGGTTCGTATCTCGTCATTGTAGCGCAGCGTGGTGGGGGCACCGCCCACGTTGAGGTAGCTGCGCGCATCAGTAAACGACGCCTGAAACTCGCCGCCGCCCTGCACCCGCAGTATCCGCCCGGCCAGCAGTCCCTGGTAGTGGAGCGCCACCCGCCCGCCGCCGCCCAGGATAGCATCGCGCTCCCAGTCAACCAGATACGGCGTTTGTACGCTGGTGCTGCGGCCATAAAGCGTGGCCGTGCTGCGCCACCTGTCCGAAAGCCGGTACTCGTGCGTGAAACCCAGCAAGCCGGTCTGCGAAGCGTAGCTAGCCTGCTGCGCCACCGTGCCGGGGCTGGCCGCCGTGCCCGGCCGCGCCAGGCGCGGGTCCTGCTCGTACTGGGCGCGGGTGAGACCGCCCGGCAGCTGATAGTAGAGGTCGGTATACAGCGCGTGCACGGCCAGCGTCTGCCGGTCGGTGGGTGAGGTTTGGCCATCCAGGGCAAACACATCGCGGCGCAGCGCGCTTTGCTCGCGGTAGCCGTGCAGCTGCTGATGCGCGTACTGGGCGCGGAAATAGTCGCCGTTGGCTTTGCTGGTTTCTACCGCCGCCGTGAAGCGCCGCAGCCCGAACGACCCCACCGAGTAGCCCACCTGGGCGCGGCCCTGGCTAGCCTGCCCCAGCAGTGGCCGGCGGTTTTCGAGGCGCACCACGCCGCCCGTGCCGGCCCCGTACACGCTGCCGGCCGGCCCCTTCAGCACCTCAATGCGCCCAATTTGGGCCGGGTCCAGAATGTTGAGCGGGCTCGTGCCATTGGCCTCCGTAAAGGGAATGTCGAAGTAGTACATTTTGACGTTGCGCACGCCGAAGGGCGACCGTAGCGTGCTGCCTCGCACGCTGAGGCGGTAGCTGCCGGTAGCCCGCTCCTCCAGCCGCACGCCCGGCAGCGTATTCACCGCCGAGGCCAGCGAACTCTCATTGAAGCGCTGAATAATCGTGTTGTCGATGACGCCCACGCCGGCCGCCGTGCGGCGCAGCGGCAGCCGCTGGCCGTAGCCCACCACCGTGGCGGCGGGCAGGGCGCGGGCAGTAAGCGTATCGGGGGGGCTGGAGGCCTGTTGCGCCACTAGGCGCAGGGCCGGCATTAGCAATAAGACTAGCAGCAGGTAACGTGGCAGCATGAAAACGTGGCGAGGTTGCTAGGCCAAACGGCCAAGGTAGGAGTGGGGTTCGCGTTGGCGCCGATTGAGCACTCACAAGGCTAGCTTAGCTCATGCTCTGCCTCGATTGCAGTCGGCCCCTTATTCCTGCTTAACGACAGGCGGTACCTCAAACGTGATAAGCTGCTGCTTACTAGCAAGGTTGATTGCTTTCGCAAAGGGGTTATCGCAGATGAAAACATCGCCCATATATGGCGAATACCTCCTTCCCAAGCCTAAGTGGCCACAGAATCGGCCGGTAGTTTTGGGGGCTTTTGGTAGGGTACTATCCATATCACTTATTGAAAGAATAACCGGGCTGCTAGCCGCTGGTTTTTCAGCTGCCGCCGACCGAAAGTGGCGTAGAGCGGTTCCATAGCCGGTCCTGTTCGGCTCGGTGAAGACCTGCGCCGCCTGCTGGCGCACCTGCGTTTTCTAGCGGCTGGGTTGTTCCACCGGTACTGGGTAGCGTGTGGCCAACCCGGCCAGTGGGTGCCGTGCCGTCAGGGTGACTAACGCAACTTCTGCGTTGCACTCAGCAGGGCGGCGGCGACGGGGGCATTTTGGGTGGCGCTGCCTAAGCTAGCCGCCAGAAGCAGTTCAAACTTTTGGAAATTCTATCCTTGGGCTAGCCCCGGCACAACCCTGCGGGGCAAAAATCGGTTAGCCTACCCTAACCCTGCTAATTTTCATTTCCACATGGACTCTACTAAAAATACCCTCTACACGGCTGATGCGACGGCCGTGGGTGGCCGCAGCGGCCACGTGCGCTCCGCCACTGGTATTATTGACCTCGATATGTCGGTGCCCGAAGGCCTCGGCGGCAAAAAAGGCGCTACCAATCCCGAAGAATTATTCGCGGCCGGCTATTCGTCGTGCTTTCAGCAGGCGCTGCTCGTTATTGCGCAGCGTAATAATGATAAACTCGACCCCGGCACCGAGGTAAAATGCTCGGTAACACTGTTTCAGGAGGGTGAAGGCTACGGTCTGAGCGCCGTGCTCGATGTAGACCTGAAGTCTTTTGACCGCGACAAAACTATCGAAATGGTGCGTCAGGCCCATAAAATCTGCCCCTATTCGGTAGGCACGCGCGGCAACATGGAGGTGGAGCTAAGGGTCCAAGGCCAAGCCGTGCCCGTGCAGGCCGAAGAAAATGCCGGGGTAGCCGAAGGCAAGTAAAACGCTCGGTAGCTAGCTACACTTAGTCGAAAGGGCTCATCTGCCAAGCAGGTGGGCCTTTTGCTGGGTACCATAAGCTGGGGCCACCCTGCCTCATACTTCTATTGCCTTGTGCCGCTTGTCATTGGCGGCAGAGCCACCAGGCCGGCCGCCAGCTTAGGCGCCCGCACCTTTTGCGTAGCAGCATGCGTAAGAAGCCCATTACCTTTGGGCTAGCTGCCACTAGCGGCTTTTGCTTATCAATGATGAAAAAAATACTCCTAGTAGTAGGCGCTGCCGCCGCGCTCGCCTCGTGCCGCGAAGCCGGTACCGCCGTTCAGAGCCATCCCTCGGCCTCGGGCACCGCCGATGCCAAAGTGCTGCGCTTCGACACCACTTTTCTAAAAACGGGCACCACCCGCACCTATCCGCATACTTATACCGGCAAAATGCTGGTAGGCCAGACCAAGAAAGTGGCTGTGCCCGTGCAAATTAACTGGACAACGGTGGAGCAGGCGGGCTGCCCGCAGGTAGCCGCCGTGCAAGTATATCAGCTCAATGGCAGCGACCGCCGCACCAGCCTGACGGCCAAAGCTATGCGCGATGCCGTGTGCAAGCCGGGCCAGCAGCCGGCCGGGGCTGTTCGCCCCGGTAGCAATGCTTCGGCCTACACCGGGGCTGCTTACCTCAAATTAATTGGCGAGGCCCGCGAAATTCACCGCACTACCTCCGTCACATTCACGCTCAACGGGTTAGGCTACCACGATACCCTCGATGGCGACTCGGCCACTACCAGCAGCGTGCAGTAAAAAACGAGGGCTGCCAAATGCAAAAAGCCCCGGCTGCCAAGCTAGCCGGGGCTTTTTGCGTTGATATTATTGCTGTTAATTCAGGTAGATGCGGTGCGTGAGCTCGAAGCGGTGGGGTGCGAAGGCATTGTAGTAGGGCGCCGGGCCATCGAAAGTGAGCACGTGCACCAGCGGAATGCCTTCGAGGCGGCTTTCAACCACGCGCACGGGGTATACCTCGCCCACCGCTGGCCAGTCGCCGCCGTGGTTGGCCGGCCGGTTGTCGGCATCGACGCAGCGGGCATAATCGAGGTAGGGGGCCGCCGTTGTGGCTTCGGCCAGGGTGTAGCTAGCAACTTCCATAGGGCAAAGGGATGAGGAGCAAATAAATACGAAGTAACGCCGCAAAATGTTGGCCCGTGGCCAGCTTGCGAATAGCAGCCCTAACACGCGCACCGAGTCAGAAGTTTAAGCTTGCCCGGTTTTTGCCAGCGGCAAGGCTAGCGCGCTTCTTAGTTGGCGGGCCGGGGCAGGGCGTACTGCTTGCGGTCGAGCACCACGTAGCCACTCTGCCAATACCGCCCCAGGTGGCGCGGCGAAAGGCTGCCTGCGCCGGGCACCAGATTACTGATAGCTAGCCGTAGCACGTGGCCGTTGAGCCAGTATTCTTCCAGAATAACCTTGCTGCTGGTTTTAATATAATAATGCTCCTGCACGCGGCCATTGCGGCGGTAGCGCGTCACGTGCCGCCACTGTAGCCGAGTCGTGGTGGCTGCTCCTGCGGTGGCTACTATGTCTACCACGCCGCGCACCACCTGCCGCCGGAGGCGCTGCGTATGCATGTCGGTGCTAAAGTAAGCGCTCCGGGCCTGCACTTGCTGCCGCAGCTGCGTGGCTTGCCGCAGCAGCGTGTCGCGCGCGGCAAGGGCTTGGGCGGGGTCGGCAATAATCTGGGCCTGGGCGGCCGTAGCAGTCAAAAAGGTGGCTAGTAGCCCCAGTCGGTATAGCATGCGCAACAGAATAATGAAGCGCGAAGGTATTCGCTTCCTGTATCTGCTCCGTGCGGGGAAATAAAAAAAAAACAGGCTTCTTCCCAATCGCTGCTGAAAAGAAGCCTGTTACGCAATAGCCCAGCCTAGCTGAAGCCCAGCACCGGATGCGGCTGATACGGCGCTTCCAGCCGCGTTATTTCATCCTCCGAGAGCCTGACGCCCACGGCCGCCACGGCGTCTTCGAGGTGGCCGGGTTTGCTGGCCCCCACAATAGGCGCCGTGATGACGGGCTTGCTCAGCATCCAGGCCAGGGCAATCTGGGCGTTGGGCAGGCCGTGCTCCCGGGCAATTTCCGTCACGCGGTCGGCCACCGCAAAGTCATCGTCGCGGCCGTAGAGGCTTTTGCCAAAGGCGTCGGTTTTGGCGCGCTCCGTCTCGTTACGCTCCTTCGAGCGCCCACCCGTGAGCAAGCCCCTAGCCAGCGGCGACCACGGAATAACCCCGATGCCCTGGTCCTGGCACAGCGGCAGCATCTCGCGTTCCTCCTCGCGGTACACCAGGTTGTAGTGCGGCTGCATACTCACGAAGCGCGTCCAGTTGTGCTTGTCGGCCAAGTACAGCGCCTGCGCAAACTGCCAGCTGAACATACTGCTAGCCCCGATGTAGCGGGCCTTGCCGGCCTTCACTACGTCGTGCAGCGCCTCCAGCGTTTCCTCAATCGGCGTGTCATAGTCCCAGCGGTGAATCTGGTAGAGGTCTACGTAGTCGGTGCCCAGCCGCTTGAGGCTGGCGTCGATGGCGCTCATGATGTGCTTGCGCGACAAGCCCTTATCATTCGGTCCCGGCCCCATGGGGTTGAAAACTTTGGTGGCCAGCACCACTTCATCGCGCTTGGCAAAGTCGCGCAGGGCGCGGCCCACCACTTCCTCGCTAGCCCCGTTCGAGTACACGTCGGCCGTGTCGAAGAAGTTGATGCCCAGCTCCAGGGCTTTTTGAATAAACGGCCGGCTAGCCTCCTCCTTAAGGGCCCAGGGCCAGCGCTCGGTGGGCGTGCCGTAAGTCATAGTGCCCAGGCAAATTTTGGAAACCTGCAAGCCAGTTTTTCCTAAGCGGGTAAATTCCATCGTGGAAAAGGGAGTAAGGAAGTGATTAAAAGAATAAACAGCACGTCATGCTGAGCTTGTCGAAGCATCTCTACCGCGCCGCTAGGGTATCGTGCGGTAGAGATGCTTCGACAAGCTCAGCATGACGCTCACTGAGTTTAGGTAGTAAACCAAAAAAGCCCGCCTGGGTTACCAGACGGGCTTTTCTTATTGCTAGTGAGCTAGCGCAATTACGCCATTGCCAGCACTTCTTTTACGCGGGCGGCGGCGTCTTTCAGCAGGGTAGCCGAATACACTTTCAGGCCGCTCTCGTCGATGATGCGGGCACCTTCTTCAGCGTTGGTGCCTTGCAGGCGCACGATGATGGGCACGCGGATATCGCCGATTTTCTTGTAGGCTTCCACCACACCGTTGGCTACCCGGTCGCAGCGCACGATGCCGCCGAAGATGTTGATGAGGATGGCCTTCACGTTCGGGTCCTTCAGGATGATGCGGAAGCCCGCCTCCACCGTCTGGGCATTGGCTCCACCCCCTACGTCGAGGAAGTTGGCGGGCTCGCCGCCGCTCAGCTTGATGATGTCCATGGTAGCCATGGCCAAGCCGGCGCCGTTTACCATGCAGCCCACGTTGCCGTCGAGCTTCACGTAGTTGAGGTTGCTTTCGCTAGCCTCCACTTCCAGCGGGTCTTCCTCGTTGAGGTCGCGCAGGGCCACAAAATCCTTGTGGCGGTAGAGGGCATTGTCGTCCAGGGTCACCTTGGCGTCCACGGCCAGGATTTTATTGTCCGACGTTTTCAGCACCGGGTTAATCTCGAACATGGCCGAGTCGGTTTCGTCGTAAGCCTTGTATAGCGCCGTTACGAACTTCACCATCTCCTTGAAGGCATCGCCCGAGAGGCCGAGGCCGAAGGCGATTTTGCGGGCCTGGAAGCCTTGCAGGCCCACTGCGGGGTCCACAAACTCCTTGTGGATTTTCTCGGGGTGCGACTCGGCCACCTCCTCGATGTCCATGCCACCCTCGGTGGTGTAGATAATCACGTTCTTACCCGACGTACGGTCGAGCAGCACGCTCATGTAGTACTCCTTGGTGGGGCTTTCGCCGGGGTAGTACACGTCCTGGGCGATGAGCACCTTGTGTACCTTGCGGCCTTCGGCGCCGGTTTGCTTGGTCACGAGCTGCATGCCGATAATCTGGCCGGCGATGTCTTTTACCTGCTCCAGGTTCTTGGCGAGCTTCACTCCGCCGCCCTTGCCCCGGCCGCCGGCGTGAATCTGGGCCTTGATAACGTACCAGCTGGTGCCGGTTTGCTCGGTGAGCTTTTTGGCGGCTTCTACGGCTTCTTCGGCAGTGTCGGCGGTGAGGCCTTCCTGCACGCGCACGCCATACTTTTTCAGGATTTCCTTGCCTTGATACTCGTGAATATTCATCGGAGGGGGTAGGGGTGGAGTTTTTTGCTGGCGCGAAGGTAGGGCCGGGATGCCGCTTGTCATTGCCGCGCGCTACTCCGTTGCGCTCGCAATGACAGAATAGAGGAAGGCTATCGCCCAACGCCCGGCCGCCTTTGCGCGTAGCTTTGCCCTAGTACTGTCTGTTTTCCTTCGTTCGCTTTGCTACAAGCCATTAACCTCCGTAAAAGCTACAACTCGCTGGAAGTGCTCAAGGGCATCGACCTCACCATTCAACGGGCCGAAATCGTGAGCATCGTGGGGTCGTCGGGGGCTGGCAAAAGCACGCTGCTGCACATCCTGGGCACGTTGGACAATCCCGACTCGGGCGAGGTGCTCTTCGATGGGCAGTCCGTTACGAGCCTGGGGCGCACCTCGCTGGCCAAGTTTCGCAACCGCCACATCGGCTTCGTGTTTCAGTTTCACAACCTGCTGCCCGAGTTTACGGCCATCGAAAACGTGTGCCTGCCGGCCTACCTCGCCGACCGCTCCGAGAAAGAAGTGCGGGTGCGCGCCCGCGAATTGCTCGGCCTGCTCAACCTCGACCACCGCGTCGACCACAAGCCGAGCGAAATGAGTGGCGGCGAGCAGCAGCGCGTGTCGGTGGCCCGCGCCCTCATCAACTCGCCCGAAATCATCTTTGCCGACGAGCCCAGCGGCAACCTCGACTCCAAGAACGCGCAGGAGCTGCACGAACTGTTCTTCTGGCTGCGCAAGGAGTTTGGCCAAACCTTCGTCATCGTGACCCACAACGACACCCTAGCCCAGATGGCCGACCGCACCATCGTGATGCGCGACGGCCACATTCTGGAGGAGTAGGGCTAGCTGTTTTCCCAAGAGAACGTCATGCTGCGGTAAGCTCAGCATGACGTTTTTTTTAGGCGGCTTTTAGCAGAAAGTCAGCGCTAAGGCAGTTGGAAAATCAACCTATCAAAAATAATTTTCAAACCTCATTTAAAGTGTCTGATAATCAGCGATAAAATTTACTAAAAAAATTGGCTTTCGTGGCACTATCTTTGGCCCAGGGTAGTTTGATATGCGTACTACAGAACGATAACCGGCCGCTGGCCACCCCACACCATGACCGAAGTCACCAAAGCCCCGAAAGAAGCTACCGTTGCCAAGAAAGCCGCTCCCCGCGCGGAGAGCTATGACATTGCGAAGTCGGACGAGACGTTCGACCTGGCAAAGGACTTGGCCAAGTTTATCAAAGAGAACAAGCTCACCACGAATGTGCAGGGCAAGGAGTTTGTAAACGTGGAGGGCTGGCAGTATGCCGGCTCGCGCCTGGGTATCGTGCCCATCGTGGAGCACGTCATCAACCTCAGCAACGAGCAGGAGTTGAAGTATCAGGCCAAAGTGACACTGTTTGACCTGCGGCACGGCACGACGGTAGGTGCCGGCTTCGCCATCTGCTCGAACAAGGAGAGCGGCAAGAAATTCTACCAGGAGTTTGCCATTGCCAGCATGGCCCAGACCCGCGCCATCGGCAAGGCTTACCGCAACATCCTGGCCTGGATTATCCGCGCCGCCGGCTACGAGCCTACCCCCGCCGAGGAGATGGAGTATAGCGGCAACGTGCCCGCGCCCGCCGTGGCCCCGGCCGTAGTGGCCGAGCCTGCCCCCGTGATGCGCGCCGTCACTACGGCCCCCGCCGCGCCGGCCGAAGCCCCGGCCGCCGAAGCTGCTGCTCCGGCCCCGGTGCAGTACGCCACGGCTAGCCAGAAAGAGGAGATTATCCGCCTGCTGAACCACCCGCTCATCACGCGCCAGGAGAAAACCAAGATGCTACTCAACATCAACCGCCTCGATGAGGAGCGCGCTACCCAGGCCATTGCCAAGCTGCGCAAAGCCATTGAGGACCGCGAAGGCACGACGGCCGTAGCCGCCTAAGCCCGCTAGCCTTAAGTTTTTGAAGAGAAGCCCGGTGCCGTAAGGTGCCGGGCTTTTTTTGGCGTCTTCATCCCGTCCGTCTGTCATGCCCATCTGGCGTCCCGAAGGCGGCATCTTATCAGGTTCGAACGACTTATTCTAGCTCGATAGGATGCTTCGCAAGCTCAGCACGACAGGCAGCGTAATTTTGCTTTATGCCCGATGCCCGCACTATACCCAGCGCCGACCCGCTCGCCCTGCTGCGCCAGTATTGGGGCCACCAGCAGTTTCGGCCAGGGCAGCAGGAGATTATCGAGGCGGTGCTGGCCGGGCGCGATGCGCTGGCCCTGCTGCCCACCGGCGGCGGCAAAAGCGTATGCTTCCAGGTGCCGGCGCTGGCTAGGCCGGGCATCTGCGTGGTGGTGACGCCGCTCATCGCCCTCATGCGCGACCAAGTGGAAAACCTGCGCAGGCGCGGCCTCAAGGCCGAGGCCGTGTACGCGGGCATGAGCCACCAGGAAATCGACCAGGCGCTCGACAACTGCGTGTATGGCCGCGAGGTGAAGTTTTTGTATGTCAGCCCCGAGCGGCTACTCACTGACCTGTTTCGGGCGCGAGTGGCGCGTATGAGCGTGGGCCTGCTGGCCATTGATGAGGCGCACTGCCTCTCGCAGTGGGGCTACGATTTTCGGCCGCCCTACCTGCGCATCGCCGAGCTGCGAGCGCTGCTGCCGCCCGAGGTGCCGTGCATTGCCCTCACGGCCACCGCCACCGGCCAGGTGCGGCAGGATATTGTGGAGAAGCTCAACTTCCGGCCCGGCTACGGCATTTTTACTCAAAGCTTCGCTAGGCCCAGGCTCTCCTATTCGGTGCTGCAAACCGAGGACAAGCAGCGCCGCCTGCTGGAGGTGCTGCGCGGCGTGGGAGCTAATAAAACGGGTATCGTGTACGCCCGCACCCGCCGCCAGGCTGAGGACACGGCCGCCTGGCTGAGCCAGCAGAAGCTGCCCGCCGCCGCCTACCACGCCGGCCTGCCCGCCGAGCAGCGCATCCGCATTCAGCAAGACTGGCTAGCCGATAAAACGCGCATCATCGTGGCTACCAATGCTTTCGGGATGGGTATCGACAAGCCCGATGTGCGGGTAGTGGCTCACCTCGACGCGCCCGCCACCCTCGAAGCCTACTACCAGGAAGCGGGCCGCGCCGGGCGCGACGGCCTCTACGCCTTTGCCGTGCTGCTCAGCGGCCCCGCCGATGCCGACAGCCTGCGTAGGCAAGCGCAGCTTGCCCACCCGCCGCCCGATGTGGTGCGCCGGGTGTACCAGGCGCTGGCCAACTACTCGCGCACGGCCGTGGGCGGCGGCGAGCTGGTGGCGTTCGACTTCGACCTCGGCGCCTTTGCCGAAACCTACCGCCTCAAGGCCGTCGATGCCCACCACGCCCTCAAGATGCTGGAGCAGCAGGGCTTTGTGCAGCTCACCGAGGCCGTGAACCAGCCGGCCAGGGTGCAGCTCATTAGCAATCAGCACGATTTGTATCAGTTTCAGGTGGCCAATGCCCAGCACGACCAGCTTATCAAGGCGCTGCTCAGGCTGTATGGCGGCGAGCTGTTTGTGGCATTTCAGGCTATTTCAGAAAGCGCGCTAGCCCGGCATCTGCGCCAAAGCACTGTGGACGTGACGCGCCAGCTGCGCTACCTGCACAGCACCGGCGTATTGCACTACCAGCCCCGGCGCGAGCTGCCGCAGGCGCTCTTCCTCACGCCGCGCTACGACGCTGCCCAGCTGCCGCTCGATGAGCGCCGCCTCAAGGCCGCCAAGCGGCTCACTGAGCATCAGACCAGGGCCGTCATCGACTACGCCGCTAGCCTCACGCAGTGCCGCCAGCAACTGCTGCTCGACTACTTTGCCGAGCCCGATGCGCCCGCCTGCGGCGTGTGCGACGTGTGCCTGGCCCGCAAAAAAGCCCGGCAAGCGCCCGAAAGCGCCGCCGGGCTGCAAGCCGGACTACTCGACTTATTGCGCGCCGCGCCGCTGCTGCCGCGCCAGGTAGTGGCCCGCTACCCGGCCGCCGAGGCTTCGGCCGTAACAAACGCTCTGCGCGAACTGGTGGAGCTGGGCCAGCTGACCTACGCCGCCGACGGCCGGCTGGGGGCGCGGCATGAATGAGTTAGCATGGGGAAGGAAGAATTCTTCGGATGAAAAATTTCTCATTTTCCACGCTAACTCATTCATTTTAACCTAACTGCCCTGGTAGGCCATAATGCCACCTTCCAGGTTGCGCACATTGGTGAAGCCTTGCTGGGTCAGAAAAGCCTTGGCGGCTGAGGAGCGGGCGCCGCTCTTGCAGTGCACGATAACTTCTTGGTCTTTATGGTCTTCCAGGTCGTCGAGATGCTGGGGCAAGGTGCCGAGCGGAATGTTCTGGCTGCCGCTGATGCGACTTTCCTCAAACTCCCAGGGCTCGCGCACGTCGATGATGGTGGGTGTTTCGCCGGCTTGCTGGCGCTGGTGCAGTTCGGAAGCGGTGATGTCGGGCATGGTAAAAAGGAGGAATAAGAGAAAAAATTAGGCGGGCGGCAGATTCTCCAAATCCTGCGCGTCCTGTGGCCGGTTAGTGGCGGCTTTGGTCTTACGCAGCGCCGCCAGGTTGATATAGCGGATGGGAACGTCGGCGATGTCAGTGACCAAGGCGTTGGCCGCGCATTCCTCAAAGGTGACTTCTTTAAGCTGCGTCAGCAGGTCAAT
This sequence comes from Hymenobacter sp. BRD128, assembly GCF_013256625.1. Lineage (NCBI taxonomy): Bacteria > Pseudomonadati > Bacteroidota > Cytophagia > Cytophagales > Hymenobacteraceae > Hymenobacter > Hymenobacter sp. BRD128. The sequence continues at coordinate 816,662 of NZ_CP053908.1, forward strand.
CCATAAATCCTGACGACTAAATGACAGAAAGTTGGGTAGGGTCAGAAAGTCATTTTCTTCAAACTCGCCCTGCGTAAAGCCGTATTTTTCCAGCGCCCGCACTGTTCGCTGCGCATTCTCCGGCGTTGGCCGCACCAGAATATCGATGTCGCCAGTGGTGCGCGGAAAGCCGTGGGCAATAACCGCATAGCCTCCAACTACTACGTACTCAACGCCCTCGGCGTGGAATAGGCGTAGCAGACTTAAGTACTCGCTCTCCATACGTGCGGGCGGGGTTGGCGGGGTTGGCGGCGTATATCTGCCGGGCTTCGGCCATGAGCCGGGCGGCGGCGGCCAAGCGCTGTTGGGGCGTAAGGCTCCACCAGTACGCGCGTTGGGCCGCATCTACGTCGGCTTTTTGTTGTGACTTGATAACCAGCATAGCCCGCAAATTTATTCCACTACCAGGCGGCGGGTAGCCGTGCTGCCATCGGGCAAAGTTAGCTGCACCAGGTACACGCCGGCGGCCAAGCTAGCCGGCAGGCGCAGGGTGGGCTGGCCCGCCTCGGTGGCGGGCTGCTGCCACACCGGGCGGCCCAGCACGTCGAGCACCACCGCGCGGCGGAAAGGCGGCCCGCTCACGGCCACGGCAATGCCGGTCGGAGCAGGGTTAGGATACAGACTGAACTGCGCATTCACGGCCTGCTGGGCTTGGGTGGCGAGCACGCCGTTGTTCATCACGGCGCGCATCATAATAGTGCCGGGCGTGGTGAGCGTGGGCGCCGACCACGCATTCTGCTTGTTATAAAACAGCGTCGGCGCCGTCGAGGCGTTGTTCAAATCGAAGCCGTAGGGCAGAAACTGCCCGTTAGATGCCTGTCCGTAGCCGATATAAAACCGCCCCGACACCGGCACCGGCGTCGCAAACGGAACGTCGATAAACACCTGCCCGCTCGTGGGCAGGGGGTTGGGCAGCACGGCGGTCTGGGTGGCCAGGGGCGTATTGGCGGGCTGGCCGTTGTTGTCGGCCCACACGGCCACCGTCACCGAGCGGTTCTGGTAGTTTTCGCCGCCCTGCGCCAAGGGGATATTATTGAAAACCGGGGCTAGCCGGATGGCCTTCACCTGGTCGCTCTTGGCCGCCGTGATGGGGTAGGCGTAGTACGAAACCGGCCCCGTGCTCTGGGCCGGCAACGTCAGAAAAGACTCGGCCGTACCATCATCGAAGGCGTAGTAGTCAGCCAGCTCCAGGTCGCGGTAGGTGGTGTCGTTGGGCAGCGTGAGCGGGTTGGTTTCGTTGGTTTGCAGCGCCAGCGTGTAGCGGTAGCGCCGGGTGGTGGTAGCGGCTGGCAGCGGCGCCGTGCGCGCATCGCCGCTGATAACCACCTGCCGCGCCCCGGCCAGCAGCGGCTGATTACCGGTAACCCAGGTGCCACCCCCGAAGCCCCCGCCCGTCAGCTCGCGCACCGTGCCCAGCCAGCTAATGGGCGTAGGGTTGCCGCTGGGCAGCAGGTTGTTGACGGTGGCCGTCATGGCCGGGTTGAGCGGGCTAGCGGTGCTGGCGGCATACTGCCAGGCCGGCATGGCCGTGTAGCTTTGGAGCGGACTACTGAGGCCCCGGCTGGTGGCAATATCTTGAAAGATAGTATCGTTGGCTGCCCGGTTGGCGTTCAAATAAATATAATCCAGCCCAAACGCGTCGCGGCTCGACGCTTGGTTGCCTGAGGCCCGAAACCGAAACCGAAAGCCGCTGTGATAATAGCTGGCTTGGTTGAGCGGAAAAATCTTCTGCCAGAACCGGGTGGTTTTACCCTCGGCATTGTAAGTCCAGATAGTATTCCAGCGCCCCACATTGTCCAAAAACTCCAGCGTCAAAAACACCGGGGCGCCGCTGCTAGCGGCCACCGGCGCCCCGGCCAGCGTGCCCGCCTGCCAAGCGTAGCTGAGGTACAGGTTATTGGCGGGCGAATAACCGCTCAAATCAATAGGTTGCGAAGTAAGTGTATCGGTGGCGCTGTAAAACGAGGCCGAGCCGGGCGTGTAGGGCTGGCCATTAGCGCGCAGGCCGTCGAGCGTGGCGGTGCCGCGCGTGAGCGGCTCAATGGCCAGGCGATTGCTCACGTAGGCCCCGCCGCCGCCGTAATGCTGCGTAAGGCCGCTGCCATCGGGGTAGCTGGTGGTGGCGGGCTGCCAGCGCAAAGGGCTGGGCTGGCCATCGCGCGGCAAGGTAAAGTCCTCAAAAAAAGGCAGCGCCAACGCCGCCGTGCGCAGCGTGGCGGTGCTGGCCGTTGCGCTGGCCGCCCGGCTAGGGTCGGTGCTCAGCGGCTGGGGCGTGAGCACGAGCGGCGTGGTTTGCGCCTGTGCCATCAGGCTCAGGAGCACGGCCGGCAGCCCGAGTAAGCGGAGTAGTTGGTTCATAAACGGCTGGCTTATTCTAAAAAAAACGTCTGTCATTGCTACGGAGTGCGCGCAATGACAGACGTTTTACTACCCTAAAATATTACTCCGCTATCCACAAATCTACCAGCTGGCCCATCCGAATGGTAGCGCCCGGCGCGGCCACCGGCCGCTGGCGCACCACCGTGCCGGGCGCCTGGCCGGTTTCGGCGGGCTGCTTAAATACTTCGCCCACTTCCAGGTGCTGGCCGGCTAGCAGGGTGCGGGCCTCATCCTCGGGCATGTTCACGAGGTTGGGCATCGCAAACTCGGTGTTGCCGAGGCCATCGCCCACTTCCAGGTCTACCTTGGTGCCCTTGGCGATGGGCGCGCCGGCCGCTATTTCGCGCCCGCCTACCGACTGCTTCAGCACGGCGTCTTTGGCCACGTTGGGCACCAGCTTTATCTGGCCGATGGTGAGGTCGTAGCTAGCCAGAATAAGCTGGGCATTTTTCACCGAACCATCGGTCAGCTTGGGCATCTTGATGACCGGCGGACGGCGCATGGCCACCGAAATGTAGATTTTGCGGTCCTGCTTCACCTTTTCGCCGGGCGCGGGCTCCTGCGTCAGCACCGTCAGGGGCCGGGTGCCGGGCGCATAGCTGCTGTCATCCACGAAGTACGCCAGGTGGTGCTCGTCGAGGTAATTCTCCAGGTCGGCCAGGTTCATGCCCGTTATTTTAGGCACCACAATGGTTTCGCCGTGGTGCGTGGTAATGGGCAGGTACACGTAGAAAAAGCCCAGCACCAGCGCCACGCCCAGCGCCACAATCAGCGCCAGGTGCTTGAATACGTCGAACCAGGTATCGGATTTAAAAAAGGACATAGTGCAAAAGAACGTCGTGCTGAGTTTGCCGAATCCTCTCGCGTGGGTTAGTAACTTAAGCGCTGAGCGATTGAATTAGTCTACCATGCGAGAGGCTTCGGCAAACTCAGCTTGACGTTCGCATTTAATTAATTGCGTGTGAGTGTTTTCGCCTGCCGCGCCTTGCCAAAGTCCAGAATCCGGTCGATAAACTGGTAGGGCGTGTAGCCCGCCAGCGCCGTTTGGTGAAAAATACAAGTCGCGGGCGTCATGCCGGGCAAGGAATTGACTTCAATAATAAGCACCTCAATAGCGCCCGACTCGCGCACCCGCACAAAGGCGTCGATGCGGGCGTAGCCCTCAATGTGCAAAATCTCGGCCACCCGGCGCAGCACCCGCTTCACCTCGTCGCTGATGCGCTGGCGCTCGGCCGGGTCCTGGGCGTAGCGGGCCGGGGTAATATTCTGGCCCTCGCCGGCCAGAAATTTCTCCTCCAGGCTCAGCACCTCGCCGGTAGCCAGGGCCTCGCTAGCCTCAAAAACCTCGATTTGCAGCTGGCCTTGCGCATCATACGAAGTCAGCAAGCCGCCCGTGATTTCCAGGAACTTAGCCGCGCCATCGGGGCCAATGAGCGTTTCCACCAAAAAGGCGTCTTTCTGCGGAAATTCCTCCTTGAAGCCCAGGTGCAGCACCTCGGCCGGGCCCACGAGCAACGGCTCCTCGCGCCGGAAAATCTGCTCGCTAAAGGCCGCCAGCTCGGCGCGGTTCTTAATCTTTTTCACCGCCGACGAGCAGCCGTCGTCGGCCGGCTTGGCGATGAAGGGGTAGCCAAACTGACTTTCGAGGCTGCGGTAGAAGGCCTCGGGGTCGGCTAGCCACTCCAGGCGCTGGGCCAGGCGGTGGTCGGCCACGCGCAGGCCGGCCTCGCGCAGGCGGCGGTTGGTTTCAAACTTGTTGATGGTCACGGCCGAAGAGGCCGCGCCCGAGCCGTTGTAGGGCAGGCCGTATTTCTCCAGCTCCTGCTGCAAGGCCCCGTCTTCGCCGGGCCGGCCGTGCAAGGCAATGAACACTTCGTCAACCTTTGCGGCCAGCTCCGCAAACGAGAGGCGGCGCGGCGCGGCCACCGGCTGCCCGGCGTAGGTGCCGGTGATGCCGCGGGCCTCCTGCCGGATGCGCGCCAGCACCGGGTGGCTGGCCTCGCCGGCCTCGGCGTGCTCGATTTTCTCGCGGATGTCGTCCGCGTTATCCTTGAGCATCACGTTGATGGGCAGCTCGTAGAGGCGGAACTCCTCGCTGTTGCCGGCCAGGAACACCGGCACCGGCCGGTACTTCACGCTCGAAGAAAGCTTTTCGTAGATATTACGCCCGCTCTCCACCGAAATGTGCCGCTCGGACGAGTAGCCGCCCATAATCACGGCCACCCGGATGCGGTCGTCCTGCACTTGCTGGCGCGACTGGATATCGGCATCGAGCGTGGCCAGGGCCGCGCCGAGCTGCACCGGCTTCATGCCGTTGCGCCGCCGCGCATTCAGCGAGGTGCGGATGATGTAGGTCAGGAACTGGCTGGGGTTCAGCCCAATCTCGGCCGCCTGGTGGAAGAAGAACGAGGCCGGCAGCATGCCGCTCGTAGTGTTCGGGTCGTTGAGGAAGATGGTGCCGTCGGCCTGAATGAAGCCATCAAGCCGCGCATACACCTCGAAGCCGAAGGTGGCGAACATCTGCTGCGCCTCCTGCCGGATGCGCTCGATATCGGCCTCGGGCAGGTCGATGGGCGTCACCTTGCGGGCCAGCCCCGGCAGGTACTTGGCGCGGTAGTCGAAGACTTCGGTGCCCTTCACAATTTCGGTAGGAGGGAGGGCTAGCGGGGCGCCGTTCTCGTCTTCCACCACAATGCACGAGAACTCACGGCCGGCCACGAAGCTCTCGATGAGTACCTGAGTTTCGCCAGTCGTGCTCTGGATGTTTATTGCATCAGCCTCCCAATAGAATTTCTCCTTGATGTTATCAAGCAAAGTTTCTGGATGATAAATAAGCTTTTGTTGTGCGGCTAAAACCTTATTAAGACTCATTGGCAATCCTATCGCAGTTACCGGCAGCCCGATGCCTTCGCGAATATCAGCCAACTGCCGTACCCATGTGCGTTGGCCTTCTTCGTCCATCGCTTCCCATTCAGCTTTGGTGAGCGTGCGGCGAAACAGCGCACGGTCTACGGCGGCGCTGAACTGCGCCGGGTCTTTCTCCCGCACAATGCTGATGCCGATGCTGCTGCCCTGGCGCGGCGCCTTCAGCACCAGCGGCAGGCCTAGCTCGCGGCCCAGCATCGACAGCAGCGCATCGGGTTCTGCGGCGGTCCAGTCGGCGGCGGTAAGCACGTAGAAATCGGGCGTGGCTAGCCCGGTGGCTTTCAGTAATTTCTTCTGCGCGATTTTATCGATGCCGAAGGCCGAGGGCAATATCCCCGAGCCCGAGTACGGGATACCCACCCACTCCAGCAGGCCCTGAATGGCGCCATCCTCACCGCCCGGGCCGTGCAGGGCCAGGAAGGCAAAATCCATGAGCTGGGGCAGCTCGCTGGCCTCCACCTGGCGGCCGACGTGGCTGATAAGCTCCGTGAGGGCCGCGGGGCTCAGCTCGCCCAGGCTTTCGATGTAGACCTGCCAGGGGTGGCGCGTGTCGGGCAGGGCGGCCACGGGCGGGTAAAAATCGCGGATGGTGCCCTTGTAGAGGTACTGCCAGTCGAGCAGGATGAAGTGCCCCTGGCTGTCCACAAAAATGGGAACGGGCTGAAACAGACCCTTATCCAGATTGTCAAACACGGTGCGCCCGCCGGCGAACGAAATCTCGCGCTCGCGCGAGGTGCCCCCAAAGAAAATGCCGATTCTCATCATACTGGGCGCAAAGGTACGGGGGCGGAAGGTGGGGCCGTAAATGCTTACGTTTGTCCTTGCGAGCGCAGCGCGGCAGTCGCAGCCGAACGAGTGGCTAGCACATCCGTATCGTTCTACTCAGGTCGTTCGGGTGCGATTGCCGCGCTGCGCCCGCAAGGACAGCTGATTTTTTCACTTCTTCACATTTACCCGTGAACACCCTCGCCAACTACAACTTTGCCGGCCACCGCGCCGTGACGCGCGTCGATTTCAATGTGCCGCTCGATAAAGACCTGCGCATCACCGACGACACCCGCATCCGGGCGGCAACGCCCACGATTCAGAAAATCCTCAACGACGGCGGCTCGGTGGTCTTGCTCTCGCACCTGGGCCGGCCTAAGGGCGGCTACGAGAAAAAATACTCGCTCGAAAGCCTGCGCCAGCGCCTCCAGCAGGAATATGGCCGCGACGTGCAGTGGGGGGCGACGTGCTGAGCGATGAGGCGCTGGCCGCCGCGCAGGCGCTCCAGCCCGGCCAGGTGCTGCTGCTCGACAACGTGCGCTTTCACCCCGAGGAAGAAGCTGGTGACGAGGCGTTTGCCAAGCGCCTGGCTAGCCTTGGCGACGTGTACGTGAACGACGCTTTTGGCGCTGCGCACCGCCGCCATGCCTCCACAACCGTGATGGCCCACTACTTTGCGCCCGAAAACCGGGTGGGCGGCCTGCTGCTGCAAGGCGAATTGGACAACGCTAAGAAGGTGCTCGACAACCCGGTGCGCCCCTTCACGGCCATTATGGGCGGGGCCAAGATTTCCGATAAAATCCTGATTATCGAGCGGATGCTGGATAAGGTAGACAACCTGCTCATCGGCGGGGGGATGGCCTACACGTTTGCCGTGGCCGAGGGTGGGCACGTGGGCAGCTCGCTGCTCGAAGCCGACAAGGTGGAGCTAGCCAAGAGCCTCATTGAGAAGGCTAAAGCCAAGGGCGTGAACTTGGTGCTGCCCGGTGATAGCCTCATCGCCGACAAGTTTGCCAACGATGCCAACGTGGACGTAGCCGCTAACCTCGATATACCGACCGGCTGGATGGGCCTCGACCTCGGCCCCGACGCCCGCGAGCAGTTTGCCGACATCATCCGCGACTCGAAAACCATCCTCTGGAACGGCCCGATGGGCGTGTTTGAGATGAGCAATTTCTCGCTCGGCACCGAGTACGTGGCCCGCGCCATTGCCGAGGCCACGGCCGAGGGTGCCTACTCGCTCATCGGCGGCGGCGATTCCGCCGCGGCCGTGCAGCAGCTCGGCTACGGCGACCGCGTGAGCTACATCTCGACCGGCGGCGGCGCCCTACTCGAGTTTATGGAAGGCAAGGAGCTGCCCGGCGTAGCTGCCCTGGGCTAGGGTCTAGCCCGCTCCTTTAATAGAAAAATAACCGTCTGTCATTGCTTCGCAGGCTCGCAATGACAGACGGTTTTGCTTGTGCGCTAGGGTGCTTTCAGCAACTCGGCCACCGTGCAGGCAGTATAGCCTATACCCTCATTCCATCCCTTTTCCCATGACTAACCACGAAGAAGAATACGCCAAAATGGCGCGCCTAGCCTACCGCGAGCTCACCGACCAGCGCCCGCAGTGGGAGAGGCATAGCCCCGCCATGGTGGCTGATTTTGAACAGCTTAATAATTTCCTGCAAGCCTTCGATGAGGTAGCCAGCCGCACCGGCGGCCACGCCGGCCAGGGCGAGCCCAATGCCCGCGACGAAGCTGAACACGCCGCCGAAGTAGCCGCCGGCCGCATTGTGCGGGGCCTGCGCGTGCTGCAGCTCAGTGTGCCCAACCCGGCCATTGCTACGGCCGCTGGCTACACCCCTAGCAGCCTCAACCCGCTGCACGGCGAGGAGCTGCTGAACGCGCTTAATACTATCGCGGGCGCGGCGGCGGGCGTGGCTCCGCTGCTCGCCACCGAAGGTGTGAGCGCTGACCACCTGCAAGCTCTCGACGATGCCATTGCGCGCTACACCCCCCTAGCCACACTCAATAATAGCAACGTAAAGCAAGGCGCGGCCATGGGCGACACCGTTCGCCAAGTAGTAAAAGGCCTGCGTGCCGTGTTGCACCGCCTCGACGCCCGCATCGACAACCTGCGTGATGAAATACCGGGCCTAGCCCAGCGCTATGACGATGCCCGCCGCAGCGATAGCACCTACGTAGCCCAGAGCAGCGGCCCCGGCCCGCTCGAAGGTGGCGACGGCTCAGAGGGCGGTATCGGCCGCGTAGCGGCCGGCAATGCCTTCGGCCCCGAAGCGCAGCCTTTCCAGTAAGACAGTGAGCTTGCCGGTAGCTCGATAGGAGGTCATAGCGTAGGCTCTATGCAATTGCCGAAGACTGATTAATCATTAATAGTCAGTAAGATATCGAAAAAAGACTGCCCTAACGGGCAGTCTTTTTTTTGTTGATAATCACCTCTGCGTTTGGAATGGTGACCCCGCCCGGCGGCGGGTAGCGGGAGTGTAAATTACTGATTTTTAAGTATTGCGTCCTGGTAGAGCAGCTGCTGAATTTTACGCAGTCGCTAGGCCGCCTTACTCTGGCAATTCACCAGGAGGGTGGGGCGGGCTAGCGAGGCATCGCTGCTTGAGAAAACAGCTGCGTAGTCGATTCTCTTCTCTATCCGCGCCTGCTATGCACAAACTTACCTACAACCCTGGCATAGCGCGAGCATTGCTGCCTGCGCTATGCCAGGGTGGCTTTGCCCGCAGCATCTAGTAGTGCCGGTCGGCGTGCCGTGCCTTACTGGCAAAGCCTACTTCGGGCGACTACAAGCCATTGATTGCCGGCCCGCTAGCCTTGCCAGCGCTGGCACTAACCCCAATCCGGAATACCGGCCTGCTCACTCCGGCCACATTGCTAGGCTGCCCGCTAGTGGCGGCCGAAGGCTAAGAGACTTGCTGATGACCACTACGATTCACTCGTTGATTTTTTCACTACCAAACCCTGCCTACTTATGAGCAAACTTTCTACGCTGCTTGCTTTAGCGCTGCTAAGCACTGGGCCGGTGGCAATGGCCCAGGCGCCCGTCGTCACTGCGGTGTTTCCCGCAGCAAACAGTCTCGGCAACGACACTGGGGGTAGCGCTGTCGTCATCTTCGACCGGGCGCTGAATGCGGGTTCTGCTTCCGCTTTAAAAGTATTCAGCAGCCAGCGCGGGGGCCTGCTGACGGCCAGCAGACCCGCTACGGTCGTCAGCAACTCGCTCACCTACTCAGCTAGTGGCCGAAATTATCGGTATGGCGAAACCATTACGGCGGTGCTGACCACGGCCGCCCAGAGCAGCAGCGGGACACCCCTGGCCACGCCGCGGGTATGGCAGTTCACTACGCTCACGGCGCCGGGCACGGGAAGCTTCGGGGCTAAGACGGATTACATGACTGGGGCCGGGGCTTACGGCGTGGCGCTGGGCGATGTAAACAACGATGGGCAACTGGATATGGTGGTGGCCAATTACGGGGTAGGCTCCATTATTGGCAACACGGTGAGTGTGCTGCTAGGTGCCGGGGCCGGTAGTTTTGGTGCCAAAACGGACTTTGCGGTGGGCAACAGCCCCATTGCGGTGGCGCTGGGCGACGTAAACAACGATGGGCAACTGGACATTGTCACAGCCAATGCTAGCGGCTCCTCCCTGTCGGTGCTGCTGGGTACGGGCACGGGTAGCTTTGGTGCCAGGAGCGACATCTTCGTTAGCAGCGCCCCTTTCGGGGTAGCCCTCGGCGACTTGAATGGCGACGGCAACCTAGATGTGGTAACCGGCATGCCGAATGGTAACCAGGTACTATACCTGCTGGGCGATGGCACCGGCAACTTAAACACCCAACGTAATTACCTGACTACCGGCGGGTCGCCCTACGACGTGGCGCTGGGCGACCTCAACAACGACGGGCGCCTCGACATCGTGACGGCCAACAACACCTTTGGCGGGGGCAACGCGGTTTCGGTGCTGCTCAACGGCCCTAACCTGCAATTCAGCCCCAAAGCCGATTACAGCACCGGCTCCAGCGCCAACAGCGTTGCCCTGGGCGACGTGACCGGCGATGGCAATTTGGATATAGTAGTTGCTGGCAGCAATACCGGGCTGTCGGTGCTCCGGGGCTCTAGTACGGGCAGCTTTACTTTGCTGACCAGCTATACCGGCGACGGAAGCTATGTCCGGCTAGGCGACGTAAACGGTGATGGCAACCTGGATGCCGTCAGCGTTTCGATTGGCCTCAACCGGGCTTCGGTCCGGCTGGGGGCGGGCAATGGCTCCTTCGGGACCATCGCCAGCTTTGCCACCGGCGCCAACCCCTACGGCCTGGCGCTGGGCGACCTTAATAACGACGGCCGCCTCGATATAGCAACGGCTAACAATGCGGCCAGCACCGCCTCGGTGCTGCTGGGCCAGGCCGGGCCGCCCACGCTCACCGCCCTCAGCCCCCGCCTGGCCACGCCCGGCACCGCCCTTACGCTGACCGGCACCAACCTGATGGGTACCACCGCCGTCACTTTCACCGGCGCGGCCGGCCAGAAAGTAGTGACCAGCGGTTTCACGGTGAACGCGGCCGGTACCCAGATTACCGGCGTGGTGGTGCCGCCCGGCGCCCAAAGCGGCCCCGTAACCGTAACGACTGGCAGCGGCAGCAGCGCCGGGAGCATGGGGGGCGTGTTTTGGCGGGCCTCGGTAGTAGCGGTGGAAAACAACCATTCGGTGGCAGTGCGAGCCGATGGCACCCTTTGGGCCTGGGGCTGGAACAACTATGGCCAGGCAGGCGCGAATGGTAGTGCCAACGTGCTGGTGCCAACCCAGCTAGGCACTGGCACCAACTGGGTGAGCGTGGCGGCCGGTGCCTATCATAATTTGGCTTTGCGGGCCGATGGCACCATTTGGGCATGGGGCCTGAATAACGGCGGGCAGTTGGGCAACGGAAACTCCGGCGTATACGTGGCGCAACCCAACCCGACACAGGTAGGCACCGGCACCAACTGGGTGAGCGTGGCGGCCGCTTATAATTACTCGGCGGCCATCCGGGCCGATGGCACTATGTGGAACTGGGGATTAATCACGATTCCGGGTGCCGGCCAGACGAATAACATAACACAAATAATTACGCCGAACCCGACGCAAGTAGGTACCGCTACAAATTGGGTAACCGTAACATGCGGCACATCGCACATGGCAGCCGTGCAAGCCGATGGGACGCTCTGGACCTGGGGGTATAACGGCGCCGGTGCGCTGGGCAACGGCACTCAAAATAACGCTCAGGTGCCGACGCAGGTAGGCACCGCTACCAACTGGGTAAGCGCAACGGCGGGCAACGACTATACAGCGGCCGTGCAGGCCGATGGAACCCTTTGGGTGTGGGGCAACAACAACAGTGGACAGGTGGGCGACGGCACCTTCGCAAACCAACGGTTAAGCCCGGTGCGGATTGGAACCGGCACTGCCTGGATGAGCGCGGTGGCGGGCGCCTACCGTACCCTGGCGGTGCAGGCTGGCGGGACACTCTGGGCCTGGGGCAATAATGGCAGTGGACAGGTAGGTGATGGCACTACCACCCAGCGCACCAGCCCCGTGCAGGTGGGCTCGGCCACCAACTGGGTTAGTGCTGCGCTTGGGCACGGCAATCACAGCCTGGCCGAGCAAAGCTGCCACTCTCTCTGGGCCTGGGGCGATAATACCTACGGCGAGGTGGGCGACGGCACCACTACCCAGCGCAACAGCCCGGTGCAGGTGTATAACCCCGTCAGCCAGCTTAGTAGCCTCACGCCCAGCAGCGCCGCCGCGGGCACTACTGTGGCGGTAACGGGCACCAACCTGGCCGGCATCACGGCCCTGACCGTGAATGGTGCCAGCGCCCTGGCCAGCGTGACGAACAACACAAACGGCGGCTTCAGCTTCGTGGTACCGGCCGGGGCTACGCCGGGCCTGGGCACCGTGACGGTGGCGGCTGGCTGCAACACGGCCAGCGCGGCGTTCACGGTATTGGCCGTGCCCAGCCTGGCTAGCCTGAGCCCGGCCAGCGGCCAGGTAGGCAGTACGATTGCTATCAACGGCAGCAACCTGACGAGCACGACCACCATCACCTTCGCCGGCAGCAGCGGCAACACCGTAACCACGGGCTTCGCGGTGAACGCGGCCGGCACACAGATTACCGGCGTGGTGGTGCCCAGCGGAGCTACTACCGGCAACGTGACCGTGACTACACCCAGCGCCATCAGCAACGGGCTGGCATTTACTATTACTTATCCTGACCTCACCGTCAGCACCGGCACCAACGCCAGCCCCACGACCGTAGCCGGCGGCACCTACAATTCCATAACCGTGACGGGCAACGGCGTGGCCCAGCTCACGGGCAGCACCACGGTGAACAGCGCCGTGACGGTGAGCGGCACGCTGCTCACCAACTGCCAGCCGCTGACGGGCGCAGCCAGCTTTACGGTAGCGGCCGGGGCCACGCTGGGTATTTGCGACCCGGCCGGGCTCAGCAGCGCGGCCGGTACCGGGGCGGTGCAAACCACCGGCCCCCGCAGTTTCTCGGCGGCGGCCAGCTACCTCTACAATGGCACGGCTGCGCAGGCAACCGGCAACGCCTTGCCTAGCCAGGTGATGAACCTGACTATCAGTAACCCCCAGACCGTAACGCTGACTCAGCCCGTGCAGGTGAAGCAGGTATTGACCCTAGCCAGTGCAGGCAACCTTGACCTCAACGGCCAGGCCCTCACGCTGCTTTCCGATGCCAGCGGCACGGCCCTGGTGGTGAACAGCGGCAGCGGCGTAGTGCAGGGCCGCACCGGCACCATGCAGCGCTACCTCGACGCCAGCGGCAATCTCGGCAGTAGCGGTTACCGCCACTACAGCGCCCCGGTAACGGGCAGCACGGTGGGCGACCTCGCCACCGGCACATTCACGCCCACGCTCAACACGCAGTACAATAGTAGCACAACGCCCACGGCCGTGACGCCCTTCCCCACGATGTTTGGCTACGATGAAACCCGGCTGGCTAGTTCGCCGGCTACCACCCTGAGCGCCTTCGACCGGGGCTGGTATTCGCCGGCTAGCCTGAGCGATGCGCTGGCCGTGGGCCGGGGCTACACCGTGGAGCTGGGCAACAACGAGCTAGTCGATTTTACGGGCACTTTCACCACCGGCCCGCAAACGCTCGGCGGCCTCACGCGGGGCACGGATGCCGACGCGGGCTGGCACCTGGTGGGCAACCCGTACCCGGCGCCGCTCGACTGGGGTACGGTGGCGGGGAGCCAGTTCACGGGGGTGCTGCCCGCCATCTACATCTACCAAAGCACCGGGCCCTACGTGGGGCGGTACCGCTCGCTGGTCAACGGCATCGGGGCGGGCACGGGGCTGATTCCGGCCGGGCAGGGCTTCTTTGTGCGGGCCAGCACGGCGGGCGCTACGGGTAGCATCGCGCTCACCAACGCCAACCGCGCCACCACCTTTGCCGGCCAGCCGGCCCTGCAGCGCACCGCTGCCGACCTGCGCCCCCGCCTGCGCCTGAGCCTGGGGGCCGGCAGCCTGCCCGCTAGCCCGGCCACTGCCCTCGACGAAACCTTCGTGTACCTCGAAGCCGGGGCCACGGCCGCCTTCGACGGAGCCTTCGATGCCTGCAAGCTGGCTAACCCCAGCGGCTACTACCTGGCCAGCGCCAGCACCGACGCCCCGGCCCAGCCCCTGAGCATCAATGGCCGCGCCCCGCTAGGCCCGGCCGAGGAGGTAGTGCCGCTGTGGCTGAGTGTGCCGACCGGTGGCACCTACACGCTCACCGCTACCGAGCTGGCCAACTTCACGACTTCGGCCGGCGCCGCTACGCTCTACCTGCGCGATGCCCTTACCGGCACGCTCACTAATCTCAGCCAGCAGGCCAGCTACTCGTTTGCGGTGGCGGCGGGCGCACCTGCTGCTGGGCGCTTCGCGCTGCTGCTGCGGCCGGCCGGGCCCCTGGCCACGGCCCCGGCGCTGGCCGGCGCGCTGGTTAGCCTCTATCCCAATCCGGCCGCTGCCGAAACCACGCTCAGCGCCACGGGTCTGCCTGGTCTAGCCACTACGCTCGACGCGGTGCTGCTCGATGCGGTGGGGCGGCAGGTGGGGCACTATACGCTGCCCGTGCGCCAGGGGGCCGCCAGCCAGCCACTGCCCACGGCCGGCCTGACGAGTGGGCTCTACCTGCTGCGTGTGAGTGTGCGCGATGCGCGTGCCCAGCCCCTGGCCCAGCTGCCTACCCAGCGTCTGAACATACGCTAGTGAACATTATTCTCATTCAAAAAACTGTTTATGAACACGATAAGTGTTGCGATGGCTAGCCGCTGGGTGCTGCTGGCTACGCTGGCCCTGGCTGGCGCGGGCCGGGCGGTCGCCCAGGCCCCCGGCACGGGTGGCCCCACCCCACAAGCTCCCGACGCTCCTACCGCGGTGCCCCTCGATGGCGGCACCAGCCTGCTGCTGGCCGGCGGCTTGGCATATGGCCTACGCCGCCTGCGCCGCCGCGCGGCGGCTTCTGAACGGCCCAGCCAGCCGCTTCGCTAGGCTAGGCCCTCCTTGTGAGGCAACTAAGTTTACCCTACTGTGCAGATGCATTTAGGTCATTGTCTTAGCTGTTTAGGATATGAGCCAGCGTTTCATACTACAACTGGGGCCCGGATGCCTGGCGGTGCTTGGGCTGCTGATGGGGCTAGCGGCCTGTAAAAAAGACACCGAAACGCCATCATCCCCTCCGGCTGGACGCAAGCCCAGCGCCGATTTCTCGTTTGCCATCCGCAACCCGGGGGTGCTGCCGGCTACAGTGGCTTTTCACTGACCACTTTATTTCAGTCGTGGCGCTTTCCGGTAGCGCCGTGGCCGAGGCCGCGCGCTACCCTTAAAGCCACTGCCAACGGCAGGCCATTTGCCCTTAATCGGAGAATAAGCAGGCGATGAGAAGCCACGGCTTCGAGTGTTTAGTCAAGCAAATCAACTCACGAAGCTAGCGGCTGGCTTCCCCGCTCCTTTCGGAGAAGGGGCCGGGGGGGAGGCGCTCCGTCCGCGCATGGTGTTAACCAACCTGTAATTTGATTCGCTGCAAGTTCTTTTGCCGAGCAGTTGTCCGCGCTTTTTAGGAAGCCTCGTAAGCTGTTTGAGCTAGCCGAGTATCAGCTCAAACGAAGCGGTAAAGACGCTTCGATAAGCTTAGCCTGACCATTCTGATAAATTCAGCCACCCACCCACCAGCTAGTACGAAACCATGCGCACCGCCGTCACTGCGAAAAACGATATTATCAGTGCCATTGGGAATACGCCGATGGTAAAATTAGAAAAAATAGTGCCCGATGATTGTGCAGATATTTACGTAAAATTGGAATACCTGAATCCTACCGGTTCCTATAAAGACCGCATGGTGTTGGCAATTATTCAGGAGGCAGAAAAAAGAGGAGTCCTAAAACCGGGAATGACCGTTGTGGAATGCACGGCGGGCAATACCGGTACTTCTCTGGCATTTGTATGTAGTGCGAAAGGATACCGTTTCAAGGCCATTTCGTCGGATGCCTTTGCGAAAGAGAAACTGCAAGCCATGCGCTTGTTTGGTGCGGAAGTAGAATTGTTATCCAACGAAGGAAGAGGAATTACGCCCGATTTAATTCCTAGAATGATTAAGCATGTGCAAAAATTAAGTACGCAGGAAGGCTTCTATTGGACAAAGCAATTTGAAAATACGGATGCCTTAGCAGGTTTTAGGGAAATGGGGAAGGAAATTCTTACTCAAATTACCCAGCCTATAAATGTGTTTTGCGCGGGCGTAGGCACGGCGGGTATGCTGACGGGCGTATCCCAGGAATTGAAGCAAGCTAATCCTGCCACGCAAGTAGTTGTGCTGGAACCGGCTTCGGCAGCGTTGCTAGCCCAAGGAATACCGGGAAGCCATAAAGTGGACGGCATTGGGGTAGGGTTTGTGCCGCCTCTGTTAAAGCAGGCAGCCTACGATGCCGTGCGGATGATAGAGGAGCCGGAGGCACGCCGGATAGCTAAATTATTAGCCTCAGAAGAAGGAATACTGGCCGGAACGTCAAGCGGACTGAATGTGTCAGCGGCCATCGCGCTTGGCAAAGAACTAGGTCCCGGCCATGCAGTAGTCACCGTGGCCTGTGACTCAGGATTAAAATACCTATCAAGCGGCTTGTTTGATTGAAACTGCGCTAACACGTATTTTACGAAGCGCTGCTTGAAATTCTGGCAGCGTTAAGTAGTTTAATATCGGATGCTGGAACGGCGCTGAGCTAACCAGATAGTACGAATTCATCAGTTAGCAAAATTGTGACAATAGCAGGACTATAGGTGGGGGAGCGAAGAGCGGTTAAGATTTGCCGGATTTGACGATTCACAGATAATGCTCATGCCACAAAACCCTCCCCTTACCCCCGAGTTTACTGGCGTACGCCGTGTGTGGCGCACTATTTATCCTGACGGCGACGCCGCGGCGCCGGTGCAGGTGACCGCCGAGGCCGTGCGCGATTTAGCGCGCCAGATGCTGCTCAATCAGTTCGTATTCATCTATGACGTGCGTGCTCAGCAGCCCGTGTTCGTGAGTGCGGGCATCGAGCGGGTACTTGGCTACCCCGCTGATGAGTTCAACCTGGAGCACTTTTACAACCAGATTCACCCCGCCGACGCCGCGCTGGTAGGCCGGGCTACTATGCTTTCGGCCGAGTACGCGGGGCGTTATAGGGCCGAAACGCTGGGGCAGGTATTCAGCACAGCCTACCGCCTGCGCCACCAGCGCGGGCACTACATACGCATCCTGCGCCAGAATTACGGTCTTTACGCCGATGAAAAGGGCAACGTGCTGGTGATTGCCAGTATCTATACCGACATCACGGCCCATAAGCACACCGACGAAGTAACTTTTCACTGTACCGACGAGCGCCTGCAGCGCCGCCTGGAGCAGGAACTGTGCCCGCCCGGCGAAACCCTGAGCCGCCGCGAGCAGGCCGTGCTGAAGCGCGTGCTAGCCGGCCGCAGCAGCCAGCAGATTGCCGATGAGCTCTTTGTGAGCGTGCATACCGTGAATACGCACCGCCGCAATATAAAACGCAAAGCTAACCGCCGCGACTTACCCGAGCTATTGCGGCTGCTATAGGGCAGAGCGCGGCGGCGTAGCTGCCACAAAGCGCAGCAGCAGGTCGTTGAACGCGGCCGGATTTTCCAAAAACGGCGTGTGACCCGCAGCTGGCACCAGGTGCAAGGGCACCCCCCAGCGGCTGGGAGCGACTAGGGTATCAAAATAATTGAAGTGCAGTAGGTGGTCGGCCTCTCCCGCCGCAAAAGCTAGCGGCACTGGCGTATCCCGAATAATAGCCAACTCGTCTGGAATCTCGCCGCCGGCGGCCAGCGCCGCCCTTATTGCGGCGCGAAACCGGCCATCTGCTTGATGCAGGGCTGCGGATACTACCGCCCGTGCCCCAGCCGTGGCCTGTGGCCCCAGGCAGTGGGTACACATAATAGTTAAGTCGGTTTCACTCACTTCCTGTTGGTAAAATAATAGCCCGCGCTCGTCAAAAGTAAAGGCGGCGCTCAGGCTGTCGGGTGCCTTTACTGGTGGCGTACCCACGGCCAGCACTCCGCGCAGCCCCGGCAATTGGGGTATGGCATCAAGAGCCAGGTGGCCGCCGTAGGAATGGCCCACCAGCACGGGTGCTACCGAACTCAGGGCTCGTGTGGCCTCGCATAGTACCGCTTGCAACTGCCGTGGGTAGTAGTGGGCTGGTACCCACGGCGAGGCGCCGCAGCCCGGTAGGTCCAAGGCCAGCAGCCGTAAGTGCTGTAGCTCAGGAGCCTCAAATTGACGAATGAATATGCTGGCCGCTAGTGAGTTGCCATGCACGAAAATGACTGGCGTACCGGCCGGGTCGCCGGCCTCATAGGTAGCTAGCGTAACACCCGAGGGTAGGGGAGGAAAATAGCCTGCATAGGCGGCTAGGGGTAAAGTGGTTGGGCTAAACTAATAGCCGTGAAGCTAGCCGCCAACCATGCCTGGTCCTTCTCCCACAAGTTGTTAAGCAGCCTTCTTTTCTAAAGCCCCTAGCAGCTCGTCGGCGGCCTTTTCGATGTCGTGGTAGCCTTGTTGGGCGGCGCGCTCTTTGGCGGCAATGAGGCCATCACGGTGCACCGTTTTGAAGTCGCCGTAGGGAAATTTGTAGCGGCCCTTATTATCCTCGTTTTGGCTTTTATCCTCGCCGAGGTGCCACTGGGCGTACTCGTCGATTTCGTGCTTTTGCAGGAAGGAATTTTCTTCTTTGGCGCCAGGATTATGCTGGTTCCAATGCCTTTGGTCGTTCTTGATTTTACCGGCCTTAATCAACCCTTTTGCAAAGGTGACGGCGGCGTGATTTAGCGTAATGCTCATGGCGGGGGCGGAAAAGTACCCGCATAGTACGAGCGCGTTAGCCCGCCAGGTTATGGCCGGGCTTGGCTGAGATAACGAAGAATTGCCGTCAGTGTAATTCTTCATTCCAAATTACCAATTCAATTCACATACGGCGCCTCCAGCTTCTGGCCCATGCTCTTGAAGCCCCGGCCGGGCAGGCGGCCGGTAAGGCGGGTGGCCAGCGCCTGCGCCTCGGGCGTGGGCAGCACATCGAGCTCGTGCAGCCAGGCCAGGCGGCGCAGCTGGGGCTCGATGAGGCCTAGCGGATTAATAGGCGCGTATTCGCGGCGCAGATAAGCCTTGGTATGGTCTTCGGTATTTTTGATAAAGGCACGCAGTTGGTGACGGTCGCGCGGATGGTCGGCTAGCGCCACGCGCAGGTGGGCGGTATGCACGATTGCCTGGTGCCACCAGTTTTGCCAGGCGTAGAGCACCACTAGGCCCAGCCCGGCCAACGCGCTAATTACATACACCCAAAAGTTTTCGGGCAGCACTGTATGGCCGGGTCTGTAGTGGTTCAGGGCCTGAATTATCAGCCAGCCGCCCAACGCAATGAGCAGCCGCAGCCGCTGCGTGGGCAGAGCATTGCGGTATTCGACCTGAAGTGGCAATACCTCTTCATAGGGAATCTCGACGGCGATATCGACTGCCCCGCGGGCGTCGCGCTGGCTTACAAACAGCCCATCCTGGCGCAGGGCGAACTGCGTGGCGCGCGTCAGCTGACTTTGTTGAAACTGCATAAACTACTTATCCTCCCCAAAAATACGCCCTACCGCAGCATCGCCAGCGGCGACGATGAGAAGCACAGCACAAACACCACCACCATCACCCAGCCCAGCACGCGGCGGCCGGGGCTCAGGGGCGTGTCGTCGGGCGCCACCGGGTGGTAGATGCCCGACAAGCGCCCCAGCAACAGCCCGAATACCAGCCAGCCCGGCTGGCCCAGCGTGCCGGGCCAGGCCGTGGTCACGGCTATCTGGGCTAGCCACACCCCGGCACCCACCGCCAGCCCCCAGCTGCGGCGCGGTAAGATTCGCCAGAATACCAGCCCCAGATACAGGGCATACGGCACGCCGCCGTAGAGCCAGGTTTCCCAGCCGCTGCGCAACGAGAAGATGCCGAGCCCCGCGTAAAAAATAAACGCCACGAACAGCAGCGCCGACAGCCGCCCCGCCCGGCGTGGCCCCAGCAGCCCATACAAGATGTGCCCACCATCTAGCTGGCCAATGGGGAGTAGGTTAAGCGCCGTGAAAAACAAGCTAAACTCGCCGGCCACCAGCAGCGGATAGCGCAGCAGCAGGTTGGGCGGCGGCAGGCGGTGCGGGTCGGCAAAGGTGGCTTCGAGCCAGCGGTAGAGCAGCGGCTGGGCCAGCGTAAACTCGGGCGCCGGGTAGCGGGCCAGGCTGCGCGTGGTCACGAGCAGGTACTCGGCCTGGTCGGGCAGGTGCGTAAAGGCATAAATGAGTAGCGGCACCGCCACCAGCAGCCCCGCCAGCGGCCCGGCTAGCCCGATATCAAAAAACTCGCGCCGCGAGAATATCCGCTCCTTTATCCGAATTACCGCTCCAAAAGTGCCGAGCCCAAACGGCATGGGCAAAAAATACGGCAGCGAAGTGCGCACCTTGTGGTAGCGCGCCGTGAAGTAGTGCCCAAACTCGTGCACTGCCAGCACGCCCAGAAATGGCCCCGCGTACTGCAGCCCCCAGCCCAGCTGCGCCCAACGCGCGGCCGCCGGCAGCCGAAATACATCGAGCGCCAGCCAGTCTACCGGCCCGCTGCGCACCAGCTGCACCCCCGCCAGGGTGGCCGTGATGAGCGTAGCCAGGAAAAGCCCCAGGTGCAGTGCGTAGCGGTAGCCCGGCCGCATGGGTGGCCGCTCGTAGCGCCGAAACAGGCGCTGCGCCCAGGCCCGGCGGGCGGGCGCGGGCTTGGCTACGGCATCGGCGGGCCAGCTCAGCAGCGGCTCGTCGGGGCGCTGCTCAGGCTCAGGCAGTGGGGGCAGGGGCGAGGGGTTCAGGGTATTCGCGGGGAAAAATGCGCAGCGCCTCGGGCAGCGCGGTGGTGAGGGTGAGGGGCGGGGCCAGGTGCAGCACCCGCAGCCCCAGGCGGCGGGCCGTCGCAATGTGCTGCGGGCTGTCTTCAATGAATAACGTCTCGGCGGGCTGCCAGTTCATTTCGCGCAGCGCGTGCCGGAATATCTCCTCGCCCGGCTTGCGGTGGCCCACTTCTTGCGAGTAAAACACGCGGTCGAGGCAATCGGCAATGCCGTGTTTAAAGCCATATTGAAGGGCTAGCCGGCGGTTCACCTCGGCAATGTGCAGCTGGTTGGTGTTCGAGAGCAGCGCCGTGTGGTGCCCCTGCCGGCGCAGCGCGCCAATGAGGGCTAGCCGCTCGGCGGGCACGTCGAGCAGCAGCGCATTCCAGGCATCGTCGATTTGGGCGTCGGTGGCGTCGAGGTCGTAGAGCTGGCGCAGCCCCTGCCTGAACTCGGCGGCCGACACGCGGCCGGTTTCGAGCTGGTCAAACAAGGCAGCCTGGCTGGCCTGGCTATATTCAGCGGCCTGCCCAGTGCGGCTCAGGCGGCGAAAGGCCTCGGGAGTGCGGGCGTAATCGATGTCGATGATGACACCACCAAAATCAAAAAGCAGGTTAGGAAGCATTTTCTGAAAAAACAGCGGCCAAGGAACTGGCCGCTTACAAAGGTCGGGCTCAAAAGATGCCTTGCCAGCCCCAATTCCACACGTAGTTTGGCGTTACTAGCGTAACTTTACCGCGCCCGCAACCTTTAGGTGCGGGCACCGGGCCTATAGCTCAATCGGTTAGAGCAGCTGACTCATAATCAGCAGGTCCTTGGTTCGATTCCAAGTGGGCCCACAAAAAGCCTCGTTTTCAAGCTGAAAACGAGGCTTTTTTGTTTATTGGGCAACCCGACGCCAGTTGTTGGTAATGCAGCACCAGCTTAACCAGGCCGCTAGGCTAGCAGGGCGCGCGCCGCCGCCTGCCCGCTCACCAGCGCGGCCTCGACCGTGCCCGCGGCAATGCCGCCGTGCACGCCTTCGCCAGCAAAAAACAGGGTGCCCGCCACGGGCGCGGCCAGGGCAGCGCGCGCCGCCGGCGCACCCACGGTGGGGTACGAATACGCGCCGTAAGTATGCGGCTCGGCGCCCCAGTTGCGGACGTAGCTGGCCCGGAGCCGCGCCCGTAGGGCTGCTGGGGAGGTGCCCAGCAGCCGCGCCAGCGAGGAGAGGGCAAGTGCCAGCACCGCTTTGAGGGAGGCGGCGCGCAGGCGCTCGGCGGCCGGCCCGGCTAGCCAGCCCGTGAGCAGGGGCCGGGCATCGGGCAGCTGGCTCCACCAGGTAGGCACCGGCTCATCAGACAGTAAAAACTCCAGTTCGGGCAGCCGCTTGTGCCAAAATACTTCCTCAAACTCGAGCTGCACTTTGATAACTGACCCAAAGCCGAGCTGCGCGGCAGCGGCCCGGTGCGTGGGCAGCTCGGGCGCAAAAGCTAGGTGGCCCGGCTGGCCGGCCGGGCGCTGCCACACCCCGAGCGGCACCGTACACAGCACTTGCCGGGCGTGGTAGCTGGCCCCATTTTCGGCGAGTGCCGTGGCGGCGCCGGGCTGCCAGCGAATTTCTTGCACGGGCGTAGCCAAGTGTATTGCCGCCCCAGCCGCCTGGGCCTGCGCGCCCAGCCAGTGCAGCAGCGGGCCGTAGCCGCCCAGGGGGCGGGGCGAGTCGTCGGCCCCGCCGGCGGCCCACTCGTCGCGCAAGGCCCAGGCACTCACGCGCTGGGCATCGGCCGCGTCGTAGCCTTCGGCGAATTGCGTAGCGAAAGCCCGTAGGGACGCGTGCTCGTCGCCGCTAAATTCTCGCGCCAGAAACTCGGCCAGGGGCAGGTCGTGAGGCAGCGTGCTGAGCCTGGCCAGCAGGGTCGGCAGCTGGGCAAAAAAGTTGGTATCGGGCTGCACCTGGCCGCCTTTTACCTGGTACGTCTGGCCGGCGGTGCCTTGCCACGAAATGCCGGCTGCGGCCAGCAGTGCCTTGGTGAGGGGCACCGGCTCGTGCATAAACTCGGCCCCGGCCTCCAGGGGAGCGCGAAAGCCGGCGGGCTGCAACGTGTGCACGCGCCCACCCAGGCGGTTCTGGGCTTCTGCCAGCAGCACGCGGCGCCCGGCGGCCGCTAGCTCGCGGGCGGCGAGCAGGCCCGCCGCGCCGGCGCCGATAATAAGCACATCGGTGTGATAATGGGGGCTAGCGGCCATTAAAAAAGCAATTGGAAAAGGTTGGTGAGAAAAAAATAGTGTAAACTTGGCAATGCAGCGCGCGAGCAGTCTGAACAGCCGCTTCCGGCGGAGTGTTGGGCACGGGCTGCCGGTCAAAACTTGCGCAGCTTCTTCTTACTCAGTTCGTAGCTGATAATGGCGGGCACGTAGAACGTGACATCGGCCGCAAACTTGGCGGCCAGCACGCCTAGCGGCACGCTGTGCAGCCACTGGGGCAGCCAGTACAGGAACGCGGGCCGAACGAGCAGGCTATCGAACACTTCGGCCACCCCAAACTCGACCACCAGCGCCCGCACGTTGCGGCCAAAAGTAGCGAGTAAGTAGGGGCGGCCCTGCGTGCGCAATGCGGCGCGCGTATGGCTGATGTCTTGCAGCAATAGCAGGCCAAAATACGCCCCGTTGCCGGCCCAGGTGGCAGCCAGGGCCACCGCTGCGCGCGTGCCGCCAGCCTGCGCCGCCGCCGCTCCCACCGTAGCCAGCAGTGATAGCAGCTCGGCTGGGCCGTAGCGCCGCAGCCATTCCCGCACCCGTGAAGAGCCCACGCCAGCCACTTGTTTTTGCCAAGGAGAAAGCCATGCTAACAGCGCAGCGTGGGGTAGGTTTGATGGGGGCGCGTCCTTGCGGCGCGCGGCGGCGTATAGTACCCACTACCTGCGCCTTTCCCAATGCCTACTGCCCCGCCGCCACCGCTCCCTGCTACGTTTGATGCCGATGCGCGCCTGCGCTGGGTCGAGCACGTGGCCCGGCTCATGGATAGTCAGTTCCGGCTGCCTGGCACACGCTTCCGCTTCGGGCTCGACCCGCTGCTGGGCCTAATTCCGGTGGTCGGCGACCTGTCCTCGACCCTCGTATCGGTGGCTTTGCTGGTGACTATGCTACGCCACGGGGCTAGCGGGGCCGTGGTGGTGCGCATGGTGCTCAATATCTTGCTTGATACCGTGCTAGGTGACATTCCGATTATCGGCAACGTCTTCGATTTTGCTTATAAAAGCAACGAGCGCAACGTGGCCCTGCTGCGCCGCCACTACGCCGAAGGCCGGCATCCGGGCAGCGGCAAGGGCCTGGTAGCAGTGGCGGTGCTGGGGCTGCTGGCGGTGGTCGGGCTGGTAGTCTGGGGCAGTATCGCGCTGCTGCTGGCCGCCTGGCACTACGTTGAAATGCATCCCATCGGCGCCCACTAATTGGCTTGCAGATTTTTGTTAATTACTTGATAAGTAACGTAGTGTGGTAGGAGGAGCTTTCGGGCCAGTCGGCCGGCAAACCGGGTACTTTCACCGGCCGTGCCGCTAGTTGCTCAGGCTCAGGCTATCGCTTCGATGACTACGAAGGCCACGGGCTGCTGCAAAACCAGTTGCAGCAGGTCTTTACAGCTTACCCAGCCGGATAAGCCGCCGGTAGAAGCGCACCAGCGTCGGCTGCGGCACGCCCAGGTAATAGAGCCCCGCAATCAGAGCGAATAGTCCTTGCAGCCGGAATACGCCGTTGGCCAGGTACTTGCGCGCCGAGGTAGTAACCACGCCCGGCAGCAGCCGAAACGGCGCCCGCGCCCGCAGCCGGCCCACGATATCCTGGTCTTCCAGCAGCAGCAGGTCTTCGCGGTAGCCGCCGATTTGCTCAAAAAGCGTGCGGCGCACAAATAAGCTTTGGTCACCGAACCGCACGGCCGTGAACGGCAGCCGTGTGCACCACGCGCTAAGCCGCAAAAACCAGTGCCCGTGGTCGAACGCCAGCCGGTAGCAGCCCGCCGGGTAGCCTTGCGCCACGGCCCGCTGCAAATCGGCCAGGAAGCCGGGGGGCGGGTAAGAGTCGGCGTGCAGGAAATAGAGCAGCTCGCCGCTCGCCTGCCGGGCGCCGTAGTTGAGCTGCGCGGCGCGGCCCTTGCGCGGGCTAGCCAGCACAGTAGCCCCGGCCTGCCGGGCCAGGTGCGGCGTGCCGTCGGTGCTGCTGCCATCTACCACTACTAGCTCGGGCCGGGGCTCGGCCGCCAGGTGCTGGTGCAGGTAGCGGAGCAGCTGCGAAATGGTACCTGCCTCATTATAAGCAGGAATGATGATGCTGACCGTCAGCTCGCTCGGGAGGGAAGTTTCTGCCAGCGGGAACTCGCGATTAGTCATGCGCCGCAAAAATAAAGCGCTGGTAGGTGCCTCAACTCCGGCACAGGGTATGGCGGCCGGCGCCGGGCGCGGCGGGTAGCGCACCCGCAACGCCCGGCAACTTGCCGCGTAGCGAGCCGGTAGTACCCTTGCTTACGTACTATTCACCACAATGCCTCTCTTCCCGGTTTCCCATCCACTACTCAAGCGGTTCGACCGTTGGGCGGCCCCGGCCCTGGCCGTAGCCGGGCTAGCCCTGCTGCTGCTCGAAACGGCCCATCCGCTGCGCCGCCGCACCCGCCCGCGCGCCGAGCGCTGGCGGCGCAACGTGCTACTGGCCGCGCCCGCGCTGCCCGCCGCGCGGCTCACGCTGCTGCCCGCAATGGTGGGCCTGGCGCAGCTGGCTGCGCCGGCCTATCCGGCGCGGCAGCTAGCCCGCCTGCCGGCCCCTTGGCGGCTTGCGCTTGAGGTGCTGCTGCTTGATTATTTGGCGTATAGCTGGCATCGGCTGCTGCACGCGCCGCTGCTGTGGCGCCTGCACCGCGTGCACCACTGCGACCTCGATATGGACCTGACTACCGCCTGGCGGTTTCACTTTGGCGAAATGCTGGCGAGCATTCCGTACCGGGCGGGGCTGCCGGCGCTGCTGGGTGTGCGGCCGGCCACCGTGCTGGCCTACGAGGCCGTATTTGAGGCCTGCACGGCCTTTCACCACAGCAACTGGCGGCTGCCGCTAGCCCTGGAGTCATCGCTGCTGCAGGTGCTGGTTACGCCCCGCGCCCACGGCATTCACCACTCCGTGGTGCACCGCGAAGCCCAGAGCAACTTTGGGGTGGTGCTCACCCTCTGGGACCGCCTGCACCGCACCCTGCGGCTCAATGTGCCGCAGGCGGCCATTCGCATTGGCGTGCCCGCTTACCCCGACCCCGCCACCCAAACCGTGGCGCGCCTGCTGGCCCTGCCGCTCGCCCCCCCCGAGCCCTGGGCCCGCCCCGATGGCTCGGTGCCCAAGCGGGCCGCTGGCGAGACTGTAGAAAGCTAGGCCGCCGGCCCAGCCGGGCTTCAGCAGCAGCCCCTGCGTAGCATGAACTACGGTGAAAAAATACGTGCGCGCTCGACTACCGACTCATCGTAAGAAGCACCCCAGAGCTGTGCTCCTCCTTTTCCGCTCGCTACGTATAGCAGAAAATACACTTAATTCATTATGAACAGCCCCGACCAACAAGCTGCCCAGCCGGCCCCAGCCCAGTATTTTACCGGCCCGGCCTGGGTGAAAATGCTTGCCGCCGCCGCCAACCCCACCGATTGTACCGTCGGCGACGTGCTTTTCGAGCCCGGCAGCCGCAACAACTGGCATGCGCACCCGCACGGGCAGCTGCTGGTAATAACGGCCGGCACGGGCTACTACCAGGAAAAAGGCCAGCCCGCCCGGCGCCTTACGGCCGGCGATACCGTCGTGATTGCCCCCAATGTGGTGCACTGGCATGGCGCCGCCGCCACCGACTGGTTTGCCCACCTGGCCATTAATCCGGCGGCTAGCCAGGGCGAAACCAACTGGCTCGACCCGGTCAGCGACGCTGACTACCGGGCAGTGCAGTAACGCATTTTATAGGCATAGTCAGAAGCTCACAGCAACACCAACCCACCTCCAGTCAGTAGCTTGCACACCCGCTAGCGTCCAGCAGTCGGGCTGGTCGCCCTTCGTCAACGGCTTTAATTTTTGGGTGTGGGCCGCACCCTGCGCCAGGTGGTTTTCGCGGCTGGGTCGCTCGGACTATCCGGTTTTTTTACCCGCTTTTATTTCTCTCCATGCTTGCTCCCGCCTCCCCCCAGCTATTCGTGCACCACGTCTTGTTTTATATGCCAGCCACCGCCAGCGATGCGGACCGGGCCAAGCTGCTGGAAGGACTGCAGAAACTGCGGACCATCCCGGCCATTCAGCTTGCGCATATCGGTACGCCGGCCGCTACCGACCGCGCCGTTATCGAGCGCACCTACACCTACTCGTGGCTGTGCTTTTTTGAAAGTCCCGCCGCCGAGCTCAACTATCAGCAGCACCCGATTCACGACGAGTTTCGGCAGCAGTACGCACCCTACTGGGAGAAGGTGGTCATCTACGACTCAGTTGGCCCTGCCCTCTAGGCCATTTTGCCGCAACGGGTAGCCGGTTACGGCCAACAGAACTCAGCAAAGCGGCTGCAGGCACAGGCTTCTGCGGAGAATAGTTTTTTTAAAAACTCCTCATTATTCGGAGTATTTTCCTTATTTATCAGCCTCATGCGCCTTACCAAGCGAGACTTCAGTATCATGGGCAGTACGATGCTTGTTATGGGCGTGCCGCTAGCCCTCGTAGCCACTGCTTCTCACCCGCTGGGTACGCTGCCCTCTTCCGTGTATGAGTGGACTGCGCTGAAGGCGACGCCCACCAGGGTGGGGGAGAAGCGGCAAGTATTCGATAGCCCTACCGAGACGCTGGAAAAGCACGTCACCACTCTCAAGCCGGGCGAGTTTGCCCACCCGCCGCACCAGCACCCGGAAGAAGAGCTAACGATTGTGCGGGAAGGCACGGTATAGGCGCTGGTGAACGGTGAGCGCAAGCGGCTCGGCCCCGGCTCGGTTATCTTTCAGGCCCCCAATCGGTTGCATACGCTCCAGAATGTGGGTGCTACGCCCGTCGTGTACCACGTTATGAAGTGGCGCTCGGCCAAAACCGGTCCGGCTCTCCCGGCCGAGCCTTAGGCCGGGCCGCGTCACAAGAGGCCATATACTTTCGAAAGTCAGGTTGCGCAGGGCGGCATCAGTGCTTCGGCCGCCAGCGCATAGCGGGCTAGCTTACTTGCTGGCGGCCCAGCTTTTCTTCGCGAAGTCGGCAGCTGCCGCATTCAGCTGCCTGGCCGACAAGGTACTTGCCCCCTCGTCGAGCAGGATGCGGTAGCGAAACGTCACGGCCTCGCCCGGCTTAAGCCGGAGGTTTTTGGCCGACTTGCCATTAGTGAAAATCTTTTCGCCCAGCGGGTTAGCCGCAAACAGGCCGTAGCCCCGTGCGTGCCAGAAAGTAGGGTAGTTCGGGTTCTGCGGGTGGTCGATGATGGCCACGCTCACCGAGTCGGCGCCCAGCTTGCCGTAGGCTTTGCACCAGGTGCCGCGGGT
This sequence comes from Hymenobacter sp. BRD128, assembly GCF_013256625.1. Taxonomy (NCBI): domain Bacteria; kingdom Pseudomonadati; phylum Bacteroidota; class Cytophagia; order Cytophagales; family Hymenobacteraceae; genus Hymenobacter; species Hymenobacter sp. BRD128. The sequence goes on from NZ_CP053908.1 coordinate 844,717, forward strand.
GCTCCAGGCATCATTGCCGCGCTTGCCGGCGCTGGTGAGGTAGGTGCCGGTGGGCACGCGGTCGGTACCCCCTTTTACCACCGTCACGATGCCTTTGCTGTCCGTAAACTTCTGGTCCTGGTCGTTGGGCATTTGCAGCTCGTGGGCTAGCCGCAGGCCCAGCAGGCCGTCTTTGGCATCGGTAAAGGTGACGGCCTGCACGGCTTTGAGCGTCGTCACGCGGTCAATGGTGCGGGCCCGCGCCGTGCCGCTAAACTCGAAGCGCGTGGTTTCTTCCAGCAGCACCTGGTTTTGCTGGTTGGTCCAGTTGGCGTGGTAGGCCAGCCCGCCGGTGGGCCCGCTGCTGGTAGCCACGATACGGTCGGTTTTAATCCAGCCGTAGTCCTTTTTCTTTGCTGGCGGAATGGCGTAGGAGTTGTTCCAAAAGTCCAGGCCGTTTACGTTCTCGTAGTTGAACCACAGGCCGATGTGGTGCGGGTGGTCGATAGGGTCGCCGGGTTTTGGGTTCAGCGGAAAGCCCCGCGTGACGATGGTGCCGTTGGCGGCACGCAGCGGGTAGAGCACCGGCTTTTCGAGCGAGTCGGGGTAAAGAAACGTAGTGAACAGCTGCTGACCCACAAACACGTCGACTTTCTTGTGCCTGGCGTCTTTCACCACGCGCACGGCCTCGGCTTGCTGGGCGCGGGCCGTCGAGAAGCTGGCTAGCCCTACCAGCAAGGCGGCGCCGGTTACTGCGAGAATTTTCATCAAAATCGTGGCTAGCCCGTTAGTATTTAAACACTTTACCGCCCACCATCACCTCCTGGGTTTTCTCGTCGAAGGTAGCCTTCATGCCCGTGTGCACGGCGGCATTGGTCATGATGGTGGCAATGGAGTGACTGTAGCCGGCCTCGACCGGGGCGTGGGGCTGCTTGCGGCTGCGCACGCACTCCATCCAGTTGCGGATGTGATTGGAAGTCAGCATGTCGCCACCCGTATTAGCCGAAACGGCTACCGCCTCGGTGGACTGGGTCAGGCTGGTTTCGGGCAGCAAAAACGCCGGCATTTTCATGTCGGCCGCGAATTTTTGGGTCAGGCCGCCGCGCGGCGAGACGGTGTTGGTGTTCAGGTTCAGCTCGCCGCCGTTGGAGTAGTAGATTTCGGCTGGGTGCTCGTCGCCATTGTCCATGCGCGAGCCAAACGTGACCTGGAAGCCATTGGCCAGGTCATCCAGCGGGCCGTAGTCGAAGACCGCCGTCATGGTATCCCAGTTCTTGCGGCCGTCTTTCCACATATAAATGCCGCCGTTGGCCACCACGCTGCGCGGGTGGGGGAGGCCCGTAAACCAGTGCACGGTATCAATCTGGTGGCTCATCCACTGCCCCGGCAGGCCCGACGAGTAGGGCCAGAACAAGCGAAATTCCAGGTACTTGCGCGCGTCGAAGGCTTCGGCGGGGCGGTTCATCAGGTAGCGCTTCCAGTCGGTGTCGGCCTCCTTGAGCTGGGGCACGAGGTCGGGGCGGCGCCAGCGGCCGGGCTGGTTCACGTTCCAGGTCAGCTCCACCATTTTGAGGGGGCCAAACTTGCCCGATTTGATGAACTGCTCGGCGGCCAGGTAGTTAGCCCCGCTGCGCCGCTGCGAGCCGATTTGCACAATCTGCTTCGAGGCCTTGATGGCCTTGAGGGCGGCCCGGTTATCGGCCATGGTTTCGGCAAAGGGCTTTTCGCAGTACACGTCGCAGCCGGCCTGCACGGCCTCGATGGCGTGCAGCGCGTGCTGAAAGTCGGCGGTGCTCACAAAAACGGCATCCACCACCTTCTTCTCGTACATCTCCTCGTTGTTGCGGTAGGCTACCACGTCGCGCTGCATCTTCTCTTTCCAGATAGCCGCGCCTTCGTCGCGGCGCTTTTTCCAGATGTCCGACACGCCCACTACTTCAAAGTTCAGCTCCTTGTAGTGGTTCATAAAACACGGAATGTGCGAGCCCCGGTGGCGGTCCGAAAAGCCTACCACGCCCACGCGCACCCGGTCGTTGGCGCCGAGTATGCGTTTGTAGCTGCTAGCCGACCAGGCTACCCGCGAGAGCATGACGCCCGCGCCGGCCAGGGCCGTTTGCTTAAGAAATAGACGCCGGGGAGTAGTTTCTGTGGACATGGGTGGGAATGGGAAAGTGATGAGACAGGCAATGAGGCTTGGCGCGCCAAACAGGCTATTGCCAAAGCCTGGCAGCAAGATACGGCCCCGTGGCACCGCGAAGAAAAGCAGCTAGCGAGTGTAAAGTAGCGGCGGCCTCGTAAGAAGGAGGGGTGCGGGAGTATTTATCTTCGCAAACGTTCTCGACAACGTTACCAGCCGCCCGGCCCGCCTGCCGTATACCCTTCAGTCTGACCTCCCGCCGCTGGTTAAGCCGGCTGGGTCCAGTAAATAGTGAAAGTAGTGCCTTCGCCTACGGTGCTGCTCACTTCCAGGTGGCCTCCCTGACTGGTTACAATGCGCTGCACGAGGTAGAGGCCGACACCCGTGCCCTCAATAGTAGGGTGCTGCCGCACAAAAAGCTGAAAGACGGGCGCTTGCGGGTTGGCTAGGTCCATGCCCAGGCCGTTATCCTGCACCTCCAGTACGGGCTGGCCTTCGGCCGTGAGGTAGCTGCGCAGGCGAATGCGGGGCTGGCGGTCAGGATGCGCAAATTTGAGGGCGTTGCTTACCAGATTGTGCACCACCGAGCGCAGATTGGCGCGGCTGTAGAGCAGGCCCGGTGCCTCGTCTACCAGCACCTCAAACTGGGCCTGGCGCAGCTGCGCCTGGGGACGCAGGCCGAGCACTACCTCTTCCAGAATCAGGGCCAGGTCTAGTATCTCGGCCGGCTCCTGCTGGGCGCGCTGCGAGCGCACGGTAGCGGCCAGGTCCTGCAAGGTGGTGTCGAGCTGGCCCAGGGCATCGTCTACCATGGCCAGCAGGTAAGCTTCGTCGGGGTCGGCGAAGCTAGCCGTGCGGCGCAACTCCTCAAACAGCCCCCGCAGGTTCAGCGCCGGCTGCCGCAAATCGTGCGAGGCCGCATACACGAAAGTGTCCAGGTCGTGGTGGGCGCGGGCCAGTTCATCGTACTGGGTTTGCAGCGCCTGGTGCAGCAGGTGCTGGTCTTGCACGTCGGTGCAGGTGCCAAACCAGCGCAGGCCCCGCTCATCGACCAGCTGCCGCGCCCGAATGATGTGCCAGCGATAAAGACCATCGTGCCGCCGCATCCGGTACTCGCCCTCAAACGTTTGCCCGCTGGCAATGCTCTGCACCCAGTAGCGGGCGGCTTCGGCCTGCTCCTCCGGGTGTAGCAGGCTCACCCAGCCGGTCGGCCCCAGCTCATCCAGCGTCAGGCCCGAATAGTCGGTAGTATAGCGGTTATAGTAGTCAATAAAGCCTTCCGTGGTAGCAGTCCAGATAAGCTCGGGAATACTGTCGGCCAGAAAGCGTAGTTCCGCCTCTCCGCGGCGCAGGGCCTCGGCCAGCTCCCGCTGGTCGTGCACCTCGGTGAGCGCGCCGTGCCAGAAAACGGGCTCGTTCGGCGCGTGCAATTCGGGCAAGGCGCGGCTCAGCATCCAGCGGTACTGGCCGTCGTGCCGCCGCAGGCGGTACTCGTAGCTCCAGCCCGTGCCGGTGCGCCGGGCCTGCTCGGCCTGGTAAAGGATGCGCAGGCGGTCGTCGGGATGAATAAGGAGGGGCCAGATGGCGTCGACAGCCGCAATGGGCGGCTGGCCCGTGAAGTAGTACCACTGCGGGCTCACGTATTCGTAGTGGCCCTGGGCATCGACGCTAAACGTGATTTGGGGCACTGTTTCGGTGAGCACCCGCAGCCGGGCATCCAGGCGCCGCGTTTCCAGGGCAAGGTGGTGTGCCTGCTGCCGCGCCTCTTCCTGCGCCGTCACATCTACCGCAAATAAGAGCAGCCCGCTGATGGCTTTTCCGGCCTCCTGCACCGGCTCCAGGGCTAGGTCGTAGTACCGCACAACGGTCTGTTGGCCCGCATTGGGCGGGGCTGGCAAGCCGTAGGCCTTGGTAATGAAAGGCTGCCCTGACTGGTAGACCTGCTGGATAACTTCGTGCAAATCGGCCGGGAGCTGGCTGGCACACGCGGCCAGCAGCTGCCCTTCCTGCGCCTGCGGGCCCAACACTGCCCGCATGGCGGCATTGACGAAACTGAAGCGTAGCTCAGCTCCATGTAGAGTAGCAACCCCGGCTGGAATGCGCCGCAGAATAGAGTGTAAGTGCTGCTCAGGCATAGCGTGAAACGAAGGTACGCATCGCGGGGGCGAGCAGTTGGCCTTTCGCCAGCCGGGGGCAGGCTAGCGCACCGGCTGCTCCACCGGGGCAGCCGCGGGTTCGTTGCCGAATACAGCTAGCCGCACGAGGTCTACCAGCAGCGCATCGGCAATCGTGAGGGTGCTGGGGGGCGGGGGCACGCGGTGGGGCAGTAGAAACCCTTCCAGCGCCTCAAAGCCCGCCGGTTCCAGCGGGTGAAAAGCCATTGACCACTGCGCAAAACTGCGGGCGGCAATGGGCCGTTGCACGAGCTTACGAACGTTGGAGTGGCGGCCATCGCGGGCAATACGCTCAAAGAGAGGCTCCAGCACTTCGGGAGAGCCTTCAATGAGCTGGGCAATATTGCCGTGGCTGTAAAAGAGAATCCCGGTAACCTGGTGGCGGGCGTTGTCGCGGCGGCACTGCTCGAGGAGGGCCTGGAGTTCCTGGTCAGAAAGCGGACGCACCGCGCGGCTCATATAGGCAATATGAATCATCCCCAAAAGTAGTAAGGCCGTTACTTCTGCACACGGTGCTGGTGCGAAGGCAATCGAACTAAAACCAATAATTAGAGCAAATTCGGGGGCAGTGTACGGTGCGAGCTGCCGGCTCAGCAAAGCCAAGCCAGTACCCAGCGGAAAGCAGTCTGGAAGTAACTTTTTGCCGAGGCAGATGATTCTTTACTGTTTTGCGCAATAATTTCTCCGAGCGCCTCGCCCCACTGCTTAAGAGTACGCCTGAGAAATCATTACTACCGGTATTATTCAGGCCGTATTTAAATTCTGAACAGGTATTTGCCTTAATTGCGCCGAGTGCAATACGAATAGGTGCTGAGGTTTTTCTGTTCAATAAGAAAGAATCGAAGTAAACGTGTCGTTTTGTTACGTAAGCAGGCCATAAATTTCGCCATCGCTTTTTATGTGTCGCCGATACAACTAGTTGGATACCCATCCTGATTAACGTCGCCCAGAGTTGCGCTACGCAAAGTATCGGGGAACCTCGTAAAGCAAAAGGTATGCGTAGCAAAATTACCATCTTTGGTCGCGTAAAACAGCCAGTACGTCATCATCCTTATTTACTGCAGGCAACGATGTCGCGGGCTAGCCACTACCGCTCACTACTTCCACTGCAAGGCCGCTAGCTCGTGTAGTGGTGCCGTAATTAACGACCAGCAGTGAAAAGTAAAAGAATGCGCGATTGAGTAAAGGCTGCCGTGTTGAAATATAAAAAAATAAATCTTGAGAATAGAGCGTATTATTTGCTCCGCTTCCTAAAAATGATATACGAATGGTGTGGTACACCCGGAGCATCACAAGCCTGCTGCATCTTTTGTTTTTGGTGCTATCCTAATTAGACTGCGTGGATTAGCAAGATTATCGTCGTTACATAAAACAGGTGTAAAAGTTCAGGTCCCCACGGTCCTTTATAAAAGCTTTCGAAGTAAATAATTTGCAGTAGCTTTGCAGGAAGATTATTTTCTACTTACAAACGCTTTTAAAAATGGCATTAGACCTCACCCAACTTCAAACGCTGCTGAACAAAGCCGAACAGAATGAAGCACTGATAGGCGACTTGCAAAAGCAATTCAAAAAGGTTCGCGCCGTTTTCGATGAAATGGAAAAACTCCTTGAAGATAACTACGTTTCCAAGGGTCGCAAAGCGCGGGCGGCTGCTGAAACTGACGCAGAAGCCCCCTACGGCCGCAAGAAGGATGGCACCCCCAAACAGCGTCCCGGCCGCGTGAAGGCAGAATAAATAAGCCCACCGTATCAACGCTCAAAACCCCCTGCTTCTGCAAAACGAAGGAGGGGGTTTTGATTAGGAAGTTATTTCCATATGAAGTCCTTTTATGCGCTCGCTCAATAAATAATTTATTGGCTATTAGAAACTAAATTACTTGTGGCCTCCTGCTAGTCGACAGCTAAAAGGGTGTTAGGAAATCAGGTAGTATCCAAGCGGTTGAGGCACAAGGTCAAGTGGGCAATGAGTAGCCAGGTTTCAGGAGAACGCGGGGTAAATTTGTAGTAGATGGCTAAGCGGCCCGAGCCGAGCGGGCCAATCAGGCGCGTATCGGCGGGGTAAATTTGTAGTAGATGGCTAAGCGGCGGAAGCCGGTGAGCCAAGCAAAAGCGCGTTCCACGACCCAGCGCTTGGCCACCGGTACAAAGCCCCAGGTGCCAGGTGGCCGACTGCCCACTGGGTGCGTAAAGCCGAGCTTGGCCACGTGCCGGGCGAAGCGTCTTTGATTGGCCGCGTGCACCCGGCAAGCCAGGATGTGACCCTTCACATCGTTAATAATCTGGTGTTTACGGCCAATGACGTGCTTGCCTCCATCCAGACTCCGGTGTTCAAAGATGTGCGGGGCGCGCCGCACGCTTTGGCTGTCGAGGCAGAGGAGCGAAGGAGCAGCGGGCCGGCCGCCACCCGGTCGGCTTAGTTAACGGCATCCGTCAAGCACGGCCACCGCTCGCTAAGCTGCCAGCGGCGGAAGTAGTAGTATACAGCCGACCAGGGCGGAAAATTGCCGTGTAGACAACGCCACTGGCAGCCTGTGCGACAGATAGTGCGCAGTGCGTCAACGGCTAAGCGCAGATAATGGCGGCGTTTGCGTTGGATAGGTAGCAGCGCGGCGATACCCTACCACTGCGAGTCAGGAAGGGGTTGATGATAGTCAACCATAAGGCGGGCCGGAGCCTAAGAGGCTGTTTAAGTTAACCGGGCAAGTCGGCGGATATTGGCCACGTAGAGCCAGGCATTGGCGTGCTGGGTTTTGCGTTTATAGTCTTTGGCCAGCCGCCGGTTGTTGCCGGCCCAGGCAATGCTGCGCTCGACCACCCAGCGCTTGGCCTGAATGCAGAAACGGCCTTTCTGGGCCAACACCCCCGTTGGTACCTGCGCCTGCACGCCACGCCGGGCCAGGTGCTGGCGAAAGCGCTTGCCGAAGCCCCCGTCCACGAACACGATTTGCACCTGGTCGAGCACTTCGCTGCCCACGGTCAGCGCCTCCCACAGCCGAGCGGCCGTGGCTCCATCGGGGCAGCTCGCCGCTACTACGCAGCTGGCCAGCAGGTTGCCCAGCGTATCGACCAGAAAAAAGCGTTTGCGGCCTTTGAGGCGTTTGCCCGCATCGTAGCCCACCCGCGCCGTGCTGGTGGCCGTATTCTTCCCGCGTTGACTGGCGAGGATAGCCGCCGTCGGTTGGGCGTTTTTTTTGCCCGTTCCCGTGCCGCGATGCTCAGGCAGCCACTGACCCGTTCCCAGGTGCCGTCGGCGCTCCATTTGGTGAAGGAGTAGTACACCGTCGCCCAAGGTGGCAGGTCTGCGGGGACATCCCGCCACACGCACCCGTTCTTTAACACGTAGAAAATGCCGTTGACGATGGCTTGCAAGGGCCACTTGCTGGTGCGCTGCACGACAAACAGCGGCGCAATCCGCTGCCATTGGCGGGCCGTAAGGTCTGAGCTATACCCCTTTTGCTGCATCCCCCAAACCTACTAACTTAAACAGCTTCTAAGAACTCCGCGCGCTGCTTACTGGCTCGTTTTCTTTTGCGTTACTACCAATTCCTAACACCTTATAAGTCAGATTGTGGGCTTTCCACTTTTATGCTGATTGCCGTATGGCCTCCAGTACTGCAGCTGGCGTCATGGGCAATGAGCGTAGGCGCTTGCCAGTAGCGTGGAACACAACGTTGGCCACCGCGGCGGTCACACCCACGATGGAAATCTCGCCGATGCCCTTCACGCCCATGGCGTTCACATAGGGGTCGTGCTCGTCGATGAACTCTACCGTCATGGCCGGGATGTCGGCGTTGACGGGTACGTGGTAGTCGGCTAGGTTGGCATTGGTGTAGCGGGCCAGGTGCGGGTCGCGCACCGATGCCTCTATGAGGGCTGCGCCGATGCCGAAGATGCTGCCGCCAATAACCTGCGAGCGGGCCGTTTTGGGGTAGAGGATGCGGCCGGCGCTCATCACGCTGACCCAGCGTGTGACGCGCACCGTGCCTAGTTCGGGGTCCACGTGCACTTCGCAGAAGTGCGCCCCGAAGGCGTGCATGGAGTGTTCGGTGGCTTCTTCCTTCTTGTTCATACTGGCGTTGGCCGTGGCCTGCGGGGCTTCGTAGCCGGCCCCGTAGCGGCCCAGGGCGCTGCCTTCCACATCGCTCAGGTTGGCGCGCTTCATCACCTCGCCAAAAGCTTCACCCTTGGCCGGGTTGGCTTTCAGCTGCAAGCGCCCTTGCTTCATCACTACCTCGGCGGGGGCGGCGCGGTAGAGGGGCGACTGCTTATCGGCCACCGCCAGCTTGATGAGCTTCTGCCAGACTTCCTGCGCGGCTAGGTACACCGACGACGATACCCGCCCTGCCGCCGTGGAGCCGCCTGACCACTGCGTGGTAGGCAGGATGGTGTCGCCCAACTCGCAGCGCACGTTCTGCGGGTCGAGGCCCAGCGAGTCGGCCGCGACCTGGGTGATGATGGTGTAGGTACCGGTGCCCAGATCAGTGGCGCCGGCCTGCACCATGGCATGGCCGTCGGCGTAGAGGCGCACGCGGGCGTTGCCCTGGCTGCTGTGCACGGGGTAGCTGGCTGAGGCCATGCCGTAGCCCACCAAGTGCTTGCCGGCGCGGGTCTGGCCGTTTTTGGGGTTGCGCTGGCTCCAGCCAAACAGCTCGGCCCCGCGCTGGTAGCATTCCTTTAGGCTTTTGCTGCTCCAGGGGTGGCCGTTGGTGGGGTCGCGGTCGGCGTAGTTGAGTAGACGCACCTGGATGGGGTCGAGGTTGAGGTGGGCCGCCAGGTCGTCCATCGAGCACTCGATGGCGAAGGAGCCGGGCATGTCGCCGGGGGCGCGGGTCGAGGTGGGCGTCATCACGTTGGCGTGGGCCATGCGGTACGTGCCCTCAAAGGTGGGCGAGTCGTAGAGCATGTTGATGATGCGGCCGTTGGTTTCGGCCCAGTCTTCCCAGGGTGAGGTAGTCGAAGTTTTCTCGTGAATGAGGGCCAGCAGCTTGCCTTCGCGGGTGGCTCCGAGGCGCAGCGTTTGTTCCTGCTCTTCCCGAAAGCCCATGCCCGTAAACTGCTGGGGCCGCGTGAGCACCAGCTTCACCGGCCGGCCCACCGCCTTGGCCGCGAGCGGGGCCAGCACCACGTGGGGCCACACCCAGGCCTTGCAGCCGAAGCCGCCGCCGAGGTACTTCGTGATAACCCGCACCTGCTCGGTGGTCAGGCCTAGCATGGCGGCCAGGGTCTTCTGCGTTTCCGATACACCCTGCGTGGTGTCGTACACGGTGAGGCGGTCGGGTGCATCCCAGTGGGCGGTGGTGGCCCCCGGCTCCATCGGGTTGTGGTGGGTGGCGGCGTGGGTGTAGGTGGCCGTGAGCTGCACCGGGGCGCTGGCAAAGGCCGCCTGCGCCTCGCCTCGCTTCGTAACGCCAGGCGAGTAGCCTCGTATTGCCTTGGGCACGTACAGCTCCGCGTTCTGGGCCTGGTACGACGACACGGGCACCTCGGGCACAATCGTGACCTGGAGCTGCGCGGCGGCGTACTGGGCGTGCTCCAGGGTGTCGGCCACTACCACAGCCACTGGCTGCCCGGCGTAGAACACCTGGTTTGACTCCATCGGAAAAAAGCTCATCGGCGACGAGGCAAACGACCGCCGGTCCTCAGGCTTGTTGGGCGTCTTGGCCAGCTTCGGCAGGTTCTCGTGGGTGAGAATGGCCAGCACGCCCGGCAGCCGTTGGGCCGCGCTCGTGTCGATGCGGGTCACGCGCCCCTTAGCCACGTCGCTGGTTTTGAGCACGGCGTGCACCAGGCCCGGCAGCTGGTTGTACTCGGCTGAGTACTTGGCCCGGCCGGTCACTTTGGCCAAGCCATCGACGCGGCTTAGCGGCTGGCCCACCACGCCGGCGTTGGGGTTGGTGTCGGAAAATTGCGATTCCAGTTCCATACTACCTGCTTGTTGAATTAGTGAGAAGACCCTAGCCGGCCACTTGCTGCAACGCACGCACCAACGTGTTCTGCGCCAGCTCCACCTTGTAGGCGTTGTCTTTGCGGGGCTGCGCGCCTTTGAGCGCGGCGGTAGCGGCGGCCCGAAAAGTAGCCTCGGTGGCCGGCTGGCCGGTCAGCACTTTCTCCGCCTCGCGCGAGCGCCAGGGCTGCGCGCCCACCCCGCCCAGCGCCACGCGGGCCGCACGAATGGTACTCGCCTGCACCTCCAGCCCCACGGCGGCCGAGGCCAGCGCGTAGGCGTAGCTGCTGCGTTCGCGCACCTTGAGGTAGGCCGAGCGCTGGGCGTGCGCGGCGGCCGGAATCGTGACGGCCACAATGAGCTCGCCGGGCTCCAGCACGGCATCGAAGGCAGCCAGGGCTACCGCCAAATCGCCGGGGTAGGCCGTGGCAATGCAGCTTTCGCTCACACCCAGGATGGCCAGGTTGTGGTTGTCGCCCACCAGGGCAGGGCAGCCCGAACCGGGCACGCGCTTGTTGCACGGAAAAGCCGCATCGCGGAAGTAGCCGCAGCGCGTGCGTTGCAGCATATTGCCCCCGATGCTGGCCATGTTGCGCAGCTGCGGCGAGGCGGCCAGTAGCAGCGACTGCGACACGGCCGGGTAGCCCTGCACCACCAGCGGGTGCTCGCCCACGTCGCTCATGCGGGCCAGCGCCCCGATGCGCAGCCCGTCTTTCGTCTGCTCAATACTGCTGAGCGGCAGCGGGTTGATGTCAATGAGCTGCGGATGCTCATCCAAATTTGCCTTCATCAAGTCCAGCAGCGTAGTACCGCCCGCCAGGTAAGCCGCCAGTGGCGTGTCCTTGTGCCGGCCGGTGGCTTCCTTGGTCGTAGCCGCCTGGGTGTAGCTGAAATTGTTCATCGGGCTAGCCTTTAGTGAGTCGGCCGGCCACCTCGCGCACGGCAGCCAGAATATTAGGGTAAGCTCCGCAGCGGCAGAGGTTGCCGCTCATCCACTCGCGGGCCTGGTCGTCGGTGGTGGCGTGGTCTTCCCGCACGCAGGCCACGCCGCTCATAATCTGGCCCGGCGTGCAGTAGCCGCACTGAAAGCCGTCGTGCTTCAAAAACGCTTCCTGCATGGGGTGCAGCGCGTCGCCCTTCGCTAGCCCCTCGATGGTGGTGATGTCCTTGCCCTGGCTCATCACGGCCAGCGTGAGGCAGCTGTTGATGCGGCGGCCATCCACGTGCACGGTGCAGGCCCCGCACTGGCCGTGGTCGCAGCCCTTCTTGGTGCCCGTCAGGTCGAGGTACTCGCGCAGAGCGTCGAGCAGCGTGGTGCGCGGCTCCAGGTGCAGCGCCCGGGCCTGGCCATTGATGCGCAGGCTGACCGGGCTAGGCCCTTCCAGCACTGTGGAGTAGGCCGTCAGGCGCTCGGCCCGGCCGGCCAGCGGGGCCGTGAGCGTGAAGCCCAGCAGACCCCCGGCCTGCTTCATGAAGGTGCGGCGCGAGTCGTCGCCCGGCGGCAAGCCGACAGGAGAAGAAAGCTGGTCAGGCATGGCAGTCAGCGGGAAAAGGTTAGCGGGAAGGGATGAAACAACAAATTAAGCCACAGCGCGAAAGCAGGGCCTAGCGGCCCACCAACTGCTGCAGGGCGGCGGGGTAGCGCGCGCCCTCAATGGTAATCTGGGCCGCCGCGTCCTCGATTTCGCGCAGGTCATCGGCCGACAGCTTAAGGCTGGCCCCACCCAGGTTTTCTTCCAGCCGGTGCAGCTTGGAGGTGCCGGGGATGGGCGCAATCCAGGGCTTTTGGGCCAGCAGCCAGGCCAGGGCAATCTGGGCGGGCGTAGCCTGCTTCTGCTGCGCGATACGACCCAGCAGGTCCACCAGCGCCTGGTTATTCTTGCGGGCCTCGGGCGAAAAGCGCGGCACGCTATTGCGAAAATCCGACTTGTCGAACTGGGTGTTCTCGTCAATCTTGCCCGTCAAAAAGCCTTTGCCCAGCGGGCTGAACGGCACGAAGCCGATGCCCAGTTCCGCCAGCGTGGGCAGGATTTCCTGTTCCGGCTCGCGCCACCACAGCGAGTATTCGCTCTGTAAAGCCGCCACCGGCTGCACGGCGTGCGCCTTACGGATGCTCGGCACGCCCGCTTCGGAAAGGCCGAAATGCCGCACCTTGCCTTCGGCGATGAGTTCCTTCACCGTGCCGGCTACGTCTTCCATTGGCACGTTGGGGTCCACGCGGTGCTGGTAAAACAGGTCGATGTAGTCGGTCTTCATTCGCCGCAGCGACTGCTCGATAACGAGCCGGATGCGCTCGGGCCGGCTGTCTACCCCGAGCTGGGCGTTGCCTTCCTTAAAGCCAAACTTGGTGGCAATCACCACCTGGTCGCGCACCGAGGCTAGCGCCTGGCCCACCAGCATCTCGTTGAGCTCGCCGTAGGCCTCGGCCGTGTCGAAGAACGTAACGCCCCGGTCGAAGGCCGCCCGAATGAGTTTCACCGCTTCGGCGGGAGGAGTGACGGGGCCGAGGCCGAAGCTCAGCCCCATGCAGCCCAAACCCAGGGCCGATACTTCGAGGCCACTGGTGCCTAATTGACGCTTTTCCATATTTTAAAAAGGGGGTAAAAAGTGCGGCAGCAGCGACGCCAGGTGGTTACTGCTGCCGCACCTGATTTACGTAGCCGGGGGCTAGTCGTGAATTTTGCGCTCGCCAATCCATTTTACCACGTTGGGGTCGCGGTGGTCAAAAAAGGCGCTGGTTTTGCTGTCGAGCGTGGCGATGGTCTGCATGTCCTCGGCGTTCAGCTCGAAGTCAAAAATGCGGAAGTTCTCGGCCATGCGCTCGGGCCGCACCGATTTCGGGATGGCTACTACCCCGCGTTGCGTGAGCCAGCGCAGCACTACCTGCGCGATGCTGCGCTGATACTTAGCCGCCACGCCGGCCAGTACCTCGTTGTGAAACAAGTCGTTCTTGCCCTCCGCAAACGGCCCCCAGGCTTCAATCTGCACGCCGTTGTCCTGCAAGAACTGTTGCGTATCTACTTGCTGGTGAAAGGGGTGCGTCTCAATCTGATTCACAGCCGGCTTCACCTGCTGGTGTACCAGGAAGTCCATCACCCGGTCGGGCTGGAAGTTGCTAATCCCGATGGCCCGGATTTTACCGGCGTGGTACAACTCTTCCATCGCCCGCCAGGCCCCGTACACGTCGCCGAAGGGCTGGTGAATGAGGTAGAGGTCGAGGTAGTCGAGCCCGAGCTTGCGCCGCGACGTCTCGAAAGCCGCCTTGGCTCCCTCGTAGCTCGCATCCTGCACCCAGAGCTTGGTAGTTACGAACAACTCCTCGCGCGGCACCCCACTCTGGCGGATGGCGCTGCCCACGGCTTCCTCGTTCAGGTACGCCGCCGCCGTGTCGAGCAAGCGGTAGCCCACGCGCAGGGCCTCCAGCACGCTGCGCTCGCACTCGGCCGGGTCGGGCACCTGAAATACCCCGAAGCCCAACAAGGGCATCTGTACCCCATTATTTAACGTGACTGCCTGCATCTTGATGGGTTGATTCGGTTTCCTTTTGTAGCGTGCAAAGTGCCCGCGTCGGCTTAGGCCGACGCGGCTCGACAAAGGTCCGGCTGTCTAAAGGCGCCGGCGCTAAAGGAATCAAACCAATCTCTAAGAAAATCAAACAAGCGCTTTGTGTTAGAGCAGGAGACCGTTTATTGCGCTACTACCAGCACCTTGCCCTGTTCGCCGGCCGCTAGGGTAGTTTGCTCGCGCCAGGTAGTAGGCGCGTGGCCAGTGTGCTTCTTGAAGAAGTTGTTGAAGTAATTCGGATACTCAAAGCCCAGTCCGTAGGCAATCTCGGCCGTGCCCCAATTGGTGTGCAACAGTAGTGCCTTGGCTTCGGTCACCACGCGCTCGGCCAGGTGGGTGCCGGTGGTTTTGCCGGTCGTTTCGCGCACGGCCCGGTTGAGGTGGTTGACGTGTACCGAGAGCTGATTGGCAAAGTCGCTGGGCGTGCGCAATTGTAAGCCGGGGGCCGGCGCGTCGATGGGAAACTGCCGCTCCAGCAGTTCCAGAAACAGGGACACGAGACGGGCCGTGGCATTCGGCGGCTGGTGATAAGCAGTATGCGGCTGCATCTTTAGCGCCTCATGTAGTAAGAGTTGCACGTAGGTGCGTAGCAAATCCTGCTTGTGCACGTAGCCCGACTCCATCTCGGCCGCCATCTTGCAAAATAGGTGGCTGAAGGTGCCGAACTGCTCGTCGTTCACGAAGTATACGGGGTCACTGTTGACCTTGAATAAGGGCGACTCCTGTAAACTCACCGAGCGGTCAGGGCTGAGAAAGCCCTCCGTAAACAAACAGAAGTAGCCGCCCTGTTCGGCTGAAATGGGCTCCCAGGAGTACGGCACCAGTGGGTTCGAAAACATCAGGGCCGGCCGGTCGAGCAGGATGGCCCGCGTGGCGTAGCTCAGTCGCCCGGTGCCTGTAACCAGCGAAATCTTATAGAAGTCGCGCCGGCTGTAGCTCACCGGCTGCCGGCAAAACTGCCCCCGCTCAAACACATTAAATCGGCTGGTGGCCGCCGTGAGTTGTGGAGGTGCCGGGGCCGAAGTAGGCGGGAGGGGAGAAATGGTAGGTTCACGTAATGCCATGCTACAAAGGTATGTAATTCAAACAGTGGCTCACGGTGTAAGTCACCGATACCCCGCTGGTGCCGTCCAGCTTCTGGGCTACTTTTCACGCCAGAACAGTGCCGGGTGTTACATTTAGAAGAACTTTTCGCCCGTTTGCTTCATGGCTGCTACTCCGCTCAAACTTGGTTCTTACGCTGGCCTCACGCTGGCGCTCTTTGGCTTGGCCTCGTACCGCTTCTACGAGCGCCAGGGTCCTCAGAACCCGCCGAGTAAGGAGCAGATACTAGTAGGCTCTATTGCGCAGGGGCTTTCGCAGGCGCACTATCAACCCCAGCGCCTCGATGATAACTTCAGCTGGCGCGTGTATGAGCTGGCTCTCAAGCGCCTGGATTACCGCCGCAAGTTTTTGCTGCAAGCCGACGTGGCGCAGCTGGCAAAATACCAGTTTGACATCGACGACGAGACTAAACGAGGTACCCGCGAATTTCTGGACCTGGGCACTACGCTCATGACTGAGCGCACTCAGCAGGTGCAGGCCCTGGTGACCGAGCTGCTCGCCCAGCCCTTCACCTTCGACGCTGACGAAACCATCCAGACTGACTACGAGAAGACCGCCTTCCCCGCTTCGGTGGCCGACCGCCGCGAGCAGTGGCGCAAGCAGCTCAAGTACGAGACGCTGGCCCGCGTGGCTGAACTGCTCGACGAGCAGGACAAGCGTCGGGACCGGGTGCGCCTGGCTAGCCTGCGCCACGAGCCGCTGCCCGCCGCCCCCGCCGAGCGTACCGTGGCCCAGTTCGAAGTGGAGGCCCGCCAGCGCGTGCGCACCTATTACAAGGAGCAGTTTGCCAACCAGCCCGACGCCGACGAGCTGCTGGCTCGCTACGCCAACGTGATTGCCAATACCTACGACCCGCACACCGACTACCTGGCGCCCCAGCGCAAAGAAGACTTTGATTTTCAGCTCACCGGGCGTATGGATGGCATCGGCGCCCAGCTGCACGAGCGCGATGGGCTTATTTACATCGAAGACATTGTGCCCGGCTCAGCCTCCTACCGGCAGGGCGAGTTGAAGAAAGGCGATGCCATTCTGCGCGTGGCCCAGGGCGCGGCCGAGCCCGTAAGCATCGAGGGTTGGCATGCCAATAAGGCTGTGACCCTCATTCGGGGCAAAAAAGGCACGGAGGTACGCCTGACTGTGAAAAGGGCCGACGGCTCCACCAAAGTCATTCCCATCGTGCGCGACGTGGTGCTGAACGAAGCCACCTACGCCCAGTCCGCCGTTATTAACGACCCGAGCGGCCTCAAAATCGGGTACTTACGCCTGCCTGTTTTCTATGCCGACTTTAAGGACGAGGGGGGCGCTCGTCGGCTGAGGACGTAAAGAAGGAGTTGGCCAAGCTTACGGCCGAGGGCGTGAAAGGCATCGTCTTCGACCTGCGCGAAAACGGCGGTGGCTCGCTGCGCGACGCGGTGGATATGGCCGGGCTCTTTATTTCCAGCGGCCCGGTGGTGCAGGTGCACGACAGTCGCGGCACCACGAGCGTGCTCAACGACCGCGACCCGCGCGTGCAGTACGACGGCCCGCTGGTGGTGCTGGTGAACAAGCACAGCGCCTCGGCCTCCGAAATCCTGGCCGCTGCCATCCAGGACTACAAGCGTGGCCTCATCATCGGCACGCCTACTACCTACGGCAAGGGCACGGTGCAACGCATCGTGGACCTCGACGAGATGGTGCCCGCCGGGCTCAACACGTTCAAGCCGCTGGGCTCGCTCAAGTTCACGATGCAGAAGTTCTACCGCATCACGGGCAGCTCCACGCAGTTCAAGGGCGTGGCCTCCGACATCGTGCTGCCCGATGTGGCTTCGGACCTCGACGAGGGCGAGCAGCAGGCTGACTACGCCCTGAAGTGGGACGAGATTAAGTCGGCTAGCTACCACCCCTGGGATGCGCAGCCCGACTACGCCAAACTCGAAGCCAAAAGCAAGGCCCGCGTGGCCGCCAACCCCAGCTTCCGGCAACTGACGGCCATCGTGCAAAGCCTGCGCAAGCGCCAGGCCGAAACGGTGGTGCCGCTGCAACTCGCCAAGTTCCAGGCCCGGCGTCACCTGCTCCAGGCGGAGGCCGAGAAGTACGAAGCGCTGCAAGCCACGGCTAAGCCCCTGGCCCTTGCTGCGCTGACTGCCGACCGGCAGGCCCTGCAAGGCGACTCAGCCCAGGTTAGTCGGGCCATGCGCTTCACCCGGGGCCTGCCGAAAGACCTGACCCTGAACGAGGCCGTAGCGGTGCTGAAGGACGCGCAATAAGCCTGGAAGTCTAGTGCCCGGCGCGGCCTTCCTCATCGGCGCTGCTGCTGGTGCGGGCGCTGTGCGTTTTGCCACCGCCCAGCTTGTAGGTGAAGCTCACCGTGAGCCGGCGACTGTCGTAGCGGTTTACCCAGTCCGTATTAATATTCTGGTAGTGCAGCGAGCTAAACCAGCCGTCCGTGTAAAACAGGTCGCTAAGCTTCAGGCTGAGCGTGGCTTTCTCCTGCCACAGCTGCTTGCGCAGCCCCAAATTGAACGCCCCGCTAGCCCGCAGGGCAAACAGGCCGTTGACGCTGGGGCCATTGTACTCGCCGCCTACCAGCAGCTGGTAGTGCCGGGGCAGGTTGAAGGTGTGATTGGAAGTGGCCATCGCGCCCAGCTGGCGCAGTTGCACGGCCTGGCCGTCTACCAGCGTCTGCACTTCGCCGTAGGTGGCACCCACCTGGTTGTCCATGCCCCACCACTTGGTCAGGTCGGTGTGCCCACCCGAACTGAGGGTAAGCGTGAGCGCCTGGTCCAGGTTCATGGGGCGGGTGGTAGTCACCTTGGTTTGGTCGTTCTGGTAGGCCACTTCGTTCACTACGTTCGTTTCGAGCAGGTAGCTCAGGCTCAGCACTTGAAAGCCCCGGTGCAGGTAGTTGAGCACGAACGAGCGGGCTAGCGAAGGGGCCAGGTAGGGATTGCCCTGCATGGCAGTATAGGCATCGGTATAATTAATAAACGGGTTGAGGTTCTGGTAGGAAGGCCGGCTGATGCGCCGCCCGGCCGACAAACTCAGTTGGTCGTGCGGGCTGAACTGGTAGCTGGCAAAGAGCGTCGGAAACAGCTGGAAGTAGTCGCGCGCCACGCGCTGGCCGGTCGTGGGCGACTCGCCTACCGAGTGGGTGTGCTCGCCGCGCAAGCCGGCTTTCAATTCCAGCTTTTTCAGCGTGGTGCTCAGAGTGAAATAGCCGGCCGCGATGCGCTCGTCGTACTGAAAAGTATTGGTACGGTTGGAATCCAGCTGCCACTCATTGGAAGTAGCCCCTAGCTTCTCGAAGGCAAGGCGGCTATTGGTGGTGACCCAGCTGGCCTTGGCCCCGGCCTCGGCCCGCCAGTGGCCGGGCAGCGGATGCACGTAGTCAACTTTAAGCGCGCGAATGGTCACGTCGCTGCCCTGCCGGCTGCGCTGTTGGCCGACAAGGGCCCCAACTGCCCCGGTTGGGGGTGAGTTGAGGGGCAAAAAGTCCTGGTGGCCGGCCGTCGCTCCCTGCACCAGGTCGGCATCGGCCGTCAGCTCGCGCCCCAGCGTGTCGAGGGCCCAGCGGTAATTCAGGTTTAGCGCCAGGTCGCGCGAGGTATTGGCGCGGGGGTTGCGCATGGCCAGGTAGCCGGCGAGGCGCCCGTCGGCGGCGGTGACAACCGACTCGCTGCTCACCTGGGCGTCCTGCGCGGAGTAGCTGCCGCGCACCTGCCCACCCAAGGTGTGGTGCTTGGTCAGGGCCACGTCGGCCCCGGCGGCATAGCTCAGGTAGCCGGTGAGCGGGCGCCAGTAATTTTGCTGGGTAAACGTGGTGTCGCGAATCAGGCGTTTGACAGTAAGCTGATTATAGAAATCGGAATAGCCTATGCCAACCCGACCGAACGTGCGGACCCGGCCCACGTTGTAGGCTAGATTGGCGCTAGTGCTGCCACGCGTGTAGCGGGTTTTGGCCGCCGTGCCAGTGAGCGTGCCCGTCAGGCCCGGCAAAATGCTGCGCTTGGTTCGGATGTTGATGACCCCGGCCGTGCCCGCCGCGTCGAGCGAGGCGGGCGGGTTGGGCAGCAGCTCTACCTGGCTGAGCTGGGCGGCGGGAATACTCTTGAGGTACTGGCTCAGGGCCTCGCCCGTGAGGTACGACGGCTTGCCATCGAGGAGCACCAGCACGCTGCCGCTGCCCCGGTAGTGCAGGTGCTCCTCTTGGTCGAGGGTAATGCCGGGTATTTTTTTGAGCGCTTCCAGGGCGTTGTCGCCGGCCGTGTTCAGGCGGTCTATATTCACCACGGTGCGGTCGGCGTGCTGCTCCAGCAGCGGCGGGCGGCCCTGCACCACCACCTCCTTTAGGGCCGTGGCAGTAGCTTGTAGGTGGAGCGCCGGCACCTGCACCGGCGCGCTACCCACCAGCACCGGCACCCGGCCGGCCGCGTAGCCCAGGGCCAACGCCTGCAGGCAGTAGCGGCCGGCCGCTACCCGCTCGAAGCGAAACGCGCCCTGCGCGGTAGTGGTCTGCGAAGCCGCTACGGTCGAGTCGGGCAGGTGCAGCAGCACGGCGGTGGCGAAGGGCAGGCCGTGGCCCGCCCCGTCCTGCACGGTGCCAGCCACCGGGGCTTGGGCGTGGGCGGTAGCGGCCAAGGCGAGCAGCGAGGGCAGCAGGGCAATGCAGAAAAAAGAATGGGCACGCATGGCAGCGGGGCGTTGGGGAAGTGGTGCCCAAAGGTGCCCGGTCGTCTTGCTCGCCCGAAAAACATTATTTCACTGCCGCCGAACGCCGGGTGAGTGGGGTATCGGGGAGGAAAAGCCGGTTGGCCCGGCCACCGACCAGGTTACCGGCGCGGCTGGCCCACTGACCCGCCCAGCCGGGGGGGTGGCATAATAAAGTGGGTTGGGCGCGGGGCCGCCGGGTAGCTTTGCCCCGTCTTTATTCTTGGCCGCTATGCTCTACCTGAAGAAGTTTTTCCGCTGGCACGTACTGGCCTGGACGGCCTACTTTGGCTACGTCGTGCTGGGGGGGCTGATTAGGCCCGAAACCGCCGGCCACAACCCTCGCATTAGTCTGGCCCAGAACGTGTGGCTCGATGCCTCGTTTCTCGTGGCCCGTATCACGACGTTCTACTTCTGCTACCTGCTGGTGTTTCCGCGCCTGCTGCGCGTGGGGCGGCTGCCGCTGCTGGTGCTCGGGCTGGGGGCCGTCGGCCCCGTATTCGCCGGCGTGCGGGCGGCCCTCGAAGAAGGGCTATACCCGTGGTTGCTGGGCTTCCAGAACTACTGGCCTGGTACCTCGCTCAGCATGTACCTCTTCGACGGCTTCTACTACGCTATCCCCAACTCGGTGTTAGCGGCTGCCCTGTGGGCGGCTGAGCAAGTACTGCACCGCGAGCGCGAAAACCAGCAGCTGGTCGCCGCCCGCCGCACCGCCGAGCTGGCCTTCCTCAAAACGCAGCTTAATCCGCACTTCCTCTACAATACCCTGAACATGCTCTACGGGCTGGCCTACGGCGTAGACAAGGCCCTGGCCGGGGGGCTGCTCAAGCTCTCGGAACTGATGCGCTACATGCTGCGCGACACGCCCGATGGCCTGGTAGACCTGCGCGAGGAAATAGAGTACCTCGCTAATTTCTTGGACCTCTACCGCCTGCGCTACCCCGGCCGCCTGCACGCCGCGCTGACCGTGACGGGCGACCCCGCCGGCCACCGCGTGGCCCCGCTGCTGCTCATCCCCTTCGTCGAGAATGCCTTCAAGCACGGCGTGCTCGACGACCCTGCTACCCCCGTGCGCCTGCATCTGGTGCTGACTCCTGGGGCGATAGAGTTCACGGTCGAAAACCAGCGCCATAACTACCAACCTGACCACGGCAGCGGTATTGGGCTAGCCAACCTGCACCGGCGGCTGGAACTGCTGTACCCCGACATGTATGCCTGGCAAGTTGGGCCGGAGGGGCAGCAGTTCCGGGCCCACCTGCGCTTAGACGTGCCAGCCAGAGCCACCGTACTGGCCGCTACCGCCCCAATGGAGACGCTGCTACCTGCGCTGGCCGTGGTGTCGGCCTAAGCGAGCCCCCGCTACCCCTAGCTTTGCCAGCCATGATACGCTGCCTGGTAATTGACGACGAACCGCCCGCGCTGGCTATTCTGGCCGACTACATCAGCCAAACGCCCTTTCTGACGCTGGCCGGCACTACTACCGACCCCATCGAGGGCCTGACCTGGGTGCAACAGGGCCGGACCGACCTCGTATTTCTCGACATCCAGATGCCCCGCCTCACGGGGCTGCAATTCCTCAAGCTGGCTGGTCACAAGGTGCGCGTAGTGCTCACCACGGCCTACCCCGAGTACGCGCTCGACGGCTACGAGAACGACGTAGTAGACTACCTGCTCAAGCCCATTGCCTTCGAGCGTTTCCTGAAAGCCGCCCACAAGGCGCTGGCGCTGCTAGCCCCGGCTGCCGCAGCCGCCCCCGTGGAAACCTCATCGCCTCCACCGGCCGCCGGCCCACCTCCCGTAGTGGCTCCCGACTATTTCTTCGTGAAGGGTGAGACGAAAAACAAGTACCTACGCATTGCCCACGCCGACGTGCTCTACGTGGAGGGCCTCAACAACTACGTGCTGCTGCACTTGCCTACCCAGCGCGTGGCCACCTACCACACCCTCAAGGAATTGGTGGAAACGCTACCACAGCCCCCATTTCTGCGGGTGCACAAGTCGTTCATCGTCAACCTAGAACATGTGCGCCTGCTCGATGGCAGCACGCTCTACGTGCAGGACAAGCTGATTCCGGTGAGTGACACTTACCGCGAGGCCCTCTATCGGGTAGTGCGCGGGGGTAGGGGAGAGTAGGGTAGGGGCGCAACCCAACGGGTGGCCCGGTAGTCGCTGGCTGTGTGAGCAGGATAACCCTAATCAAAGTTGACCACATCGACACCAGCCCGGCCACCTATCACTACACCAATCTGCGCTGGGTAACCGCTAGGCAGAATTGCCAGAACCTCGCAAAGAACAAAGCGGGGAATACCAGCAGCCAGTACATCGGCGTAAGCTGGAAGAAGCGGGAACGGCGCTGGGCTGCTCAGATTCGGCTTGACGGCAAAACAAGGGCTTAGGGCAGTTTGAGGACGCTGTCGATGTAGCTCGGGCCTACGACCAGGCGTAGGGGCGGCTCTAACCCCTATCAACTTCCCGCCCGATAATGAATGACGATACGTCACGAAACCGCTAGCGGTACAGAAACGCAGTACAGACTGCCCTACTCGGACGGTACAGAGTAGGTGCTAAATGGGACTCTTAAAACAAAAAACACCTCTCAGAGCATCTGAGAGGTGTTTTTTGTTTATCACTATTTAATGATAATTGTAGTCCGTAGGGGAATCGAACCCCTGTTGGTAGAATGAAAATCTACTGTCCTAACCCCTAGACGAACGGACCGTTGTTCGTTTTGATGATACAAAGGTACGGCGATTGGCTTTGGAACCAAATGCTAGGCTGTAAAAAATGCCAACCGTTAGAAAAAGGAATTGATTTTCAAGTGGAAAATTTTTGAAAATTTGTGCAGCTAGCTGAAAACTGCGACGGGAAAAGCCTGGTTTAGCTGAAACTGGGTGCTACGACCAAGCGGAGGGTGGCAATGCCGCCTCAACCCGTACCTTCGCAGCGCGTTATCACTAGGGCCGCGGCAGTGGCCCGTCCTACTTCCATTTTTTCCAACATCATGGCAAAAATTAAAGTCGCCATCAACGGCTTTGGCCGCATTGGCCGCCTCACCTTCAAGTCGCTGCTCGGCCGCGACAATGTGGAGATTGTGGCCATCAACGACCTGACTGACAACAAAACCCTCGCCCATTTGCTGAAGTACGACTCGGTGCACGGCCGCTTCGACGGCACGGTGAGCTACGACGATACTAGCCTGACCGTAAACGGCCAGCACATCGCCGCCCTCGCCGAGCGTGACCCCAAGCTGCTGCCCTGGAAGGATATGGGCGTGGATATTGTGCTCGAAAGCACGGGCCGCTTCGTAGACGAAGCCGGTGCTGGCCAGCACATTACAGCGGGTGCCAAGAAGGTCGTGATTTCGGCTCCGGCTACCGGCAATATCCCCACGGTAGTGCTCGGCGTGAACGAGGACACGCTGAAAGGTGACGAGACCATCATCTCGAACGCCAGCTGCACCACCAACTGCCTGGCCCCGATGGCTAAGGTATTGGATGATGCCTTCGGTATTGAGAAAGGCTACATCACCACGGTGCACGCCTACACCTCAGACCAAAACCTGCAAGATGCGCCCCACAAGGACCTGCGCCGCGCCCGCGCCGCGGCCTACAGCATCATCCCGACTTCGACCGGCGCAGCCAAGGCCGTGGGCCTGGTGCTGCCCCAGCTTAAGGGCAAGCTCGATGGTATCGCCATGCGCGTGCCTATTCCGGACGGCTCAACGACCGACCTGACCGTGATTCTGAAAAAAGAAGCTACCAAGCAGCAAATCAACGACGCCCTCAAGGCGGCGGCTGAAGGCCCGCTGAAAGGCATCCTCGAATACAGCACCGACCCGCTGGTGAGCATCGACATCGTGGGCAACAAGCACTCGTGCATCTTCGACTCGGAGCTGACCTCGACCAATGGCACCCTGGCTAAGGTAGTGGGCTGGTACGACAACGAAACCGGCTACTCGACCCGCACCGCCGACCTTATCCAGAAGCTGGGTGAGAAAATGGTAGGCTAGCCAGTAGCTTTTTGCTGCGCAACTACTGACAAAAGGCCTGCCTGCTAGGCAGGCCTTTTTGTTTTTCTTGAAAGTTGCCGCCGTTGGGGCGGCGTTTGTATGCCGCGTACTTGCTTTATTTTCAATCCGATGGCGGGCACTGGCCGCCGGGCCGATTTTCCGACGCTGCTGCAGCGGCATTTCGGCGGCGCAGCGGGAGTTGAGTACCTGCTGCGGCCCACCGAAGGCCCCGGCCACGCCACCGAGCTGGCCCGCGAGGCCGCGCAGGCCGGCTGCCGGGTAGTAGTAGCCGTGGGCGGCGATGGCACCGTGAATGAGGTGGGGCAGGGGCTGCTGGGCCAGCCCGGCGCGGCGCTGGGTATCGTGCCGCGCGGCTCGGGCAATGGGCTGGCCCGCCACCTGCGGGTGCCGCTGGGCCTGCCGGCCGCGCTGCGGCGGCTGCGCCAGCCTACTTTCAGCCGCATGGATGTGGGCACCATTAATGGCCGGCCGTTTTTCTGCACGGCCGGGCTGGGCTTTGATGCGCACGTGAGCCAGCATTTTGCGCAGGCGGGCACCCGCGGGGTGAGCACGTATTTGCGGGTGACGCTGCGCGAGTACGGCCACTTTCGGCCAGTGCCGGTGGAGGTCGATACCAACGGCCAGACCCTAGCCACCGACTGCTACGTGCTGGCCTTTGCCAATGCTTCGCAGTACGGCAACAATGCCTTTATTGCTCCGCAAGCCAACTTGCAGGACGGCCTGCTTGATATGTGCCTCATTGATGCGCTGCCGCCCTGGCGGGCCGTGCGGGTAGTGCTGGGCATGGCCCTGGGCACCCTGCCGCGCACGGGGGGCGCCGCCTACCGCCACACGCAGCACGCTCTGGTGCGGGCCGCCGCGCCCCTGGGCTACCACGCCGACGGCGACTACCTGGGCCACGCCACGGAGTTTGAGGTGGGCGTGCTGCCGCTAGCCCTGGAGGTAGCCGTGTAGGCAATCTGGCGGCTAGCCCGATTACGGAGGGCCAGTCGCTGTCGGCATTTTTTTCTGCTGCTGGAAAAGCTAAAATGTCCCTGGTTTGTTAAAGTCAACAGCCACTTATCCGTTTATAATTCAAGGAAAATGTCTCAGGATTTTGTTCAGGAATTGCAGGCGCAGTTCCGGCCGGCGCGCCAGCGCATGGTCGACCACGCGGTATACCGCCGTATCGAAACGCTGGCCGACCTGCGCGTATTTATGGCGCACCACGTGTACGCGGTGTGGGATTTTATGTCGCTGCTCAAAGCCTTGCAGCGCGAGCTGACCTGCGTTGAGTTGCCGTGGGTGCCAAAGGGCAGCCCCGCTACCCGCCGCCTCATCAACGACATTGTGCTGGAAGAAGAAACCGACCTCGACCCCGAAGGCCAGCCCACCAGCCACTTTGAACTGTACCTGCGCGCCATGCGCGAAGCCGGCGCCGATACCGCGCCCGCCGAGCGCCTGCTGGCCGCCCTGGCCCAAGGCGACAGCGTGCCGGCGGCCCTCGCCGCCGCGCAGGCTCCGGCCAGCGTGCAAGAGTTTGTGAAGCACACGTTTAGCGTCATTGCCAGCGGGCAACCGCACGCGGTGGCGGCGGCCTTCACCTTCGGGCGCGAGGATGTGATACCCGATATGTTTCGCAGCCTGATTGCCGACCTGGGCCAGCGCTTTCCGGGCCAGCTCGATACGTTTACGTACTACCTCAACCGCCATATCGAGCTTGATGAGGACCACCACGCGCCGCTAGCCCACCAGATGGTGCGCGACCTTTGCGGCACCGACCCGGCCCGCTGGCGCGAAGCCACCGAGGTGGCACAGCAGGGCATGGCCGCCCGCGTGGCGCTTTGGGACGGTATTGCGGCCGCGCTGGCTCAGGAGAAAGCTGCCGTTTAGCACCGGGTGGTTTGTGATACAAAAAGGACGCTAGCCACTGGCTAGCGTCCTTTTTGCGTTGGGAGCGTGGTTGAAAAGTCCAGCATCCCGACCTTTGTAGGTATGAAAAAAGACCAGTCGCGCCGCCAGGGAGTGATTTACTCAACCAATCCCGACTTCTCTTATCAATCTGACGAGCCAGCCGAGGCTGCGACCCTGCCGCCTCAGCAGCAGCACTTGCGCGTGCAGCTCGACAAAAAGCAGCGCGGCGGCAAGCAGGTGACGCTCATTACGGGCTTCGCGGGGAAAGAGGAAGACTTGCAAACCCTCGGCAAGCTGCTCAAAACCAAGTGCGGCGTGGGCGGCAGTGCCAAGGATGGCGAAATTGTGGTGCAGGGAGACTTCCGGGCCAAGGTGCTCGAAGTATTGCTCAAGGAAGGCTACAAAGCCAAGCAGATTGGTGGCTAGCTAGGCCATTGGCCAGTTTTACTCGCTCACTTCTTCCAGCGAACTGCCGCTGCTGAGGTCTTTGGCGATGGTGCGCGGGTGGCCGGCGTAGCGCACCACGCTGCCGCTGCTGAGGTCTACTTTCAGCTCGTCGGTGGCGCGCACCTTGGCCTGCGAGCCGCTGCTGAGGTCGATGTTGGCGCGAGTGGCGCTCAGGCTCAGCGCTTCGAGCTGGCTGGCGCTGGAGCCGTCCACGGTCAGCTCGTTGGCCGCGCCGGTGAGGTTTACCTGGCTGGCGCTGCTGAGCTGCAACTCCAGTTTAGGCACGTGCACGTCGAGGCGGGCCGACGAGGCGCTGGAGGCTTCGAGGCGCAGGTCTTCGTCGCGGAAGCCGCTGGCCTCGGCCTGGCAGGCACCGCTCAGCTCCAGGTGGCGCAGGCGGGGCAACGTGATTTGCACCAGAATCGGGTGGCGGCTCATGTCGAAGCCCGAAAACAGCCCCCCAGCGCGGTTGCGCACCACCAGGCGGTTGCCCCGAATGTCGAGGCGCACGTCGGCCAGGTCGGCGGGGCGGCCGGCGGCCTCGGCCTTATAGCTGTCGCCCTGGCTCAGCACTACCCGAAAGGGGCCGTGCACCTCCACTTCGCTAAACTCGTCGCTGCTGCTCGTGGCCTTGCGGCCGGTGCCGTAGTAGCCAGGGTCCGTGTTAAAGCGGTCGGCCTCGGAGCGGATATTCACGCGGGGCTCGTCGCCGTCAGTATTGACGCGCACCTGCGTTTTATTGCCGTTCACGTCCAGGTTCACCACCGCGTCGCCGTCGCTAGTGTCATCATTATCAGCCGAAGGCGGGCAGTCGAGGCAAGTAAATTTGCCCTCGCGGGTGAAGCGGGCGCGGTAGGCGCGGTCGCCGCTAGGGCGGTGGCCGTTGGTAAAGTCTTCATCATCGAGCCGTTCGATAAAGAGCGGCGTGAGACGGTAGATTTTATTGAGCGGCAGGTGCAGGGTCAGGTTCAGCTTTTGCTCGCGGTAGGCAGCGCTGCTTTTCAGCGTAATGCCCTGGTCGAAGATGATGGTCGAGTCGCGCTGAACGATGTTGTAGTTAATCGTTTGCTGGGCCGTGAGGCGGGCCGCCTCTTCGGTGCGGCCCCGGGCCCGGAATTCTTCTTCTACAAAGGGTGCCGCGCCGCTGTCGGCCGGGGCCAGGGCCAGGTTCACCCGTTGAAAATGGTCTTCCACATTGCGCGA
The DNA here is from genome assembly GCF_013256625.1 of Hymenobacter sp. BRD128. NCBI lineage: Bacteria > Pseudomonadati > Bacteroidota > Cytophagia > Cytophagales > Hymenobacteraceae > Hymenobacter > Hymenobacter sp. BRD128. Next base: position 871,878 of record NZ_CP053908.1, read on the forward strand.
ATCAAGCACGATGCCGGGGCCCGCGATGGGTTGCAGGCGCACGGTAGTAGTATAAGTGTCTTTGGCCTGAAAATCGCGGGCCACCTGCAAGCCAGCGGCCGTCGAGCCCACCACGCCCAGCAGCCATAGGCCCAGTAGTACCCCACTCGCCGAGCGGCCCAACACAGGGCGGCGCAGTAGTAAGCGCAGCCCCAGCAGCAGGAGGCCCAGGCCCGGAATGCCCAATAGCAGCGCCCCAGCTATCGCGCCCCAGGGCGGCAGGTTGCGCACCAGCGCCCCAAAGCTGTCATCAAACATAAAGCCGTTGCTGGTGTGCTCCACAGCCGTGAAGGGAATAATGCTCAGGGCTGCGCCCAGCACCGTCAGCACGCTAAATAGCCAGCTGCCACCCCAAAAAATCAGCAGTAACCCCACCACCCAGCGAATGAGCGTGCCCAGAAAATTTACGGCCGGCCGGGCACCCCTAGCCGCCGTTTCGAGGTAAGTGCCCAGCGGGCGGTTGGGGGCCGGCGGTATTTCTCCCTCAAAAGCATTGCTGCGCAGGTTGTTATCAATGCCCGAGAGCGTTACGGCATCGCCGCGCATCTGCATTTTCTCCGATACGGTGCGGGCTTCGGGCACTACGGCCCACAGTATCAGGTAGATAATAAACGATGAGCCGCCCAAAAATAAGCCAATCAGGAAAAGTACCCGTACCAGCACCACGTCGGTCTGGAAATAAGCGGCTAGCCCCGCCGATACCCCGCCGACCTTGCCATTGTCGACGTCGCGAAAGAGCTTACGGCCGGTGAGCTTACCACCAAAGTCCAGCGTATCAATAGGTTCGGGGGCATCATCGCGCTTAGGTAGGGCTATCCACAGCACCACGTAGGCGATGAGGGCCAGGCCGCCAAAGTCGAAACGGTGGCGAAACATGCCGGTGCCGGGAATGTGGTCGTACACCCCAAACACGTTAGGCAGCAGCACCAAGGCCAGAAAAATGAGGCGCACCAGCAGCGGGTTCACCCGGAAGTACTGGGCCAGCCCGGCGCACACGCCCGCAATCTTGCGGTGGGCCAGGTCGCGGTAGAGGCGGCGGGGCTCCGTATCGGCCGGGGTAGGGCCACCGGTGAAAGCGCGGCCGGCGCCAGCCGCCGTAGCCGCCGGCTCGGCGTAGGTGTCTTCGTCCTCGTCGGGCGAGGTCTGGAAGTCGCTCACGCGGCCCATCTTGGCAGTCATCTCCTCCACGTCTTGGAGAGTGATAACCTGCTTGACTGGCGAAAGACGCGCCGAAAACAGCTCGGCGATGCGGCCCTCGATGTCGGCCACGATTTCTTCGTGGCCCTGGTAGCTGGCGAAGTGCGCCTTCACCTCTTGGAGGTAGCGGCTAAGCACTTCATAGCCATCATCTTCGAGGTGGAAGATGATGCCCTGCAGATTGATGCTGATGTTCTTTTTCATGAGAAAGGCCGCAGGCGCGAAGCGCGGCAGGTTGAAGTCGGAGAAAGAAGGTTTAGCGGGTAAAAGCAGGGCCGGCTAGGGTCGGCGAGGCTGGCGAATGATGCCCACCGAGAGGGCCATTTCTTCCCAGGTCTGGCGCAGCTCCTCTAAAAACTGGCGGCCGGCCTCGGTGAGCGTGTAGTATTTGCGGGGTGGCCCGGAGGTCGATTCCTTCCAGACGTAGTCGAGCAGGGCGGCATTTTTGAGGCGCGTGAGCAGCGGGTAGAGGGTGCCCTCCACCACTATCATGCGGGCCGCGGTGAGTTCCTCCAGCATGTCACTGGCGTAGGCTTCCCCGCGGCCGATTATCTCCAGGATGCAGAATTCGAGGATGCCTTTGCGCATCTGCACCTGGGTGTTCTCTAGTTTCATGGGCGGTATGGGCTAGTAGTAGGTGAGGAACGGTACAAATGTACAGCTGGTACTTTGTATTGCATAATACTTGGTGTAAAAATTTTTGTTGTCTTTCGCAAATTTTTTTCGCTCCTCAAGCGGTCACGTATTTATTTTTTCCTATTCCACTTCGGCCAGCATCCAAAAATATCGCGCCAACTGCACCATAATCAGCCAAATACAGCACAGGCGCTGAGGTAAGGAAAGCCAGTACGCACTATCTGGCAGTAACTTGCGTTGCTGCTCCGATTATTCTTCAGGCTATCCATTCTCTATGCTACAACTCTCCGCTAGCTACCGTTGCTGGGTGCTGCTGCTGGGCGTAGGCGCCGCGCTGGGGCTAGCCACGCCCGCCGCCCACGCCCAAACTTACACGCCTAAGTACAGCAACGAGTTTTTGAACCTGGGCGCCGGCGCCCGCTCGCTGGGCATGGGCAAGACCCAGGTGAGCCTGGCCAACGATGCCACCGCCGGCTACTGGAACCCGGCGGCCCTTACCAGCATCACCGCCAAGTACGACGGTGTGCTAATGCACTCCGAGCTGTTTTCGGGGGTAGTGAAAAACGACTACGCCGCTTTTGCCATGCCGCTCGATGACAAGAGCGCCATCGGCGTGACGGTGCTGCGGCTAGGCGTGGACAATATTGCCGACACGCGCTCACTCATCAATGAGTACGGCTACATCGACTACGGCAAAATTAGTTATTTTTCAGTAGCTGACTACGCCTTGCTATTATCTTATGCCCGCAAGCTAGGGCCTGAAGGATTGAGTGTAGGTGCTACAGGTAAGTTAATTTATCGCAATGTTGGCTCTTATGCGAATGCATACGGCTTCGGAGTCGATGTAGGCGTGCAATATAATCGGGGTGGCCTGCGGTTAGGGTTATCTGCTCGCGATATAACTACTACTTTCAATGCTTGGAGCATTGAGGCCGACAAGTTTGCCAATACAACCTTTCCCGGCGAGAGAGTACCTTCTAATACAACGGAGGTTACGCTACCTCATTTCATTCTGGGTGCGGGGTATCAGGTCAAGCTTCCAGCACAATTCACAGCACTCGTGGCAGTAGATGCAGAGGCTACTACCGATGGACAACGCAATACACTCATTTCGGCAAAGTCTGTAAGTGTAGACCCACGTGTAGGTGTTGAAATAGGCTATCGCAACATGGTGTTTCTTCGTGGAGGAGCGGGTAATTATCAGAGAATTAGCACATTTGCTTATGACCTTGAATGGAAAGGCCAGTACAGCCTGGGCGCGGGCGTGGCCTTCAGCGGGCTGCGCGTGGATTTGGCGCTCTCGCGCCTGGCGGTAGAGAAGCTAGGCGCGACTTCCCAAACCAATTCGCTCATCGTGAGCCTCGGCTACGGCCTGGGCAGCCGCGCGGGCAGTGTGCTAAATACCAACTAGCGTTATCTATTGACCTTGACAGACAGCTAATTGCTACATTATGGATAAATCATACCCCACTATTTGGGCACGGGTGTTGGGCCGGGCCGTGGGCCTGGCCTGGCTAGCCCTGCTGCTGGGTGCTTTCACCACCGCGCAGGCCCAATCGGGCGCCTACGGCAACGAGTGGATAGTGCAGGGCCAGCCCTACTATAAAGTAAAAGTGTGGCGCGACGGCCTCTACCGCCTCGACTACGCCTACCTGACCAGGCTGGGCGCGGGCGCGGTGGCGCCCACGCAGCTGCAGGTGTGGCGGCGCGGCAAAGAAGTGGCTGTGTATCAAGGTGGTAATTCGACCACGCTCGACAATACCAGTTTTGTCGAATTCTACGGCCAGCGCAACGATGCCGGGCTCGACAAGGAGTTTTATAAAAATATAAAAGACCAGGCCAACCCATTCTATAGCTTTTATACCGATACGGCGGCCTATTTCGTGACCTGGGGCACCCGGCCGGGCAAGCGCATGGCGCAGCCCGTGGCTGCCGGCGGCACGCCCCACGGCTGGCGCATTCAGTCGCTGTTGACCCAAAAAGTAAGCAACTACGCCGAAGGCCCGACCGAGCAGACGTATACTTTTCTGCCGTGGATAGAGGCTGGGGAGGGCTTTTTTCAAGGCTTTTATTTTAGCCAATCCCAGGCGCTACCCCTCGATTCGGCGCTGCGGGCCGTGGCTACGGTGCCGGGCGTCCCTAGCCCTACATTAGACGTAGTAGTACAGGGCGGGTTCCGTGATACCAATCATAAAACGGCGGTGCAGGTAGTTCCGCCCACAAGCGGGGCCACGCCCCGCACGCTTGGTATACTTAGCTACTATGGCTACGAGCATAGCTACGGCCGCTACCCGCTGCAAGCCAGCGACATTGGCAGCAATGGCTCGGTGCTGGTGAGCTTTGCTATTGCGCCGCAAGCGCCGCAGCGGTATGTCGATGTGTACCGGCTGTCGTGGTGGCGCGTGACGGCGCCGCAGCAAAACGTGTGGTTTAACGACCGGCAGCAACTGTTTTTTCAGAATGATTCGCTGCTGAGCGGGCCGGCCACCTACGAAGTCGATAATATTCCGCCCACCGTGAGTGGCTTTGACATCCACGACCCCTGGAATGTGCAGCGCGTTGCGCCTACTGCCGCCGCTACCCTGGGCAGCACTGGTCGCCGCTACGTGTTTCCGAGCGCTACCAGCCAGCAAACGCGCCGCCTGCTGCTGGCCGACGAAGCCCGCACGCTGGTGCCGCCACCCGCTCGCCGGGTCAACTTTCGCGCCATTGACCCGGTCAAGCCCACCTTCGTCATCATCACCCACCCCAAGCTGATGCAGGCGGCCGGGGGCGTACCCAACGTGGCGCTCGCCTACGCCAGCTACCGCGCCTCGGCCGCCGGCGGGGCCTACGATACGCTGATGGTGACCGCCCCGCAGCTCTACGACCAGTTTCACTACGGCGAGCGCTCGGTGATTGCCCTGCGGCACTTTGCGCTGTGGCTGGCGGCCAAGGCGCCAGCCAACCAGACCAAGTACCTGCTGCTGCTGGGCAAAGGCATTTCGCCGGGCTCAGCCGTGACGACTACCGTTAGCCCCGACTACACATTTGGCCTGGGTGGCGGGTTCGACGCCTCGCAGTCGGCGCGGGTGCGGGGCGAAAATGGGCTGGACCTGGTACCCATCTCAACCCGCTCATCGTCCGATATTTTCCTGTCGAGCGACTGGCCCCACGACAACAACGTGCCGGCGCTGCCCACTGGCCGCGTCGTGGCTACTACCGCCCAGGAAGCCCTCGACTACCTGACCAAGCTGAAGGAATACGAAGCCCAGATTAACCCGAATCAGCTCAACCCCGACCCCTGGCACAAGAACTTTGTGCACCTGGGCGGCGGCCACGACCCAGCAGAAATCGCACTTTTCGGCAGCTACCTCAATAAGTATAAGCGCCGCGCCGAGCACCCGCTACTGGGGGCTAGCGTCACGACCTACCAGCGGGTATACGACCCCAATAATCCGTTTGCGGGCGAGAAGAATATCTCCAGCGAAGTTAATGCGGGCCTGGGCCTGATTACGTACTTCGGCCACGGCTCGACCACGACATTTGACCTGAACATCGGCGACATCAACGACCCGACTCAAGGCTACACCAATGCCAAAAAGTACCCGGTCATGATGTACAACGGCTGCTCAGCCGGCGCGGCGTTTTTCAATGCCCGCACCTTCGCCACCGACTGGCTGCTGGCCCCCAGCAAGGGCTCGATTGGCATTATGGCGGAAAGCGGCGCCTCGTATGCCGACCTGCTCGACCCGGCCCAGGACCTGAGCTACCAGCTGCTCTTCAATGACCCCGTTTGGTTTGGGCGACCCGTTGCCGAAGTGCGCCGCGAGGTAATCCGGCGCTTGCAGCCTACGGCGGCGTTTTTGCCGCTAGCAGGCAACCTTCGCGCCACCGAGCAGCTGCTGTGCACCATCTGGCAGGGCGACCCCGCCCTGCGCCTGTATGCCCCGGCCAAGCCCGACTTCGTGGCGAGCAGCGCCGCGCTCTCGCTCAGCCCCATTGCCCCCGACGTGGCCGTGACGGGCGCTTCGAGCAAGTTTACGCTCAATATCGGGGTAAGCAACCCCGCGCGCATCACCCGCGACTCGATTGAGATTCGGGTAACGCGCACGTACCCAACCGCCACCGGGCTAGCCCCCGAGGTCTACGTATTTAACAACCACAACGGCCTCAGGCCCTTCCCGCAGGCGTTCCGGCGCGATACAACCTATACGATTACGCTGAATAATCCCACGAGTGATTTTTCGGGTGATAACAAGTTTACCGTGGAGCTTGACTACCGCAATAAGGTGGCCGAGCTCGACGAAACCAATAACACGGCCACGCTCACATATTCCTTCCTGAAGCGCGGCCTCACGCTGCTGACACCCACCGAGTTTGCCATCATCGCGAGCAATAAGCCCCGCCTGGTGGCCCAGAGCAACGACCCCAATGGCCCGGTGCGCAGCTACGATTTTCAGGTCGACTCCGTGGCTAGCTTCACGAGCCCCGCCCTGCAAGTGGCCACTATCTCGGCCGGCGTAGTAGCTACCTGGACGCCCCCCAAGGCGCTCGCGGCCAAGGCCGACTCCACGGTGTGGTACTGGCGCGTGCGCTTTACTACCCCCGTGCCGCCCGAAGATGCCAGCTGGCAGGTAAGCTCATTCCGCGTCATTGCCAATGCCTTGAGTGGCGGCTGGTCGCAGAGCCACAACGGGCAGTTCAACCGCGACCAGCTGCAAGGCGTGGCTGTGGCAACCCCCAGCAACCACTGGAGCTTTGCAGCGCAGCAGCAGCCCCTGACGCTGCGCACGGGCGGTGGCGGCGGGCCCGGCGGCGCCTATACCTTCCTGGTGAGTGGCTACGGCATCAATGTTGGTAGCAGCGTGGCCGACGTGAGCAATTGCGGCGCAAAATCGCCCAACCTGCTGCTCGCCGTGTTCGACCCGCGCACGCTCAAGCAAATTCCCGTGGCGGGCTCGTACTCGCAGTGCGGGCCGGCTAGCCTGCCGTTCTACTCTTTCGGGGCCGACCCTACCAGTGGCGCCGATACCCTCGACAACCTCAACAATAGCGCCGCCCGCCGGGCGCAGCTGCTCGACTTTCTGGGCAAGGTGCCCGACGGCGCCTACGTAGCCCTGGTGAGCGAAAACCGCCTGCGCTACGCCGACCCCAACATGGCCGCCACGCTGCGCCAAGTGGCTAGCCTGCTCGGCAGCAAAGTGGTGACGACCCTCAAAAACGGCGACCCCTGGGCGCTGGTAAGCCAGAAGAAGGCTAGCGGCAGCGTGCTGCTGGCCGAGGCTGGTCCCAATGCCACGTCGAGCACGGCTAGCTACCTGCAAGGCATCACCTTGACTACCTCGCTCAGCGCGCCTAGCCAGGCGGGCAGCATTACCAGCACGCTCATCGGCCCGGCCGTGAAGTGGCAGGCGCTCTTCGACGTTATCAAGCCCGAAACGCCGACGGCCAGCTACACGCTCGCGCTGGTGGGCATCGATGCCACCAACAAAGCCACGGTGCTGCAACCCGACATCAAGACTAAGAATGTGGACCTGACCGGCTACTCGGCCACTACCTACCCCTACATGCAGCTTCAGCTGGCCCTGCGCGACTCCGTGAACCGGGTGCCGCCGCAGCTCAAGCAGTGGCTTCTTACCTACAAGGGCAAGCCCGAGGGCGTGGTGCGCCGCGACTTGGTAGCGGCGGCCGTCTACGACTCGGTGAGCCTCAAGGCGCAGGCTACCACCGGCACCGGCTTCATCAAGTTCCCGGTTAAGTTCGACAATATCTCACAGGAAGCCTTCGCCAGCCGCCTCCAGACGCAGGTGCAGCTCATCAACGCCGCCACCAACCTGCCGGTGAAAACCCTGCCGCTGCTCACCGCCACCCGCGACCTGCTGCCCGGCGACAGCGCCCTCACCGTGAACGTGAGCATTGATATGCGCGGCTTATTTGGCAGATTTTACGTGCGCGTGTTCGTCAATCCGCAGCTGCAGCCCGAACTCTACTACTACAATAACGAGCTGAAAACGGCCACCTTCACGGTGCGCGACAACAACGTGCCGCCCACCCTCGACGTGGCCGTCGATGGCCGCCACATTCTGGATGGCGAGCTGGTGGCGCCGCGCCCCGTGGTCACGATTCAGCTCAAGGATGAGGATAAGCTGCGCCTTATCACCGATGCGTCGTACTTCACGGTGTTTCTGCAAAAGCAGGGCGGCGCGACGGTACCGGTGAACGTGAATGGCCCGGAGGTGCACTTCAGCGTCGACAACACGTCGGGCAGCCTGGCTAAGCTCGACTATCAGCCTGGCCTGAGCGCGCCGCTGGCCGATGGGGTGTATACGCTGAGCGTGCAGGGCCGCGACCCTGCTGGCGCCAGCGCGGGCACCGTCAATTACCAGGTGAAGTTCACGGTGGTAAATGCCTCGCAAATCTCCAACGTGTACCCGTATCCAAATCCCGTCACGAGCAAAGCTAAGTTCGTGTTTACAGTGACGGGCGCGGAGCTGCCCCGCAACATGAAAATCCAGATTATGACCCTGACGGGCCGCGTGGTGCGCGAGATTTTCATGAGTGAGCTCGGCCCGCTGCACATCGGCAACAACATCACCGACTATGCCTGGGATGGCACCGACCAGTACGGCGACCGCCTTGCCAACGGTACGTACCTCTACCGCGTGGCCATCGACGACCCTACCGGCGAGTTCAAGAAATTCACCACCGCTGGCGACCAGGCTTTCAAAAACGACTGGGGCAAGCTCGTGCTGCTGCGCTAGCCCTTGTTCATTCAGAAAAGCAAAAAGGTCGCCCGGCTGAGCCGGGCGACCTTTTTTGTGGGCCCTAACCCTAGCGGCGGCGTAGTGTCACGAAGCTGTAGGCGAGGTCGTTTTTGGCGTCGGGCGCGTGGCGCTCACGGGTTTCCTCGCGCCACTCGGTGGGCGAGAGGGGCGGAAAAAACGTGTCGCCATCGGGCACGGTAGTGTGCACTTCGGTAAGGTACACTACATCGGCGGCGGGCAGCGCCTCGCGGTATATTTCGCCGCCGCCAATGATGCAGACTTCTTCACCACCCGGCTGCCGGGCGGCCAGCGCCAGCGCCTCGGGCAGCGAGTAGGCCAGCAGCACCCCGGCCGGCGCGCGCCAGGCCGCTTGGCCCGTTACTACGACGTTGGCCCGGCCCGGCAGCACCCGGCCAATGCTCTCAAACGTGCGCCGGCCCATCACGATGGGGTGGCCGAGCGTCAGTTTTTTGAAGTGCTGTAAATCGGCGGGCAAGTGCCAGGGCAGTTGACCCTGGCGGCCAATAACGTTGTTTTCGGCCGCAGCTACAATAATGGAAACCATAAGGAAAATTGATAGGTAGGAATGTAGAATTGGGGTGTTTATACCTCCTTTCCGCTCCCTAGTTCCAGCTTAGTGCCGCGCAAAAACTCTTCTACACTCATCCGCTTTTTGCCTTCAAGCTGCACTTCGAGCAGGGCTAGCCAGCCGGTGGGCGTGGCCACGCGCAGGTGGTGGCGGCCATCGGTGGCCCAGGTACCCGCCGGGGCAGGGGGCTCGGCGGCTTCGGCCCGCGCCCGAAATACTTTCAGGGCCCGGCCGTCGGGCAGGGTGGTATAGGCGGCGGGCGCGGGGGCTAGGCCGCGCACCTGATTTACCAGCTCCTCGGCGGGGCGCGTGAAGTCGAGCCGGCCGGTTTCCTTGGTGAGCTTGGGGGCGGGGCGCAGGTCGGGGGTGGTAGGCTGCGGGGTGCTGGGGGCCGCCCCGGCCGCAATGGCCGCCACCGTGCGCCGGGCCAGCGCCGCGCCGGCCACCTTCAGCTTATCATACAAGGAGCCAAAGTCGTCGCTGGGGGCAATGGCAATTTTATCCTGCAAGATGAGGTCGCCGGTATCAATCTCGTGGCGCAGAAAAAAGCTGCTGACGCCCGTTTCCTGGTCGCCGTGCATCAGGGCCCAGTTGATGGGCGCCGCGCCCCGGTACTGCGGCAGCAGCGAAGCATGGATATTGACCGAGCCCAGCCGGGGCATATGCCACACCGCCTCGGGCAGCATCCGGAAGGCTACTACTACTTGCAAATCAGCGGCGTAGCTTTTTAATTCTGCCTGAAAAGCCGGGTCTTTTAAATTAGGTGGTTGCAGCACCGGCAGGCCGTGGGCCAGGGCCGCCTGCTTCACGGCCGAAGCCTGCAGCTGCCGGCCCCGGCCAGCAGGCCGGTCGGGGCCGGTGATAACGGCTACGACCTGGGCTTCGGGCAAGGCCAGCAGGGTTTCGAGGGTAGGCACCGCAAAATCGGGGGTGCCCATAAACACGATGCGAAGAGGAGAAAGCATAAAGTAAGGGACTTATATAACCGGCTGTCATGCGGAGCCTGCGATGCATCGGGTCGCCGCAGAACGAAGCGGAATGGTGGTAAGCCAAACGGCGCAATGGCGAAAAGGGACTGCGCAAGCTCCGCATGACAAAGGAAGATTACCGCTCGGGATACAGCAGGTACTTCTTACGCAGCTGCTTGAACTTGCTCAGCCCCGGCTCCCAGCTGGCCCGGATACTGGCCTCCGAGCGCCCGGCTACCACCTGCGCCCGCAGCGAATCGGTGCCGGCCAGCTGCTCGAAGTACTTTGTAAAGAAATGCTCCTTATTCGTGCTTTGGTGGTAAAAATCAAGCAGATACTTTACCGTGAAGAACTGGCTGGCCTCGCCGGCGGCGGGCTGGTGCAGGTCGAAGCCGTAGCAGCGCTGGCCATTGAGTGGCGGCGTGGGCGAGCCCGCATTAGGCCGGGGCGTGAATTGGAAAGGCCGCGTAGCCGGCTGGCTAGGGCTGCCTATCACCTCAAACGGCCGGTCGGTGCCGCGCCCCACGCTCACGGTGGTGCCCTCGAAAAGGCACACGCTCGGGTAAAGCGCCACCGCCCGCGCCGTGGGCAGGTTGGGGGAGGGGCGCACGGGTAGCGCGTAGGGCGTGGCGTGGGTGTAGCCGCCCGCGATGGGGATTACCTGCAGGCGGCAGGGCTGGCCACCGGCCAGCCACTTTTCGCCATTAATCATCCTGGCTAGCTCGCCTACCGTGAGGCCATGGCAGATGGGCAGCGGGTCGAGGCCCACAAATGAGCGGTGCTTGGCTTCGAGCACCGGGCCATCGACCAGTAGGCCGTTGGGGTTGGGCCGGTCGAGCACGATAACGGTTTTACCCTGCTCGGCGGCGGCCTCCATTATGTAGTGCAGCGTGCTGATGAAGGTGTAAAAGCGCGTGCCCACGTCCTGGATATCGAATACCAGCACATCGACGTCGGCTAGCATCTCGGGGGTGGGCTTTTTGGTTTTGCCATACACCGAGCGCACGGGTACGCCGGTGCGGGCGTCGCGCCCGTCGGTAATGGTGGCGCCATCGGCCGCCTCGCCCCGAAAGCCGTGCTCGGGCGCGAAGATGGCCGTCAGGTTCACGCGCAGCGCTTTCAGCGTATCGACCAAGTAAGTGGAGCCTAGCCGCGAAGTCTGATTTACGACCAGGCCTACGCGCTTGCCTTGCAGCGCGGGCAGGTAGCGCGGCAGCTGGGCGGCACCCACTATGGGCAGTTTAGAAGGAGGAATAAAGCATGAGGAATTGCTAGAAGTAAATTCTGCATTCCCCATTCCTGCTGCTAAATTGCCCAATAGCCCGCCGGCCATAAAAATCCACTTTATCATAGCCCAAAAGTAGCCCGCTGCGTAAGAAGCGCGCTGCTGCCCCGGCCCCAACCCCCGGCGCGGCGTAGCTTTACGGCACTTGTGAATATCGCCCGCTACATATCGCGCCGCATGGACGGGGCCGACTCCGGCTCCTTCACCCACTCCGTGACGCGCATTGCCACGGTCAGCATTGCGCTGGGCATCGCCGTGATGATAGTGTCATTCTCGATTCTGCACGGCTTTCGCGAGCAGATTCAGAATAAGATATTTTCCTTCGGCGCACACTTGCAGCTTTCGCGCTACGACACCAACAACTCACTCGAAGTGGCGCCCATCTCCGAGCCCGAGCTGCGGCGCCAGCTGGCCCGCTACCCGCAGGTGGCCTCGGTGCAGCCTTTCGCCCGCAAAACGGCCATCATCAAAACCACCGACGAGGTGCTGGGCGTGGTGCTGAAAGGGGTGTCGGAAAAGCACGACCTGAACTCGATGCGTCAGAATATGGTGGCCGGCAAGTTTATCGGCTTTACTGACACGGCCGCCAGCAACGACATCGTGATTTCGCAAAAAATCGCCGATAAGCTGCGCCTGCAAGTGGGCAGCCCAGCCTTGTTCTACTTTATTCAGCAGCCACCGCGCGTGCGCAAATTCCGGGTGTCGGGCATCTACCAGACCGGCCTCGACGAGTTTGACGAGGTATACGTGCTCGGCGACTTACGCCAGATTCAGGAACTCAATGCCTGGCCCGACTCGCTGGTGGGCGGCCTCGAAGTGCGCCTGCGCGACTTTTCGCGCCTCGACCGCACCTTCGACCAGTTCTACGAGCAGCTGCCCTACGAGGTGCGCATCGAAAAAATCACCGACCAGTACGCGCAGCTGTTCGACTGGCTTCAGCTGCTCAATCGCAACGTCATTATTTTCCTCATTCTAATAATTTTTGTGGCCACCTTCAACATGGTCGCCACCATTTTTATCATGATTCTGGAGCGCACCAAAATGATTGGTATCCTCAAAGCGGTGGGCGCTACCGACAATCAGATACGGGGCATGTTCTTTTTCCGGGGCATCTCCATCACGCTTAAGGGATTAGTGATTGGCAACTTTATCGCGCTGGGATTCTGCGCCTTGCAGTATTATTTCCGCATCATTCCGCTCGACCCCGAGAACTACTACATGGACCGCGTACCCGTGGCCTGGGACCCCCTGGTGATGGTGCTGCTCAATGTGGCTACGCTGGCCGCCTCCATTCTATCGGTGCTCATCCCGACCTACATGATTGCCCGCATCAAGCCGATGGTCGCCATCCGGTTTGACTAGGTGCGCGGGCCAGCTAGCCAGTAAATGCGGGGAAACTGCGCGGCAAAAACTCGGCGTTGAGCGACAAAACCGGGCGGGTTTGGCGAACCTGGCGTAATTTAGCCGGGCCAATTGGGCTAGTCAAAAATAAAAGCCGGGTGCAACCTGTTTACTGCTCGGTACGCTCTCTTGGGTACAATAACTCTCTTTTTTTCATGAAAAATTTTCCTCGGCTAGCCGGCCGTATGCTGGCGCTGCTGCTGGTGCTAGGTGGCCTCGGCCTGAGTAGCTGCCACAAAGACACCACCACTACCGTGTATGGCAACTGGCAGAAGGGCAACTCATTTCCGGGTACGATTCGTAGCAATGCAGTAAGCTTCGTTGTCAATGGTGTGGCCTATGTTGGTACTGGTATTGATGGCAATAGCGTGAAGTACAATGACTTCTATTCTTTTAATCCGGCCACGGGCAGCTGGCTGCGCCTCACGCCTTTTCCAGGGGTAGCGCGCTATAACGCTACCGCCTTTTCGGTAGGCAGCTTTGGCTATGTGGGCACCGGCTACGACGGCACCAACTACCTGAAGGATATGTGGAAGTTTGACCCCTCGCAAAACACCACGACGACGACGGGTACGACGACGGTGACTACGGTAGGCAAATGGACGCAGATTGCCGACCTGCCAGTTAGTCCCGGCACTGCGGGCCGCTACGGCGCCGTGGCCGGTAGCGTGGGCAACTACGGCTACGTAGGCTGCGGCTTTGATGGCAACAATGAGAAGGATTTCTACCGCTACGACCCCACGGCCAACACCTGGAGCACGTTCGCTGGCTTCCCCGGCGACAAGCGTATCAATGCGGTGGCCTTCACTATCAACAATGTGCTGTACGTGGGCACGGGGATTAACAACGGTCAGTATACCACTGACTTCTACGCCTACGACCCCGCCAAAGACGCCTGGACGACTAAGAGCCAGCTGGCCAACATCAGCAACTCGACCGCTTCGTATGATTACAGCAAAGTGGCGCGTTCGCAGGCCGTCGCCTTCACGGTAGGCAACTACGGCTACGTGACTACCGGCAGCAATGGCGCCGTAACTACCAGCTGCTACCAGTACGACCCGACGCAGGATATCTGGACGGCAATGAACCCGTTCCTGGGTACGGGCCGCAATGCCGCCGTTGGGTTTGGTATTGGCAGCTTCGGCTACGTGGGTACCGGCAATTCGGGCAGCAATCGCTTAGATGACTTCTGGACGTTTGACCCTAATGTCACGCAGCAGTAAGCCACACCTGGCCCTGGCCGCCTGGGGCCGGCTGCTGGCTCTGCTAGGCTTGGTGGCGCTGGCCGCCAGCTGCACCAACACCGTGAGCGACATTGGTGTGGGCCTGCCTGACGCCAATGCCGACACCGGAGCATTCCTGATTGATACCCTGACGGTGCGCTCCTCCACGGTGCTGCGCGACTCGGTGCCCAGCTCCAACTCGACCTACCTGTTTGTGGGTCAGTATACTGACCCGCTGCTGGGTAAACTCACGGCGCGGAGCGCATTCCGGCTGGGGTTGGCGGGGGCCTTCACGCCCGACCCCACGGCCGTATTCGATTCCGTTACGCTCATTCTGAAGCCGGATAACTACCGCTACGGCGATACGACCAAGACGCAGTCGCTGGTAGAGGTGCATCGGTTGAGCCGTCAGACGCCTATTTCAATCACGAAGTATTCCTATGTTGCACCTCGGCTGACGCCGATGGGGTATGACTCGACCCATGTTGATAGCTTGCTGAATCTAAATCACCGGGTACCTAAAGGCCGGGCCCGGCCGAATCTCACCACGCTACGCATACCATTGGATAACGCTTTTGGGAAGGAGTTGCTAGACCGTGGCAAAGCTGGCCAGCTTAGCACGCAGGACGATTTTGATGCCTACCTGCCGGGATTGGTTATCACGCCGGGTGCCAACGACGAAGGCGCAATTATTCGCCTGAACGCCACCTCGACTGATGCAGCAATGCGCTTGTATTACCATGTGCCGACCGACCCAACTACGGTCATTACCAGTGATTTTTCATTGGCTGCCGGCGCGCGGCACTTTTTCCAGATACGCGCCAACCGAAACCGCCTGCGGAACATTCCCACTGCCTCATTAGGGGTTGCTGCTTCGGCTAAGACGGGTGAGCAAACTATCATCGAAGGCGCGCTGGGCCTGCAAACCCGCCTGGAATTTCCGTACCTGACCGACCTGCGGCAGTTTGGCAACAACCTGACGATTACGAATGCGCAGATTACGGCCTCGGTGCCTACGGCCACGCTTATGCCGTTTGTGCCCGCACCGCCCGCGCTCAGCCTCTACTATACGGACGCTTACAACCACCCCATCAGCGTTTACCAGTCGAATATTACCTACAATACGGGTATTTCGACCCTGACCGGTATTGAGCAGGGCACGTATAATTGGTCGATGACTTCTTATATCCAGTCGGTGCTGGCGAATAGAATTCCGAATAATGGTCTGCTGCTCGCATCGGCTACGCCCGAGGTGCCTAGCCGGGTATTTATCGGCAGTACCCGCAACTCGCAGTATAAGCTCGCCTTCCGCGTTTACTTTATCCGGGTGCAGTAAGTGTTGGGCGCTTAAAAATAGCTTGTGGTAACGCTACCAAAAGCCCCGCAGTAGCCGCTGCGGGGCTTTTGGCTTTTTAGCGCGCTGCCAGTCAGGATTCCGGCATTTGGGGAGACTTTTTGCCCAAACGACTGTTAGCCTAATGTGTCCGACCAGTTTTTGCCGCCCGCCCCGCGCCCCGACCTGCTTCGGGTGTCGTATGATGACTACCGCGCCCTGCCCGCCATCGCCAACTCTGACCTCTCGCGCCTGCGCGATGCCCTCGACGGCCGCCCCCCGCGCCAAGATTCGGGGTCGGGGGCACTGAGCTTCGGCACGGCTTTTCACACGGCCTTGCTTGAGCCCGGCGATTACCGGCCGGGCCAGCCTGGCCTCAACGACACGCTTATCTGGTGGCTGGTAGAAGGCGTAAGGCTTAATACGGAGTTGAGCCGCCTGCTCGAAAATGGCGTAACCGAGCGGAGCGCGCTTTTTACTGAGCCTAGCACCGATACGCTTTGCAAGCTGCGGGCCGACCTCGTGCTCGACCAGCCCGGCCAGCCCTACACCGTTATCGATTTTAAAACCACGATGGCCCGCGATGCCGAGCACTTTCGCTGGCAGTGCTCGGCCTACGACTACGACCGCCAAGCTGCGTTCTACACTGATGCGCTGCACGCCGACCGTTTTCTGCTGGTGGGCGTGCAGAAAGTTGAGCCGTTCGGCGTTTTTCCTATTGAGGTGCCCGCCACTATGCTAGCCGAAGGCCGCCGCAAGTATCTGCACCTGCTAAAGCTGCTGCGAGCGCCCGCCACCGCGCCCGCCTACCGGGCCCAGGCGGTGCAGGCCGCCGCCGAGGCACTAGGCCACGGTGGGTCCGCGTAAGGGGGTGAATAGCAGCGCGAGGCAGGAGTGGTTTTATAGTATTTAGCCTTGCATGCCGATTGATAGTAACGGGGTTATGCTACATGCCCTCGTGGCCGTTGGCTGCTACTTCACGCAGTACCTGCCGCAAGCTGGCCGGCTCTTGCAAGTGCCGTGCTAGCTGTATTAAGTAGTCGGTTTCGGCCCGCAGGCTGCGTTTTATATCGCGTAGCCGGGTGCGCTGCTGCTTTTCGGTGCCGCTCCAGGGTGCATGCTCGTCGGGCCGTCGGGCAGCTGCCAGCTGCTGGCTTAGTCGGGCTTGTTGCTGCGCCAGGGCCTCGGCCTCGGCACTGGGTGGGGTAGCAGTATCCGTCGTAGCGAGCAGCGAAAGCAGCGCTGCTAGGTCGCCCGCCGCGTAGGCAGCCGTGATGCGCTGCATAAGTGCCGTCTGAGCTTGCTGCGTGTCTGCATCGGCCCGGGCCGCGCGGTCGGGGTGGTGCAGGCGGGCCAGCTGGCGGTAGGCAGCTTTCGTGTTTTCCAGTAAGGCTTGGTTTTCATGCTCCGTAGCCTGGGTTTGCGTGGTGCGGGCCCGCTGGCGGTGGGCGCGGGCTGCTGCTGCTTGCTCGTGGGGCGGTGGCCCGGGGCTAGCCTGCGGCGTGGCGGCGTCCGGTTTCGCTTCTAGTGGCGGTGGCGGCGGGGCATAGCGAGCCAATATTTCAGCCTCATCTTCCCCAAAGCGCTCCTGCAGGCTGCGGGCATTGTGCACCAGTAGTTCCGTTACCTGCTGTAGTTCAGCCCGGTTGAGGTAGCCGCTGGTTAAGGCGGTTTCTAGGGGCGCGTATAAGGCACGGCGGGCGGTTACGGCTGCGGCAGCTACTGGCCCCACCTGTTGCCAGTAGGCCTGCCGGGTGGTCGCCTGGCTAGCCCGCAGGCGCTGCAACTCCTCGCGCAGGGTATTCACTTGATGCAGTGCGTGGCGAAAAGCCAGCTGAGCGGGCGAGCCGGCTGGTGCAGCTGCCACCCGTGCGGGTAGCCGTTGGCGTTGAGGTAGATTAGGCACAGGTTGTAAAATTACGCCAAAATAATACCTCCTGGGTAATGCTTCCGTTTAGGGTTTTTCAAGTAATTGCATTAGTTAAAAGGCAAAGCAAATCGTAGATTATTTGATTAATTGGCGCTCTTGTTTTAATTATTTTTAAAATAATTTGCCAATTAGTTGTGCAATCGAAATAATTATCGCATCTTTGCGGTACCAAACCCCCACAGCCATGTATCGACTGACAGTCAATTTTCGCAGTTCGGATAAGATGCAGCCAGAAAAACTGGTATGGCCTGGTACGTTTGCCTGATTTTAGCGCCTCGCTAAAACTGTCGCCGCCCGAGCCCATAAAGCTCGGGTTTTTTGTTGTTGCCCGGTTATCAGCTGCTTAGCTATTACCTCGATGCTCGCCCAGCCTTCCGGTTGCCAGTTTGAGTTGCCCCGGTAGCCGTCGGCCCAAGGCTAGCCGGTGCGTCATATTCAGATTTTTTATTTGCATAATAATTGCCGATAACTATCGGCAATTATTATGCAAATAAAATCAGACTTTTAATTTTATTATCGAATAAAATATAATTTTTTATTCGACCGGAATACTTGCGTCCAATTAAAATTAAAAAATACCATTCAAATTTTCCTTTGCCCGTTTTCCACCATTAGCATTTCTTGCCATGCGTTTCAATTGCGACTTGCCCACGAAAGCTGCGCCAGTTCGCAATCACGAAACCGCTCCCGTCGCGCAATAGCTATACGCTGCCGCTACGGCCGCCCTCAGCGACCGGTTTTAGAAGCAGGCCGGCACCCGGCTAGCCCGCTTGCGGGCGCTGGTAGCTCATAATAGGTCGCAGTTCGTGGTGCGGCTGGCGGTATATGCGCTTATCGCCCGGTATTCCAAAGTTGGCCGAATAATTGTCTAACTCTTTACCCGCAGCATAGTCATGCTTCACGACTTAGGCAAACGACTGACCCCTTAATGGCAGTCGCTAGCCGGAACGGCTACCCGCCGGGGCCCAGTTTGCTCCGGCGGCCCGTTCCAAACCAGTCGCATTTCCTTCGTGGGTGAGTGCCGGAGGCTAGCGCTACTTCGTGATAAAGTTATCGGGTGCAATGCGTTGCATCTCGTGGGGTCGAATCCTGTTGCTCACCTGGCTAGCGGTAGCGTAGTGGGTAGCGCACCTTAAAATCGCAGGCCTCACGCCTGGTGCCCGCTTTTGCTGAAAGCTGCCGGATGCCGTAGGTCGGCGCTACTGCGACCCGTCCCGTTGCCCACGTGCACCGTCCGCTCATTGCTGCGGCGATTTTTTCTTTCAATTTCACAATCAACTGCTTATGGCCACACAATTACGCGGCAACGACTTGCGGCAGCTCGGGTTTCCTGAGGGCCGTGCCATTGGGCTGGCACTCGCCCAGCTGCAACGCAAAGAATTCAAGCGCCTGTCGCAAACCGACCAGCTAGCGCTGCTAACAACCATTCTGGCTAGCCCCTCATCTTTTCTTACCGACTTGGCCTGGAGCCACGTGGCCGGCGCGCTCTTGCCGCCTCCGTCGCGGCACGTCGAGCTGGTAGCGCGCAAGGAGTAGGCCACCTTCGGGGCCGAACATATTGATGCCAGCGCCATCCATCAGATGGAAACGGCCATGAAGCTGCCCGTGACGGTGGCCGGCGCGCTCATGCCCGATGCCCACCACGGCTATGGCCTGCCCATCGGCGGCGTGCTGGCTGCCGATAATGCCGTGATTCCCTACGCCGTGGGCGTGGACATTGGCTGCCGCATGGCTCTGTCGGTGTTCGACCTGCCAGCCAAGTACCTTGCCCAGCGCACCCAGGAACTGCGCAAAGTGCTGCTAGACAACACGCGCTTTGGTAGTGGCCGGGGGTGGGAGCGGGGCCAGCGCCTAAACCACGACGTGCTCGAGCGCGACGAGTTTCAGGCCGTGCCATTCTTGAAAAACAAGCTCGCCACGGCCGCCGAGCAGCTTGGCACTTCGGGCTCGGGCAACCACTTCGCGGAGTTTGGCTTAGTGGATATTACCGACCCGGCCAACGAGCTGGGCCTGCCACTGGGCCAGTACGTGGGCGTGCTTTCGCATTCGGGCTCGCGGGGCCTGGGTGCCAGCGTGGCGCAGCACTACACCGGCCTGGCCAAAGACGTGTGCAAGCTCCCCGCCGAGGCCCAGCACTTGGCCTGGCTAGGCCTCGATACCGAGGCCGGCCAGGAATACTGGGCCGCCATGACTCTGGCCGGCGACTACGCTTCGGCCTGCCACGAGCACATTCACCGCCGGCTGGCCAAGGCGCTGGGCGAGAAGCCCCTGGCGAAAGTGGAAAACCACCACAACTTCGCCTGGAAGGAACACTTGGCCGATGGCCGCGAGGTCATCACGCACCGCAAGGGCGCCACCCCGGCCGGCGCTGGTGTGCTCGGCATCATTCCCGGCTCCATGACGGCCCCTGGCTTTATTGTGCGGGGGCGCGGTGCGGCAGCTTCGCTGGCATCAGCCGCGCACGGGGCCGGGCGGCTCCTGTCGCGCACCCGCGCCAAGGCCGAGCTGAGCGAAGCGCAGGTGCGCCGCACCCTCGCCGACCACGGCATCGAGCTCATTGGTGGGGGGCTCGACGAGGCGCCGCAGGCCTACAAAGACATTCACACCGTGATGGCTAGCCAGCACGAACTGGTAGAGATTCTCGGCTCCTTTACCCCAAAAATCGTGCGGATGGACGGCGCGTAGAAAAAAGTATGCTAGCGCGAAATCCGGCCGGGCCGACCACTGCGTAGAGTAGTGCAGGCTCATCAGAGCCGTGTTTTCATAGCTCAGAAAGCCCGTTGCCTTTGGCTGCGGGTTTTTTATTTGCTGGCTGGTCGGCCGGTGCGGAGCCGGGCAGCACGCGCACCACGTCGCCCACCCGCAAGTGGCCACCCTGCGCAATGTGCGCCGTGAGTCCGCCGTGGCCGCGCATCGCATTGTAGCCGCCGGGGCCCAATTCCTCTTCCATACGCGAGCAGGGGTGGCACTCGCCCGTAATGTCGAGGATAACGGCCTCCCCAATCTGAATTTGGCGCCCTTTGAGAGCTAGCAGATTGAGGCCGCTCACTACCAGGTTGCGGCGCAGCCGGCCCGGCGCCACCGGTTCAGCTAGCCCCAGAAAGCCCGCTACCGCCGCCAGGTGCTCGTGCTGAATAAGCGTAATCTGCCGCTTGCCGCCCGCCTTTGGGCTCGCGTGGTCGCCGGCCAAGTGGCGGTCGGTAATCACTTCGGCCTCAAATACCGCGTCTGGCTCAGTGCGCCGGGCCGGGCGCAGGCCTATCCATTCGAGCCGGCCCTCCTGAGGTAGAGTGGCCAGCAGCCGCGCCACCGTCGATTTGTCGTCGCCAAAGAAAGGAAATGCCATTTTCAGTCAGGTATTTGCGATAAATATTACAGCTCGTCGGGCGTGCCGAAGCCCTCCCGAATTTCGGGGTGGCTGATTTGCCCACCCAGGTTGCCGGCCCGGGCCAGCAGCCCAACGCTCAGCACGGCTCCGAGCAGCGTGCCCCAGGCTAGCTGCCGAGTGCGCGGCGTTTGCTGCTGCTGCGCCAGCACCAGCAGCGCCAGCGTGCCCGTGGCTACCAGCACCCAATAGCCCAGCCGCGCCGCCTGCGCATGATTCTGAATAAGCGCCTGGCTTACCCGCGGCATATCCTTGACAACCTGCGCCGCGCCGGGGCCCGTCAGCTGGGCCGGCAGCCCTAGCGCCACGGCCAGCACCAGCGCCCACAGGCCTGCACGCAGCACGGCTTCCTGCCGCTTTAGCAAGCCCGCGCCGAGCAGCAACACCCCGGCCAAAGCGCCAAAAATGGGCGCGTGATTAAAAAGCAGATGCCAGTGCGCTTGGTTCATACCGAAAAGAAGCCCCGGCCGGATAACGAAGCCAGGGCACCCGCAAAGGTAACAGACCCCCTAGCCGGCGGGCGGGCCCGGCAGTTAGTCGTTGCGATGGGCGGCTAGCTTCTCGTGATGGTTGTCTTCGGCTTCTTCTACCGAGTGAGTTTCACCCAAGTCGTTGTCGGCCTTGGCTTTATCGGCTAGCAGGCAATAGAACTGGTGAATAAGCCGGATTTCCTCTTCCGAAAAATCCTGGGCATTGATGAGGCGGTTGCTGGCGCCTTTAGTAGCCGCTAGCAACTCATTTAACTTCAGATGCAACACCAGCGAATCCTTGTTTTGAGCGCGCTGAATGAGAAAAACCATCAAAAAGGTGATGATGGTAGTGCCCGTGTTGATAACAAGCTGCCAGGTTTCGGAGTAGTGAAATGCCGGTCCCGTTACGGCCCACAACAGCACAATGCCTACCGCACCCACAAACACCGCGGTAGTGCCCGAATATTTAGTGGTTTGTTCGGCAAAGCGACCGAAAAATGAAGCCTTTCTGGCGGGTTGGGAAGAAGCAGCCATGTAATAAAAGTTAAAAAACGACGCATTCTGCGCGGCTAATACCTTGCCAAGTAAGCAATAAGACAGTTCGCAGCCTCTTCCTTCCGTAGTTTTTTACGCCGAAAGCAGCTGCAGGATTTGAAAAAGCCGCGCGCCGTAGTACATTTGCACCCGCTTCGCCGCCTCAGCGAAGCCGGCCGCTGGTCCAGGCCTACAAGTTACCGATTGCCTATCTGCGCACGTGGTGAAACTGGTAGACACGCCATCTTGAGGGGGTGGTGCCTTCGGGTGTGGGAGTTCGAATCTCCCCGCGCGCACGCAGAACGAAAAAGCCCGCTACGCAGCGGGTTTTTTTGTGCTCCATTATTTCTCAAATGGATTAGCCGGTACCACCAGCACCACGCGCTCGCGCTCCACGAGCACCTGGCCGGGCAGGGCGCCCTTAGGCTTGCGCACAAACTTTTTGGGCGTCACCGTAACCGGGCACAACGAGTCGTGCTGGCGCCTGGAGTACCAGCCCGCTAGCTGGGCTGCGTGCTCTACTACCGGCTCGGGCACCGGCTGCCCCGCCCGGTGCCGGATAACAACGTGCGAGCCGCTCACATCCTTGGCATGCAGCCATAGGTCATCCTTGTGCGCGTACTTCTGGGTTAGCAGGTCGTTGTTCTGCGCATTGCGGCCTACCAAGATGGTAAAGCCTTGGTCTTCAAACACCTTAAAGGGTAATTCGCTGGATGCCTTGGCGGAGGCGGGGCTAGGGTCGAGGGCGTGCTGCTTGCGCCAGGCGCGCAGGCCGCGCAGCTCCGCTAGGGCCGGCTGGGCCTCTAATTCTTCGAGCAGCTCCAGCGCTTGCAGAGCCTCGGTTTCGCGGGTTGCTACGCGGGCCTGAAGCTGACGTTCTTCGATTTGCTGGTTTTTAGCTTTGCGGTAGAGATTTTCGGCCATGCGCTGCGGCTTTTCGAGCGGCTTTAGCTTGATGACCACTGGCTCATTGGTGTAAAAATCTACAATTTCGACCTGGCTAGCCCCCGGCGCAATGGCGTGCAAATTGGCCATGATGAGGTCGGCGCGGTGGCGGTAGCCAGCCTCGTGGGCCAGCGCGTGCAGGCGCTGGCTGGCCAGGTGGGCGCTGGTACTGGCCTCTTCGGCACGGCGCGTGAGCAGCTGGTGCAGCTGCCGGCGCTCGGTTTCGAGGGCGCGGCGGGCCAGGGCCAGTGGCACGAAGCGCCGCAGCGCGCCAATGGGGTCGGTGCCAGGCAGCGTTTCCAAAATCTCGCCCAGCGGCACCAGGCTCAGGCGGGTGCGGCCGTCGAGGTAAATAAGGTAATAGTGCGGCGGATTCTCCAGCTCGACTTGCAGCTCCTGGGCTAGCCGCTGCTTTACCTCGGCGGGCGCCGGGTCGTAGCCGCGCTGCTCGCGGAGGTAGCGCGCCGGCAGGTCGGCCAGGGCCGGCGGCAGCTTGCCAGTGGCGCCGATGGCTGGGCTAGCTTCGGCGGCCGGCGCGGGCGTGAGGTCGGCATCGGTCGCGTAGCGCTGGTGAAAAAGCTGGGCCGGCACGCCCGGCGCAGCCCGGAAAATAGCATTTGGCCGGGGACCGTAAAGCTTAAACGCTAACGTGGCCGCGTCTTCTATAAAATTGATTTGTAGCACTCTGTCTTGCGGCCAGACCACGACGCTGGCTACCGTGCGGCCCAGCAGCTCGGGCAGTAGGTCCACCGAGTTTTGGCGGGCGCGGTGAAAAGCTTCGGGCAGCGCCAGTGCCGGAAACGCCGCGCCCAGCTGCGCTTTGAGCCAAAACTCGGCACCCGTTTCGTTCAGTAGGCCCAGCACCAATTCGTCCTTTTCCTGCGAAAAGCAGCTTGCCACGCGGTAGCCGCGCAATTGCTCAGTGAGAGCCGGGGCTAGCTGGCGCAGGAAATAATAATTGGTGTGCATAATTGGTAAGAAGGCAACCTGCCAAGCTGGTAGGCTCAGATTTCCGCTAGCTTTAATAGCTGTATTAGTAGCGGGCGTGACTTACGCACTTCTAGCCAAGAGGGCACAGCGAGGAAAAGAACACCTATAACTACTATTCCTAAGGAAAATGTTATACCACCGGCATGGTCACGTAGCGGCGTTACTGTGGTTACATCTGCACTTAGCCAAACACCAGCAAACACGCAGGCAACGGCAGACGGTGCTGCAGGCGCAAAAAGCTGCCTCGCGCAGAGTCGAGCCTGACAACACCCGTTATGTGCGGCAGCATTGAATTGCGACTACTAATAATGCGATGCATCGTAAATGAATTACCATCTACTAGGCCTTCGAAGACTGCATGCGTAACGGACCGGCCAAAAAAAGTAACGGGAGCATTTCTCACCGTGCTACTAGCGACCTGCTGCAATAGCTCAACGGGAGCTAAAGGTGAATGAAACTCTTCCGTAAGCCAAGGAAAAAAAGCATCAGTTTCTGCAAAAAAACACGCTGTATAAATCGCCGCGTATCTACTCTGGTACCTCCACTAGCAGCCCATCGTATGCCAGCCGCACCCAGGGCGGCAGCGTGGCCTCTACCTCGCGGTGGCGGCCTAGCTGGTGGCTAATGTGGGTGAGAAATGCCTGGCGTGGCTTCAGCTCTTCCAGAATAGCCACGGCCTCGCCCAGCGTGAAATGTGAGAGGTGCGGCTCGTGGCGCAGGGCATTGAGCACGATGGTATCGCAGCCTTGTAACTGGGCTAGGGTGCTGTCGGGCAAGAAGTTGGCATCAGTGAGATAGGCTAGCCCACCGAGGCGGAAGCCCAATACCGGCAGTTTATGGTGCAGGGCGCGCAGCGGCTGCACGGCTAGGCCCAACACGTCGAAAGACTTCTGGTCGTCTAGTATCGGGTGCAGGCCCACCTGCGGCACACCGGGGTATTTGTGCTCGGCAAACACGTAAGCATACTCGCGCTTGAGCTGCTCGATAACGCGCGGTTCGGCAAAAACTGGCATTTCCTGCTGCTGCCGAAAATTGAAGGCCCGCACGTCGTCGAGGCCAGCAGTATGGTCCTTGTGCTCGTGGGTAAATAAAATACCATCGAGCCGCCTGATGTGAGCGCGCAGCATCTGCTGCCGAAAATCGGGGCCGGTGTCGACAACCAGGCTGCGCCCCGCCACCGCCAGGTGCACCGATACCCGCAGGCGCTGGTCGCGGTAGTCGAGCGAGCGGCATACCGGGCAAGTGCAGCCAATCATGGGCACCCCCGAAGAAGTGCCCGTGCCCAGAAAGGTTAAGGTCATAAAAGAATGTAAAGATGTGCAAAAGCAGACAATGAGCTGATTGCTGGGGCAGCGCTAAGGAAGCTAGCCCGCAAAGCACATCTCCTCTTTTCTCACATTCTCACATCAAAATTATCCCACGTACTGGCGCACTACCCGCACTAGCGCATCAAAGTCCAGTGGCTTAGGAAGATAATCCGTTACACCGGCTTCCCTAAACTGCTCCATTGAGTAGTTATTGGCGTTGCCGGTGATGGCAATAACGGGCAGCTGGCTGATGCGCGGGTCGGCGTGAGCCCGGATGTCGCGGGTGCATTCGATGCCGTTTCTGACCGGAATATTTATATCCATCAAGACCCCATCGATGGGTTGGCTTTCGAGTTGACGAATTACTTCGCCGCCGTTTTTGGCCAGTATAATCCGGTATTTCTGCTGCTCCAGGATTTTGCGCGTCAGGCTGAGAATAACCGAGCTATCCTCCGCAATGAGGATGGTTTTGGGGGTAGCGGTGGGGGTCATGTGGAAAAAATACGGGTGGACAAGAAAATGAAGGGAAAGATACCAGGCCGCCGCCGCCAGCTAGGCGGCACTGGCGGTGAGCAAGCCGGGATAATTGGCGATAAAAAGTGCAAATATCTGATTAAGCTCGGGCAACCCACTCGCCAGCACCTGAGTTTGCTGCTGCTTGATGGCTTTCTCCAAAGCTAATGCCTGCGTAGCCAGCTTGGTTAGGCCAAGCGTGCCGGCCGTGCCCTTAAGCTGGTGGAGCAGTGGGTGGAGCTTTTCTATCTCAGTAGCTTGCCAGTGGGCGTTTATTTGGGCCAGCAAATCGGTCGTTTCCTCAATAAACTCGCCGTAGAGCTCAGCCGTAAACTCTTCGCCCCCTAGCTGAAGCAGCTGCTTTAGCACCTCGGGGTCAACGATAGCCGGGGCAGGAGTGGGGGCTGCCGGCGGCGCGGGCGCTTCCGAATCCGGCGCCGCGACCCAACGGGCCAGCATCTGGGCCAGTTGCTGGTGCTTCACGGGCTTGGCCAGGTAGTCGTCGAGGCCGGCCTCGACGAAGCGGGCCGCATCATCGGGCATCGAGTAGGCTGTCATGGCCACGATGGGCGGGCTGGTCGGCCCCAGCTGCGCCTTAATAGCGCGGGTGGCGGCGATGCCATCGAGACCCGGCATTTGAATGTCCATCAGGATAATCTGATAGGCCGCGCCCGGCGCCGTGGCGCGGGTAATTGCTTCGTAGCCATCGCTGGCAATGTCCACCTCGCAATTAAGCTTGGCCAGCAGGCGCGCCGCCACTTTCTGGTTGATGATGTTATCATCGACCAGGAGCACACGGGCGGCGGGGCCGGCCAGGGCACCTACGAGGGCGGGCGGCGGGGCAGAGACGACGGCGGGGGGGCTTCCGGCAGCGCCTGCGCCGGCACCCGGCAGCGAATGGTAAACCAGAAAATACTGCCCTCGCCTGCATCTGATACTACCCCAATATTACCGCCCAGCAGCTCGGCCAGCTCCTTGCTGATGGCTAGCCCCAGGCCGGTGCCGCCGTAGGCTTTGCTGGGCGTGGTGTCGAGCTGGGTGAAGCTGGTAAAGAGGCGCGCCGCGTCGGTGGCCGAAATACCAATACCCGAGTCTTGCACCGCGAAGCGCAGCGTATGGTATTCGCCCTCGGCCCGCGCCGACGACACCACCACGCTCACCGTGCCCTGGGCCGTAAACTTGATGGCATTGGCAATAAGATTGGCCAGAATCTGGAGCAGGCGCGTTTCGTCGGTGATGACGGCGGCGGGGGTACCGGGCGCCAGGTGGCAGGTAAAGCGCAGGTTTTTCTGGTTGGCCCGGTACAGAAATAGCGCCCGCAGCCGGTCGAGCAAAGGCTCCAGCATGAGCGGCGCTTCGTTGAGCCGCATCTTGCCCGCCTGAATTTTCGACAAGTCCAGAATGTCGTTCAGAATGGTCATCAGCGCCTCCGAGCTGGTGCCCAGCGTATCGACGTAGTCGGCCTGCTCACCGCTAAGCGGGGTCTGGCTCAGCAGGTCAATCATGCCAATAATGCCATTCATGGGCGTGCGCAGCTCGTGGCTCATGTTGGCCAAAAACTGCGTTTTAGCCTCCGAGGCAGCTTCGGCCTGCTCTTTGGCTAGCCTCAGGTCATCCTGAATGCGCCGGATTTCGGTAATGTCGCGCGCAATGCCTTCGGTACCAAACCGCGTGCGGCGGGCGTTAATGAGTACGCTCACCGGGTAGCCATCGTGGTGGCGCAGCTGGGTTTCGAAGTTGCGCAGCTCGCCCTGCTTGCGTAGCGTCTGGCGCAATAACTGGTGCTGCTCGGGCTGCCAGTAGAAATCCTCGATGCGGTAGCTGAGGGCTTCTAAAGGGCTGTAGCCTAGTACTTCGCGCAAAGAGGGGCTCAGTATAGTGAAGCGCCCCTCGCGGTCGGTGCGGTAGTACACATCTTGAAAAGACTCGAAGATGGAGCGAAATTTTTCTTCCTGCGCCGCCAGCACCAGCTGCGAGTTTTTGCTCGCCGTAATGTCCTGGGCCTGCGCGGTAATTTCGTCGAATGAGCCGTCGGTGAGGTAGATGGGCGCCAGGCTGACGCTGAGCCAGACGCTGGGGTAGCGGGGCACCCGCACGTGAACCTCAAACTGCTGGCTTTCGCCGCGGGCGGCGGCCAGGTAGCTGCTGCGAAACAGTTCACGCGTGGCCTCATCGGTCAGGGCAATGTCGTTTTCCAGCACGTTGAGGCCCGGCGTGGGCAGCACCCCGTTGCGGCGCTGGTAAAAAGTGGCGTAGTTGCCATTAAACGACACGAGGTGCCCGCGCCGGTCCACGTTCCAGATAAGCTGCGAGCCGCTCTCAAAAATGGCATTCAGGCGCGCATTCTGGCGGCCTACATATTCCTCCTGCCGCTTGCGGTCAATAGCCAGCGCCACCTGCCCCGAGATAAAGTGCAAAATATCGAGGTCGGCGGGCGTGTAAAGGTCGGCGCGGTCGTATTCCTGCACGGCTAGTACCCCGATGGTGCGGTCGCCCACACTCAGCGGCGAGGCGAGCAGCACGGCCGGCAGGCGTCCGAAGGCCGTCATCTCGCCGGTGCGCATGAGGCGCAGCAGGTCGGCCTGCGTAAAGAACAGCGGCTGGCCCTGCTGAATAACGTACTCGGTGATGCCCAGCGAAAACGGCCGCCCGTCGCCCTGCTCAAAATAGGCGTGTTGGTCGACGTAGTACACAAACTGCAAGTGCGTGCGCGCGTCGTCGCAGAGAGCGATAAAGATATTATTGGTCTCAATCACCTTGCCCAATTCGCGGTGAATGGCCCCGTAGAGCGCCGGCAGGTCGTGGGCCGAAATAGCCAGATTGGCAATGCTGTAGTAGACCTTTTGCAGGCGCTCGGCCTTGATGCGGTCGGTGATATCGTGCAGCACGGCCCGGGCGCTAGGCAGCTGCCCCGGCTGCTGCTCGCAGCTCACCGAGCCGATGAGGTGCACCGGCCGGCCAGCCTTGGTGAGCAGCACGGTTTCGAGCTTGTTGAGGGCCTGGCCTTCGTAGAGGCGGCGCAGCTGGTAGAGCAGCTTGGCGCGGTAGTAGGGGTGCACCACGTCGGTGAGCGGGCGGCCCAGCAATTCCTCCTCGGTATAGCCCAGCTTTTCCTGCCCGGCGCGGTTCACAAACAGCAGCAGGTTAGTAGCGCTCAGGTGCAGAATGAGGTCGTGCGAGCTGTCGAAAAACTCGCGCAGATACATTGGCTCCGGCACCAGGGCCGGGGTGGGAGTCTTTCTAGGATTGCTGAGCGTGTAGCCGATTGTCCACATGCCCGTAATGCGCTGCTGCTCATCGCGCACCAGCTGCGACTGCCACTGAATAAGGACACTTTCCCCGGCTTTCGTCACTAGCTCCAGCTCGTAATGGTCGGTGCAGGGTAGCTCGCCGCGTAGCACGCTTAAGAGGTGTGCCTGGCGCTCGGCCTGCTGGGCCGGCGGCGTAAGTAGCCGATGGTAGAGATGGCCGAGCAGCTGCGCGCGCTTATAGCCGCTCAGCTGCACGAAGGTGTCATTTACCTCGGTGATGCGCCCACCCACGTCGAAAACTACGTAGGCAAGCTGCAACTGGTCGAACATGTGCGCGGTAGCCGGTAGTTGCGGCCCCGAAAGTTGAGCGGGCATAGAGAGCTACAAACGCATTGCCGGGGCGGAAGTTATAGCCGGCGGGAGCAGTAGAAGTAGATTTGGGCGGAATTTACGGCCGCCGCGCCGTTTTACCTAGTCCGTGCCTATTTCTCCCACCCGGCTGGTTTTTGCCGTCACCACCGACCTGAGCTACGACCAGCGCATGCAGCGCATCTGCGCCAGCCTGGCGCAGGCCGGCTACGCCGTGTTGCTGGTGGGCTGGCAGCGGCCCCATTCGGTGCCGCTGGGCCCGCAGCCTTATCAACAGCACCGACTGCGCGGCTGGTTTCAGCACGGCAAATTATTTTACCTGGAGTATAATCTGCGGCTATTGCTGTATCTGCTAAGGCAGCGCGCCGCCGCCTGGGCCTGCGCCGACCTCGATGCTGCGCTGCCCACCTGGCTGCGCGCCCGGCTAGGGGGCCAGCCGTTCATCTACGACGCCCACGAGTTGTTTACGGAGGTGCCCGAAGTGGTGGCCCGCCCCGCGTGCAACGCGTGTGGCAGTGGGTCGAAAATGTTATCGTGCCCCGCGCCCGGCTGCGCTACACAGTGGGGCCAGCGCTGGCTAGCCTCTTCGAGGCGCGGCACCCGGGGCGCGCCTTTGCAGTGGTGCGCAACGTGCCGGTGGCGGCGCCCGCCATCAGTAGCCCGCAGCTGCCGGCTGGCGCGCCCCCGGTGCTGCTGTATCAGGGTGCGCTCAACGTAGGCCGGGGGCTAGCCGAGCTGCTCGCCGCCATGCCCCGGGTGCCGGCGCGGCTCATTGTCTGCGGCGAGGGCGACTGCTCGGCGGCCCTGCGCGCGCAGGCCCAGTCGCTGGGCTTGCTGACGTCGGGCCAGGTCGAATTCCGGGGCTACGTGCTGCCCGCCGAGTTGCGCCTGCTCACCGCCCAAGCTACCGTGGGTATTATGCTGCTCGAAAACGTGGGTCTGAGTTACTACTACTCGCTGGCTAATAAGTTTTTCGACTACGTGCAGGCCGGTATTCCGCAGCTCTGCATCGACTTTCCCGAGTATCGTGCCCTCAATACCCGGCATGAGGTGGCCGAGCTGGTGCCCGACCTGGCGCCCGCGACCCTGGCCGCCGCCCTGGCCCGGCTGCTGCCCGGAGGCCGGCCCGGTGCCCGCTACCAGCAGCTGGCCGCCAACTGCCGCCAGGCCCGCCAGGAGTGGAACTGGCAGCAGGAAGAAAAAACGTTGGTGCAGCTGTACGCTGCGCTCAATTTGAACTAAAGAAGCAGGAAGCTGGCGTGCGGAATGATTGCCAGGAGAATTTCGCCCGCCAGCCTCTTAATTCCCAATAAAGTAACAGCATGCTTGCTCCTCATATTCTCGCCCGGCTAGCCCCCACCGCCGCCGACCCGCGCCCCGTGCTGCTGGCCGTGGCTGGACCCACTGCCGTGGGCAAAACGGCCCTCACCGTGGCCTTGGCGCGGCAGCTCGGCACCGAAATAATTTCGGCCGACTCGCGCCAGTTCTTCCGCGAAATGAGTATCGGCACGGCCAAGCCCACGCCCGCCGAGAGGCAGGGCGTGCCGCACCACTTCGTTGATTCGCACAGCATTACCGAAGACTACAGCGCCGGCCGCTTCGCCGCCGAGGCGGAGGCGCGGCTAGCCAGGCTCTTTGCCCGCCACCCGGTCGTCATTGCTACCGGTGGCTCGGGGCTGTATTTGCAGGCCCTTACCGATGGCCTCGACGAGCTGCCGCCCGTGCTGCCCGCCGTGCGCCAGCAGCTACAGCACGAGCTCGCCACGCAGGGGCTAGCCCCGCTCGTGGCCGAGCTGGCCGCCACTGACCCCATAGCCCACGCCCGCCTCGATTTGCAAAATCACCAGCGCGTGCTGCGCGCCCTCGAAATCACGCGTGGCACGGGCCGGCCGTTTTCTAGCTTTCACCGGGGCCGGCGGCCGTGGCCGGCAAGGCGGCGGCTAGGCCGTTTCGGGTCGAGAAAGTGGCGCTCACCCGCGACCGCGAAGAACTGTATAGGCGCATCGACCAGCGCGTGCTGCAAATGCTGGAAATGGGGCTGGTGGCCGAAGTTGAGCGGCTGCTGCCCCACCGCCACCAGCAGGCACTGCAAACGGTGGGCTACCAGGAAATCTTTGGCTACCTCGACGGCGCCTACGACTACGCCGAGGCCGTGCGCCTGCTGCAGCGCAATACCCGCCACTACGCCAAGCGTCAGCTTACCTGGCTGCGCCGCGACGCGGGCTACGCCTGGGCCGAAATGTGAAGATGTGCAAATTGATAACTGTGGCAATGAGCTGGCGTAGTCATTGCCACAGTTATCAATTTGCACATCTGCCAATCATACGGAAAGTATCTCGACCATGCGCATAAAGCTCTGGTTGATGACTTTGCGCTTATTGATGGTATCATCAAATGGCGTGTACATGAGCTTGCGGTCTACGATGCCAGCCATCACGTTTTTCATGCCGTTGAGCAAGCCCTCTACCGCCGCGATGCCGAGTTGCGAAGCTAGCAGGCGGTCGGAGGCGGTGGGCGAGCCGCCGCGCTGAATGTGGCCCACGATGGTTACGCGCGTGTCGAGCTGCGGAATGGCTTCCTTCACGCGCTTGGCTACTTTGTGGACGTTGCCTTCTTCCTCGCCCTCGGCCACGATGACGATAAAGGAGGTTTTGTGGCGGGCGTAGCTGGTTTGCAGCGACTCAATTACCGCCTCCACGCTCATGGCCGTTTCGGGCACCATCACGATTTCGGCGCCGCCGCCGATGGCGCACGGAATGGCAATGTAGCCCGAATCGCGGCCCATCACTTCCACAAAAAAGCAGCGGTCGTGCGAGTCGGCCGTATCGCGGATTTTGTCGATAGCCTCCAGCGCCGTGTTCACGGCCGTGTCGTAGCCGATGGTGTAGTCGGTGCCGTAGAGGTCGTTGTCGATGGTGCCCGGCGCGCCCACCGTCGGGATGCCAAACTCCTTTTCAAAGATGGTGGCGCCCGTAAACGTGCCGTTGCCGCCAATGGCCACCAGGCCCTCAATGCCGTGATTGGTGAGCTGGTCGAACGCCTCCTGGCGGCCTTCCTTGGTCATAAACTTCTGCGAGCGGGCCGATTTCAGAATCGTGCCGCCGCGCTGCACCGTGTTCGACACCGAGGCCGAATCCATGCGCACAAATTCGCCCTTAATCATGCCGCTGTAGCCCCGCATGATGCCATACACCTCAATGCCGTGGTACACGCCCGCCCGCACCACTGCCCGCAGGCAGGCATTCATGCCGGGCGCGTCGCCCCCACTCGTAAAAACTCCAATTCTCTTCATGGTCAAAAGTCAGCTAAATGCGCCCGCTGCCAACTCAGGGTTGGCTTTAAGCCCGCAAAGGTCGGTAGCCGAACGCACTTGCCCGATAGAGCGGAACAATTTGTGCCCGACATTTTTTCGGCGATTACGTAGAAGTAGGCGAAAACGTAGAGCAGCTTCTTGGTTATTAGGCGTTTCATGCCTACTTTTCGCTATCTCATCGCCCACCTTCAACCCGCACGCTTATGTTTGGTTTTTTCGAAAACGAGCAGGCCAAAAAAATAAAAGGCCACCTCTGCAATCTCGCCGCCCTAGCCAAAGCCGACGGCCACGTGGACGACCGGGAAATGAACTTTATCATCACCGTTGGTAAGAAAAACGGCGTGTCGGCCAATGACGTGCGCAAGCTGGTGGCCGGCCAAACCAACTGCCTGGCCGACTTGCCCGGCAACGATTCTGAGCGCTTCGACCAGATTTTCGACCTCGTAGACATGATGCTTGCTGATGGCATCGTGGACGAAACCGAAATGGATTTTTGCATTATGATGGCCGAGAAGCTGGGCTTCCGCAAAGCCATTGTGGGCGTGCTGGTACGCAAGATTTCGCAGGGCGTAAAGGATGCCGTGCCCCGCGAGCGCATCAAGGAGGAAAGCCTTTCCTTCTTGAATTACAATAACT
Source organism: Hymenobacter sp. BRD128 (assembly GCF_013256625.1). Taxonomy (NCBI): domain Bacteria; kingdom Pseudomonadati; phylum Bacteroidota; class Cytophagia; order Cytophagales; family Hymenobacteraceae; genus Hymenobacter; species Hymenobacter sp. BRD128. The sequence continues at coordinate 904,938 of NZ_CP053908.1, forward strand.
TGCCGGTGCGGTAAAATTATATTTTTGCCCAGCCTTAGCTAGCCCCACCAAGCGCACTTTACTGCGCTTGATGGGGCTAGCCGCTTTTTTGGCCTTACCCGATAGCCCGCAGCAGCCCGGCCACGGCCGCGTCAAGCTCGGCCTCGGTAATGGTGAGCGGCGGCGCGATGCGCAGCGAGTTGTCGCAGAACAAAAACCAGTCGGTAAGGATACCTTCCTCGGCCAGCGCGCGGTCGATAATCGGCTTAAGAACTTCAAACGACTCAAATTCCACGGCCATCAGCAGGCCGCAGTTGCGCACTTCCCGAATAGCCGGGTGCACCAGCTGCGCCCGCAGGCGTGCGGCTTTGGCCGCTACGCCGGCCAGCAGGTTTTCTTCCTGAATGACCTGGAGCGTGGCTAGCGAGGCCGCGCAGCTCACCGGGTGCCCGCCAAAGGTGGTGCAGTGCCCCAGGATGGGGTTAGTTTGAAAGCCCGCCATGATAGTGGGCGAAGAAATAAATGCCCCGATGGGCATGCCGCCGCCCATGCCTTTGGCGCACACCAGGATGTCGGGCACCACCCCAAACTGCTCGAAGGCCCACTGCGTGCCCGTGCGCCCAAAGCCACACTGAATCTCATCCAGAATCAGCAGCGCGCCCACCTCGGTGCAGCGCCGCCGCACGGCCGGCAGGTAGCCGGGCTGCGGCAGCCGCACGCCGGCCTCGCCCTGCACGGTTTCGAGCACCACGGCGGCGGTGTGCTCGGTTATTAACGTCAAGTCGGCCAGTTCGTTGTAGCGCAGGTGCGTCACGGCGGGCAGTAGGGGCCGGTAGCTGTTTTTAAAGCCCTCGGAGCCGGTGATGGACAGCGCGCCGTGCGTGGAGCCGTGGTAGGCGTTGAAAGCCGAAACCAGGCCCGGGCGGCCGGTGTGGCGCTTGGCCAGCTTGAGCGCGCCTTCGATGGCCTCGGTACCCGAGTTGGTGAAATACACTGTGTCGAGCGGGGCGGGCAGGGTGGCAGCCAGCGCCTGAGCTAGCCGGGCGGGCGGGGCCTGCACCAGCTCGCCATACACCATCAGGTGGAGGTACTTATCAAGCTGGTCGTGAATGGCTTGCAGCACCTTTGGGTGCCGGTGCCCCACGTTGCTGACGCCGATGCCGGAAATCAAATCCAGAATCGGCCGGCCCTCGGGGGTATACATGTACGCGCCCTCGGCCCGCTCAATTTCCAGCAAGAGTGGAAATTCTGAAGTTTGGGCCTGGTGGCGTAAAAAAAGCTGGCGGGGGGTGAGCATATCGCCCGCAAAGGTACCGCCGCTAGGGGTGGGCTAGCGCACGGGCTGGTCGGCGGGCGGCGGGGCCGGGGCGTTTTGGCCGGCCACCCGCTTGAGGACTTCCTTGGTAAAGTCGCGCTCGGCCTGATACAGCTGGGCCACCTGGCGCAGGGCCAGTACTTTCTGTAATTTCTCGAAATAATCTTTTTCGAGATTGAGTTGCTGCTGGCGGATGGCAAAGTCCTGGGTAAAATTGTCACGAAGCTGGGCATCGCTCAGGCCAGGGTTGTCGGCATCGCGGCGCAGTTGGCGGGCCGAGCGATTAAGCTCGCGGCGCTTGGTCACAAAGTCGTTGTACACGGGCCAGAAGCGCTGCGCCTGGTCCTGGGTCAGCGTGAGGCGGGAGGTGATGAAGGCAATCTTCGCATTGTCGAGCTGGCTGATGCTGGCACCGGGCCGGCGTGCCTGCGCCTGCGCTGGCTGGCGGCTGGCCAGGGCCACTAGCAGTAAACAGCTCAGAATAAAAAATCGTAACGTATTCATGGCTAGTAAAAAATGCGCTTACAAAAGCCCGGCCTCATTGGTGGGCTGTGCGTCGAGCGCCTCAGTAAGCTCGGTGGGGGAGAGCCGCAGGTATTGTTTGGTAATGCCCAGGTGGTGCGTCGGCAGTTCGGCCAGGTCCAGCATATCCACGTGCGTCTCGCCACTAGTCAGGTAGTCTACCAGCTGCGCCTGGGGCACCGCGTCGAGGCTGGCGGGGCGGGCCGGGCTGCTCAATGAGGCGCCACCCAGCCACAGCGAGGCCGCAAACGTGCCCAGCAGCAGCGTCGAGGCTAGCCCCGTGCGCAGGTAGGCCGGCGCGCGTAGCAGCCAGGCTAGCGGCTGCGGGCGGCTGGCCGGCGGGGCCACCTGGGCCATTATTCGCGTGGGAAGCTGCTCGAAGTAGCCGGCGGGCGGGCTGCTTAGCGGCTGCGGCCAGCGGCGCGGGTGCTCATCAAGGCGAAAAGGCGTTTTCATGAACATTAGATAAAAGAGCGGGGGCTAAGTTTAAGCGGCTTCGTCGGAGTTGATGGCCGGGTTGTCGGCCTGGGTCACGTATTCCTCGATTTTGCGGGCGGCATGGTGGTAGCTGGCCTTCAGCGCGCCCACGCTGGTGCCGGTTACTTCGGCCATTTGCTCGTAGGGCATTTCGTCGTAGTAGCGCAGGTTAAATACGAGGCGCTGCTTGTCAGGCAGGCGCAGAATGGCCCTTTGCAGCTTCAGCTCAATCTCATCGCCGGCCACGGCCGGGTCGGCCTCAATTTTGGCAACTAGTTCGGCGCTTACGTCATTGAGCGGCAGCAAAAACTTGCGCCGCTTGCTTTGCAGAAAGCTTAGGCACTCGTTGGTGGCGATGCGGTAAATCCAGGTGAAAAGCTGGGCATCCTGCCGGAAGCTCCCTAGGTGTTGAAACACCTTCACAAATACGTCCTGGGTGAGGTCGTCGGCGTCATCGTGGTCGATTACCATCTTGCGCACGTGCCAATACACCTTCTGCTGATACTTGCGCACCAGTTGGTTAAAGGCCAGGTTGCGGCTGGCCGGCTCGTGAAACTTGGCGAGGATTTCGTGGTCTTCCAAGCGCAGGATGGGGGCGATTGTGCGGGTTGGACGCCGGAAATAAGCCAGGGTTTAATGGCTGGCTGGCAAACGGATTTCACCGCCCGAAAATGCTCAGCGAAGTCGTCTGGGCCGAGCGAATGGTAAAATTTCGCACGTCCGTAAACTTGCTGCCGGTGCTGGTAGCCGTGCGAAACACCAGCCGGTAGGCGCCCGGCTGCATGGCCAGGTTCACCTTGCTGCTGGCCTCGGGCAGGTTATAAATCCAAGTCTGCGACTCGTCGTCGTTGAGCTTGTAGATGCTGCCAAAACCTTTGAGGTCGGACGTGATATTGAGGGTGCCGGGCACGGCGTAAGTCACGGTTGTCGTCTGGCCCTGGTGCACACTCACGCGCTGGGTGCTGCGCGGCAGGGTCAGTATTTCCACCTCGTAGTTGCCGGCCAGCATTTTCTGGCGCGTGCCAAACGGCAGGGCTAGCCCCGTAGTTGGGCTGCCCGCCGCCCGCACCACCGCCTGCACTGCCCCGCCGTAGGGATTAGGCGAGATAGTAGCCGGCTGAAGCACCAGCGTGCCCTGCGGCGTCTTGAAATTCAAGACGTTGGCCCTGCCAGCCTTAATGACCAGGTTGGGCTGGCGCACGGCCGGCACGGTGTTTATCACCAGGTCGTAGCTCTGCAAGGCGTCGATGTCGAGCACGTCGGCCTTGCCCTGGGCGTCGCGGTAATGCACGTAGTTGTACTCGGGCTGCCCGGTCACGTTGTTGACGAACGTCATGTTTACGTTCGATTCCACCGGCCGGCCAGCCTCGTCGGTGAGGTTGATGGCCACCGTGGTCTTGGCCAGCGTTTGGGCAATTACATCGTTGAGCACCGTCTGGAAGGTCTTCACCTCGGCCGCGTTGTAGTATTTACCCAGACATTCGAGCGAGCGCCCAAAGTCCTTTTCGGCCCCGATGCCAATCACAAACGGCTTCAGAAACACGCGCTTGCGCTGCAATGCTAGCGAGGCGGCGCAGGGGTCGCCCTTGCACGACTCCACGCCGTCGGTGATGAGCAGCAGCACGTTGCGCGAGGTTTTATCCAGCGGAAAGTCCTTGGCTGATTGTTCCAATGAATACGTAATGGGGGTGTTGCCCTGCGCCTTCAGCGTCTTGAGCCGGGCCTTGATGGCGGCGGCATTTTTGGGGGCGAAGGGCACTTCGAGGCGCGAGTCTTCGCAGTTTTGCTCGGCGTTGGCGTGCTGGTGGCCGTACACGCGCAGGCCCAGCTCCAAATTGGGGTAGGCATTGAGCGAGTCGGCTATCTTGGCTAGCAGGCGCTTGGCTACCTCCCAGCGCGGCTGGCCCTCCCAGGGCGCCATCATCGAGCCCGAAGCATCGAGCAGAAACAGGATGCGCGTCACCTTAGGCTTTTCGGGCGGCGCATTTTGCGCCCGGCTAACGAAGCAAACGGTCAAAAGCAGCCAGGCTAGCAGGCAGCCAGCAGCTCGGCGGACAGAAAAACGGGGCGGGAGTAGCATCGCCGAAATTTACACCGCTGCGGCGGGTTTGCTATTGCTCAGCCACACGGCAACTTACGCCCCTAGCAGCCCCAGGTGCGCCAAATGGTGCCGCCCGTGCCAGGCGTACTGCACCAAGGCTTGCTCCAGCGTGCTAGTGGTTTGGTAGCGCGGGTGGTAGAAGGTACGCTGCCACTGCGCCTCGCTCAGCTGCTCCAGCAGCATTACCCAGCGCACGTGCAGGCTAGCCAGCAGCTCCAGCGACACGGCTAGGGGCGTCACGGCCACATCGGGTAGCTCGGCCCAGGCCTGCTCATCAAAGGGCCGCACGGTTGGGTTGTCCTCCGTGAGCGCCAGCCGAAAGCGGCTGTATAAGTTGGGGTGCGTATCGGCCAGGTGGTGCACCACCTGCCGGCCCGTCCACCCGCCGGGGCGGTAGGGCTGCTCCAGGCGCGCCGGCCCGGCCCGCTCCACGGCCGCCTTCAGCAGCGCCGGAAACTCGGCCAACTGTTGCAGATACAGGGCGCGCCCGGCCGGCGTGAGGGGCGCGGTAGGCAGCTGCGGCCGGCCAATGGGAAAGCGTAGGTGGTTGTCGTCGGGAGTGGGGGAGGTCATGACGGAGAGAGTTTGTGATATGGCTGCAAACAAAAACAGCACCCTGGTAAGGGTGCTGCTCATAATTTATCGGCTTTTCAATTCATGCCATCTCGGCTCGAAAAGTTTTAAGTCCTCTTCTGTAACACAGTAGGTTAATAGCGCTTGTTCTCTCTCTAACGTGCCTCGAGCGGCAACGTCTAAGGCGGACCAGGTACGACTCTTTCGCGCTGCTACTGTGCATATAGGCTCTTCCTTTTGTTTAACTGCTTGAGCATCAGCAATGAGTTGCGCAATCATAATTGTAAAAGGTTATATGAGTCCTAAGTAGGTTTCGAATAGCTCACGTTTCAGTGAGTTTTGCAAATCTAATACACCGTTCCAACTTCTTCCTCTTAATAACGACTTTCCTCCTGGAGAAGTTGCTAGGTCGCGCATAGGGAAGGGGGCATCCGGCGGATTCTGGGCATAAAAATCGGCAAAAATCTTTAAGTGGAGAGACGACTGGGCGAGAGTTATATCTGGGTGAGCCCGACCAAGCTCTATAATTTCTACTACAGTTGTAGGCTCAGTAGCTTCAAATCCATACAAAGCCCATGCATATCCACCAATAAATTTACCTGCAAGTACTTCTATGCGTTGAATAGAAGCTGATACATACTGTTTGTAAAAAGCCAGTAATATTACTTTGGCTTTTCCCTGTCCCTGTAATCTCTCTGGTAAAGTAAATATATCGTGAATTGCCGTTCTCACACCATCTCTTAGTAAAAGTGTCCGTTCCAGCAAAAAATCATAAGTTGAATTATCTCGCGCAACCCATTCCATATGAAATGTTTGCGCATTAATACCAGCAGCTATAAAATCAAAAAACAAGCTATTGTCACTTGCGAAGCTATCAATGTCTTGTGTTAAAGTTAAGAAATCGAACCCCACAAAATTTGTGGAAAAGTAATCTGAAACTTCACTAAGAGAGTTATCGAAAACTACGCCATAATCGTTTTCACATGTAAATAACTGCACCTCTGTCATTATTAATTTCTAATCTTTTTCATTTAAAAGAAAACCCCCGCGCCAGCCTCTCAGCCAACGCGGGGGTTTATATTAATTGGCGATTGCCAAACTACTACATGTTTTTGATAATCTCGTCGCCAAACTCACTCGTTTTGAGCAGGGTAGCGCCTTCCATCTGGCGCTCGAAGTCGTAGGTGACGCGCTTGCTGGCGATGGCGGCTTCGAGGCCTTTGTTGATGAGGGCGGCGGCTTCTTTCCAGCCCAGGTGCTCGAGCATCATTACGCCCGAGAGGATAACCGAGCCGGGGTTCACCTTGTCCTGGTTGGCGTACTTGGGCGCAGTGCCGTGGGTAGCCTCGAAGATGGCGTGGCCGGTGAGGTAGTTGATATTGGCGCCCGGCGCGATGCCGATACCGCCCACGATGGCGGCCAGCGCGTCGGAGATATAGTCGCCGTTCAGGTTCAGCGTCGCCACTACCGAGTACTCGGCGGGGCGCAGCAAAATCTGCTGCAAAAAGGCATCGGCGATGCTGTCCTTGATAATCAGCTTACCCTGGTCCTGGGCTTGCTTTTGCAGGGCGTCGGCTACCGACTGGCCCTGCTTGGCCACGATTTTATCGTACTGCGCCCAGGTAAATACCTTCGCGCCAAACTCCTTCTCGGCTAGCTCGTAGCCCCAGGTTTTGAATGCGCCTTCGGTAAATTTCATAATGTTGCCCTTGTGCACCAGCGTCACCGACGGCAGCTTGTGCTCCAAGGCATACTTGATGGCGGCGCGCACGAGGCGCTCGGTGCCTTCTTTCGATACGGGCTTAATGCCGAACGACGACGACTCGGGGAAGCGGATTTTCTTCACGCCCATCTCGTCTTGCAGGAATTCGAGCATTTTCTGGGCCTGCGGCGTGCCGTTCATGTACTCGATGCCGGCGTAGATGTCCTCCGTGTTTTCGCGGAAGATGACCATGTTGGTCAGCTCGGGGTGCTTCACGGGTGAGGGCACGCCGTCGTAGTAGCGCACGGGGCGCACGCAGGCGTAGAGGTCCAGCTCCTGGCGCAGGGCCACATTGAGTGAGCGGATGCCGCCGCCCACGGGCGTCGTCAGCGGGCCTTTAATGCCTACCAGGTATTCGCGGAAGGCCTCCAGCGTTTCGTTCGGGAGCCAGTTATTGAGTTGCTTGTAGGCTTTTTCACCGGCTAGCACTTCCTTCCACACCAGCTTCTTCTTGCCGCCGTAGGCTTTTTCAACCGCGGCATCGAATACGCGCTGCGAGGCCCGCCAAATGTCCGGACCCGTGCCGTCGCCCTCGATGTAGGGGATGGTCGGTTGGTCGGGTACATTCAGCTTGCCATTTTTAATGGTGATTTTTTGCTCTGCCATGAGGAAAAAGATTGTCTAGTAGTCAGTTGTCAAGTTCAGGTGGGAAGTCTCGTTCAGTGCTAGCTTTGTTCGTGGCTAGCCCCGCCTGTCATTGTGAGCCTGTGAAGCAATCGCACCAGAACGTTGTCGTTCGGGTGTCGTTTCGGTGCGATTGCTTCGCAGGCTCGCAATGAAAAACGGCATTCTTTAAAATCAATACCCAAAAATCTCTTTCAGGGTCAGTTGCTGGACGGTGCCGTATTTGGCCAGCTCCTTGAAATTCAGCCGGTCCTTGGCGCCGATAACCAGAATAACCTGGTTCTGGCCCCGAATCTTGGCCTGCTGAAATTTCTGCAATTCGGCAAACGTCATATTCTGGGTTTGGTCGTACACGTCGCGGCGCAGGTCGTAGTCGAGGCCTAGCCGGCGGGCGCGCTCGTAGCTGAGCAACACGCCCTCGTGAGTGATGCGGTCGGTGGCAATGCTGTTGCGGATACTCTGCTTGGCAATCACCAGGTTGGCGTCGGCCAGGGGCATATCGGTGAGCAGGCCTTCCATGCCGGCCATGGCCTCGGGCAGCTTGTCGCTCTGCGTGCCGATGTAGCTGAGGATGTAGTTCGAGCGGCCCGTCTTGTCGGCGTTCGCGTAGCGCGACATGGCAGAGTAGGCCAGCGCCTTGCTCTCGCGCAAGTCCTGGAAAACGATGCTGCCCATGCCGCCGCCGAAGTACTCGTTGTAGAGCGCCACGGTGGGCACCATCAGGCGGTCGTAGGTATCGCCCTTGGTCAGGAACAGGATTTCGGCCTGCACCATCTTGTAGTCAACCCAGTAGACTTTTTTATCTTTCAGCGGCTGCTCGGCGAAGTCCTTGGCGGGCGGCACGGGCTTGAGGCTAGCGGGCGTTTTGTGAACGGTCTTTATTAACTTGGCAATGCCAGGGGTGGTCACATAGCCAAGGTTGTCGTTGACTTCACGCGGGCCATAATACAGTACCCGATGCTGATACGTCGGCAGCGACTTCAGCAAAGCCGTCAGTTGCTCGGGCTTCAATGCCTTCAACTGCGCCTCCGGCACCATGTTCGTAAACGGATTGCGCGGGCCGTACTTGGCGTAGTTTAGCATGGCCTGATTCAGAATCACGCCCTTGTTGAGCTTGGCATCCTGGCGCTGCTTCAAAATGCCGGCCACCTGGTTTTTGAGGGCCGCCGCGTCGGGGCGCGGGTTGTTGAGCAGCTGTTCAAACAGCTGCATGGCCGGCTCCAGGTTGCTGTCGAGCCCGCTCAGGCTGATGAGCACGCGGTCCTGGCTGCTGCTGACGGCAAACGAGCAGCCCAGCTTGTAAAACTCCTGCTGGAGCTGCGCCGCCGAGTACTGGCCGGTACCCAGGTACTGCAAATAATCTGTGGCTACGTCGAGCAGCGGGTTGTTATTGGTACCGAGGTCGATGGCGTAGAACAGGCTAAACAGGCCGTTCTCGGTGTTCTTGGTGTAGTACAGCGGCAGGCCGGGCTTGATGTCGGCCGTTTGAATATCCTTCTTATAGTCAAGGAAAACCGGCTTCAGCTCGGTGCTAGGCAGCTTCGATACCTCAGTGTAAAAAGCCGAGGCCGCGTCGCGGTTGGCGGGCACCGGCGTGATGGCTGGCTTCACCACCTTCACCTTATTCGGGTCTTCGCCGGTGCGCTTGAACACGGCCACGTAGTTCGGGCCGTAGTGGTCGTTGGCAAACTGGACGATTTCAGCCTTCGTGATGGTGGCAAAATCCTCGTTCTGCTTGAGGTAGTCGGTCCAGCTTACGCGCTCGATAAAGGCCTCGTACATGGCGCTGGCTCGCGCCTCGTTGCTTTCGTAGCTTTTGGTGCGGCTCAGCTTCTCATTGTTTACGATGGCCGGGATGAGCCAATCGGGGAAGTCGCCGCGTTTCACTTTGGCTACCTCGGCTAGCATCAGCGCCTGTACCTCTTCCAGCTTCTGGCCCTGGCGCGGGGTGCCGTAGAGCACGTGCGTCGAGTAGTCGTCGTTGAGGTCGGCAAAGGTCTGGGCTTGCAGCACTTTCTGCTGCTGGTTCAGGTCGAGGTCGAAGAGGCCGGCCTGGCCGTTGGTCAGGATTTTGTCCAGCATCCGCAGGCGCAGCGCGTCGCGGGTAGCCTTGCCCGGAAAGCGGTAGCCCAGCATCACGTTTTCCGACTGCGGCCCCACCACTTCCTTCACGATGGGCGCGGTAATGGGCTTTTCCACCGGCGGATTGAAAGCCGGCACCGGCTTGCTGGCTAGCCCGCCAAAATACTTGTCAATCAGCCGAATGGTCTGGTCGTAGTCCAGGTCGCCGCTCAGGCAGAGCGCGATATTATTCGGCACGTAGTACTGGCCGAAGTACTTCTTAATCTCAGTTATCGACGGGTTTTGCAGGTGCTCAATCGTGCCGATGGTCGTCTGCGTGCCGTAGGGGTGGGTGGGGTAGAGGCTAGCGTTCAGCGCCTCAAACTCCTTGCTAAAATCGGAGTCCAGGCCACGGTTTTTCTCCTCGTATACGGCCTCCAGCTCGGTGTGAAACAGGCGCGGCACCATTTCCTGAAAGCGCTCGCTCTGCACGGCGGCCCACTTTTCGAGCTGGTTGCTCGGAATATCTTCCTGATACACCGTTTCCTCATTCGAGGTGTGCGCATTCGAGCCCTTGGCCCCGATGCTACCCATTAGCTTATCGTACTCGTTGGGCACGGCGTAGCGCGCGGCCACGCCCGAAATAGAGTCAATCTGGTGGTAGGTGCGCTTGCGGGCCACCGGGTCGTTGCGCTCGCCCCGGTAGGTTTCGTACAGCGCCTCAATCTTATTCAGCTCCAGCTTTTCCTTGCTCCAGTCCTTGGTGCCGAGCTTTGAGGTACCCTTAAACACCATGTGCTCCAGGTAGTGGGCTAGCCCGGTGGCGGTGGCCGGGTCGTTCTTCGAGCCGGCGCGCACGGCCACGTAGGTCTGGATGCGCGGCGCGTTCTTGTAGTCTGACAGATAGACCGTCAGGCCATTATCCAGCTTGTACACGCGCACGCCGAGCGGGTCGTTGGGCGCCGTCTCGTAGCGATAGTCTTTGGCCGGGGCCGGGCTGGCGGCGGGGGCAGTGGTGGCCGCCACGGCGGCCGGCTTGCTCGACTGGCACTGCGTAGTGAGGCCGAGGGCCGCCAGCGCGGGCAGCAGGAGCAACAACGGTCGATTCACAAACAGGCTAGTCAGAGCGCGGGGGACTTCAATAAGGGGCACAAAGGTAGAAGTTCGTGCGGGGAATAAAAAACAAAAAAATCAATTCCGCTGACTTACCTTGCGCGATTGCACTGGCAGTACTAGCAGCTTAAAAGACACGCATTTGCACGAAAACGTTGCGACCGCTTCCCCGAAAAGCTGCGCCGTTTTGCTAGCCTGCCGCACTCATTTTTCCAAGGGCTTAGCTGGTCCTGTAAGCTGCTACGAGTCCTTTCGCTGGCCCCTACCAAGAAAGAACTACCACCCGGTTTTGGGCAATGAGTGCTAATGCCAAACGCCCGGCCAACCTGCGTCAGCCGGGCGTTTGCGTAGAGTAGTCGGGTTATTCGGCGTCCGGGGCGGGCGCCGAAGCGGCGGGAATGGTGCCATCTGCCGGGCGCGGGCCTTTACCGCCCCGGTTGCGGCCGCCGCGCTTGCGGCGGCGCTGCCCTTCGGGCTTGTCGCCCTCGGCGCGCGGCGCGCGCGGGCTAGCCGCTTCACCTTCAGCGCGCGGCTCGCGTGGTGGGTGCGGGGCCTCAGTGCCGCCCGCTACTGCGCCTTCGGGGCGCGGGGTGCGGGGCGGGCGGGCCTCGCGGGGCGGAGCTACGTAGGCCGTTACGGGCGTCTGGCCGGCATCAATGGCGGCGAGGCGGGCGGCAGCCTGGGCTAGCCGCTCGGCGCGCTGCGGGTCATTCTTGGCGTCGCCGTCGCGGCGGGGTCCCCGGTCGCGGCCACCCTGGCGGTCGCCTTCGGCGCGGGGCGGGCGCGAGTCAGTGCCGCCGTCGCGGCGCGGACCACGGTCACGGCCGCCGCTGCCACCCCGGCCGCCTTCGCGCGGGCCAGTTTTGCCACGCAGGCCGCTAAAGCGCCTGGGGTCAAACTCGGGCGCCGGGCCGTAGCCGAGGCCTTCGGTAATGGCCTGCTTCTCAATCTCGCGCTCGATGAGTTTCTCGATTTTGACGATACGGTCCTGGTCCTGGTCGGCAATGAAAGTGATGGCCGTGCCCGTGGTAGCGGCCCTGGCCGTGCGCCCGATGCGGTGCACGTAGTCTTCGGCGGCGCGGGGCACGTCGAAGTTCACCACGTGGCTAAGCGAGTCAATATCAATGCCTCGGCTCACCACGTCGGTAGCCACCAGGATGGGAAATTGCTTGTTCTTAAAAGCGCGCATGGTGGCCTCGCGCTCCTCCTGGGTGCGGTCAGAGCTGATACCCTGGGCCGGGTAGCCCAGCTTATTGAGCGAGCGCACGATGCCGGCCACCGCCGCTTTCTTGCTGGTAAAGAGCACCATGCTCTGCACGTCCTGCGCCTTGATGAGGTGCTCCAGCACGGGCAGCTTCTGGTGGTCGAAGGTCATGTAAAACTGCTGGTTGATGCCGGCAGCGGGCTTGCTCACGGCTAGCCGCACCTCGTCGGGCTCGTGCAAAATCTGCTGCGAGAAGTCGCGGATTTTGCTCGGCATAGTGGCCGAAAACAGCAGCGTCTGGCGCGACTTAGGCAGCTGGCGCACGATGTTCAGAATGTCATCGGCAAAGCCCATATCCATCATCTTGTCGGCCTCATCAAGCACCAGATACTTTAGGTCGTCGAACTTGACGTACCCGAGCTGCATGTGCGCGATGAGGCGGCCCGGCGTGGCAATGATAATGTCGGCGCCGCTCGTGAGGGCGCGCTTCTGCTGCTCCCAGTTTTCGCTTTTGCCGCCGCCGTAAATGGCAATGGAGGAGGCCTCTACAAAGTAGCCGAAGCCCGTTACCTGCTCGTCAATCTGGGTGGCTAGCTCGCGGGTGGGCACCAGCACCAGCGTGGAGGTGGTGCCGTGCTTGGCGTGCGAAATCTTATCAAGCAGCGGCACGAGGTAGGCGGCCGTTTTGCCGGTGCCGGTCTGGGCGCAGGCAATGAGGTCTTTGCCGGCCAAAATCTTCGGAATCGCCTGCTCCTGAATGGGCGTGGCGTTGAGGTAGTTCATGGCGTCCACGCCGGCCAGCAGGTCGTCGTGAAGATTAAAATCGTGGAAAGTCAACGGGTCAGCTAATGAGGTGAAAAATAGGGGCTGACCGTGCATTCCCGGGCCAGCAAACCGCTTGATTTAGAACAAAGGTAAGCCGGATAAGTGCCCCGCTTGCGCCTACCTTCGCCGGCATGGCCCTCGACCGCTTTTCCGCCCAGGCCGCGCACTACGCGCGCTACCGCATTGACTACCCGCCCGAACTCTACGCCTGGCTGTTGCCCCAAGTGCCCAACCGCCTGCGGGCCTGGGACTGCGCCACCGGCAACGGCCAGGTAGCGGCCGTGCTGGCCCAGTACTTTCGCGATGTAGAGGCTACGGACCTTAGTGCCAGCCAGCTAGCCGAAGCCCCCAAGCTGCCTAATGTGCATTATCAGGTGGCTACCGCCGAGCGCACGCCCTTCCCCGACGAGTATTTTGACCTCATCACGGTGGGCCAGGCCGTGCATTGGTTCGACCCCGAGGCCTATCACCGCGAGGTGCGGCGGGTGGCCGGCCCCGGCACCGTGCTGGCCGAGTGGGGCTATGGTCTGGGCCAGACGGCTAGCCCGGAGCTGAATGCACTCATCCGGCGCTTTCACGACGATACCGTGGGGCCGTACTGGGATGCCAACCGCTGGCACGTGCTCGATGAGTATGCGCGGCTGCCTTTTCCCTTCGCCAGGGTGCGCCGGGCGCATTTTGAGGTGCGCCGGCAGTGGTCGGCCGCGTGGTATCTCGACTACCTGCGCACGTGGTCGGCGGTGGTCAACTATGCCCGCCAGCACGACGGCGCCGATGCCGTGCGGCTGGTGGCCGACGAGCTAACGCAGCTGTGGGGGGCGGACGAGCGCGAAATTGTATTCCCCATTTTTGCGCGCGCCGGGGTAGTATAGCCGCTAGGGTAGCCGTTGTAATAGTAATACACGGGCGCAGGTGGCGATGCAGCTGGGGCGCCCTATTTGCTTATAAATTATGACTCCCAACTTACCCTTCGCTGGCCTGCGCGTGTTGGAGCTGGCCGCCGTGCTTGCCGGCCCGCAGGTGGGCCAATTCTTCGCCGAGCTGGGGGCCGACGTGCTCAAAATTGAACCCCCGACGGGCGATGTGACCCGCACCTGGCGCACGCCCGGCGATGCCCCCGACAGCTCGGTATCGGCTTATTTTGCGGCTTCCAACTGGGGCAAAGCCTCACTGGTGCTCGACCTCACCGAGCCCGAGGCGCAGGCCGCGCTGCACCGGCTGGCCACCGAGGCCGACGTGCTCCTCTTAAGCTACAAGCCCGGCGATGCCGAGAAGCTGGGCGTGGGCTATGCGGCGCTGTCCGCCGCTAATCCGCGCCTTATCTACGCGCACCTCACCGGCTACGGCCCGGCTAGCCCCCGCGTGGGCTACGACGCCGTGCTGCAAGCCGAAACCGGCTTTATGCACCTCAACGCGGCCAGCCCCGCCGACCCGCCTCAGAAGATGCCCGTGGCGCTCATCGACCTGCTGGCCGCCCATCAGCTCAAGGAAGGTATCCTCACGGCCCTGTACCAGCGGGAGAAAACCGGCCGGGGCGCGCTGTTGTCGGTGAGCCTGCTCGACAGCGCGCTAGCCTCGCTGGCCAACCAGGGTGCCACTTGGCTCGTGACCGGGCACGACCCCCGGCCGCTAGGGTCGGGCCACCCCGGCATTGTGCCCTACGGCACCGTGTACCGCACTGCCGATGGCCAGCGCCTGGTGCTGGCCATCGGCACCGACGCGCAGTTTCGGCAGCTGTGCCTGGTACTGATGCGCCCCCGCTGGGCCGATGAGCCGCGCTTTGCCACCAACCCGGCGCGGGTGCGCCACCGCGCCGCCCTCGAAGAGCTGCTGCTGGTGCGCATTGCTGAGCTCAACGGTGCCACGCTGCTGCACGAGCTGGCCCGGCTAGGGGTGCCGGCCGGCGCCGTGCGCACGGTGGGCGAGGCCCTGAGCCAGGAGGCGGCCCAGGCCATGCTACTGCCGCCGCAAAGCCCGGCGTTCCCTTTCGCGGGGTTGCGCACCGTAGCGTTTCGCAGCTCGGTGTGGCCGGTAGTGGGGCAGCTGGCACCGCCGCCAGGGCTAGCCCCGGACTATCAGCCCACTACCGGGTAAGCTCGGCGGTGCAACGCGGGAGGAGGCTTTGCCGTTGAGCAGTTTCCTTACGCTTTGCCATGAAATCTGCATTTTTATCGCGCCTGCTGGGGGCGCTACTGCTAGGGCTATTGCTGCTGGCGCAGCGCCCGGCGCGGGCTTATTCGGTGCTTAGCCACCAAGCCAATATTGACTCGTGCTGGCTGCCTTGCCTGCGGCCGGCCATCGAGCGGCGATTTCCGGGCGGCACTCCCGATGAGCTGCGCGAAGCCAAGGCCTATGCCTATGGCGGCTCTATTATTCAGGACATGGGCTATTATCCGTTTGGCTCTAAGCTATTCACAAACCTAACGCACTATGTGCGCTCGGGTGACTTTGTCGAGAACCTGTTGAAAGAAGCGCACGACCGCAACGAGTACGCGTTTGCCCTCGGCGCCCTAGCCCACTACGCGGCCGATATCTACGGCCACGAGCTGGGTATCAATAAAGCAGTGCCGCTGCTTTTCCCCAAGCTGAAGGCCGAATACGGCCCGGTAGTTACCTACGAGCAAAACCCGGTGGCGCACGGGCGCACCGAGTTTGCCTTCGACGTGACGCAGCTGGCGGCCGGCAAGTACCGCTCGGCCGCCTATCACGACTTTATCGGCTTTAAGGTCAGTAAGGAAGCACTGGAGCGCGCTTTTGCCCGCACCTATGGCCTGGAACTGAAGCAGATTATTTTCAACGTTGACCTGGCGCTGGGCTCTTATCGCTTTGCCGTGCGCAACTTAATTCCGCTGGCTAGCCGCGCAGCCTGGCGGGCCAATCGCCACCAGCTACGCAAAGTGAACAGTCGTATTCGCCGCCGCGATTACGTCTATAAACAGGGCAAGGATGAGTTTGAAAAGGAATATGGTACCGTTTATGAGCATCCCAAGCTTGGCGCGCGCATTGTGGCGGGCATTATTGACATTCTGCCCAAAGTAGGCAAGCTAAAGAGCCTGAAGTTTATCGCTCCCTCGCCCGAAGCTCAGGCCCTGTTTCGGGCTAGCTTCCAGCAGACGATGAAAACGCTGTGCACGTTTACGAATGAGCAGATGGCCGTTACCAAGCCCGCCCCCGACCTGCTCAACACTGACTTCGACACCGGCCATCCCACTAAAATCGGGGAGTATAGCCTGGCCGACCGCACGTATGGCGAATGGGTGCGCGAACTGGCCAAGAACGACTTCAAGGAAATATCTGTGCCCATGCGCCAGAATATCCTGGCCTTTTTTGCCGACACCTCCCGCAATCCGGTCGATGTGGAAGAGAAAGAAAAAGACAACCGGGCCAAGACCGAAGAGGCCCTGGCCCGGCTGCGGGCCCTCAAGCTGTAAGACTGGCTAGCGGTGGTTACTCATCACCTCGGTTGCTGGGTAGGCCGGGCGGGGGCGTGCCCTGGCTGCCGCGCAGCGTGGGGATGCCCATCTTTTCCTCGCGCTTCTGCTGGTAGCGCGCGAACTGAACGGGCGTGAGCACATCCTTCAGCTGGTCGAGCCTGGCTAGGCTCACATCGTCGATGTAGCTTTTCAGCTTGGCAGGATTATCATGGTAGCGCTGCCGGGCCGTTTCCACGTTGCGCACCGACGTTAGGTTGATTGCCCGCACTTTCTCCGTCTGGGCCGGCGTCAGAGCCAGGGCTTGGCTCATGTTGGTCGTCAGGGCCTCAGCGCGGGCCGAAGTGCTGGCCGAAGCCGGCGTGGCAGGTGTTTTGGGAGCGTGGGGCGTAACGGAAGCAGTAGTCTGACCCATTGCCGAAAGTGCCACACCAGTGCTCAGTAGGAGCCCGCAGAAAATTTTAGAAAGCATGAGGCAGAAAGAAAAAACGGTAAAAGCTGAGGTAATCCCCGTAACGGTGTACTGCCCAACATAGATACAATGTGTGTTGGTGCGCTGAGGGGTGTAAAAAAAAGGAGCCACTGTGCCTAACAGTGGCTCCTTCGCACTAAACCGAGGAACAAACTATTTGTGTTACTTGACTACTGCCGTACCGCCTACCACGGCACCGCTTGCGTCCGTGTTGACCGATAGGGTAATGGTGTAGGTGCCAGCGGTAGCAATGCTAAGGTTAGGGCCATTGGTAGTGAGAGCAGCCCCCTTACTCAAATCGCCGTTGCCGCCGAGGTTTACACTCCAGTCGTTATTAGCCCGAAACTTAAATTCTCCGGCGTTCAGCGCAGAGCGCAGCGTAAACGTCTGAGTGTAGCAGTCATACGTTAGGGCCCGGTCGCTCGACCAGCCATCGCCGGCCGGACCAATCAGGCTCCAGCTGCCACCAAAGGTGTTGGCAACGCAGAGCGGCGTGGGGGTGCCCGTGATGGTTACGACCGGCGAGGCCTGCTGCGGGGCACTGGCGTTGCCTACCGTTGCCACCACGCGAGCATCCACCTGGGAAGTGGAGTTATAGGTATAGCCTAGGTTGGTAAATACTTTTACGAGCTGCGCCGTAGTGAGCGTGATGGCCCCAGCGGCGGTCCCGCCAGGATAAGAAACGGGGCTGCTGAAATTACCACCCTTTTTATCAAACTGCAGCGTGTAGGTCGTAGCCGACTGGTACCCAAAATTAGCAGCCGTGTACGTGAAAGTAGCTGCCGTTGCGTTGCTGTTCGTCGTCGTCAGCGCAAGGTTAGGGGTTGTAGTTGAGGCCGTAAGGGCCGGAGCAGCCGTGGGCTTAATAACTACCTGCGACTCATCCTTTTTACAGGAGGTGAGGTTAGCCGCTGCCAGCAGAAGCACGCCGGCAGTCAGGCGAGTAAACCAACTAGTCATAAACTTTAAAAGCAAGGGGGTGAGAAATAGAAGAGTTCTGTGCAAGCGCAACTTCAGGCCCCGAACATGCCGCCTGAGCGAAGAAATTCGGGACCTGAGAAAGCGTCCTTAATACCCAGGATTCTGCGGCAGATTGGAGTTGGCTACGCGGTCGGTATTCGGAATGGGAAACAGCGAGCGGAACGACTCTACGTCCTTACCAGCTTTTACCCCACCCTTATAAGCCCAGTTGTAGCCGGTAGTATACACGCCAAAGCGAATGAGGTCGGTGCGGCGGTGGCCTTCCCAGAACAGCTCGCGGGCGCGCTCATCAAGGATTGAGTTGAGCGTAAAGGCTCCGGTTGTGGTTGGGGCTGCCCCTGCCCGGGCCCGAATGGCATTGACGTAGGCTAGGGCTTGCGTAGCCGAGCCGCCCGTGCCGCCACGCAGTACAGCCTCCGCATACATCAGCATTACGTCGGCCAGCCGGAACATCGGGAAGTCGGTATCCGGGAAGGTAAGGTTCGAGCCCGGCGTGCCGGTCGAAGTAACGTTCCGGTACTTCGAAATCAGCACGCCGCTGGTGAACTGCCCCAGCGTATCAACGTTGGGGTTCTGGCCCTTGAAGACAAACATCTGCGAGCGGACGTCGGTCGGATTATTAGTCGTAGTCGAGCCAAACAGCGCCGTAATGCTAGGCTTAGTGCGCAGGCCCGACCAGCCGCCATCAATACCAACCGAAGAGGCCGTAATGGCCCGGCCGGTAGGCGCGTGCACGAGGTAGGTCATGCCCCCGTAAGTCTGGGTGCGGGTGCCATCAAACGTAATAGGGAAAATAATCTCGTTACGCGCCGTCGAGGTGTTATTGTCAGCCAAAAACAGGTTGGCGTAGCTCGGACTCAGGCTGTAGCCCGCGCCGAGCACCTTATTGGCGTAGGTAATTGCGTCGGTCGAGCGGTCAGCACCCGTGTAGGTCTTGGCATTCAGGTAAAGCTTGGTAAGCAGCGTCCAGAGTACGCCTTTATCAGCGCGGGCATACACGGCGCGCGGGTCGAGAAGCGCGCCGCTGGAAGTATCGAGGCCATCGAGTGCTTTAAGCTCCGATTCTACGTAAGTAAACATATCCGCGCCCTTTTTATACTGCGGCGTAGTGCCGATAGCATCGGCTTCGGTAGCAAAAGGCCCACCACCAAACAAGTCGATAGCGTGCCAGTAGCAAAGCGCGCGCAGTAAGCGGGCCTCCGAGCGGTAGGTACGCACGGTGTTGGCAGTAGCACCCGTGATGCCGCGCGACGACAAGTTAGCGTCCGAGGTCTGCCGGATGAACTCGTTGCAGAGGGATATTTCGTAGAAGACGCGGTCGTAAGTAGCCCGGACAAACTCGTTGTCAGCATTCCACTGCAAAGTATTCAGGCTGGGTAGGTTGCCATCGTTCCAGCCAATTACGGCCTCATCGGTGGTTACTTCCTGAATCTGCCAGTACTGGCGCAGATAGTTTGAAAAACCTTCATCAATGCCAGAAATATCAGGGTTGCCAGCGGGGCCCTGTTGCCCACTCACGGCAAACGTAGCGTAGAGTCGGGCCAGCACTTGCAGAATCTGGGCTGGGTCGCTGTACACGACGTTGGAGGTGGCCGAGTAGGTCGGTACCTGATTCAGGTCTTTCGTGCACGACGAAGACAACCCTGACAAGCCGGCCGCCAGCGATAATATCCCCAGGGTGCGGGTTAGGTTACGTTGCATAAGGAAATGGGTGGGAAAAATTAAATGCCGAGGTTGAGGCCGACCGTGAACGTGCGCGGACGGGGATAAATCGTGTTGTCGATGCCACCAATTATCTCCGGGTCAAGCCCTTTGTAGTTGGTAATCAAGAACAAATTCTGCGCGGCGAACGACAGATTCAAACTGGTGCCCTTCTTAATAAGTTCGCCAAAATTGTACCCTAGCGTCAGGTTCTGCAGCCGCAGGAAAGAGCCGTTTTCGACGAAGTAATCCGAAAAGTACTGAGCCGTGGTAAAGCGCGAGGCCAGGAATTCCTGGTTCTTATTACTTACGAAGCCCGCCGAGTTTTGGTCGTAGTAGCTGCTCGAACGCAAGTTGTTATATACGTAGTTGCCCAGGTTGGCCCGGAGCGTGAAAGCCAGGTTGAAGCCACGGTAGCTGGCGTTGGCCCCGCCGCCCAGAATCCACTGCGGGCGTGCCGACTTGTAGATATAGCGGTCCGAGCTGTTGATGACGCCGTTGCCATCGCGGTCTACGTAGACCCCTTCCAGCGGCTGGCCATTCTGGTCGTATACCTGCTGGTTGACGTAGAACGAGTTGGCCGGGTAGCCCACGCGGTTAATCTGAATCGTGTTGCCCACGCCGCCGCCAATACCACCCGTCAGCTGGTCGCCGCCGTTGCCATTAACTGAGAGCTGCGTAATCTCGTTGTGGTTGTAAGTGGCGTTAGCATTCACCGTGATGTTGAGCTTATCACCTTTCACCAGGTCCAGGTTGGTAATCAATTCAACGCCACGGTTGGTGAGCGAGCCCACGTTTGCGTTGCCAGCGTTAGAAAGCGTCGCTAGGTCAGGGAAATTCACGTAGTTGAGCAGGTTCTTGGTATCGCGGCGATACACGTCAACCGAGCCGTAGAAGCGCCCATCGAAGAAGCCATAGTCAAGGCCTGCGTTATAAGTCGTAGTCGTTTCCCAGGTAATGTTCGGGTTGTACTGGTCCGAGCGCAGGGTGCGGTAGAAAGTATTGCCAAACTGATACTGCGCCGCCAGGTTGCTGAGCGTAAGCGAAGCCAGGAAGGGGTAGTAACTAGGGCCCAGGTCTTGCTGGCCCGTTTGCCCGTAGCCGAAGCGGAGCTTCAGGTCCGAAACAGCCGTGTTATCCTTCAGGAAATTCTCGCCTTTAATACGCCAGGCGAAAGCCCCTGAGGGGAAGTAGCCCGTGCGCTTGCCTTCGGCAAAGCGGGAAGTGTTATCGGCACGAAGTGTACCCGTAAAGAGATACTTGTCGGCGATGTTGTAGTTAGCCCGCCCGTAGACGCTAAGCAGGACGTTGGTATTGAGGAAGGTATTATCACCCGAATAAGACAGCGAGGCGGGCTGGTACTCAATCCCATTGGCCAGGTAGTCGCCGAAAGCGTAGGAGCGATTCTGGAATTTCTGGTAAGAATAGCCCGCCAGCAGGTCGAGGCGGCCAGGCCCTACCGTGTTCTCATACTTGAGATAGGCTTCCAGAATGGTGTTGTTCAGGTCCTGTGCATACTGGTTGTTAACCCCGCCGCGATACGTGGTGCCGTTGACCATGATGGAGCGGTTGTAGTTAGACGCCGCGCTGGCTGGAATTAACGTGTTGCCGCGCCCGCGCTGAATGTCGTAGCCAACGTTCAGGTTGGCGCTCAAGCCTTTAATATAAGGCAGCTTATAATTGATTTGCACATTGCCAATGCTGCGGCGTACCGTGCTGATGTTACGGTTCTGATTAACCAAGCCAACCGGGTTGCGGGTAGCGAGGGGCAATATTGCGCCGCTGGCATCCGTCGACTCATAATAGCCGCCAAAGGGCGAATTTGCTGCGTAGATAGGCTGCGTAGGGTCGAAATTGACGGCGGCTCCCACGGCGCTCTGGTCCGAGAAGTTATTATCAATCCACGAGCCCTTCAGGTTAAGGTCGATACGCAGGTTACCGTCAAGCAATACCGGCGACAGGTTCAGGGCGCCGCTGTAGCGCTTCAGGTCATTGCGCTTGAGGATGCCCTCCTGGTAGAGATAGCCCGTCGATATGCGGTAGGGCAGAAAGCCTGCCGCCCCGCTTAAGCTCACATTATTGTCAGCAGTGTAGGCGGTGCGGTAGATTTCACGCTGCCAATCGGTGCTAGCTGAACCCAGCACAGCTTGCTGGTTACCGGTGCCATATTGCTTTACTACCGAGCGGAATTGGTCGGCCGTGAGCACTGGCACGTACTTAGCCGGGGCGGCCAGCGACTGCTGGGTCGAGACGGCTACGTGCATCTGGTCGCCCTGCACGCCTTTCTTGGTAGTCACCAGGATAACGCCATTCGAGGCACGCACCCCGTAGATAGCGGTCGAAGAAGCATCTTTCAGTACGGTAATACTCTCAATATCATTAGGGTTGATTAGCGACAAGGGATTAGAAGCACCAGCTAGGCCGGTATTATCAACCGGCACACCATCGATGACAATAAGCGGCGCGTTGGAGGCCGACAGCGACGAGCCCCCGCGAATCAGAATCTGGGTGCTGGCACCCGGCGCACCACCACCAGTGGTAATCTGCACACCAGCCACTTTACCCTGTATCAGTTGCTCAGGGTTAGTCACTTGGCCTTTTACAAACTGCTTTTCTGAAATCTGCTCTACCGCGCCCGTCAGGTCCTGGCGGCGCTGCGTGCCGTAGCCGATTACTACGGCCTCGCCGAGAGCTGTAGCATTTTCAGCCAGGCTTTGGGCAGCTACGTTCGTAGTCTGGCCGGCCCGCACCGTCACGGGTACGCGGCTGGTAGCATAGCCCACAAAGGAGATAACCAGCGTGTGGCCACCAGCCGGCACGCCCGAAATAGTATAAGTACCGTCGGCATTAGTAGAACCACCAACGTTAGTGCCTTCAACAAGCACCGTCACGCCGGGTAGGCCGCCATTTTTGGCATCGGTTACGCGGCCGCTTACTGTGCCGGTACCCGCCTGGGCCCAAGCGCCTAGCGAAGTAGTCAGGCCTAGTACTAACAGAAGGAGAAACCGTAGTTTCACCAAGTAGGGTTGTTTCATAAACTTGAAACTGGGGTGGGGAAAAGTGAAATAGAAATAACGGAGAGAAAGGCTTTTTGCCAGCTAATACAACTATCAAAAAGGACAGTGTTGAGGAAGGAAGCTAGCCTAAACAAAAGAGAAGAAAAAGGGTGTGCAAGCCCTGCAATCGATTGCGGATTGAGTATGGCAGAATGTTAAAAAATTGTTAGAATTCATGGCAAGATAAGCCAGTAGCCAAGCAGAAACCAACTAAAAACCCCTGGCTAGCACGTGTGCACAAACCGGGTTTTTTACGAAGGCAAAGATGCAGGACTTTCTTCGGGACCAGATATTTTTTATAAGTTAATAAATTTTAATAATCTAATAATTTAAAATAATAAAATTTACATTGTTTTAAGTGTTTTTTAATAAAATGAAAATTAGTAAGTTGCTACATGAATTGCTTAGGTAAACAGTTGGAAGAATGAGCTGTGGATTGGCTAGAATGGCGAAGCAGGTGAGGACTATTTAATTTGTTCAGAACTTATCCGGCCAAGAATAAAGCTCGGAAAGATGCCCGCTCCAATTGCCAATTTGTGCTAGCTAACCGATAATTAACCAGGCAAAACTTGCCAAGCGGCCGTCATTACTAACAACAGTTAGCTTTTGCGTTTTAAAACGACGCAGAAATCAGCGAGCCCCAACGCTCGGTCACTAATACAACGAAGATTTGCCAGCTACGAAGCGCTCTCCGTACTTTTGGCTGATTTCGCCTGCTTTCATGAAACCATTCCAGTATTCTTTAGCGCTGAGTTTGTTGCTGCTGCTCCTGGCAGCCAGTGCCCGCGCCCAAACCCGGCGGCCGACCCCTGGCCGGCCCGTGCCTGGCAAAACGACCACAAAAGGTCGTTCTGGAACCAAGGCGCCGCCGCCACCGCCGGCACCTATTGAAGCCGCCAAGCGCGTTGAAACCTCGACCGAGGATGATAAGCCGCCGCTCGTTATCAATAGGATAAAGCTCAAAGACCCCGTACTGGTATTTTATCAGCAGGCCGGCCCCACCAATGCCGTGCAGCAATTGCTGATGGACGAAAAAAGCCTGGCACTGTTGAAAACTACGCCGCTGGAAGAGTTGGTAGCCCGCCGCGAAGTATTTATCGATGGGCTCGGCAACTACGACCCTCCCAAGGGTACGGCCGATGCGCAGAAATACCGCCTGGCCGGCGTGAGCCTGCTGGCCAACAGCGAAAGGCGCAAAACGGCCCCCGATGGCCGCAGTACCTACGCCCGCCTGAAAGTGCCTAGCCCCGGCGATTTGTATGTGGTGCGCGAATCGGCCGAGGAATACCGCCACTTTGTGAGCGGTCCTCAGAAAAAAGGCTCGCGTATCGACTTTAGTGTCAATGGGTTGCCCGGAGTCGATTCGGTGCGGGCCGTGTATACGCTGCGCAAAATAGACTCGTCGGAGCGCGGCACGGGCGGCGATATCATTCGCTAGCCCAGCCGTGAACTTCCTGAAAATTTCTGGGTCAGCTCATTATTCTAAAAAATCTGGTTTGTAGCCAGCAGGCCAAATGAGCAAGTTTGCTAAAGCTGCGCTACCCTTATTGGGCGCATTCCTGCTGGTGCCGGCCTTGGCCCAGACGACGCTGCGCCTCACGGCGGTGCCCGCTGCCACGCCGGCTGACCAGCCTATCTACGTGTCGGGCACATTTACTAACTGGGACCCCAGTGCCGCCGGCTTCGCCCTGGCCCGCCAAGCCGACGGTAGCTACCAGCTCACTTTGCCGGCCACGGTAAGCGGCGCGCAGGAGTTTAAATTTACGCGCGGCTCCTGGGCCACTAGCGAAGCCGATGCAAGCTTCCAAGCAGTTGCTAATCGCCGCGCCGAGTTTGGGGCTAGCCCCGCCACGCTCACGTTTCAGGTTGCCAGCTGGCAGGACCAGCGCCCCGGCGGTACGGCCCCGGCTGGCCCCAAGCCGCATACGCTGGCGTCCAACGTGCATATTCTCACCGACTCATTCCGGCTGCCGCAGCTGGGCGGGCGGGCGCGGCGGGTGTGGCTCTATCTGCCGCCCGGCTACGCTGCCGCGCGGCGCAAGCGCTACCCCGTGCTGTATCTACAGGATGGGCAGAATGTGTTTGACGAGGCTACGTCCTTTTCGGGCGAGTGGGGCGTCGATGAAACGCTAAACCAGCTGGCGGCGGCGGGTGAGCGCAATGCCGAGTGCATTGTGGTCGCTATCGACAATGACGGCGCGCATCGCCTCGACGAATACTCGCCCTGGGCAAACGCCGAGTATAAGAAAGGCGGCGAAGGCGACCAGTACACCAACTTCTTGGCGCTCACCCTAAAACCGTATATTGACGCGCACTACCGCACCCGGCCCGATGCCGCCCACACGGCCATTGCCGGCGCCAGCATGGGCGGCCTCATTGCGCTATACGCGGGGCTGAAATACCCCATGCTCTTCGGGCGGGTAGGCGTGTTTTCGCCGGCCATCTGGTTTGCCAAAGATTCCATGCTGGCCTATGAGCGCCGCCGGCCCGTGCCGCTAGCCAGCCGTTTCTACTTCGTGGCGGGTCCTGGCGAAAGCGAAACCATGCTGCCACTCATGACGGAAGCGCGTAATGGCTTGCTGGCTAAGGGAGTGCAGCCTAATCACATTGAATTCAAAGCCCCGGCCGACGGCAAACATGCCGAATGGTTTTGGCGGCGCGAGTTTGGGCCCGCCTACCGCTGGCTGCTGGCCGAATAGCTAGGAACCTGGCAGCGGGGACATTGAAAAATAATCTGTCGAAAAGTTGCGGATATTGAAGCTAACCGTATATTTGCCACCGTATGAACCGCCGCCAGCTAGTCATTACCGCGATGAATTACCGACCCAAACCGGGCCTCGGAATCGCGCGTCATGGCCAGCTGCCCCGGGCACTCAGCAACTAAAAATGCTGCCGCCCTGCCCGTTCAGCTCAGCTTTACAGCCCGATTCCAGAAACCTGGAATCGGGCTTTTTTTTGGTGTTTCCTTTTCGTTACCGCTATGTCACTGCACTTGCTTGCCCGCCCGCACCACCCCGCCGCGCCCGCCTCGGGCATGGTCTGGAAGATGTTGTTCGACCGCCAGCAGGCGCTGCTGCACCGCTGGGCTAGCCCGGTATTTGGCCGCGCCCTCGCCGAGCTGGGTTTGCGCCGCGATGCGCTGCCCAACCTTGCGCACATCGGCCAGGTAGTACACCAGCGCACGGGCTGGACGTTGCTGCTCACCGGCGCACCCATAAGTGAAACGACCTACTGCGCCGCCCTGGCCCGGCGCGAATTGCCGGTAGTGTCGCGGCTGCGCAGCTTCAGCGAGTTTGACCAGCCGCCGGGCGGCCCCGACCTGTTTGCCGACCTCTTCGGCCGGGTGCCGCTGCTGCTGGAGCCCGGCTACGCCGACGCGCTGCAAGCTCTGGGGCAAGCCTGGGCATTGGCTACTTCGCCAGCGGCGCTGGCGCTGCTGCAACGGTTCACGCGCGCCACGTTCGAGCGGGGCTTGCTGGCCGCCCCCGGCGGGCGGCCGCACTTTTACGGCGCGGCCCTGCTGACTTCGGCCCGCCACCTGCACGCCGCCGCCGCCGCCGAAGCGACGGCTCACCAACCCCTAGCCAGCGCTGTGCTGCACCTGAACCAGCCCGAATCAACCGAGGCTAGCCTGCTGGCCGTGGAAGCACCTGTCTACTACGTAGCTGGCAGCTGGGCCGACCTGGGTGCGGCCTTGCAGGAGCTGCACCAGCAACTCCTAAAAATACAGCGGCAGCTGCTGGCCGGCCGGCCGCTGCCATTTGCCGGCGTGCCCGCCGCGCCCAGTGGCCGGGAGCTGGCATTCGCGGCGCGCATCCCAGGGCTGCGCTAAAGCTTGACCCTGTTTCCGAATACAAAAGTGCCTGCTTCGCGTAAGAAGCAGGCACTTTTTTAGTACGTCAAGAGGCTTTTATGCCTTGAGACGAGCCTTCAAATAAGCCAGGGCGCGCTGGTGCGCATCCGCCGCTAGCTCCTTGTTGTACTTAGGGTTAGAGGGGTTGGCAAAGGCGTGGTCGGCAGGATATTCTTTCACCGTTACTTTTTTGCCGGCGGTAGCCATGTCTTTTTCAAACTGCTTCACCACCTCGGGATTAATCCACTTATCCTGCTCCGCAAATAAGCCGAGCACGTCCGAGTTCAAGGTTTTGAGCTTGGCCACGTCCTTTTCGGGCATACCGTAGTACATCACGCAGCCCACGGTTTGCTTGCCGCCGAGCAGGGCGCTTTGCAGGCTCCAGCCGCCGCCAAAGCACCAGCCCACCGAGGCAAACTGCGCCTTGGGGCCAGCGTACAGCTGCGCGCCTTTAATGATGGCCTGCGCGCGTTCGGTCTTCACGCCTTGCATCAGCTTGCCGGCTTCTTCGGGCGTGGTGGCTACCTGGCCATCGTAGAGGTCTAGCGCAATGACGTTTACGCCGGGCAGTTCCTGGGCGTAGGTAGCAGCTTCTTTCTTGATATAGTCGTTCAGGCCCCACCACTCGTGGATGACGAACAGGTATTTGTTGCTTGGCTTGGCGCTCTTAATCTCGAAGCCGTGGCCGGTCTGGCCGTCGGTGGTTTTGAAGGTAATCATCTGGCCTTCGCCCTCGTAGGAGTAGGGCAGCGGCGCATCGTGGCCGCCCGAGAAGTCCTTGTCGGTGGCCAGCATAGCGAAGGCCTCGGTGGCGCTGGTCGTGGCCGGGCGGGCACAGCAGCTCAGCACCGTGGCCGTAGTCTGGGCCGTGGCAGTGCCTAGCGAAAAGGCGGCGGCTACTAACAGAAGTAGTTTTTTCATGTAGGTAAAAAGAAAAATGGTCCGGAAAGGTGCTACCCTAACCAGACCATCTCGCAGAGGTTTTCGGAATGCCGGGCGGGCTAGCCCACGTACTGCGTGCGCACCACGGCGCCCAGTTCGGTGAGCAGCGAAAACAGGCCCACGTAAGTCCGATTCAGATACACAAAGTGGGCCGAGCCGCGGGGCTCGCGCTGCTGGCGCAGGTCCTGGTCATGCATAAGGTCATCGCCCAGCGCGTAGAGACTACGCATATACGCCGGGTCGCCAAAGTCAAACGTGGCTTGCCTAAACGGCCGGCCCACCAGCTCCAGCGACTGCGTGAGCGTGCGCAAATACATGGCGCGCAAGGCTGGCGGGTCGGTGGGGCGCAGCACGCCGGCTTCGGCGAGCAGCGCTTCGAGGCGGGCGGGCTCGGCTAGGGTGGCGGGGTCGAACAAGGCCAAAAACTGCTGCTGCTCCAGCGACGGCACATCTTTCACGCAGCCAAAATCAAGCACGCCCACGGTGCCGCCAGCGGTGAGGCTAAACAGAAAATTGCCGGGGTGCGGGTCGGCGTGCAGCTGGCGCAACTCGCGCAGCTGGTACTGGTAAAAATCCCAGAGTGCCTGGCCGAGCTGGTTGCGCACTTCCTGGCTGGGGTTGTCGGCTAGAAACTCGACCAGGTGCTGGCCGGGCAACCAGTCCATGGTCAGGATGCGTGCTGCCGATAGCGCGGGATAATACGTCGGGAATTGCAGGTGCGGCAGGTGGCCGCACTTGGCCGCCACGGCCTGGCCCCGACTCAGTTCGAGCTTATAATCAGTCTCTTCGATAAGGCGCGCTTCTACTTCGGCCAAGTACGGGCGCAACGTTTCTTCCTTTAGGCCCATAATGCGCAGCGCTACCGGCTTCACCATCGCAATGTCGGACCGGATGCTGGCCCCCACGCCGGGGTACTGCACTTTCACGCCCAGGTTCTTCCCCATTTTGCGGGCAAAATGCACCTGCCCGATGCTGGCCGCCTGCCGGGCCTCGGGCTCAAACTCATCAAAAATCTGGCTGGGCGAGTGCCCAAAGGCATCGCGAAACGCCTTGACTACCAGCGGCCCCGAGAGCGGCGGCGTCTGGTACTGCGCCTGCTTGAACTGCGCCGCGTAGGCGGGCGGCAGTAGGTTTTTTTCCATGGCCAGCATCTGGGCCACCTTCAGCACCGAGCCTTTCATCTCG
The DNA here is from genome assembly GCF_013256625.1 of Hymenobacter sp. BRD128. Classification (NCBI taxonomy): domain Bacteria; kingdom Pseudomonadati; phylum Bacteroidota; class Cytophagia; order Cytophagales; family Hymenobacteraceae; genus Hymenobacter; species Hymenobacter sp. BRD128. The sequence goes on from NZ_CP053908.1 coordinate 933,115, forward strand.
CTAAGGGTGCCGTAAAGCTCGGCCGCATTGGCCTCGTGCAGGTCGGTGGTGGGTGAGTCGGCGCCCACGGCTTTCTTGGCGTAGTGCTGCACGTAGTTGGCGCCCACCTTAAAGCCGGTTTTGGCGAAGCGGGCGGCGCGGGCCACCTTGGAGGTGGGCAGCGATTCCTGAGGTTGGTCGGACATGGCTAGGCGCGCTTTTGCAGCAAAAACCGGCCAAAGTCCAGGGCCGAGTCAAACGTATTGCGGCCCACTAGGTCAAAACTTAGGGTCACGGCCTTTTCCACGGCCGCGTCGGTGCGCTCGAAGTTGGCCGACTCGTCGCGCACGAAATAGAGCAGGATAAACTGCAGCTGGCGCAAGAAAATGCGCCCGTAGCCATCCTGCAAAAACGGCCGGCTAGCCACCTCGCCAGTGGCGCGACCCTCTTGCAAAAGCTCCTGCACAAATTCTTTAAACTCGTCTTCAAACTTGCTCAGCACTTTAGGTATCAAGGCTGGCTGGCGCTTTTGCGAGCGGCCCAGCGTGAGCAGTACGAAGCTGCGGTTGTTTTTCAGAATTTCGAGCAGCGTGTAATAAAACGCCAGCAGCTTCTCGCGGGCGCCGTAGCCCTGCCAGGCCGGTTCCTGGCTAGCCTGGGCGCGGGCTTCGCGGCCAAAATCGACCCACGCCTCGCGGTCGATAACGGCAAAGGAGGCGTAGTGGCGATAAAATTCACTCTCCGTAATACCCTGTGCGTCGGCAAAGGCAAAAACGGTTTTGGGCGCGCGGCCGTGGCGGCGCAAGTAGTCGAGGTAGGCGGGCTTTAGCAGGGTTGGCTCCATGCAAGTATAACCGTGAGCGCTGCCCGGCAGTTCGGGCTAGCCGGCTTATTTACGGCCCTTGCGGATGAGGTCGATGGCGCGCTCGCGGCCAAACTTGTGGTCCACTATCGGCGCCGGATACTGGTCGGTGCCAAACTCGGGCACCCACTGCTTTACGTATTTATACTCAGGGTCGTACTGCTTTTGCTGGCTGTCGGGGCTATACACCCGAAACCAGGGCGCGGCCACCGCACCGGTGCCGGCCATCCACTGCCAGTTGCCCACATTGTTGCTCATGTCGTAGTCGAGCAGCTTCTCCGAGAAGTAGTGCTCGCCCAGCCTCCAGTCGATAAACAACTGCTTGACCAGCAAGCCGGCTGCCGCAATGCGCGCCCGGTTATGCATGTAGCCCGTGGCGTTGAGCTGCCGCATGCCCGCATCCACGAGCGGGAAGCCGGTTCGGCCCTCGCACCAGGCTTTGTATTGCTCGGGGTCATCGCGGTAGGGGAGGTGGCGCATCTTGGGGTCGTAGGCCTCCGTGGCGGTATTCGGGAAATGCCAGAGCAGCATCATGAAGAAATCGCGCCATATCATCTCGTTTAAGAGCTTATCGTTCAGTTCCTGCGCCTGGTGCATGAGCTGCCGAATACTGACCGTGCCGAAGCGCAAATGCACCGACATGCGCGTAGTGCCGCGCTTGAGCGCCGGTAAGTCCCGCACTTTGTCGTAGTTTTTTACTACTTCGGCCGGCGGCAGGTGGGCCGGCGGCGTCCACTGCTCGTGCCGCTCAAAGCCCATTTCCTGTAGGGTCGGCCGGCTGGCATCGCCACGCTTGAGGCTAGCCAGGTTCTCCTTTTTAAAAAGCCTGGCCGATGGGTGCGGCTTAAAATCGTCCGGCGTCACCTTCGCTTGCCAAGCTTTGGAATACGCTCCAAATACCTTTGAGGGCTTGCCGTTTTTAGTTAGCAGCTCGTCTTTGGCGAAGATAACCTGGTCCTTGAAAGATTTGAACTCCACATCGTGCGCTTGCAGCAGCTTCGCAATGGCCGCGTCGCGCTCGGTGGCGTAGGGCTCATAGTCTTCGTTGGTGTACACGGCGGCCACGTCGTAGTCCTGGAGCAGCTGCTTGAACACGGCCGGCGTGCGGCCGTAGCGGGCTAGCAGGCCGCCGCCGGCCGCGTGCGCCTCGTGGGCCAGCCGCTCCACCTGGTCTAAAATGAAGGTGAGCCGCGCGTCGTCCTTGGGCAGCTTTTCCAGAATAGTCTGGTCATAGATGAACAGCGGCAGCACCGGCTGGCCGCTTTGCAAGGCGGCGGCCAGCCCCGCATTATCCTGGAAGCGCAGGTCGCGCCGGTGCCAGAAGAGCGTGATTTTCATGTGATAAACGACTGATTATTTCAGCTTGCCCATGCCGCCATCCACGGCCAGCACCTGGCCGGTAATGAAGGTGGCCTGGTCGGAAAGCAGGAACGCGGCCATACCAGCCAGGTCGCTGGCCCGGCCCACGCGCTGCAAAGGGTGGCGCTTGGCGCCAGCCTCAGCTTTTTCGGGCGTGTTGAGCAGGGCGGCGGTTAGCGGCGTATCGGTGAGGCTGGGGGCCAGGCAGTTGACGCGCAGGCCACTGGCCGCGTACTCGGCGGCCAGCGCCCGCGTGAGGCCCTCCACGGCCGCCTTGGCGGTGGCGATGCTGGTGTGAAAGCTCATGCCCACGGCGGCGGCCACTGTGCTGAACAGCACCACGCTCGCCCCACCCTCGGCCTTTTTGAGGCGCTTGATGGTGGCTTGCAACGCCTGCACCGCCCCCAGCACATTCAGCTCAAAATCGGCGCGAAAATCCTCGGCTGGCACCCGCTCAAAAGGCCGTAGCTTAATGGAGCCGGGGCAATACACGAGGCCGTGCAGCACCTCGGGCAGCGCATCGAAAGCCGTGCCTACGGGCTGGGTGGCGTCGTAAGTGAAATGTGTGGTGCCGAGCGCCGCCAGCTCGGGCGAGAGGTGGCGCGAAGCGGCGAACAGCGTGGCACCTTCGGCGTGCAGCAGCTGGGCGGTGGCTAGCCCAATGCCCGACGAGGCCCCCACCACGAGAATGTTTTTACCAGTAAAAGTCATTTGTCAGCGCACAAGCAAGTAAGTGAGCTTGACTAACGGCTGAGCTAAGGCAAGGTTGTAGCCCAACCCGGCTTGGGAATGGATGGCGCGCTGGTTTACTTAAAAGCCCGCTTAAAGCCGGGCTGCGCGCCGCGCAAGCGCTACGGCGCGGCGGGCTCCAGTGGGGCGGCGGCCGGCTTGGGCCGGCGGCTCACCAGCCACACGCCTACAAAGATGAGCGTCGCCTGCCAGGCTTTATCCAGAGTGAACCGGTCCTTGCCCGTGGCCACCGCAATGAGCACCGCCAGCACCGGCTGCAGGTAGATATACACCCCCAGCAACGAAGGCGTAGCGTACTTCAACGCCCAGTTATTCAAGAGATAAGCCAGGATAGTGAGGAAGAAGACCATGTAGCCGATTTCGGCCCAGATGTAGAGTGGAAAACTGCTGTAATCGGCCTGAATAGCCTGTGGCAAGCCTATCGGGATGGCAATGACGCCGCCCACCAGAAAAATGCGCGTCAGCACCGTAAAGGCGTGGTATTTCTTCATAAGCGGCGCTACCAGCACCAGGTACAGGCCAAATACAGTCGCATTAAACAGTAGATACAAGTTGCCAGCCAGCGCGTCCTTAGCCTCGGCACCGTTGCTGGGCCGGCTCAGGATGAGCGCCGCCGCGCCGATGGCACCCAGCGCCACGCCGGCTAGCTTGGGCAGCGTGATTTTGTCTTTGAGCAGCACGGCCGAGGCCAGCACCACTACGATGGGCGAAATAGTTTGGAGCAGCGAGGCATTGATGGGCGTGGTCAGGTTGAGACCGGCAAAAAAGGATAATTGGTTGAGCCCAATGCCCAGCACGCCGCTGGCAATGGCCCGCATATTATCGGCCCGGCCCGTAATGCGCTCGCCCGGCGCCACCGCTAGCTTAATCAACCCAAAAAACAGCGCGGCCCCGGCAATGCGCAGCGTCACGATGCCCAGCGGCTGCATGTAGTGCGGCATAATGTCCTTGGCTAGGCTATAGGTGCCGGCGTAAATAAGCGAAACCAGAAACAGAGCCGTGTGCAGGCGAATTTTAGCGAACATAAAGTAGAAGCGCCAGTAGCGCAGTGGTAGCGCGAACTTTGTAGCTCGCGTTTGCGCCCCGCCCGCCAGTGTTTGTCAGGAACGTCTGAGCTGGCGCGGCAATGCGAACTACAAAGTTGGCTCTGCCCTTGTTAAGTCGCGCTACTGCGGTTACTCTATTCCATGGCTTCTCTGTTCGATACTCCTAACACTGCCCCGCTGGCCGAGCGCCGCCGCCCGCGCCGCCTGGCCGACTACGCCGGCCAAACCCACCTGCTGGGCGAGCACGGCGTGTTGCGCCGCTACCTGGCTGCCGGGCGGCTGCCCTCGCTCATCTTGTGGGGGCCACCGGGCGTGGGCAAAACCACCCTGGCCCTGCTGCTGGCCGAGGAGCTAAAACGGCCTTTCGCCATGCTTTCGGCCATTAATGCTGGGGTGAAGGACGTGCGTGAGGTCATCGACCGCGCCAAAAAACAGGCCGGCACCATCCTGTTTATTGATGAGATTCACCGCTTTAGCAAGGCGCAGCAGGATGCGCTGCTGGGCGCCGTAGAAAACGGCACGGTCACGCTCATCGGCGCCACTACCGAAAACCCGTCGTTTGAAGTGATTCCGGCGCTGCTGTCGCGCTGCCAGGTGTACACGCTGGAGGCCCTGAGCGCCGACACGCTGCGCGCCATCGTGCGCCGCGCCCTGGCCGAGGATGAAGTGCTCAGTAAAATTCCGGTCGATGTAGTGGAAGACCACGCGCTGCTAGCCCTCTCGGGCGGCGATGCCCGCAAGCTGCTCGGCCTGCTCGAGCTGGTAGTCGAAAGCACGCCACCCGACGCCAGCGGCCGCGTGCAGCTCACCGACGAGGCCGTGCAGCGCACGGCCCAGCGCCCGCTGGCCCGCTACGACAAGGGCGGCGAAATGCACTACGACGTCATTTCGGCCTTTATCAAGAGTATTCGTGGCTCCGACCCCAACGCCGCGCTCTACTACCTGGCCGTGATGCTCGAAGGCGGCGAAGATGTAAAATTTATCGCCCGCCGCCTGCTCATTCTTTCTTCCGAAGACATCGGCAACGCCAACCCCAACGCCCTGCTGCTGGCCCAAAGCTGCTTCCAGGCGTGCACGGTCATCGGCCTGCCCGAGTCTGATTTGATTCTGAGCCAGACGGTTATCTACCTGGCCACTTCGCCCAAGAGCAATGCCGCCTACACCGCCATCCGGGCGGCGCAGGCCCAGGTGCGCCAGCAGGGCGTGCACCCGGTGCCGGTGCCGCTGCGCAACGCGCCCACCAAGCTGCTGAAGGAGCTAGGCTATGGCCAAGCCTACCAATACTCACACAACGGCGCGGGCAACTTCGCTTACCAGGAGTTTATGCCCGAGGCATTGAGCGGCACCCGTTACTACGACCCCGGCGACAACCCCGCCGAGGCCAAAATCCGGGAGCGGCTGCGCGGCTGGTGGCAGGAAAAGTATGGGTACTAATCGCAGATTTTACGGATTTGAGCCGATTGCTCGGCTGCTAGCCAGCAGAAAAGTTTACGGGCCGTAATGCCTTGCGCCAAACTGCGATAGAGGCTGCTACCTTTACCCGACCAATTAGCTGCCCTTTCATGCGTCAATTTTTCAAGTTTGTGCTGGCTACCGTAGTGGGGCTGGTGCTGTTTTCGGTGCTCGGTTTTATCCTGCTGGCGGGGCTGGCTGCGGCCGTTGGGAGCAGCAGCTCCAATAAGTCGGTGGCCAGCAACTCGGTACTGGAATTGAAATTTGATAAGCCTATTTCGGAACGCCGGCAAAGCGCCGACCTGCTCGGCAACAATGGTGCTACGCTGGGGCTGGTAGGAATAAAAGATGTTATTCGCCGGGCCAAAACCGACGACGATATCAAGGGCATTCTGCTCAACCTGGAGTTGGTGCAGGGCGGCATGGCTAGCCTCGAAGAAGTACGCGACGCGCTGCTCGACTTCAAGCGCTCGGGCAAGTTCATCGTGGCCTACCACGAAATCAGCTCGGAGAAAAGCTACTACCTCTCCAGCGTAGCTGATGAAATATATCTGAACCCGCAGGGCACGCTGGAATTCAACGGCTTAAGCTCGGAAGTCATGTTCTACAAGCGGCTGTTCGATAAGGCGGGTATCGAGCCCTATATCTTCCGGGTAGGCTCGTTTAAGAGCGCCGTGGAGCCATTTTTCCGCGAGAATTTCTCCGATTCGGCCCGCTTCCAGACGGTAGCTTACCTCAACTCGCTCAACAACCACATGCTGAGCCAGGTGGCCGAGAGCCGCAAGATTCCGGCGCCGCGCCTGAAGGTTATTTCCGATTCGATGCTGGTGCACAACGCCAAAGATGCCCTGCGGCTGCACTTGGTTACCAAGCTTGGCTACTTCGACCAGGTGCAGGACTACCTGCGCGGCAAGCTGGGCCTCAAGGCCGACAAGAAGCCGAGCGTGGTGAGCCTGAGCGACTACCAGGACGCCGACAAAATAGACGAGAAGGAAGGCAAGACCAGCGGCAATCGCATCGCCGTTATCTACGCCGAGGGCGACATCGTGACCGGCCGCGGCTCCGAGGATAATATCGGCAGCGACAAGTTTGCTGAAGCCATCCGCAAGGCCCGCCTCGACAACAAGGTGAAGGCCGTGGTGCTGCGCATCAACTCGCCCGGTGGCTCGTCGCTCGCCTCCGACATCATCTACCGTGAGGTGCTGCTGACCAAAAAAGTGAAGCCCATCATCGCCAGCATGAGCGACGTGGCGGCCAGCGGTGGCTACTACATTGCCATGGCCTGCGATACCATCGTGGCCCACCCCAATACCATCACGGGCAGCATCGGCGTGTTTGGTGTGCTGCCCAACATCCAGCCGCTGCTGGCCGACAAGCTCGGCATCACCGTGGACCGCGTGACCACGGGCAAGTTCTCCGACCTGCCCACCATCACCCGCGCCCTGTCGCCCTACGAGAAGCAACAGCTTCAGCTAGAGGTGAACGACATCTACGCCGACTTCACCAGCAAGGCCGCGCTGGGCCGCCACATGCCCGTCGAGCGCCTGCGCCGCATTGCTTCGGGCCGCGTGTGGAGCGGCAGCGAAGGCAAGCAAATTGGCCTCGTTGACGTGCTGGGCTCGTATGAGGACGCGCTGAAAATAGCCGCCGCCCGCGCCCACATCAAGGCCGACGACTACCAGGTGCAGCGTCTGCCGCGCCAGAAATCGGCCGTAGAAAAGTTCTTCAGCCGCTTCACCGGTGGCGGCGAGGATGACCAGGCCGCCGCCGAAGCCCGCCTGCTGCAAGCCAAGCTTGGCCCGCTCTATCCGGCCGTGCGCCAGTACCAGCAGCTCATGCAGATGCGCGGCGTACAGGCCCGCCTGCCTTATGAGCTGGAAATCAAGTAGTTTAATAGTTAAGTAAAAAAGAGCGTCATGCTCACCTGGCGTCCGCTCGAAGCAGCTTGCCCACGCCGCTAGGATTACTAATCCTGACGATTCGGGCGAGATGCTCCGACAAGCGGACGCCAGATGAGCATGACGTTCTTTTGTAAAATGTTTCTATGAAGAAATCCTTTCGCACCGCGTCCTTCGCCCTGGCCCTGGCTAGCCTCGCCCACGCTGCCCAGGCCCAAACCGCCCTCTACCAGCCCCGCGACATCAAGCGCGCCTACGCCAAGGGCACCCGCGCCGCCGACGGCCGCCCCGGCCCCAAGTACTGGCAAAACCGCGCCCGCTACGACATTACGGTGCAGGCCGCGCCGCCGGCGCGCGACATTCGGGGCCGCGAAACGATAACTTACTTCAACAACAGCCCCGACACGCTCAAGAGCCTGACTATCCGGCTTATTCAGAATATTCACAAGCCCGGCGCGGCGCGGGAAGGCGATGCCTCGCCCGATTATATCACGGAGGGCGTTTCCATCGATTCGTTTGCCGTAGGCGGGCAAACTAGGCCGTATAATGGGCGCGGCGCCGCCACCGCCCAGGTCATTGCCCTGGCCAGGCCCCTGCTGCCGCACGACTCGGTGCGGCTAGCCTTCGGCTGGCACTTCCCGATTTCGCAGCAGAGCGGGCGCGAGGGTATGCTGGATAAAACGACCTTCTTCCTGGCGTACTTCTACCCGCGCGTGGCGGTGTACGACGACTACAACGGCTGGGACCGCCTGCCCTTTTTGGATAGCAAGGAGTTTTACAACGACTTCAATGACTATACCTTGCGCGTGCGCGTGCCGGCCAACTACCTCGTGTGGGCCACGGGCACGCTGCAAAACCCCAAGCAGGTATTGCAGCCCGCTTTTGCCAAAAAGCTGGAAAAGTCGATGACCAGCGACCAGATTATTCACATCGCCACGCCCGCCGACCTGGCCAGAAAGAACATTACCGCCCAGCAGCCCTTCAACACTTGGGTCTGGAAAGCCAACGACATTTCGGACGTGACGCTGGCCCTGAGCGACCATTACGACTGGGACGCCGCGAGTGTAATCGTGGACCCCGCCACCAAGCGCCGGGCCAGCGTGCAGGCCGCCTTCGGCGACTCGACCGAGGACTTTCACTCGTCCGTCAAGTTCAGCCAGAACGCGCTGAGCTGGTTTTCGCGCAACTGGCCGGGCGTGCCCTACCCGTTTCCGAAAATGACGGTGGTGCAGGGCTTTGCCGACATGGAGTACCCGATGATGGTGAACGATAGCCCCGAAAAGGACCTGAAATTTGCCCAGCTGGTGCAGGACCACGAAATCGCCCACACGTACTTCCCGTTTTACATGGGCATCAACGAGAGCCGCTACGCCTTCATGGATGAGGGTTGGGCCACCACGTTTGAGCTGCTCATCGGGCGGGCCGAGAATGGCCCGGCGGCCGCCGATGAGTTCTACCGCAAGTTTCGCGTGACGCGCTGGATTAATGACCCTAGCACGGCCGAAGACCTGCCCGTTATCACCCCCAGCAGCGAGCTCAAGGCCGGCTACGGCAACAATTCTTACGGTAAGGCCTCGCTCAGTTACTTGGCGCTCAAGGATATGCTAGGGGATGAGCTTTTCAAGAAGTGCCTGCACACGTACATGGACCGCTGGCACGGCAAGCACCCCATTCCGTGGGATTATTTCAACTCGATGAGCAGCGCCTCGGGCCAGGACCTGACCTGGTTTTTTCAGAACTGGTTTTTCAGCAATGGCTACATCGACCTGGCGCTCACCAAGGCCGATAAAACGGCCCAGGGCACCGTGGTAACCATCCAAAACGTGGGTGGCTTCGCCGTGCCCGTCGACCTGAAAGTGAGCTACGCCGACGGCAGCACCGAAACCCTGCACCGCTCGCCCGACTTCTGGCGCGCCAACCAGCAGTTGGCCAGCCTCACCATTCCGGCCGGCAAGGCGGTGCAAAGCGTCACCTTCGACCACGGCCTCTACCTCGATGCCAACCCCGGCAACGACCGGCTCGCGGTGCAGTAAGCAAGCGCTTTTAAAACGAATAGCCTACACTCACTTGCGCATCCAGCACGGAGCCCGGCTGCCCGGTGGCATACCAGTCGCCGACGTAGTCCGGACCTCCTTTTATGCCAAGGTCGTGAAAATAGAACTTCAACCCCACCAGCGTATTAAGTGATAGCTGTGGTCCTAGCGGCCAGCGATAACCCAGGCCCAGCCCGCCGCCTTGCCCGTGCACCGTGGTAGTGTAAGTACCGCTCTGAGGCGGTAAGCCAGGGTAAGAACTGTGCCGCGCCTGGCCTTGGTGCGTAAATGCTCCCGCCGAAAGCTGCAGATACAACCCGCCCGATGACTGCTGACTGAAATAGCAGCGTCCTACCAGCGCCGCCTGGTAGCCCAGATAATCGGGATTAAAATAGCGCGAGCCCTGCAAGGCCACTGCCCCGTGCCGGCCCAGTCGGTGCTCGTATTCGAAGCCAGCAGTAGGAGCCAGACCAAAAATGCCCACGCTCACAGTGTGGAGTTTTGAGGCAGGTGCTATTTCTTGGGCCGCGGCTGCGTGGGCGAGTCCTAGCAGGCTCAGCAATAGTAAGTTTGTTTTCATGCGTTGTGAAATCAGGAAAATGCTGGTGAAAGGTAGCATCAACCTGCCAGCGTAATTTCTTTTCGTAGATACTTAAATTGTACAAACCGTTGCAGCAATCTATTCAAGAAGCCGTCGCCTACATTCAGGCTCAAAGCCAAGATTTTCAGCCGGCTACCGGCATTATCTTGGGCACCGGGCTAGGAGCCCTAGCCAAGGAAGTCGAAGTCGAATACGAAATCAGCTACGCCGATATTCCCAATTTTCCAGTTTCGACCGTCGAGAGCCATGCCGGCCGCCTGCTGCTAGGCACCCTGGCCGGGCAAAGGGTAGCAGTGCTGCAAGGCCGCTTTCATTACTACGAAGGCTACACGTTGCCGCAGGTGGTATTGCCCGTGCGGGTGCTCAAGATGCTTGGTATCAAGCAGTTGTTTGTGAGCAATGCGGCCGGCGGGCTGAACCCTGAGTTTGCCCTTGCGGACCTAATGCTGATTGAAGACCACATCAACCTGCTGCCCACCAACCCCCTCATCGGCCCCAACCTTGACGAGCTGGGCCCGCGCTTCCCCGATATGTTCGCGCCTTACGATGCTGGCCTGCTAGCCCGCGCCCGCGCAGCGGCCGAGGCGCTGGGGCAGGGCCATACTACCCGGCGTGGGGTCTACGTGGCCGTACCCGGTCCCATGCTCGAAACTCCGGCCGAGTACCGCTACCTGCGCCTCATCGGGGCCGATGCTGTGGGCATGAGCACCGTGCCCGAAGTAATTGCGGCGCGCCACCTGGGGCTGCCCGTGCTGGCCGTGTCGGTAATCACCGATTTGTGTTACCCAGGCCAGCTTAAACCTGTTATTATCAGTGAAATACTAGCAGCGGCGGCCTTGGCCGAGCCGCGCCTCACTGCCCTGATGAAGGCAGTATTAGCGGGCTAGGGTAGGACTGGTTTTTATTTTAAAATAACCGTGCGCTGGTCGCTCACCAGCACTGAGAATACTCCGATGCCGCCTTGCACCGTGCTGTGAATGGCTGAGGGCTGCGCAAACGGGTTGCCGTTGGCGCTACGGGCGTTGCGCACCGACTGCCGGAAGTCAAAATACAAGGTATCAACGTGGTACAAGGTTGCCGTGACGGTATCGTTGGGCAGAAAGCGATACGTGGTGACCTGCGAATAGGCCTTCCCGTTGAAATACTTATCGCGGATATCGTTGTCGGTTTCCGAATTGTTGGCCGGCTTGCCCTTGTGCAGCATCAGGCGGTAGAAGTCGATGGTAGCGCCGGGGTCGGTCCAGGAAGTCTGAAAATACGCCTTCTTATTGCTGCCGGTCAGGTTATTAAATTTGTACTTTATCGAATCAATCGGAATCAGTGCGGGCACGATGGCCGTGCCCGTAACGTGCCGTCCGCGTCTATCCTGCGCGTCGAGGCCAAACTGCTGGCCAGCCTTTGCCACAATGGGCACCGTGCCAATGTGCGTATAGTACTTACCCGTAATTACGTCGATGCCGGGGCTAAAACGTAGCGGCATGTTCTGCCCGCTAGGCAGCTTCAGCGATACGGTGACGTCGGTCGGCAGCTGGATAATCTGGCCGTTGGGTAGCGTCAGTAGCTGGGAACCCGCCGCTACTGCCTGTCCATTGTCAAGGTAAGGAACTGATTCAGTAATGGTTAGTCGGGGGATTATGCCATTTTCCAGGTAGCATTCAGCCACCAGTTGATTGGTATAAGCTGGCAGCACTACGTTGGCGTCGTTTTGCAGCTTGCCACAGCTGGCTAGCAGCCCAAGCAGTGCTGTTCTCAATAAGTTCTTTCCCGACCAATAAACTGCTGAAGCCATAACTACTAAAGGAAAAACTAAAAAGTCAGCCCGCTTTAGCGGGCGTACCTATTTAATCCGCTGAGTACATTTGAATAAGCGGTTAAAACTTAAAATTGTATGTTACCGAGGGAATAAATGGAAACAATGACACCTGCTGCGCCCGGTAGCCGGTTACCTTATCCGTCGCCTTATCGCGGGTTTGCTCGAAATAAATAAAATAGGCATTGCGCCGGTTGTAAGCATTATAGATGCTAAAAGTGAGGTCGCGCTGCCCTCCGATGCGCGAGGGCTGCAGCTTATACACCAGGCCCAGGTCGAGGCGGTGATAAGGAATCATGCGGTACGAATTGCGGTCGGGATACACCGGCACAGCTTGAATACCACCCTGGTAAATATCCTGCAAGGCAAAGCGGCCGAAGGGCAGCGTAGTCGGCGCACCACTCGTGTACACAAAGCTGGCGGTGAGCGAGATGCGCGTATTTAGCTCGTGCAGCACCACAATGTTGATATTGTGCCGCCGGTCGTAGTTCGGGTAAAAATCCTGGCCGTTATTGATGCCCGTGGTGCCGAGCTGCGGCGGAAAATTGCGCTTGGTCCAGGCTAGGGTGTAGCCAATCCAGCCGGTAGTTTTGCCGGTTTTCTTTTCCAGGTACAGCTCGTTGCCGTAGGCCCAGCCGCGCCCGAAGAGGAACTGTGAATCGAGGTCGTTATTCGCAAAAATCTGGGCGCCGTCCTTGAAATCAATCTGGTTGCTGGCCCACTTGTAGTATACCTCGTCGGTAAGCAGAAACTTGCCACCGCCCAGCAAAAAGCTAGCCCCGGTGCTCACCTGCTGCGAGCGTTCGGGCTTCACCGACAGCCGCGACGGATACCAGATGTCGGTAGGCAGCGAAGCACCCGAGTTCGACACCAAGTGCACATACTGGTACATGAAGGCGTAGCTGCCCTTGAGCGCAATATTATCGGTGAGCGAGTAGCGGGCCGAGGCGCGCGGCTCCAAGCCACCAAAGTGGTTGGGGCTGCTCTGAAAACCCGTGGCCCGCAGCCCTAGCTCGGCTTGCAGCTTGTCGCTAACCTTGATATTATCAGTTACATACACGGCGCCTTCCTGGCCGGTGTAGCTCACGTCGGCCCCAAAATTCACGCTGTTGTCCTGCGAGCTGCGCTGCAAGCGGCCCACCCCGAAATTGTGGTAAATAAGCATCGCGCCCAATTTGACGGTGTGCCGGTCGTTGGGCACGTAATCTAAATCGGTGCGCAGGTTGTAGTCCAGAATAGTCGAGCCCAGGTTGAAAGAAAACTGGTCGATGCTGTTGCCCAAATTGTATTTGTAGGAGGTTACCGCAGCGGTCGTATTCATCGTCAGCTTTGGCGAAAGCACGTGCTGCCAGCGCAGCGCGCCCAGCGTATTGCCCCAGTTAAAACTGGCCTGAAAGCCGTTGGGCGAGGTAAAACCAAAAACGTCGCGTCCCAGGTAGCCCGTAAAAAACAGCTGGTCTTTCTCGCCGAGCGTATAATTGGCTTTGGCGTTGAAGTCGTAGAAATAGTAATCCGGAATGGGCGAGTAATCTTCTTTGTGCGCATTGGCCCGGTTGAGGGCGCGGGTAAAGATGTCGAAATACGTGCGCCGCCCACTCACGATAAACGAGCCTTTGCCCTGCTGAATCGGACCTTCGAAGCTGAGGCGCGACGAGATGAGCCCGATGCCGCCGCTGGTGACAAACTTTTCGCGGTCGCCCTCGCGCAGCTTCACATCAACCACCGAAGAGAGCCGGCCGCCAAACTGCGCCGGAAAGCCCGCTTTATACAAATCGACGCTCTGCACCGCATCGGGGTTGAATACTGAAAACAGCCCAAACAGGTGATTAGGATTGTACACCAGCACGTTATCCACCAATACCAGGTTCTGGTCGGCCGAGCCGCCGCGCACAAACAGACCGCTGCTGCCCTCGCCGCCGCTCTGCACGCCGGGCTTGAGCTGCAAGGTTTTTAAAATATCAACCTCCCCAAACAGTGCCGGCAACAGTTTGGCCTCGCGGATGGTGAGGTGCTCGATGCCCATCTGGGTTGATTGCAGCTTCTGCTTCAGCGTTTGCTGGCCCTGCACCACTACCTCGCTCAGCTCGGCGGTAGACGACGCTAGGGTAAAGCTGTGTTGCTGATTACGATGCAGATTGACGGCAAGGGTTTGCGCGGTATAGCCCACAAACGATACTACTACCTGCTGCGGCCCTTCGGGCAGGCTCAGGCTAAACTTGCCATCGGCCTCGGTGGCCGTGCCCAGGCCCAAGGCCGGCACCGCTACCGAGGCGCCCGGCAGCACCGTGCCATCGCTGCCGCGCACTACGCCGCTAAAAATGTGCAGCGTCTGCGCCCAGCCCAGGTTCGATAGCGTGTCGCAAAAGATAAAAAAGATAAAAAACCTGTACGGACGGAAAACTCGGAGCATACCTGCAAATTACGGCGCCACGGGGCAGCGTTCCGCCAACGCCGCCCTGCCGGGTTTAGTTTTCTGCCGGAGGTTATCTGTTATTTATCAGACGTAAGCGCCCACGGCCTGCGCGAGCTGGCTAGCCGGCACCACGCCCGCCTGCCGCCACACCGGCTGGCCTTTATGAAACAGAATGAGCGTGGGAATGCTCTGCACCCGAAACTGCTGGGCCACCGCCTGATTTTTATCTACGTCTATCTTGATGACGCGCAACTTGCCCTCGTGCTGGGCCGCCACCTGCTGCAAGATGGGCGCCATTGTCTTGCAGGGGCCGCACCAGTCGGCGTAAAAGTCAACTAATACCGGCATGCCGGGGCTGTTGATAAGTTCGGAAAAGGACTTGCGAGGCATAAAAAAAGCTAGGGTAAGTTTGTGGGCGAAAGCCCGCCCGAGTCTCCTATAGTACCCACGCCCAGCCGTTTCGGTTTCATTTTGTTGCTGCCCCATCCGCTTACTCGTCCGCTCGCCTGGCTGCGCCCCGTGTTTCCGGGTAGCGAGTGGCGCGGGGTGCCGGCTAGCCCCGCCGGCCGGCCGCGCCTCTACCTGACCTTTGACGACGGCCCCATTCCGGAAGAAACGCCCTGGGTGCTGGCGCAGCTGGCTGCTTACCAGGCGCCCGCTACGTTTTTTTGCGTGGGCGACAACCTGGCCCGCCACCCCGACATTGCCCGCGCCGCGCTGGCCGCCGGCCACCGCCTCGGCAACCACACCCAGCACCACCGTAGCGCCTGGAATACTCCGCGCGCTGACTACCTGGCCGGCGTGGCCGAGTGCGAACGAAACTTAGAATGGATAAGAAAGAGTGAGGACTTAGTACCCGGCAGTTACGCAGCCTCAACTTTTCATTCTCAATTTCCCACTCCAACTTTCCCGCTCTTCCGCCCGCCCTACGGCCGGCTCACCTGGCCGGTATTGCGGCAGCTGCGCGTGCAGTATCGCGTCATTATGTGGTCGTTGCTCACCCGCGACTACGACCCCGGCCTGGCGCCCGAGCGCGCCCTGGGCCTGACGCTGGCTGCCACCCGGCCCGGCGACATTGTGGTGCTGCACGACTCGCGCAAAGCTAGTCGCTCGCTGCGCTTTTTGCTGCCGCGCCTGCTGGCGCACTACAGCGAGCTGGGCTACGAGTTTGCCGCGTTGTAGCGCCCCGCGGCCAGCGGGTACTTTTGCGGCTTCGCTACTCGTTTTTCCTTGCTGATATTTCTTCTGAGCTACTGCGCACTCTGGCTGTTGGTAATGGCCACCGCCACTTGGCGGCTGGCCGGCCGGCGCGGCGCGGCGGTGCCGGTGGCGCTGCCCACGCCCCAGCCGCGCGTGAGCATTTTGGTGGCCGCCCGCAATGAGGAGGCCGCGCTGCCCCGCTGCCTGGCTAGCCTGTGTGCGCTCGACTACCCCGCCGACTTGCTGGAAATCCTAATCGGCGACGATGCCAGCACCGACCGCACCCGCGCCGTGGCCGAAGCCGCCCTGGCTAGCTTCGCCGGGCCGCACAAAGTCCTGACCATCCGGAATAATCTGGGCCGGGCGCGCGGCAAAGCCAACGTGCTCGCTCACCTGGCGCGCGCCGCGCAGGCTGATTACCTGCTGATTACCGACGCCGACATTGCCGTGCCGCCCACCTGGGTGGTGGCCATGCTGCGGCACGCCGCCCCCGGCGTGGGCACCGTCACGGGCCTCACGGTGGTAGCAGGCGCTGGCTGGCTAGCCCGCTTGCAGCGCCTCGACTGGCTGCTGTCCCTGGCCCTTATTCAGGTCGGCACCGAAGCCGGCCAGCCCATGACCGCGATGGGTAATAACATGCTCATCACGCGCGCCGCCTACCAGGCCACCGGCGGCTACGAGGCGCTGCCTTTCTCCGTCACCGAAGATTTTGCTTTGTTCGAGGCCGTCAATGCGCGGGGTTTCGGTTTCCGGCAGTTGTTTGAGCCAGCTGTGCGCGCCACTTCGCTGCCCGCTGCCTCCTGGCGGGCCCTCGTGCAGCAGCGGCTGCGCTGGCTGCGCGGCGTGGCCGCCCTGCCTGGGCACGTGCAGGCCGGCCTGGTTTTTTTTAGCGGTTACTGGCTGGCGGTGCTGGGCCTGGCGCTGGTGGGGCACCTGGGCTGGGCGCTGGGCGCGCTCGCGCTGAAAATCGCCGGCCACTATGCCCTGGCCCTGGCCGCCAGCCGCCGCGCTGGGCTGCCGCGCCCCGCCTGGTGGCTGCTGCCGCTGTTTGAAAGCTATTCGCTAGCCCTTACCACGCATCTGACGCTGACCCGCCTGCTCGGCCGGCGCGGGGTAGAATGGAAAGGCCGCCAGTATAATTGATTCAGTGTAATACATAAAGCCATGACCAGCAAGCAACTAGGAGTTATTATTCAGCCCATCAAGCCGGCCCAGACGTATGCCCTGCGCCACACCGTGCTCTGGCCCGACAAGCCGCTGGCCTACGTGCAGCTGCCCGAAGATGCCGCCGGGCAGCACTTCGGCGCGTTCGTGGAGGGCGAGTTGGTGGCGGTAATTTCGCTGTTCGTAGCGCCCGATGGCGAGGCGCGCTTCCGCAAGTTTGCCACCGACCCGGCCTGGCAGGGGAGGGGCGTGGGCACGGCCCTGCTGCGGCGTGTTATCGAGGTGGCGCGGCAGCAGGGGGCTCGCGCGCTGTGGTGCGATGCCCGGCAAAACACGCTGCCCTTCTACCAGCGCTTCGGACTGGCGCCCGAAGGCGAAGTTTTTTACAAGGGTACGATACCCTACCTGCGGCTGAGCATGGCCTTGCTTTAGTAATAAATAATTGATTATGAAATTGATAGAAACCCACGCCCACCTCTATTCCGAGCAGTTCCGGCCCGACCAGGCCGAGGCGCTGCACCGGGCCGTGGCGGCCGGCGTCGAAACTATTTTGCTGCCCAACGTCGACCGCTCAACCATCGACGCCATGCTGGAGCTGGAGGCCGCGGCCCCCGCCACCTGCCACGCTATGATGGGCCTGCACCCGTGCTCGGTCGGTCCCAATTTCGAGCCGGAGTTGCAGCTTGTGGCCGACTGGCTGGGCCGGCGCCCGTTTGTGGCGGTGGGCGAGTGCGGCATCGACCTCTACTGGGATAAAACCTACCTGCCGCAGCAGCAGGAAGCCTTGCGCAGGCAGCTAGCCCTCGCCAAGCAGTACGACCTGCCCATCGTGCTGCACACCCGCAGCGCCTTTGAAGAAGCCTTTGCCCTGGTGGCCGAAGCCCAGGACGGCACCTTGCGCGGCGTGTTTCACTGCTTCTCTGACGGGCTGGCCGAGGCCGAGCGCATCATTGCCCTGGGCGGTTTCAAATTGGGCATCGGCGGCGTGGCCACGTTTAAGAATGGCGGCCTCGATAAGGTGCTGCCGCACCTCGACGTGGCGCACCTCGTGCTCGAAACCGACTGCCCTTACCTGGCTCCCGTGCCCTACCGTGGCAAGCGCAACGAGCCCGCCTACCTGCCGCTGGTGCTGCACCGCGTAGCTTCACTGCTGGGCCAAACGCCCGAAGCCGTGGCCGAAGCCACCACGCGCAACGCCCGGGAGCTATTCCGGCTAGCCAATTAAAATCCGCGTTTTAACTCCTGGAAAACCTGCGCGAACTAGTGCCCGGCCTCATGCTCCCCGACCTGCCTCTACTGACTCTGCCCACTGCCGCCGCCACCGACCCGGACGCGCCGCGCTTGCTCATTCTGTACACCGGTGGCACGGTAGGCATGGCGGTGAACCGCAACCGGGAGCTGGTGCCCATGCACTTTGGTAAGCTCGACCGCAAAATGCCCGAGCTGCGCCAGCTGCCCTACCGGCTGGAGTTGCTCACGCTGCCGCAGCTCATCGATAGCAGCAATGTGACGCCCGCCGACTGGCTGCGGCTAGCCCAGCTCATCGGCCAGCACTACGCCGATTTCGATGGCTTTGTGGTGCTGCACGGCACCGATACGATGGCCTATTCGGCGGCGGCCCTCAGCTTTTTGCTCGAACACCTGGGCAAGCCGGTGGTCTTTACCGGAGCGCAGGTGCCGGTGGGCCGCCCGCGCTCCGACGCCACGCGCAACCTGCTCACGGCCCTGGAGATAGCCGCCGCCCGCCACCCCCTAGCCCACGCCGCGCGCCTGCCCGAGGTGGGCGTATTCTTCAACGACATCCTCATCCGGGGCACGCGGGCCAAAAAAGTTGAGAGCCAGCAATTTGCGGCTTTCAAAAGCGAGAACTACCCGCCGCTAGCCCGCGCGGGTATTAGCCTGACTTTCAGTGATAATGATATTCGCTTGCTGCCTGCGGGCCGACTCAGGGTGCACACCCGGCTCGAAGAAAAAGTGGCGGTGCTGCGGCTGTTTCCGGGCATTACCGAGGCCGTGGTAGAGGCCGTGCTAGGGGTGCCCGGCCTGCGGGGCTGCGTGCTCGAAACCTATGGCTCGGGCAACGCGCCCACGGCGCCGTGGTTTCTGGCTAGCCTGGGGCGGGCGCAGCAGCGCGGCGTAGTTATCCTCAACGTGAGCCAGTGCGAAGAAGGCCGCGTGGTGCAGGGCCACTACGAAACCAGCGCCCGCCTCAGCAGCCTGGGCGTGATTGGCGGCGACGATATTACCACCGAGGCCGCCATTACCAAGCTCATGTTTGTGCTGGGCCTGGGCCTGCCCGAAGCCGCCACGCGCCAGCTGCTGAGCCAGGATTTGCGCGGTGAAATCACTCCGTAGCGCATACAAAAACCGGTCGCGCCACGTTTTTGGCGCGGCAATGCAGGCTTTTCGGCCTATCTTTACAGCCCCATTCAGAGAGGTGTCCGAGTGGTCGAAGGAGCACGCCTGGAAAGTGTGTATAGCCCAAAAGGTTATCGTGGGTTCGAATCCCATCCTCTCTGCCAAAAAAGCCCCTGGTGTAATACCTAGGGGCTTTTTGCTTTTTTCCAGGCGATGCACGTGCGCTTTGGCCCCCGGTTTCGAGGCCATCGACAATGGTCCCGCCGATGCGCCTAACCACCTCATCCGGGTTGCCGCCAGGGGCCGGCGTCTTCCCGCCGCCCTCAGCGGTCCGGCCGGCGATGACGCTTGAGAAGATACAGCTGGCTTTATGTTCTGTTTGCTATTTTATCCCGGTCAGCACAAAGTCAATACCCAACGGATTGTGCCGCGCCTGGCAAATGACGGGGAAGTCGGGGTTATTGAGAATCCACAGCTCGGTGGGGTCGCCCTGGGCCACCACGTGCAGCACGTCGAGCGGCCGCCCGGCCAGCAGCAGCGGGGCGGTAGCAAGGTCGGCGCGCAGCTCATACACGGTGTGGTCGTATTCGTAGCGCTGCCGGGCCACCAGCGCCGCGAAGGCACTTTTGGAGAGCAGCATAAACGTCTGGTCATCGGGCAGGCGCACGGTGCGGCCGGGGGTAGGCTGGGCAAAATTCAGCTTATTGGCCCGCTGCCAGGCCGTGGGCGACACGGCGTAAGCCCCGCCCGCCAGCCCCCGAATGCGCCAGGTCAGGCGCAGCGTGTCGGTAGCGCCGGCAATGGCCAGCTCGAAGGCCGCGTGCTGGCCGTGCAGGTCAAACTCATAGCGAAAAGTGGTGCCGGCGCCCACGGCGGGCTGCAGCAGCTGGGCCGCCGCCGGCCGGGCCAGTAGTAAAGGCAGCAGCAGGAACAGGAGCTTTTTCATCATTGGAGCGCAGGCTAGTCGGCGGCGGGGGGTAAGATTTGGGTGCCCCAGTCGCCGGGCTGGGCGGCCATTTCCAGCACCAGCTCGCCGCCGCGCACCAGCTCTTGGTGGGCTAGCCAGGCCTGGCGCAAGGGCCGGCCGTTGAGGCGGGCCGACCGCACGTAGCAGTTGGTAGGCGAGAGGTTATGGGCGGTGATTTTGAAGTCCTTACCGCCGGTCAGGTGCAGGGTGGTTTGCCGCACCAGCGGGGCGTTGAGCAGGTAGTAGGGCTGGCCAGCGTTGGGATAAAGGCCCATCATCTGGAAGGCCAGCCACGACGACATGGCCCCCGAGTCGTCGTTGCCAGGCAGGCCGGTGGGCGTGGGGCTGAAGCTCTGGGCAATAATCTGACGAATGCGCTGGCTACTCAAATCGGGCCGCCCCAGCCAGTGGTAGAGGCTGGGGGTGAGGAACGACGGCTCGTTGGCCACGTTGTAGTATTTCCGCGCAAACAGCGTGTCGAGCCGGGCCCGGAAGGCCGCCCTGCCCCCCGACTTGGCAATGAGCGCCGGCACCTGGTGCGGCACGCTCAGCGAGTATTCCCAGGACGTGGCCTCGTAGAAAAAGCCGCACCAGTGGCACACGTACCACGGATACTCGCGCATGAGCGGCGTGTACACGAAGGTGGGGTGCTGGATGTTGGACGTGCCGTAGGCAATGGTATCGAGCCACTTGCCGGCCGCGTCGCGAGGCATAATGAAGCCCGTGGCCCCGTGACTGCGGTAGTCGGCGCGCCACAGGTTTTGCCAGTTATTGGCTAGGCGACGGTACTGCTCGTAGACTGGCTGCTGGCCAAGGCCCTTGGCTACCACTGCAATGCAGTAGTCGTCGTAGGCGTAGTCGAGGGTGCGGTTGCCAGCGCGGGGCACGCCGTAGGGCAGGTAGCCCAGGCGCTGGTAGGCGGGTAGGCCGCCGCGGCCCTCCTGCTCCTCATTGCCGCCGGGCGGCACGGTGGCGTCCTTTAGCATGGCGGCCAGGCCCAGGCGGTAGTCGATGCCGGGCAGTTTTTTGACGAAGGCATCGGCGATGAGCACCTCGGCGTTGGAGCCGCCCTGGGTGCGGCCGTTGGCGTTGCCGCTGCGCGCCTCGGGCAGGTAGCCGTCGTGCTGATAAATGTTGAGCAGCGCGTTGACGATGGCCGTTTCGCGCTCCGGCGCCAGCAGGGTAATGAGCGGGTTGGACGTCCGGAACGTGTCCCAGATGGCGTAAAAATCGTCGTAATATGGTGCCGGGCCGTTCCAGAGCGGGTTCTCGCCGGTGCGGTCCACGGGCATGAGCATCGTGTGATAGAGGCCGGTATAGAACAGCTTCTTCTGGTCGAGGGGCGCGTCGGCACTTAGCTCGGCGCGGCCCAGCAGGTCGTTCCAGCGGGCGCGCAGCTGGCCCAGCGCCTGGGCAAAGTTCCAGCCCGGCAGCTCGGCCCGCACGTTGTCGCTGGCCCGGGCCGCGCTCAAAAACGAGATGCCCACCTTCACCTTCAACGAGTCGCCGGCGCTGTTTTGAAAGCGCAGTAAGGCCCCGGTTTTCTCACCCGAGTCGGCTTGCAGGCGCTGGCCGGGTTGCAGCCGCCCGCCCTTCCAGGTAGCAAACTCGGCCACCGGCTGGTCAAACACGGCCGTGAAGTACACGGTGTAGGCCCGCCCGTTGTTCCAGCCGCCCCGGATGCGGCTGTAGCCCCGCACTTCGGTATCGGACACGATTTCAATTTCCGAGCCCACAAACTGCTGGGCCTCACGGGCGTCGGGCTCCGGCTGCTCGCCTAGGAAGAAGCCAGCATCGAGCTGCAGCGCCTTGGGTTGGCCGGGGGGGTAAGCCAGGCGGTAGAAGCTCACCTTGGGCGAGGCCGTAATCTCCACCTGAATATGCGGCTGCGCGAACTGGGCGCGATAATAGCCCAGCGCCACGCGCTCGGCCTGGCGGTGCGCCGACTTGTCGCCCAGCGCCAGCGGCCCGCTGAAGGGCATCAGCAGGATGTTGCCGTACTTGGGGCCGCCGCCGGTGCCGCTCACGTGCACCTGGGCAAAGCCCGTGACGGGGGTGGGCTCGGGCAGCCAGCCGCTGTTGGGGTTGCTGGTGCAGTCGGGGCCGGGCTTCACCATTCCAAAGGGCGCGGTGGGGCCGATAAACACCCGCCCCAGCCCCTCCGAGCCAATGAGCGGGTCTACGTACTGGCTGTAGCCCTGCCCTGCGGCCGGGCCCAGGTGGGCAAGCAGGCCACCAAGTAGCAGCCATATTTTAGCAAAACGCATAACAAAACAACTTCTATCGACCTGCAAAATGGGGCCTCAACGCGGCGCGGGTAGCACCCAAATCGGGTTGGTTAGCGCCAGCATGGCGCCTGCTGGGGTGCGTACCTCTGCTCGCAGATACCGGGGTAAGCCGGCTGCTGGCAGCTGCCAGTGCAGCGCCGTGGGGCCGCTGGCCGCCACCGGCCCGCGGGCCAGTACGCCGCCTTCGCCGTGCAGCGTGACCGTGCCGGCCGCGGCGCCGCGCAGCTCCAGGACTACCCGCACGGCGTGCCCAGCTGCCACCGCTAGCGTATCGCCGATACCCGCCGTGTGGGAGCCGGCCCGCGCGGTCAAGGTTAGCCCGATGGACCGGTCGGCCACCAGGTAGGCCCTACCCCGGCGCAAACCCTGCATGATACCCGCTCGCGACAAACTGCCGGCCCGTACCACCGTGCGGGGCCGGCCGAGCTGGTTGGGTGATGGGGCAGCAGTGTGGGTGTCGCTAGCCGCCACGGCCAGCAGCGAGTGGCCCTGGCGCAGCAGGGCATCCCACCAGGCCAGGGCGTGCTCGTTGCGGGCATCCCAGCGGCCATTCCACACTTCGATGCCGTCGAAATGCCGCACCCCAAACCGGAAGCGGTTGATGGTGTCGGGAAAGAAAGGGTGGTTGATGATGGCTAGGCCGCCCACGGCGTGCACCTGGGCCACGTAGCGGGCAATGCTGCTGTCGCGCGGCGCGTAGCGCCAGTCAATCAGGGTTGTATAGTCTAGGCCCAGCGCATTCCAGTGCCCGAAGGCCGTGGTGGTCACTTCCTCACCGTTGATAAGCAGCAGGTTGGGCCGGGCGTAAGCTCCCCAACTTAGGTTGGCGCTGTTGGTGTTGTGCTCGGTCGAGACGAGAAAATCCAGACCCTGGGCCACGGCTTCGTCGGTCAGCTCCTGCGGGGTGCGCCGGCCATCCGAGTGCAGTGTGTGCAGGTGCAGGTCGCCCTGGTACCAGCCCGGCCGGGTGTTGGCCACGGCCGGCGCGGGCGTGGGCCGAAACGCCGGCCCCGCCGCACCCGGCACCAGCGTTACGGTCAGCTTCCAGTCGATACCGGCCGGGGCAATGGTGGAGGGGTAAAGCAGCACGCGCCAGGTGCCGGCCTCCACGGGACCTGGCACGTAGCCCGTGGAAGCGGCCTGGCCGTTGATAAAAAAGGCCGTTTTGGCCCCGCCCGACCACCCCCGGAAGCCCGCTAGGGTACCCGGTTGATAGCCCGCCGGGTCGTAGATGCCCATGTTGAGCACGCCGCCGCCCGCGTGGTCGTAGTCTTCCCGCACCCGAATTTCGGCCGTGCCCGCCGGCACCTCAATGGGCACGTAGAACAGCCGGTACAAGCTATCGGCCGGCACGTGGCCCTGCCGCACTACCTCCACTGGGGCCTGGGCCGCCACCGGAACTGCTAGTGCGAGCAGCCCCAGCAAAGACCACCAGCCGGCCCGCTGCTGCCACGTTTTAATCCGCGCGCTCACCAGGCTATTTGACGGCGGCCGAAGCCGACGCGCCCGCATTTACCGGGTTGGGCCGAAAGTAGGTACCCCCCGCGAAGCTGACTACGTAGGGCGACCGGAAGTGCGTGCTGGGCAGGTAGTAGTCGGTGCTGATAATCTGGGCGCCCGACTGCTGGGCCGCTGCGAAGCTGCTGGGGTCGTTGCGGCGCGCTTCCTGGGTATCGCTGTCGGCGCGGGTGCGGATGATGTAGCCCTTCTCTACCAAGCTTCTGATAGCGGCCAGGTCTTTCTTGGCGTTGTTCATGATATGGATGGCGGCCTCGGGTGTGCCGGGCTCGGCGTCGGCAAACAGCACCCGGCCCTTCAGCGAGGGATGGCCCTGGATGTAGGTCGCCCGCTTCTCACCCAGCTCATCGAGCACGAACACGAACTTGCCCTGCGCCGCCGCCAGGGTGGGCCAGTTACGGTGCAGCACCGCGGCTTCTAAGGTGGGGTAGGCGCCGCGCACCTGGTCGGGGGTAATGAGCTGGTCAGCGCCCAGGTTGTCCAGAATTTCCTTGTCCAGCGCGTCAAATACCGCCGTTGTAAAGGGCTCGGGCACCGTGAGGCCCGGCCGGGGCAGGGCCTCCGACTTAGCATTCATGGTGATGAACACCGGGTGGTGCGTGGGGTGGGCCAGCGACCACTTTTTCAGCTCCTGCAAGGCCAGCTTAAAGGTGAGCGCGTTGCTGCGGTAGTCGAGGTCCTGAATGTGAAAGACCTTGAAGCCTGGCTGCTTCATCAGGCCGGCCTCGTCGTAGGGTGCCTGGCCGGGAGCCAGGTCCAGGCCCTTGGGGTGGGCGTATTTACCGCCCTGGGTATCCGCGTACACGTCGATTTCCAGGGCCAGCAGGCCCTTGGTGAGCTGCTCGCTGAGCGACACGTGCTCGTAGTCAATCTTGCTCATGCTGGCCGAATCGGCTTTTTGCAACACCTTAAACAGCTTGGGGTCGATGGCCTGCTTGTAGCTGTTGTGCGAGCCGATGACCTGAATCTGGTTCAGGCGCAGCGGCGCGGCGGGCTTAGTAAACGCGGCCAGCACCAGGATGCCCGCCAGCGCGGATAGTTGCAATAGTATTTTCATGGCTTTCTCGTGAGAAAAGAAGGTGGAACCAGCGCGCCGCTAGTACCCGGTATTCTGCTGCAGGGCCGAGTTCAGGCGCAGCTCGATGGTGGGCACGGGGTAGAGGCGGCGGAAAGTGCTTTTGTCCATCTTGAGCACGTCGTTGGGCAGCGGGTACTCGGTTTCAAACTGGCCGAAGCGGATGAGGTCGTTGCGGCGCCAGGCTTCCCAGCTCAGCTCGCGGGCACGCTCGTCGAGCATCCCATCCAGGGTGATGCTGGTGGCCAGCTGCGCCCCGGCACGGGCCCTGATTTTGTTGACGAGCACCAGCGGCGTTTGCAGCTCGCTGCCCACAGTAGTGGCGCTAGCCCCGCGCAAAATGGCCTCAGCCTTCATCAGCAGCACGTCGGCCAGGCGCAGCACAGGCACGTCGTTGCCGTTGAGGCGGGTAGCCTGAATGATAGTAGGGTCGGGATAGTACTTGATGGAGCGCACGCCCTCCGACTGGGTGGCGATGGTGTTGCCCAGGTCCATGGGCTTGGGCGGCACCAGCGTCAGCACCGGGTTAATGTTAATTTGGGTAGTGGTGTTGGGGTAGTACACCGGCGTGCTGGTGAAGCCGCCGTTGCCATCGGGCACAAACTGCGGGCCCGCTAGCCAGGTAGTGGTGCGAAAGTCGCCGGGCAGGTTAAAGCGGGCGTAAAACTCGGGCGTGGTGCTCATGGCAATGCTCAGGCCCACGTTGAAGCCATAGGCATTAACCAGGTAATAGAAAAAGCCGAAGCGCGTGAACTGGTTGCCCGGAATCTGCTGGTCGTAGGGAATGGCGAAGATGGTTTCCTTAATCTGCGGCCCGTTGTTGGGCAGGAAAATGTCGCGGTAGCGGGCGTCGAGGCTATAGTTGGGGTTGGCCTGCACGCTGTCGGCCATGCGCACCACGTCGGGGTAGCGGGCCGCCCCGCCGTACACCTCCGAGTTGAGGTAGAGCTTGGCCAGCAGCGCGTACACCAGCCCCTTGGTGGGGCGGCCGTACTGCTGGGTGTTGGTGGCCGCGTTGCTGCTCTTGGCCGGCAGCTTGGGCGTGAGGGCCAGCAGCTCGCTCTCGATAAACTTGTACACGCTGGCGCGGGGCTGCGTGGCCGGCGAACCCGTAACAGGGTAGTCGGTCACGAGGGGCACGTTGCCGTACAAATCGAGCAGAAAGAAATAGTAGAGCGCCCGCATGGCCCGGATTTCGGCCAGGCGGTTGGCCTTCTCGGCATCCGAAAAGCCAAACGAGTTGGTGATGTTGAGCAGGCGGTTGCAGGTGGTGATGCCGCCGTAGGCCCACTGCCAGATGGTGAGCACGTTGGGATGGTCGGGCGTCCAGGTGTGGTAGTGCAGCTGCCGGTACTGCCCGCCGTCGTCGAAGTTGCCGTCGCGGGCCGGCAAAATGGCCTCGTCGGTGCTCAGCGTCTGCATGCGCCAGTAGGGCACCGCAAACTGCGACGAGAGGTTGGAGTAGATGGCCCCCAGCGAAGCGTTGTAGTCCGACAGAGTTTTGGGAAAGTTGCCGGCTACGAACTGCGACTCGACCGGCACATCCAGCTTTTTGCAGGAGTAAGCACCCCCGGCCAGTATGCTCAGAGTAAGGAGAATAGCTTTGCTTTTCATAAAATTAAATTTGCGAAGCACTACACCAAAAGGCGGTTATGCTGAGCCTGTCGAAGCATGACCGCCCACTGATAAGTTGCTGTGCTTAAAACGAAGCCGTGAGGCCCAGCGTGAACGTGCGGGTTTTGGGGTAGAAGCTGTTGTTATCAATGCCCGGCGTGAGACCGCCGATATTGATTTCGGGGTCAATACCGCGGTATTTGGTCAGCACAAACAGGTTGCTGCCCGTCACGTAGAGCCGGATGGCCTTCACGTACTCGGTGCCGGGGCGCAGGGTGTAGCCCAGGGTGGCGTTGTCGAGGCGCAGGTACGAGCCGCTCTCCAGAAAGCGGTCGGAGATGAGGTAGGCGTTGATGTCGGTGGGCGACTCGCCCAGCGTGAAGCGCGGGATGTTTTGCAGGCGCGCGTCGGCCGGGTTGTTGAGGCCGGCTAGGGTAGCGTTCAGGATTTTATTGCCCAGCACCCCGCGCATTAGAAAACTCAGGTCGAAGCCCTTGAAGCTAAAGGTGTTGGCCCAGCCGTAGATAAGGGTAGGCTGGGCACTGCCGGCCAGCTGCATGTCGGTGGTCAGGGGCTGGGTGGCAGTGACGGTGCCGTCGGCCTTTTGGTAGGTGCTCACGCCTTGGTCGTTTTTGCCCAGGTAGTGCCACAGCTTAAAGGTGCCCAGCGGCGAGCCGGGCTGCACAATCTGGCTGTAGTTGCCGCTCTGGCCCTTGCCCCCAAGCTGCGCCGTCTGGATGTAGGGAATCGTGAAGCGGTCAGTCGAGAGATTGTCGATGTTGTTGTAGTTGTGCGAAAAATTGAGCGACGAGCGCCACGTGAAGGCGGCCGTCTGCACCGGCACCACGCTCAGGGCCACCTCCACGCCGCGGTTAGTCATGCTGCCCACGTTGGCGGTGTAGGTGGTGTACTGAAACTCGGTGCTCGACACCGGCAGCACGTCGTCAATCAGGTCGCTGGTTTTCTTCACGTAGTAGTCTACCGAGCCCGTAATGCGGTTTTTGAGGAAGCCAAAATCCAGGCCCACGTTGTAGGTGGCGGTGCTTTCCCACTTCAGGTCGGGGTTTTCGTTGCGCACCGCGTTCACCACGTTCGAGATGGTGCCGTTGTTCAGATACTTGCTGCTGCCGGGCGGCGTGCCATAAATGAGGATGGCCGAGAAGGCGTCGAAGCCCTGGCTGTTGCCCGATACCCCGTAGCCGGCCCGCAGCTTAAGGTCGCTCACGGCCCCGTAGCGGCGCATAAAGTCCTCGCCGATAATGCGCCAGCCCACGGCCGCCGTGGGGAAGTAGCCGTAGCGGTTGTTCACACCGAAGGCCGACGAGCCATCGCGCCGCAGCGACACCTGCGCCAGGTAGCGGTCGGCGTACTGGTACTGCACGCGGCCATACTGCGAGAGCAGGCGCAGGGTCGAAATCGGGTTGTTGTCGAAGGCAATCTGGGCTAGCGACGAGGGGTTGGATAGAAATAAGTTGTTGGACCCCAGCGCATCATTGGCAAAGTTCTGGGTTGTGATGCCGAAGCCGTCGTTGGTGCGGTCCTGCTGGTACGAGTAGCCGCCCAGCAGCTGAAAGCTGTGCAGGCCCAGCGTTTTGTCGTAGTTGGCGTAGGCCTCCAGCACGTCGTTGGTGGTCTGGTACTCGGCGCGGCGGGCTACCCCGCCCAGGTTCACGGCCAGGCCCGACTGGCTATTCAGGTAGCTGCTGTAGTTGGTTTGGGCGCGCTGGGTCGAGCCGCTCAGCGTCAGCTTCAGGCCCGTAATAATGTCGACCTGCACGATGCCGTTGAGCAGCGTCTTGCTGTCGTTAGTCACGTAGCTGTTGTTGTTGGCCAGCGAGAGCGGGTTGAGCGGGCCGCTGCCGGTGCGGGTGTAGTTTTCCTTGTAGGTGCCGTCGGGGTTGAAGGGGCCCACCGTGGGCAGGTAAAACAGCATGCCCGGCAGCACGTAGGACTGCGGAATGTCGTTCTGGGTGGTGGTGCTGTTGATGATGTTGGCCCCCAGGCGCAGGTGGTTGTTGAAGAAACGCTGGTTGATAAACCCGCGGGTAATGAGGCGCTCTAGCGAGGTATTTATCAGCGTGCCGTTGTTTTTCAGGTAGTTGGCGCTAGCCCCGTAGTCGGTGGCATTGGCCGAGCCGGTAAACGACACGTTGTGGTTGGTGGCGTAGCTGGTGCGCTCAATCAGGTCCTGCCAGTTGGTGTTCGAGCCGTCGTCGTCGGTGGGCTTGGTGAGCGGCCGGGCGTTGTTGGTGGCCAGGTACTGGCGCAGCTCGTCGCCACTCAGCATGTCGATGCGCTTCGACACCTTCGCCACGGCCCCGTAGCCGCTGTAGGTGAGGCGGGTCTGGCCCGGCTTGGCCCGCTTGGTGGTCACGATAATAACCCCATTGGCCGCCCGCGTGCCATAGATGGCCGTGGCCGAGGCATCTTTCAGCACGTCGATGCTGGCAATATCGTCGGGGGCCAGCAGGTCGATGCTCGCGCCCGGCACCCCGTCAATCACGTAAAACGGCTCCGTGATGCCGCCGTTCAGGGTGCGGATGGTGCTCGGCCCGCGCAGCACCACCGAGGGCCGCTGGTTGGGGTCGCCGCTCTTGGTGATGTTGAGGCCCGCCACCTTGCCTTGCAGCAGCTCGGCGGGGGTAGTGAGCACGCCGGGGTTAAACTGCTCGGCCTTGATGGACGTGACGGCCCCCACCACATCCTGCCGGCTCTGGGTGCCGTAGCCAATCACCACCACGTCCTTCAGTTGCTGGGCATCGGGCCGCAGCGTCACGTTGAGGGTCGTTTGGGTGCCAGCAATAATTTCCTGGCTCACTGTGCCCACAAAGGAAAATACCAGCACATCGGCCGGCCCGGTGGTGCGGATGCTGTACGTGCCGTCGGGGCCGGTGCCCACGGCATTGCTGCCGTCCTTAAGGCGCACCGTTACGCCGGGCAGCGCCGCATTCTTCTCGTCCGTCACGGTGCCCTTGATGGTTTGCTGGGCCAGGGCCAGGGCGGGCGTCAGCGTCAGCAGCGGCAGCACAGCCCGCCGCGGCAGGCCCGCCGTAGCCCGCCAGAATAAGAAGGAAAAGTACCCGTTTTTCATACGTGCTAGTGGTGCTTGGTAGGTGCTGTATTAAAGCACTGCAAAGCACCGGCGCGGCAGTTACCTCAACATGATTGCTGCGTTACGATTAGCGCAGCTGCGGGGTCAGTGCACAGGTTCGTTCTCCCGTTTGCCTCGTAGCACCCCTTTGGGGCCGCATCGCTCCAATAGGAAGCGGGGGCGGCGTGGCGTGTGGGCTGGTGTGGCGGCCCGCCGGCCAGGGCTAGCCAGGCCGGCGGGCCGGACGATGAGAGTTTCACCAGAGTTTAATCCGCAAAAAGCGCTAGGCATCTGGTGGGCGAAAGCTGCAGATACCCAGCGTATTCAGGTCGGCTAGGCACCTGACCGGGGCCGGCGGATAGGAAGGAGCCTACAAACTGCGGGTTGCTCCTGCCCATTACAACGCTGCTAGTATACTGATAGCGCAGCTTGCAGCCGGCGCATAGGAAGGAGCCGGGCCGCGGAAGTGCTGGCCATCCGCTTTGGTCGCTACCCGCTACTGCTGCTCCAGACCGCCTAGCAACACCGTGATGATGTTGTTTTCTAATTCCTGCGCGGTGAGGCCGCGGCCCGGCCGGTACCACAGTTCGACCCAGCGCACCGCCGACAGCACCGTAAACAGGGCTACCGAGGCATTGACGGGCCGAAACTCACCCGCCGCAATACCGGCTTCGATAAGCGCCGCAAAGCCTTTTTCGTAGGTTTTGCGGGCTTGCTTAAACTCGGTGAGGCGCGGCTCGGGCAGGTATTTCCAGTCGTGGTTGGCCACCGATACGGCCGCGCCGTCCTCCACCATAAGCCGGATGTGCAGGCGTACCAGCGCCTTTATTTTATCACTATATGGGCTAGCCGTCTGCTCTATTTCCCGTAGCTGTGAGATGTAAGTATCCGAAACGCGAAAGCAGATGGTATCCAGCAGCTCGTCTTTCGACTTAATGTGGTTGTACATGCTCGCGGCTTCCATGCCTACCTGCCCGGCCAGGTCGCGCATCGAGGTGCCGCCGTAGCCCCGGTCTTTGAAGAGCTTGGCGGCTTCGGCCAGAATCAGCTCGCGCTTGACCGATTTTTTTGTTTTGAGCATGGGTGGGAAGGGTAGAAGCTGGTTCTACAAAGTTACCCCGCTGCCCCGGCTGCTAACAACTGTTTGTTATACATTATCGGGCTTGCGCGGGTCTTCGCCGCTCACCATGCGCGATATCAGGCCGTGGTCATCCTGAATATCAGCCCACACCACGCCCACTACGTGCAATATGATGTAGCCAATAATCAAGTACATCGTTACGTTATGAACTTCTTTAACCGGGTGCTCAATGCCGTGCAAAAACGGTACGTCATCGGCGAAGGTCAGGGCCAGACCCGTAACGACCATAATCGTGATAAACAGATAAAAGGCGGCATACGTGAGCTTGGCCAGCAGCACGTGGCGAGCATCGGCGTGCTCGGCTGGGGCTGCTAGCCGGTAGCGCCGGGCTGCGGCCATCAGCCGCGCGCCAAAGCGCCGGCCAGCCGGGTCAAGCGCCTGCATCACCGTCCAAAATAGCCAAAAGGTGGCGAGCACTATCCCAATCCAGATGTGCCAGGTCCAGATTTTTTCGCTGATAACGTGGGCCACTGCGCCGGCCTGCTGCTGGGTCAGTCTGCCACCGCTCTTGGCGAGCGCGGCCTGAAATTCGGGCACTGCCCCCCGAGCATTCACGATAACCTGCTGAAACAGAATAGTCAGCAGCTGGCCCGATACCAGCGCGGCATTGGCCCAGTGCCAGATGCGCATCGGCACGGAGTAGTCGTGGGTGGCGGTGGCGAGGGGCGCGGTGGCAGGTTGCATAAAGAAGGGTGGCGTGAAGCATTACAGACGTAACGGCGCGCTTACCTGTTGCTTAAGAATTACTTAAGAAAAGGCGCTGGCCGTTTCGCGGGCGGCTGCTGGTTGCAGCGTGCGGCCGGGGTACGCTAGCAGGGCCTGCTCGAGGCAGGTAAGGGCGGCGTCAAGGTCGTGCAGATTGAGAATGTAGGCTAGCCGCACCTGCTGGCGGCCCAGGCCGGGCGTCTGGTAAAAGCCGTTGGCTGGCGAGAGCATGAGCGTCTGATTTTCATAGGCAAAATCAGTCAGCAGCCACTCGCCAAAGCGCTCGGCATCATCCACTGGTAAGTGGGCCATCACGTAGAAGGCGCCGCCGGGCACCGGGCACTGCACGCCCGGCATGGCTTGCAGGCGCCGCACTGTCAGGTCGCGGCGCGCCTGGTACTCGGTCCGGTTTTCGTCGAAATAGCTTTCGGGCAAGGCTACGGCCGCTTCGCCCAGCAGCATGCCCAGGCCGGGCGGGCTAATGCGCATCTGGGCAAAGTGGAAGGCGGCGTCAAATACGGCCTTGTTGCGCGTCACGAGCGAGCCCACCCGCGCGCCGCACGCACTGTAGCGCTTCGAAATTGTGTCAAGCACCACCACGTATTCTTCGCCGCCGGCTAGGTTAAGGGCGCTGGTGGATCGGGCACCATCGTAGCAATACTCGCGGTAGGCCTCATCTGATAGCAGGTATAACTGGTGCCGCTGGCACAGGCCAAGCAGGTCTTCTAGCTCGGCGCGGGTGTACACGTGGCCGGTGGGGTTGCTCGGGTTGCAGAGCAGAATGGCCTTGGTGCGCGGCGTAATAACCTGCTCAAAATCAGCCAGCGGGGGCAGGGCAAAGCCGTTTTCAATGCTAGCCGTAACCGTCACAATCTTCACGCCGGCCGCAATGGCAAAGGCCGTGTAAGTGCCGTAAAACGGCTCGGGCACCACCAGCTCATCGCCGGGGTTGAGGCAAGTGAGCAGGGCAAATAGAATGGCCTCGCTGCCGGCCGTTGTCACCAGTATCTCCTCCATCTTCACCGCAATGCCCGCCCGGTGGTAATACTCGGCTAGCTTCCGGCGGTAGCTGTCGGTGCCAGCGCCGTGGCTGTAGGCCAGCACCCGCAAATCGGCTTGCCGCAGGGCTTCTACCGCGCTTGGTGGCGTCGGAATATCGGGCTGGCCAATATTGAGATGATACACGTGGCGGCCCCGCTGCTTGGCCGCCTCGGCAAAGGGGGCTAGCTTGCGAAACGGCGAAACGGGCATTTCCTGCCCACGTTGCGATACGGATAACGACATAGATTATAGCTTCTTACAGAAAGGAATTAAGAAAAAGTCCCAGCCGATAACTCGGCCGGGACTTCGGAGATAACGGGGCGAACTAACCGTTGCGTTTGTTCAGCTCGTCTCGAATTTTAGCGGCCTTTTCGTAGTCTTCTTTTTCCAGCGCCTGCGCCAGCATCTTGGTCAGCTCATCGAGCGATACCTGCCCGCTAGGCTCGCGCGCCTCGGGTGCTTTGGCCGCCGGCCGGGCGGTTTCACCTTCGTTGTCGTCCTCGTCCTCGTCGTGGTCTTCCTCGTCTTCCTCCTCCTCGCTAGCCTCGTCGAGGTCCGAGAGAATGATGCCGGCTTCGCTGAGTACGCTTTCTACCGTGAAGATAGGCACGCCGAAGCGCAGGCCGATGGCAATGGCATCGGAAGGCCGGGCGTCAATCTCAAACGTGGTGGCGCCGTCGGAGCATACGATGCGCGAGTAGAAAACGCCTTCTTTAAGGTCGGAGATAACAACTTCCAGGATGGCCACGTGCACGTGCTCGGCAAAGGCCTTGAACAAGTCGTGGGTGAGGGGCCGGTTGGGGCTGATTTTTTCAATCTGGATGGCGATGCTCTGGGCCTCAAACATGCCGATGATAATCGGCAGGCGCCGGTTGCCGTGCTTCTCGCCCAGGATGAGGGCGAAGGAGCCGGACTGCGACTGCGAGGAGGACAGGCCCAGAATTTCGAGGGGAATTTTTTTCAAGGGTCGCGGGGACGGTCAGGTCCAGGAAACGGGTACGGGAGGTTCTGTACGACAAATTAAGTAAGCGCGGCCGGAAACGACCGCCTCGAAGCGGGGAATTTGCCCTAAAACAGAAAAATAAAGAACGTCATGCGGAGCTTGCCGAAGCATCTCTACTGGTTAGTACTCCTGAGGGCCAGGTAAAGATGCTTCGGCAAGCTCCGCATGACGTTCTGAGATAAAGCGGCCTGGCCTAGCCGAGCTCCTTCACGGCCGCCGTCAGCTTGGGCAATACGTCGAAAACGTCGCCCACAATACCGTAGTCGGCCGCCTTGAAGAACGGTGCCTCCGGGTCTTTATTGATGACCACAATCACTTTCGACGAATTGACGCCGGCCAGGTGCTGAATGGCGCCCGAAATGCCGCAGGCAATGTACAAGTTGGGCGATACCGTAATGCCCGTCTGACCCACGTGCTCGTGGTGGGGGCGCCAGTCTACGTCGCTCACCGGCTTCGAGCAGGCAGTGGCCGCGTGCAGCGCTTTGGCCAGGTCCTCAATAAGGTGCCAGTTCTCGGGGCCTTTCATGCCGCGGCCGCCGCTCACTACGCGCTCGGCTTCGGGCAGCAGGATGCCGCCGGCCTGGTCCTGCATCACCACCTGCTTGGGCGCATCGGCAAAGTCGGCGTCGCTGAGCTGGGCGGAGAACGCTACTACCTCGGCCGTTTTGCCGGCCTCGTGCTGGGCTTCGATAGAGTTCTTTTTAACGGCAATAATCTTGCGCTCACCATTCAGTGCCACGTCCGAGAATGCTTTGCCCGAAAACGCGCCCCGCTTCACCGTGAACTGGCCGCCGTCGGTTTTGGGCAACTCAACCACGTTGGTGGCTAGGGAGGCTTGCAGCCGAATCGACAGGCGCGAGCCCACCGAGGCGCCGATGTTACTGTTGGCCAGTACAATTGCCTTGGCATCTTCCTGCTGGGCGGCCGTAGCAATGAGCTTGGTGTAGGCATTGTTTACGAAGTCCTTCAGGCGCGGCTCCTTGTCGTAGAGCACCTTCGTGATGCCCTGCTCACCAAGCTTGGCGAGGCTGGCGTCGGTGGCTTCGCCCACGGCGATGGCCGTGGCGCTGGTACCGAGCTGCGCGGCAAGCTGCGCGCCGTAGGTAGCCACTTCGAGCGAAGATTTTTTTACTTCGCCCTTATCGCATTCAACTACTACTAAAACTGACATAATCTTAAATTTTTTGTCATCCTCAGCACCGCGAAGGACCTTATCACGCGGGCGCCGTTTAGGGTAGGAGAGGGCTAGCGAAGGCAGCCGTGATAAGATGCTTCCTTCGTCAGCATGACAGACGATGATTAAATGACTTTGGCTTCGTTGCGAAGCAGCTTAATCAGCTCGCCGGCGTTGGCGGCGTCGATGAGTTTCACGCCCTGTTTCTTGGGGGGCAGCGCGTATTCATTAACCTGGGTGCGGGCGGCATTGCCGGTAGCGGGCACCACTTTCAGGGGTTTAGTGCGGGCCGTCATAATGCCGCGCATATTGGGGATGCGGGGCTCGCACATGGGCTGCTGGCACGAGGCCACGAAGGGCGTATTCACTTGCACAATCTCCTTGCCGCCCTCAATCTCGCGCTCCAGCGTGGCGGTGTTGCCGCTCATATCGAGCTTCATGGCCGGCGCCACGGTCGGGACGCCGAGTAGCTCGCCAACCATGCCGTGCACCTGAAAGCCATTGTAGTCAATGCTTTCCTTGCCCATCAGAATCACGTCGTAGGCACCTTCTTTGGCAATAGCCGCAATCTGCTCGGCCACAAAAAAGGCATCTTTCGGCGCGGCATTTACCCGGATAGCGTCGTCGGCGCCGATGGCCAGGGCCTTGCGGATATTGGGCTCCGTATCGGCCTCGCCCACGTTGAGCACCGTTACGGTGCTGCCGGCGTTGGCTTCTTTCAGCTCGATGGCGCGGGTGAGGGCATATTCATCCCAGGGGTTAATCACGAACTGCACCCCGGCCTTATTAAACTCCTTATTATCGGGCGTAAAGGTGATTTTGGTGGTCGTGTCGGGCACGTTGGAGATGCAAACCAGAAACTTCATCTAAGCAAGGTTAGGGTGAGAAGACAATGCAAAAGTAGTCGGCTTGCATAACAGTTGCCAAGCCCAAAAAGGTCTTTCGACCTTGTACTAAACCAAAATGCGGCGCACGGGTCGCAATTTCGCCTCAAAGATAGTTAAAACTCCTGCCCATGACTGCCCCCGGCCGCTTACAACAGTTGTTAGCTTTTTATGAAGCCGACCCCACCGATGCCTTCACAATTTACGCCCTAGCCACCGAGTACCGGGCCAGCGAGCCCCTGCGCGCCTGGGAGTTTTACGAGAAGCTCCTCACCGAGCACCCCGACTACGTGGGCACCTACTACCACGCCGGCAAGCTGCTCGAAGGCTTCGGCAAAAAAGACGAGGCCGAGCAGGTGTACCGCAAAGGCTTGGTAGTGAGTCGTAAAGCCGGCCAGCTGCACGCCGCCAGCGAAATTCAGCAGGCGCTGAACAGCTGCCTGGGCCTCGACTACGAAGACGACTAGCCTATGTCTAGGTAGCTTGTTATCTACTTGATAAAGCGCGCCAAAGTAGCCTGAATATCGTCGCCACGCAGGTTGCTGGCTACGATTCTACCGCTAGGGTCGATAAGGAAGTTCTGCGGAATGGACTTTATGCCGTATTGCTGAGCCGTGGTGCCGTCGAAGCCGCGTAGTTCCGATACCTGCGTCCAAGGCATGTGGTCGTCGGCGATGGCTTTCACCCATTTTTCGCGGCCTTTTTCGTCATCGAGCGACACGCCCAGCACTTCAAAGTTGCGCCCCTTAAAGGCTTCGTAGGCTTTGAGCACGTTGGGATTTTCGGCGCGGCAGGGCGTGCACCAGCTCGCCCAAAAATCGACCAGCACATACTTACCTCGGTAGTCGACCAGCGACACTTGCTTGCCGTCGGGCGTGGTTTGGGTGAAGGCGGGCGCCTGCGCACCAATAGCAGTGGCTTTGAGCCCGGCTAGCATCTCGCCGTAGAACTTGCCGGGCGGACTGGCACGCTGGGCTGGGGTGAGGGCCGCATACAGGGGTGCCACCTCCGCATACTGGGGCGAATTCATCTGGCGCGCATACTGCAAAGCTTCCAGGCTTACCCAAGAGGTAGGGTGCGCCTTGACAAAATTCAGGTAGGCTTGCGCATATTCCTTGCTGATAGCATCAAATTCCGCTTGCGACTTACTACTATTCACCTTCTTAGCTATTGGCTTAATTACCTCATTTAGGCGCAGGTAGTCGGCCGTGAGCGGGCCGCCGGTGAGGCGGGCGGTGCGCATCGAATCAGCGCTGGTAACTGCCACTGGGCCAGGCGCTAGAAACAAGTGGATGCGGTCAGGCGACTCGACGTATACCGTTGCCATTTTGCCCCCTAACATCTTTTTCTGCCAGCCCGATTGCAGCCGGCCCTGACGCTCCAGCACCAGGGTGGCCGACTGCGGAAAAGGGGTACTGCCCTTAAACTCAAACCGGCCCTGCCGCAGCGTGGCTGAGTCGGTCGGTTGTATGCCCGTCAGTAAGTACACCTTAGCGGGCGCATTGAGCTGACCGATTTTGCCCTTTATCAGGTAGGGATAAGTGGCCGTAGTCTGGGTTTGAGCCAGGGCCAGGCCGGGAACCAGCAGCAAGCCGAGTAAGTAATTGTTCATAGGGTAGGTGGGAGAAGGAAAATAGACTAACGTTAGTCAGGCTACATATAGTATTGTCTTGACAATGCCAGCCTCTATAAACCCCGCCGTT
This sequence comes from Hymenobacter sp. BRD128, assembly GCF_013256625.1. Taxonomy (NCBI): domain Bacteria; kingdom Pseudomonadati; phylum Bacteroidota; class Cytophagia; order Cytophagales; family Hymenobacteraceae; genus Hymenobacter; species Hymenobacter sp. BRD128. The sequence continues at coordinate 970,244 of NZ_CP053908.1, forward strand.
ACTTTGCAATGCATGGCTACTAAAATTTTATTGGTCGAAGATGAGCCCAAGGTATCGGCTTTCATTCGGCGCGGGCTAGAAGAGGAAGGCTACGAAGTTGAGGTGGCCTACGACGGCGCCTTTGGCCAGCGGCTAGCCCTAAGCCATGATTTCGACCTGCTCATCCTCGACGTAATCCTGCCCGGCCAGAGCGGGCTGGCAGTGCTGAAAGCCGTGCGCGCCCAGGACCAGGCCCTGCCCATCCTCATGCTCACCGCGCTGGGCACTACCCAGGATAAGCTGCTGGGCTTCGACGGTGGCGCCGACGATTACCTCGTCAAGCCCTTCGATTTTGTGGAGCTGCTGGCTAGGGTGCGCGCCCTCACGCGCCGCCGCGACCGCCGCTCGGTGAAAGGCAACCAGCTCAGCCTGGCCGACCTGACGGTGGATACGGCCGCCAAAACCGTGACCCGCGCTGGCCAGCCCATCAAGCTCACCGCCCGCGAGTTCAACCTGCTCGAACTGCTGCTGCGCCACCAGGGCCGGGTGCTGAGCCGGGGCGAAATCGCGGAGCACACCTGGGAAGACTCCTTCGACACGGGCTCCAACGTGATTGACGTGTACGTGAATTACCTGCGTAATAAGGTAGACAAGGGATATGATAAAAAGTTGATTCACACGGTAGTGGGTATGGGCTACGTGCTCCGGGAAGAATAGAACAGGGAGTATTTTTACTATGCTTACGGCGCCTCGCTATTCCTTCCTGTACCGCGTAACGATTCGCAACCGCCTGACCTGGCTGTTTGTGGGCGTGGTGGCCGTGCTGCTGTTTGGGGTGCTGGCCCTGATTTTTGTATTGCAGTCTACTTCCTCGCAGCGCGAGTTTCGGCAGCGGCTGCGCGAGCGGGCGCAGATAACCGGCTACATCTACCTCGAAAAAGACGAGATGCGGGCCAGCGCCTTTCGCGATTTTGAGAAGAAATATCTTCAGTCGCTCAGCAACGAGATTTTGCAGGTGTACGATGCCACGGGCCGGGTCCGTTTCGTGGCCGAAGACGAGCGCGTGCGCCTCCCCGATGCCATTTTGGCGCGCATTGTGACCAATAAGGAATATTATTTCCAGCTCGGCCAGCGGCAGGCCGCGGGGTTATTTTACCAGGATAACCAAGGCGATTACATCATCGTGGCGGCGGCCGAAAACGTGTATGGCAAGCACCGGCTGCAAAGTCTGGCTACCATTATGGGCGTGATTTTCGTGGTGAGTCTGGTCGTGATTTACGTCCTGGGCCGGGGCTTTGCCGGCCGGGCGTTGGCTCCCATCGCGGCCCTCAACGACCAGGTAGACCGCATCACGGCTCAGGACCTGCACCAGCGCGTAAACGAAGGCCATTTGCGCACCAGCGAGCGCGACGACCTCACGCGCTTGGCCCGCACCTTCAACCGGCTACTTGGGCGGCTCGAAGCCAGCTTCGAGGGCCAGCGCACGTTTGTGCGCAACGCCTCGCACGAACTGCGCACGCCGCTCACCGCCAGCATCGGCGAGCTGCAGGTGCTGCTGGCCCGCGAGCGCTCGCCCGAGTCTTACCGCGAAGGCGCCGCCTCCGTACTGGGTGAGCTGCAACAGCTCAAAACCTTGATTAATAACTTGCTGGATATGGCGCAGGCCGAGGGTAGTGTGCCCCTCGCCGACGAGGTGCGCCTCGACGAGCTGTTGTGGGAAGTGCGCGAGGGTGTCATCCCGGCGCAGCGAGCGCGGGTGCAGGTAGACCTCGGCGACCTGGCCGAGCTACCCGACGACCCCGCCGCTTTTATTGTTGCGGGGCACCGGGGCTTGCTAGTTCGCGCCCTAAGCAACCTCGTGGACAATGCCCTGAAGTACTCGGCCGATGACCAAAAGGTGCTGCTCAGCCTGCGCTGCCAGGCCGGTGAAGGCTGCGTGGTGCGCGTGGCCGATGCGGGTGTAGGTATTACGCCCGACGACTTGGCGCAGGTATTTCAGCCGTTTTTTCGGTCGGCGGCGGCGCGTGGGGTGGTAGGGCACGGCGTGGGGCTGCCGCTAGCCCAGCGCATCACGTTGTTGCACGGCGGCACGCTCACGCTGCGCTCCGAGCTAGGCCGCGGCACAGTAGCCGAGCTGAGATTTGGTACGGCAGATTTTAGGGACTAAAATGACATAAAAGGTAATATTTTCAAAAAATTCATTTTTCTAATGCGTTTCTAATTTGCCTCTAATAGGGGCCTAATGTAGCTTGCGGAGCTTTGCATCATCTTTTCACAACTGCTTTGGTAAGGTGCTGCACAAATTATGTTGTGGCGTAGCGCCTGGCCAGCGGTGAACTCGTTATGCGCTTTCCAACATCTGCTTTTCGAACCCTGGCCACGGCCGGGGGACTGAGTTTGACTACGCTGGCTGGCTGGGCCCAGATGCCGATGCCCAACGTGGCCCGCCCCGCCACCGGGGCACCGCTACCGGCCACGTCGGCGCCGGCTACTACCCCGGCCACAACTACCGGCCAGGCGCCGGGCGTGCAAAAAGGCACGACGCCCGCCCAGCTGCCCGGCCAGCCCGCCGCTACCCCCACCTTTGGCCAGCCCGGCGCCCCGCTCACCAGCCCCGGCGGGGCCCTGAGCGGGGCGCCCAACGGCGGCGCGCCCGCTTCCAGCGCGCCCATGAGCCCCGGCATCCCGACCCGCGCCAATGCTGGCCAGCCAGCTACGCCCGGTGCGGTGCCGGCTACGGGCGGCGCGGCCAGCAGCCGCACTACGCCGGGAGCGGCCACGGGCGCCGCAGGCTCATCGTTTGGCCAGTATCCTACTACCATGGGCCTGCCCACGGGGGCAGCCGCCCTGGCGGTACCCACCGATACCATGCGCCTTACCCTCGACCAGGCGCAGGCGCGTTTTATGCAGGCCAACTTTCAGCTGCTGGCCCAGCATTTTAATATTGATGTGGCCAATGCGGCCATTCGCCAGGCTTTGCTGCGCGATAACCCCAACCTCCAGATGGAGGTGAACGCCTACAACCCCAACACGGGGCCTTCTTCCCGCTCGAAAAGCAGACCGACCCGCAGAACCCGGTGGGCGGCACTTTTGTGGCTCAGATTCAGCAGCTGCTCGACATCTCTGGGCGGCGCAGCAAGCTGGTGCAGCTCTCGCGCACCGGGGTAGCGGTGCAGCAAGCAGCGTTTGAGGACCTGCTGCGGCAATCGCGCTTTCAGCTCGTGCAGTCGTTCTATAACGTAGCGGCTGAGCGGCGCAAGCTCAATTTCACCGAGCAGGAGCGTACCCAGCTGGGCCGCCTGCTGGCCGCCTACCGCGAGCGCCTGCGGCTAGGGGTGGTAGCCTCGTATGAGGTGACGCGCCTCGAGCTGGAACAGCAAAGCTTGGAGCGCGACCGCGCCGACCTGCTGAACCAGCTCACGCAGGACCAATCCACCCTGCGCGTGCTGCTGGCTGCGGGGGGTAGCGTATTTGTATCGCCTGAAGGGGTTGGGTTTCTGCCGGCCGCGCCGGCTACCGTGCCGACCCTGGCCGACCTCGAAACCCAGGCCTACGCCCTGCGCCCCGACCTGCGCGCCGCCACCCAGCAAACCACTTATACCGAGCAAAACCTGGCCGTGCAGCGCTCGCTGGCCGTGCCCAAGCTGATGGTGGGCGCCGACTACGCCAGCCAGGGCAATACCTACGTGCACTATTTCGGCCTACAAACGGCCATCGATATGCCGGTTTTCAACCGTAATCAGGGTAATATCCAAGCGGCTAAAATCGGGATTCAGCAGTCGGGCTTTGCCCTGAACGGGGTGCGCCTGCAAGTAGAGCAGGATGTGACCGGCGCTTACCAGCAGCTGGAGCGGGCCATTGCACTGCGCCGAAGCATCACGCCCGACTATCTGGCCCGCACTGCCAATGTGAGCCGCGACGCCGTAGCCGACTACAATCGCCGCCTTATCGACCTGGTAAGCTTTATCGATAAGTTCCGGGCCTACAAGGAAGCCCAGCTAGGCCTCATCGACATCAGCAGCCGCCTGCTGCAAGCCGAGCAGCAAGTCAATTTCGCCACCAACGCCAAAGTGTTTTAATTAATTGAGAATGACGACTGACGACTGACGAATTGCGGCCAGGAAACAGCTGAGCAATTCGTCAGTCGTCAGTCTTACTTCTTCATTCACTCCCAATGAAGTCTTTCCCCAAAATGCCCTTTCGCCTGCTTATCGCGGGCCTGCTGGCTGCCCCGGTCGTGAGCCTGACTGCCTGCGGCGGCGACAAAAAAGCCGAGCTGCCTACCAATACCAAAGACACCGAATCGACTTATCGCACCGACACCGTGAAGAGCCGCAATCTGGCTCAGGACCTGCGATTTACGGGTAAAGTGAGCTACGACCAGCGCCGCGTAGACCAGGTGTTTCCGGTAGTTTCGGGCAACGTGCTGGCCGTGAATGCTGCCCTCGGCACGCACGTAACGCAGGGCCAAGCCCTGGCCACGGTGCAAAGCGCCGACGTCAGTGGCTACCTCAACGATTATAACGCCGCCAAGAGCGACTACGCGCTGGCCAAGCGCACGGCCGACAACACCGAGCAGCTGTATAAAACCAACTTCGCCTCGCAGCAAGACCTTATCGCGGCTCGCGAAGGACTAACGAAAGCGCAGTCGGCCCTCAACCGTACCCAGCAGATTCTCAAGCTTTACGGGGCTAGCAGCAGTGGCACGGCCAAGCCCGTGTACCAGGTGAAAGCGCCGGTGAGCGGCTACGTGGTGTCCCGCAATATCAACCCCAACATGCAGCTGCGCCCCGATAACTCGACGCCGCTCTTCACCATCTCGGACCTGAGCCGGGTGTGGATTTTGCTCAATATCTACGAAACGGATATTGAGGCGGTGAAAATAGGGGCAAAGGTGAATATCAATGCCTTAGCTTATCCCGACAAGCAATTTACGGGTACTATCACCAATATCTCCAACGTAGTTGATGCCGATACGCGCGTGCTGCAAGCCCGCGTAGAGCTACCCAACCCCAACGGCTTGCTCAAGCCCGACATGTTCTGCACCGTGAGCCTGCACCTTGAAGACTCGGGCGAAGGGCTGGCCGTCAATCCTAAGGCGGTGATTTTCAGCCAAGACAAGTACTTTGTGGTGAAGCAGGCCGGCCCCGGCAAATACCGCGTGGTGCCGGTGCAGGTAGTGCGCTCTACTTCGCAGTACACCTACGTGAAGGGCGACCTGAAAAATGGGGACCAGGTGGTAACCGAAGGTAGCCTGCTGCTTTTCAATGATTTGACGGACTAGTTTTTCAGTCGGCAGCTTCTGCCAGCTAGCTAACCATGAATAAATTCATCAAAGGTATCATCGGCTTTTCGCTGAGGCACCCCTACATCGTGTTCTTTATCACTGCGCTGGTGGTGGTAGCGGGAGCGGTGAGCTTCTATTACACGCCGGTTGAAGCCTATCCGGATGTAACTAATACGGAAGTAGTTATTATTACGCAGTGGCCCGGCCGCTCGGCCGAGGAAGTGGAGCGCTTCATCTCCATCCCGATTGAGACGGAGATGAACTCGATAAGCCGCAAAACGGTGATTCGCAGCATCAACCTCTTCGGGCTGTCATTTATCAAAATCGTATTTGAGGACGGTACCGACAACTTCAACGCCCGCATGGAGGCGGCCCAGAAGCTAGCCAACGTGAACCTGCCCGATGGCGTGACTCCCGGCGTGCAGCCACCTACCGGCCCCACCGGCGAGATTTACCGCTTTACTCTGACCTCGAAAACAAAGACAGCTACCGAGCTCAAAACACTGGAAGACTGGGTAATCGAAAAAAACCTGAAGGCCGTGCCCGGCGTGGGCGACGTGGTAAGCTTCGGCGGCAAGGTGAAAACCTATGAAGTAGCCGTGACGCCCCCGCTGCTCAGCAAGTACGGCCTCACGGCGCTCGACGTGTTTCAGGCGCTGCAACGCGCCAACGTGAACGTGGGTGGCGACATTGTGCGCGAAGGCCAGCAGGCGTTCGTAGTGCGCGGTATCGGCATTGTGAAGAATGTGGCTGATATCGAGAAGATTATCATCAAGAATGTGAACGGCGTGCCGGTGCTGGTGCGCAATATTGCTAATGTGCACACCTCCAACCTGCCGCAGCTTGGCATTGTGGGGCGCGACGACCACGACGATGTGGTAGAAGGTATCGTGCTCATGCGCAAGGGCGAAAACCCCGGCGCCGTGCTGCCGCTGCTCGAAGCCAAGGTAGAATACCTGAACACCACGGTGCTGCCCGGCGACGTGAAAATCAAGGTTTTCTACGACCGCACCGAGCTCAATGAGCACACGCTGCACACGGTCGGCGAAAACGTGGCGATGGGTATTACCCTGGTAACCGTCATTCTGCTCATCTTTCTGGCTGACTGGCGCACGACGGTTACGGTAGCGATGGTCATTCCGCTAGCCCTACTCTTCGCCTTTATTCTGATGCGCTGGAAAGGCATGACCGCCAATTTGTTGAGTATTGGCGCTATTGACTTCGGCATCATTATCGACGGCGCGGTGGTAATGGTGGAAGGCCTCTTCGTGATGCTGGCCCACTGGGCCGAGCACGAGGGCATGGAGAACTTCAACAAGCGGGCGAAGCTGAGCAAAATCCTGCACACGGGTACGGAGATGGGTAAGTCAATCTTTACTTCCAAGCTCATCATTGTCACGGCCCTAATTCCGATTTTCTCGTTTCAGAAAGTAGAAGGCAAGCTGTTTTCGCCGCTAGCCTACACGCTGGGTTTTGCCTTGCTGGGCGCGCTGTTGTTGGCGCTTACCCTGGTGCCGGTACTGTCGTCGATTTTGCTGCGCAAAAACGTGCGCGAGCGGCACAACCCTCTCATCGAGTTTCTGAACCGTAACTACGCGCCCTTGCTCGACAAGGTGATGGGCAACCCGCGTACGGCTATGCTCACGGCCCTAATAGCGCTGCTAACGGGGATTGGCGCCTTTCACTTCGTCGGTACCGAGTTTTTGCCGCACCTCAACGAGGGCTCCATCTACGTGCGTGCTTCGATGCCGCTGAGTATCAGCCTCGAAGACTCGTACCACTTTACGAAGCAGTTTCGGCAAGACTTTGAGCAGTTTCCGGAGGTGCGCGGCGTGATTTCGCAGACCGGCCGCCCCAATGACGGCACTGATGCCACGGGCTTCTTCAACAACGAGTTTTTCGTGGACCTGTACCCGGCCGAGCAGTGGAAGCGGAAAATCACGAAGGACGAGCTCATTGCCGAGATGCAGCACAAGCTGGCCCACTACCGGGGCATTGACTTTAACTTCTCGCAACCGATTTCTGACAACGTAGAAGAAGCCGTGTCGGGCGTGAAAGGCTCGATGGCCGTAAAAATCACCGGCGACGACCTCAACTTCCTGGATAAAAAGGCTGACGAAGTATACGCCCAGCTCAAAAAGGTGAAGGGCGTCGAAGACCTCGGCATTTTCCGCAACCTGGGCCAGCCCGAGCTGCACATTACTCTCGACCCCGATAAGATGGCGCAGTTTGGGGTGAGCGCGGCCGATGCCAACGCCGTGATTGAAATGGCCATTGGCGGCAAGGCCGTAAGCCAGGTGTTTGAGGGCGAGCGCAAGTTTGACCTGCGCCTGCGCTACGACCAGCCCTACCGCTCGACGCTCGATGAGATTGGTGACCTGACGGTGCCTAACCTGAGCGGCGGCAAAATCAAGCTCCAGGAAATTGCTAAGATTGAAAACGTGGCCGGCCCGGCCTTCATCTACCGCGAAAACAACGCGCGCTTCATTGCCATTAAGTTTTCGGTGCGGGGCCGCGATTTAGGTAGCACTATCGCGGAAGCCCAAAAGCTGGTTGCGGCCAATGTGAAGCTCCCAAAGGGCTATACCACGGGGTGGAATGGTGAATTTGAAAACCAGGAACGGGCTCAGCGTCAGCTTTCTATCGTAGTGCCCATTAGTATTCTGGCCATCTTCTTCATCCTGTTTATTTCTTTCGGCAACGTGCTGGATTCGGTGCTGGTATTGCTGAACGTACCATTTGCCCTCATCGGCGGCATTGCCGCGCTGCTGCTCACGGGCGTCAATTTCTCTATTTCGGCCGGGGTAGGCTTCATTGCCCTCTTCGGGGTAGCTACCCAGGACGGCGTAATTCTGGTTAATAAATTCCGCCAGAATATGCGAGAGGGTATGCCCCTGGTTCAGGCCATCAAAGATGGCGCCCGTTCGCGACTGCGCCCGGTTATGATGACGGCCCTTATGGCTTCGCTCGGCTTGCTGCCCGCGGCCCTTAGCCACGGTATTGGCTCCGAAACCCAGAAGCCGCTGGCCATTGTCGTTATCGGCGGTCTCATCACGGCTACATTACTATCGCTCTTGATTTTACCAGCCGTGTACGAGTGGGTATACAGCAGCAAGCAAGAACGTGAACGCCACAAGTAAACTGCTTACCTTTAGGTAGTAATTAAGCCCCCGGTCAATTTGGCCGGGGGCTTTTTTTGAGTACTTGATAAATTTTCTAATCTGTTCTTAATGAGGTTATAATGAAGGTGTAAATGGGATGAATCATGTCTGCATTCTTCCTGTTGGCTTTGCTTAAGTGCCTAGTTAGACTTTAAAGCAAAACAGTGATTTTAGAAGATTTTTTGAGTGCTAGTCAGCGCGCGCTACGTCCCTACCAGCCCACCACCGGGATGCGTAGTTTAGGTCGATTAGTGCGGCGCGCAAGTTTGCTGCTGGCTGGGCTAGTGCTGAAATTAGCGCCGGCCGCTTACGCATAGAAGCCCACGATAGGCGGCGCCCCCCTGGCTGTTGATACGGTGCGCCTGACGTTGCCCGAGGCCGAGGCGCGCTTCGTGCAAAACAACTTGCAGCTGCTAGCCCAGCGCTACAATATCACGGCGGCGCAGGCGCTGGCCATTCAGGCCCGGCTCATTGACAACCCCACTATTCTGCTGGACCAAAATGTGCTGCAACAAGCTATTCACCAGCCTAATGCGGTGGGCAATAACCCCGACCTTAACCGCAACCAGCTAGCCGTGCAGGCGCAGCAATTGTTTGCGCTGGCCGGGCGGCGGCGGGCCGCGGGCCGCGTGCAGCAACAGGCCGCCGTGGTCGAAACCTTTAATCTTCAAGACCTGGTGCGTAACCTGCGCTTTCAGTTGCGCACCACGTTTTACGACATCTACTTTCGCCAGCAAACGCTGCGGGTATACGACACTGAGATTCCGCAGCTGCGCCATACCGTGGAGCTTTACCAGGGACAATTTGACAAGGGCAACATTGCGCTCAAGGAAGTTATTCGCCTGAAAGCCTTCTTGTTCACCCTGGAAAGCGAGCGGCTAGGCCTCGTCACCGACCAAGCCAATGCTCAGGCCGACCTGCACGTGCTGCTGCGTGACTCGACCCGCTCGGCCTACCTGCCCGTGGTGGATGGCCGCCGCGTGCGCGACCTCTCGCTGGCCCCGTACCCCGAGCAGCAACTCACCGACACGGCCCTCGTGCGCCGCGCCGACCTACTGAGCCGCCGCGCCGAAGTGCAGCGCCAGGAACTAAACCTGCGCCTGCAACGCGCCGTGGCCACACCCGACCTGGCCGTGGGCTACAGCTACGACCGGCTAGGCTCATACTTCGATAATTACAATTCCATAACGCTGGGCGTGGCCGTGCCGATTTTCAATCGCAACCAAGGCAACATTCAGGCAGCCAAGGCCCAAATCAGCCAGGCCCAAGCCCATGCTACTGAGCAGCAGCTGGTAGTGCGCCGCGATGTGCACGAGGCTTACCAAGTGGCCCTGCGCCAGGATGAGCTCTACCAGCACACCAGCCGCGACACCACGCCTTTTTCGCGCCTCATCGACAACATCGAGCAGAGCTATACCAAGCGACTTATCAGCATTGTAGAGTATCTTGATTTTTACGAGGCGTATAAAAACAACGTAATTCAAATCAATACTTTACGGGCTAATCGGATGCGAGCTTTCGAGAGCATCAACCTGGCTACCGGCCGCACGTTCTTCCGCGCCGATTAACTTTTTTTTTCGCCTTGCCTGGCAATGCTTCCGGCTATCGGGCGCGCTTCGCTACTACCGCTATTTCATGAATCGTCTTCCTTTTTTTCTGCTGTTGACCCTGGGCCTGGGTGCCTGCTCCAAGTCGCCGGACACCGCGGCGGCGGACGAAACCAAAACGGCCAAGAAGTTCTCGCTCTCCGACCAAACGCTTAAGGAGTTGGCTTTCGACACCGTGCGCTTGGAGCCAGTGCGGAGTGAGCAATCGTTTTCAGGCCAAGTAGTTACCAATGGTGATAAAACTGCCAAAGTGTTTCCGCTGGTGGGCGGCATAGTCGAGAAGCTCAATGTGGAGCTCGGCGACCACGTGACGAGGGGACAGGTGCTGGCCGTGGTGCGCTCGGGAGAAATTGCCGACGTGCAAAACCAGAACAGCACTGCCGGTACCGACGTCGCCATTGCCCAGAAAAACCTATCGGTAGCCCAAGACCAGTACAAAGCCGGCCTGGCTGCCGAGCGCGACGTGGTGCTAGCCCGTGAGGAGCTACGCAAGGCCCAGAGTAACTTGGGCAAAACCAACAAGCAGCTCGGCATCTACGGCGTGTCGAAGGACGGACACTACGTGATTAAGGCGCCGATTTCGGGCTTTATTACGGATAAAAATGTGACCCAGGGCATGCAATACAGCAATGCCAACGTAGACGCCGACGGCTTTTTTACCATCGCCAACCTCGACCAGGTATGGGTGCTGGCCAACGTGTTTGAGGCAGATATTGCCAACGTGAAGCTTGGCTATGAGGCCGAGATTACCACGCTTTCTTATCCCGATAAACACTTTAAGGGTGTGGTGGACAAGGTGTTCAACGTGCTCGACCCCGATAGCAAAGCTTTGAAAGTGCGCATCCGCCTTACCAATCCCGGCTACCTGCTCAAGCCGGAGATGTATGCTCAGGTGCGCATCCTAAATACCGAGAAGCAGCGGGAGTTATCGGTGCCCGCCAACTCGGTAATTTTTGACAAAGACCAGCATTTCGTTCTCGTGTATAAGAATCGTAATGAAGTAGATACCCGACCCGTTAAGGTAACTAAAACTGTGGGTGATGTGAGCTACGTGAGTGGCAACCTGAAGGCCGGTGAGGCCATTGTGACGAAAAACCAGCTGCTCGTGTACGACGAGCTGAATGACTAACGGGGCGCCGGCTCTTGCGAGCCGGCGAAGCAGTTGCATCCGCCCGACACCCGCGCCGCTTGTGCGCCCATCATTCCGGTGCGCTTGCGTCGCCGGCTCGCACTGACAGGCGTTTTTAAGATTACTTCATAGCTCATAAGCAGCCGCAGTGAGTAAATTTATTCAGGGCATTATTGCCTTCTCCCTTAAAAACAAGGGCTTTATTTTCCTGCTCACCCTAGCGGCGATTATCGCCGGGGTGGTGAGCTATCGGAACACGCCCATTGAGGCGTTTCCGGACGTGACGAATACTGAAATCACCATTATCACACAATGGCCCGGCCGCTCGGCCGAGGAGATTGAGAAGTTCGTAACGGCGCCAATTGAGATTGCCCTCAACCCCGTGCAGAAGAAAACCAGCGTGCGCTCAACCACGCTTTTTGGCCTGTCGGTGGTGAAGGTGATTTTTGACGATGGCGTGGACGACGCCTTCGCTAGGGTGCAGGTCAACAACCTGCTGGCCGGCGCCGACCTGCCCGACGGCGCCGAGCCCGAGGTGCAGCCGCCTTACGGCCCCACCGGCGAGATTTTTCGCTACACCCTGGCCAGCAAGGACAAAAGCACCCGCGAGCTCAAAACCATTCAGGATTGGGTGGTAGAGCGCAACCTGAAGGCCGTGCCCGGCGTGGCCGACGTGAACAGCTTTGGCGGTGAGGTGAAGAGCTATGAACTATCGGTGGACCCCAGCAAATTGCAGGACTTTGGCCTCACGCCCCTCGACCTCTACACCGCCGTGCAGCGTTCGAATATCAACGTGGGCGGCGATGTGATAAACGAGGGCCAGCAGAACTACGTGGTGCGCGGCATCGGCCTGCTCAACAACATTTCGGACATCAATAATACGGTCGTCAAGAACGTAAACGGCGCGCCCATTCTGGTGAAGGACGTGGCGCAGGTGGCCGAGTCGGCGCTGCCGCGCCTGGGCCGCGTGGGCCGGGGCCTGAACGACGATATGGTGGAAGGCATCGTGGTGATGCGCAAGGGCGAAAACCCCTCCGAAGTCATCAAGCTGCTGCAAGCCAAGGTGGAGCTGCTGAACGATAAGATTCTGCCGCCTGACGTGAAAATCAGCACGTTTTACAACCGCCAGAACCTGATTGACTTCTCGACCGAAACGGTAATTCACAATCTCACCGAAGGGATGATTTTCGTGACGGTGATTGTGTTCCTGTTCATGGCCGACTGGCGCACCACGGTGATTGTGAGCATCATCATCCCCCTGGCGCTGCTGTTTGCCTTCATCTGCCTGCGGTTGAAGGGCATGAGCGCCAACTTGCTCAGTATGGGCGCCATCGACTTTGGTATCATCATCGACGGCGCCGTAGTAATGGTGGAAGGGCTCTTCGTGGCGCTCGACCACAAGGCCCACGAGGTGGGCATGGAGCGCTTCAACAAGCTCGCCAAGCTGGGTATTATCAAGAAAACTGGCCGCGATATGGGTAAGTCGATTTTCTTCGCCAAAGCCATCATTATCACGGCGTTGCTGCCGATTTTTTCCTTTGAGAAAGTAGAAGGCAAAGTGTTTTCGCCGCTGGCTTGGACGCTAGGCTTCGCGCTGCTGGGCGCGCTCATTTTTACGCTGACGCTGGTGCCGGTGCTGGCTAGCATCCTGCTGCGTAAAAACGTGCGCGAGAAAGATAACTTCTTCGTGCGCGGCATCAATAAGGGCGCTAAAAAGGTGTTCGATTTCACGTACATCCACAAAACGGCTAGCCTACTGGCCGCCGCGGCCATCGTGGTGGCCGGTGTAGCCATGTATCAGTTTTTGGGTACCGAGTTTTTGCCGGAGCTAAACGAAGGCTCAATTTACGTGCGCGCTCAGCTGCCGCTCAGCATCTCGCTCGATGCTTCGAATAAGCTGTGCAATGAGATGCGCCGCGTATTCATCTCCTTTCCCGAAGTGAGTGATGTGGTGAGCCAGACCGGCCGCCCCAACGACGGCACCGACCCCACGGGCTTCTATAATAATGAGTTTCTCGTCCAGATAAAACATACCGACGAAGTGCAGAAAAACATGAAGCACAAGGCTTACCGGGAGGCGCTTATCGAGCGCATGAAGGAAAAGCTGAACCGCTTTCCAGGGGTAGATTTCAACTTCTCGCAGCCTATTACCGACAACGTGGAGGAAGCAGCCTCGGGGGTGAAGGGCAGTATTGCCGTGAAAATCTATGGTACCGACCTCAAGCTGATGGAGGGTAAGGCCCGCCAAGTGTACGAGGTGTTGCAACACGTAGACGGCATCGACGACCTGGGCCTGCTGCGCAACATTGGCCAGCCTGAGCTGCACGCCGACCTCGACGAGCGCCGCATGGCCAGCTACGGCGTGAGTAAGAGTGATGCCAACGCCGTGCTCGAAATGGCGGTGGGCGGCAAGCAGGCTAGCCAGATGTACGAGGGCGAGCGTAAGTTTCCCATTCGGGTGCGCTACGAGTCGCAGTTCCGCGAGAGTCCAACCCAAATTTCTGCGCTCATGGTGCCTACCCAAAGTGGCAAAACGGTGCCGCTAAACGTGATAGCCGATGTGAAGCAAGTGACCGGCCCGAGCTTGATTTACCGCGACGATAATACCCGTTTCTCGGCGGTGAAATTCTCCGTGCGGGGCCGCGACTTGGGCTCGGCCATCGCCGAAGCGCAGGAAAAGGTGAATAAAGTGGTGGTATTGCCCAAAGGCTATTCCATGAAGTGGACTGGCGACTTCGAGAACCAGCGCCGGGCTAGCCAGCGCCTGGCCCAGGTAGTGCCGATTTCGCTGGCGCTCATTTTCTTTATTCTATTTATACTCTTCGGTAATTTGAAAGATGCTGGCTTAGTGCTGCTTAACGTGCCATTTGCCCTCATCGGTGGCATTGCCATGCTACTCATCACGCACACCAACTTCTCGATTTCGGCTGGTATTGGCTTCATCGCGCTGTTTGGTATCTGTATTCAGAATGGCGTAATTCTCATCAGCGTGTTCAAGCAAAATATGCTGGCCAAAATGAGCCTCGACCGCAGCCTAGCCGAAGGGGTAGCCTCCCGCGTGCGCCCGGTGGTGATGACGGCCCTCATGGCCATTATCGGGCTCATGCCGGCAGCCCTGAGCACTGGTATCGGCTCCGAAACGTCGAAGCCGCTGGCCATCGTGGTTATCGGTGGCCTGCTCACGGGCACCATTTTGACGCTCTTCATCTTTCCGTTGATTTTCGAGCGCACCTACCGCGCCGAGCATACCCACTACACCGACGACCGCGCCACCCCGCCGGAGGCGGTGCTGGTGCACTAAGCGAAGTAGGGCGAAGCAGAAGCTTCGCCCTACTTCGTTTTTGCCAAAAACCGCGCTACCACTACTTGCCACTGGCGCGGGTGCTTGTGCCAATACGGCTCGTGCCCCGAACCCGCGAAATCAACGCGCTCTTTTGGGCCGGCCAAATGCGCGAAGATGGTATCGGTTTCGGCGCGGGTCACGCGCGGGTCGGCGGTGCCCCACAGTAGTAGGGTAGGAGTGGTAACGTGGCGGGCATACTCGCCAGCATTCAGTCCGAAAGCCCAGTAGCCATTCTCCACGCTGCCCCAGAAAACCAGTAGGTTAGCCAGCGGAAAAGGCGGCAGGTGCATCGAAACGAAGCGGTTTTGGGCCGTCTGGAGCATGCTGCCATATGGGCACTCTACGATGTTGGCGGCCGGCCGTAGACCCAACTCACCTTCGGCCCGCAAAATGGCCACGGCGCCCATACTTACGCCGTAGAGCACCACTGGGCGGCCCGGCTGCCGGGCCAGCGCCCAATGGTACGCCGCCACTACATCGTCGGCCTCGCGGTAGCCGATGGTGGTTTGATAGCCCGCCGAGGCACCGTTACCGCTAAAATCGAGCAGCAGCACCGCGTAGCCGAGCTGCCGGAAATAGCTTGCCTCGGGCCGCAGGCGCGACTTATCGCTGGTGTAGCCGTGGCAGAGCACTACCGTGCCGCGCGCCCGCAGCACCGGGCCATACCAGGCGGCTAGCCGGCCGTTGGGCCCCGGTAGCGTTATCGTCTCGTAGGGAAAGGCTGGCGGCGCCAGATTGACAGGCTTCGGATTTTTTAAGCCAGTGAGAATAATCTGGATTTTCTCGCCGGTAGGCAGTTGCTCTGGGTTGCGAGTGCGCGGCCCGGCATCGGTGGTGAAGTGCGTGAAGCGCCAGGCGTGCAGGGCCACTACTACATTGAGCAAGCCAAAAAGCAGGGCCAGACCCCAAAGAAACCGCCGTAGCATTAGGGGCGTTGGCGGCGCGGGCCGCGGTTAGGGGGCGAATAGGAAGTGGCGGGGCGCGCGGCCATTGGGCGCGGGTGGCGCACGTCGGCGCCGGCTAGCCCCCGCAGCGCGGCTAGCTCTTCGGCCGTGAGGTCGCGCCACTGGCCGGGCGCCAGTTCTTCCAGCGACAAGCCGCCCAATTCCTGGCGCACCAGCCGCAGGCAAGGCAGGCCCACGGCGGCGCACATCTTGCGCACCTGCCGGTTCATGCCCTGCGCAATGGTAATGGCTAGCCAACTAGTTGGGATGCTGGCTCGGTAACGAATAGGCGGGTTGCGCGGCCACAACTCGGCCGTGGCTGCCTCCGGTAATAGCTCAGCTTCGGCGGGCAGCGTGAAGCCCTCCTTAATCTGCACTCCCTCGCGCAATTGCTGCAACGCGGTCTCGGTAGGGGTACCCTCTACCTGCGCCCAGTAGGTTTTGGGCACCTTGTAGCGCGGGTCGCTGAGGCGGTGCTGCATCTGCTTGTCGTCGGTAAGCAGCAGCAGGCCCTCGCTGTCGAAGTCGAGCCGGCCCACCGGGTACACATTAGGCACCGCCACAAAGTCCTTGAGCGTGGCCCGGCCGTGCTCGTCGGTGAACTGGGTGAGGACTTCGTATGGCTTGTTGAGGAGAATGTAGCGCATGCCAAGGAAGTAAAAGCTAATTCAGTAGTTGTTGAGCAGCGAGCCAAGGGCTTAGGCAAATACTAAGCAGTAAGCTAATAGCTATGAAGTTAGCTAACCAGCGTTGAACACCGGCATAGGCTGTAAAGGTCGCAGCACTTGTTTGATACTGGCTGGACTTTATTAGGTGCAGATGCGCCCAGTAAATCAGCCAGAATCCAAATAAGCCACCACTAACTGCACACAATTCGGTTATACCCGATTTAGGGGCGCTGCCGAAATAAGGTATTTTCAGGAGCAGCATTACCCCAACGAGCACCCAGTTAGACCAGATAAACGTCATTAGAGTGGCCGTAGCTTCTGACAGACTTTCGCGCCACCGAAAATGGCCCCACTGCCGATACCATTGCATCACTCGCCATACCTTATATAGAAGCAAATGGTAAACCCGCATACCTGTGGTTTTAGACGCCGCCCTGGTACTTGCGCAAGGCCCACTCGGCTGCCAGCAGTGTCAGCAGCGCGAAAAACAGCCATTTCAGGTTTATCAAATCCTTTAAATCTTCTTCGCTGCTCAGCACGGGCTTAAAATTCTTCGCCACCAAATCCTGGGCTAGCTTATCGAGCTGGCTAGGGTAGTAGAGCCGGCCCCCGCTGCGGCGGCTAAGCTGGGCCAGCAGGCGGTGGTCGGCCTTCGATTCCTGGGCTTCGAGGGGCTGGTTTTGCACGAGTAGCTCGCCGCTCGCCTGCTGGGCCTGGCCGCCGAGCGAGGCGCGGGCCTGGTAGCGGTAGAGGCCCGCTGGTAGCGGGCCCAAGTGCAGCGGCGAACCATCGGCCGCATTGGCGAAGGTGATGGTGCGCTCCCGGCGGGCCGAGTCGGTGAGCGTGAGCGTAATTTTCTGGTCGTAGATGCGCTCAAAGACTGCGTTGTACGTCTCGGCGCTCAGCGTTACATCGTCTTGGGTACCAAAGACATCCTGCGTGGGATACACATCAAGGCGCTTCTTATTGGCGTTCTGCGTCAGCAGCTGCAGCGTGCGGCTGATAAGGCGGTCGTAGGCCTCGGGGCGGTCGTCGTAGGCGATTGCTTCCTCCAGGCGCCACTGCCAGGTGTTTTCGGCCACTAGCGTGGCCGCGCGGGGGCTAGCCCCCGCCGCGCCACCAAACACCAAGAGCGGCTTCTGGGTGGGCAGGCGGCCCACCTGTTGCCACAGCGCGGCTTCGGCGCCGGCGCCCAGTCGAAAGTCGCCGAAGGGCACCGTTGCGGGGGGGTATTGCGCAAAGCGGCGGCGGCTCTCCTCCTCGAGCGGCAGGCGCCCAAAATTGGGGTTGGCTAGCGGCGTCACCTCGTCGGTTTGGGCGCCGCGTGGCTGCACATTCAGGCCGGTATTTAGTTGATTATAAGAAGAATAGTCCGATTGGGCTCCCAGCACATAAAGCACCGGCACCTTGGCGGCCCGCACGCGGGCCAGCAGGTCCTGGCCCAGGCCGCCACGCGCCGGCAGCTGGTGCAGTACCGCTACATCGAAGGTGGCGGTGGCCGGCAAGGGCTGGCCCACGCCAGCCACGGCTAGGGTTAAATCGAAGTTATTGTTGGCCAGAATGGCAGCCCGTAGCGCCTTGAGGTCGGGGTGGGGGGCAGCACCGGCCAGCAGCACCCGCAGCTTGCCCTTCACAATTTCAATAAAGGCCGTGCGTGTGTTATTCAGGGTCGTAAATTCGCCGGCCTGGGGCAGCACGCGCACTTCGTAGCGGCGCTTGCCCGGCGCCGGGGCCGTGAGCTGAAACGTGGTTCGGAGGCGGTGCCGGCCGGCGGGCAGGACTAGCCGGCGGCTGTCCAGCACCCGGCCGCCTTCGCGCACCTCCACCGTAGCCGCGCCGCCCGCGTAGCCTTCGTAGCCGATTTCAGCTTCCAGCGGGAATTTATTGCCGCTGAAGGCCACGCGGTTATACACCAGGTCGGTTAGGCGCAGGTCTTTCTTCGCGATAGTATCGCCCAGCGCCACGCTGAAAATCGGGAAATTAAACTCCGAAAACTGCGGCTCCTGGCCCTGGTTCACGATGCCGTCGCTCACCAGCACCACCGCGGCTAGGTTGCGCTCGGCGTTGGCCTCGCGGCTGTCGGCCAGCAGCTTGTTGAGGTCGGTCCGGCTGGCAGTAAAGTGCAGCGAGTCGGGCCTAGTAGTGGCCTTGGTCAGCGTGCGGGTTTCAACGCGAAAGCCCTTTTCGCGCAGCGTATTGGCTAGCTGCGGCAAGCCAGCCGTGAGCTGTCCCAGCGCTGCCTTGGGGGAAAATAAGCTGATAGACTGCGAATTATCGACGGCCAGCACCACCGTGGGCGCCTCGGTGCGGGTGGTCATCGTTTTGATAAACGGCGCGAGCAGCAAAAAGCACAGAAAGCTTACCACTACAAAGCGCAGCCCCGCCAGCGCGTAGTTAACGGCCCGGCTCCACGGCGCCCGGGCCGAGTAAAGCAGCGCCGCGTAGCCCGCGCCCACGGCCAGGCACAGCAGGATAAACCAGGGAGAATAGGCAGTAGAGAGCAAAACCAGGAACGTGCGGCTAAGGCCGCCGCAGAGCAAGTAACGAAGAAAGCCGGCTACCTCACCGGCTCACGACCGTAACCAGCGCGGGGCAGCGAAAGATACTGGCCGGCGAAATGACGGGCTCCGATAACGGCAGTTGCGCGCCGTAGCGTTCCCGCAGTTTGGCTTGCACGGCCGGCTGGCTAAGGTCGAAGTCGCGCAGCTGCTGCAGTTGCCCCAGCTGGCGGTGCAGCCCCCGGTCGTAAACTTTCCAAATCAGCTCGGAGCAATAAATCTGTTTATCCGACCAGTTGAAAGCCAAGTCATAGTCGCGCCCTAGTAATGGCTGACCAGCTGCTTTCAGCCGAGCTAGCGCGACGGGCGTAAGTGCGGTCTGGGCATCGCGCAGGCGCTTTATCACAAAGTGCTGGCCCTGCCCCCGGGCTATCCAGTTGCTCAGCGGCGTCAGTTTCACCGGCTGCACGGCTTCAAATACCTGCCATTCGCTACCGCTTTTGTACAGCAGTCCGCAGTAGCTGTAGGGTGAGTGTGTGGCTAGCTGAATAGCTTGGCTTTGGGCCGATAGCGAGGTGTGAAAGATGAGGTCGCCTTCGCGGAGATAGCTACCTAATATTGTTTCTACTTTATTCTTCATTTTTAATTTCCAGACGTGAGCAATGCGTTTTTGTATTTCTCGCTGCTGCAAATAAGGGCTAATGATTTTGAGAATGCTAACCCCAATTATAGGCGTCCAAAGCAAAATAGCAACAGCTATGAGGATAGATTTCAACATGCTTTAATTTACCTAGTGATGACAAATTAGTCGTTGTCTTCCTCTTCTTCCTCAGGTTGATATTCCTCTTCTTGCCACTCAGCGGCTTCAACTATTCGCTGAGCCTGCCAGCCGTAATTGAGCTGGAATAAATCGTTGATAGTCGGGTCACGTTTGGTCAGCTGTTCCAATGCTACGATTTTCAAGTCGTCTATTTCATACGTGGTATCGCATAGAAATTGCCAATCACCATTGACTTCATGAATAACACGCAAAATTGGCAGGCCTTCCAATACCTGTCGCGTGGTGAATACAGCTACGTTGCGCTCTTCCCGAAATTTAAAATCTAGGTTCCGGTCAAGTAATGGTTGGCCAGCTTTCCAGGCAGGGTTGAATCCTTCTTCCCAGGGGTACAGCGCTTGTTTATCAGGCCAAATAATTTGCAGCGCCGGAAATTCTAGGCCCTGATTAAACCAGATTCCGTAGCCAAAATAATAGCGGTACCAATCTTTGTTGACTGTCAAAAAACGCACATCGTAGTCATCCAAAAAGTCAGGATAACCAATGCTTTGGTCGGGTAGGGGTTGCCTGTCCAGCAATTTCTTGCCTGACCAAAGCACTGAATGTAGCAAATCCAAATTTAAGCCGAAGCAAATTAGCTCCGGATATCCATAGGTTTTAAATAGCCCAATTGTATAGGAAAAGCTGGGAGAGTAACCGTCGCTTTTAATCTGAGCGACGTGGAAACCATACTTTTCTACGTCGCTGATAATTATTTTTTCAGCGGCGGCATCGTGCTCAGCGTGTTCCTCGGGCGTAGCCATAATTTTGCCTACGTTAGCATGCCGCCGTCCACTTGCAGAACCTGGCCGGTGATGTAGCTCGAATCATCCGACGCCAGAAACGCCGTGGCCTTGGCCACATCTTCGGGCGAACCACCGCGCTTGAGCGGGATAGCCTTGCGCCACTCATCGACCTGCTTGGGGTCGAGGGCGTCGGTCATTTCGGTCTCGATGAAGCCGGGGGCGATGGCATTGCAGCGAATATTGCGCGAGCCTAGCTCCAACGCTACCGACTTGGTAAAGCCGATGATGCCGGCCTTGCTGGCGGCGTAGTTGGCCTGCCCGGCATTGCCTTTAATACCAACTACCGAAGTCATATTAATAATGCTGCCGGCTTTAGCCCGCATCATCGGCTTGGTGGCGGCCTTGGTGAGGTTAAACACCGATTTTAGGTTCACGTTCAGTACGTTGTCCCACTGTTCTTCGCTCATGCGCATGAGTAGGCCGTCCTGCGTGATGCCGGCGTTGTTAACCACTACGTCGAGCTTACCAAAATCCTTTACCACGTCATCCACGAGCTTTTCGGCCTGGGCATAGTCCGAGGCGTCGGAACGGTAGCCTTTCACTTTGCCGCCGTGGGCGGCTAGCTCGGCTTCCAGCGCCTGGCCTTTTTCGACCGACGACAAATACGTAAAGGCCACCTGCGCGCCCTGCTGGGCAAATAGTGTGGCAATGGCGCGGCCAATTCCTTTTGAGGCCCCGGTGACGAGGGCTACTTTTCCGGCGAGAGTCTGATTCATGCCGCGAAGGTAGTGGGCAGATAAATTACCAAGAAAGAGCGTAAAAAAGAACGCCCTGCTGAGCTTGCGCAGCATCTCGCCCGCACCGTCGAATAGTTTCAACAGATTTAGGCGAAACGCTGCGCAAGCTCAGCAGGGCGTTATGAAGCGGGAACCCTGACTGGCCTACACCTCCGACAGCGGCTCAGCGGCGAGGTGCTCCAAGCCCTGCGGGCCGTCTTCCTGCTCTACGCGCTTGGCGGCGCGCACCAGCGACGAGCTGAAAATAAACTCGCGCAGCTCGGGCACGTCGGCGTTCAGGATGTGCTCCTTATCGCCGTCCCACAGCTTTTTGCCCTGGTGCAGGAAAATAATGTGGTCGCCGATGCCCACCACCGAGTTCATGTCGTGGGTGATAATGGCGGTCGTGATGTTGTATTCGTGCGTGATTTCGGAAATCAGCTCGTCAATCTTGATACTAGTGGCTGGGTCGAGGCCCGAGTTAGGCTCGTCGCAAAATAAATACGTACAATTAGGCGCGATGGCGCGGGCAATGCCGACGCGCTTTTTCATGCCGCCCGAAATTTCGGAGGGCATTTTATTACCCGCATTTTCGAGGCCCACGCGCTTGAGGCAGAATTCCACGCGGTCGCGGCGCTCCTCCGGGCTCATATCGGGCGTCAGCATCTGAAGCGGAAATTCCACATTCTTGGCCACCGTCATCGAGTCGAATAAGGCCGAGCCCTGAAACAGCATCCCGATTTTGCGGCGGATTTCCTGGCGAATGTCCACCTTCGAGTTGGTATATACCGTGCCATCGAAGGTGATGGAGCCGAGGTCGGGCTTCATCAACCCCACGATGCACGAGAGGAGCACGCTTTTGCCCGTGCCCGAGCCACCCAGTAGCAGGTTGCACTTACCGGTTTCGAGCGTGCAGGTAATGCCTTTCAGCACCTGGTTGCCATCGAAGGACTTTTCGAGGTTGGATATTTCAATCATAATAGAAGAGATACGAAAGCGATAACGAACTGCTGTACTACTTGTTTGAACAGCCCTGCCTACGCTAACGCCGGCTAAAAAAGGCTAGCGACACAGCCGCTCAGCACAAATTAAAGAAGCACGGCGGCTAGCACGTAGTCGGCCAGCAGGATGGCGATAATCGAGTTGGTTACGGCCGAGGTGCTAGCAGCACCAACTTCCAGCGCACCACCTTCAGTGTAAAAGCCTTTGTAAGCCGAGATGCCCGACACGAGGAACGCGAAAACTACGGCTTTAATGAGGGCAAAAACGATATTGTAGGGAATGAAATCGGTGCGGATGCCCTCAATGTAATCCTGCGGGGCCATTACGCCCGAGAGCGTGCCGGCCAGGTAGCCACCCAAAATACTAAGCGCCATGGCCAGAATAACCAGCAGCGGAAACATCAGCATGGCCGCCAGAATGCGCGGCAACACTAGATAAGACGTGGCGTTAATGCCCATTACTTCGAGCGCCGAAATCTGCTCGGTAATGCGCATGGTGCCCAGCCCACCCGCGATAGATGAACCAACCTTGCCGGCCAGCACGATGCTCGTGATGGTGGGGGCCAACTCCAGAATCGTCATTTCGCGCACCATGTAGCCGATGGTCGACTTCGGGATGAGCGGGTTGGTGAGGTTGTAGGCAATCTGGATGCAGGTTACGGCTCCGATAAAGGCCGACACAATGCCCACGATAAAGATAGAATTGACGCCGATAAGCGTGGCTTCTTCAAAAAAGCGGTTCCACAACACTTTGAGGCGCTCTGCACGCGCCACCATGTTGTACAAAAATAAAACGAAAGAGCCGAAAACTTTGAACATATAGGATGGAAAAGGGGACGCTTGAGCCGGCCAGCTAGCCCCGGCCAGCGGCGGCGGAGCATCTTTGCGCCTCTTACGTATAAATTCAGAAAATAGTGGCCGCAGCAGTAGAGTTAGTAGTCATAACGGGGGGCAGCCAGGGTATAGGGCGCGCCCTGGTACTGAGTTTCTTAGCCGCCGGGTTTACGGTAGCTACCTGCGCCCGCCGGGCCGAAGATTTAGCAGCGCTCGCGGCCGAGTGCCCCGGCGCGGCGCTGCACACCCTGCCCGCCGACCTTAGCCAGCCCGCCGACTGCCTGCGCTTTGCCGGATTCGTGCTGGGGCTAGGCCGGCCGCTGGCCGCCCTCGTCAACAATGCCGGTGTCTACGTGCCCGGCCGCTTTCAGGACGAGCCCGCCGATGGCTCACGTCTGCGTGAAATGCTGAGTGTAAACCTCTTAAGTACCTACGACGTGACGCGGGCACTATTGCCCACGCTGCTGGCCCAGGGCCGGGGGCACATCTTCACCATCTGCTCCACGGCCAGTATCATGCCCTACCCCAATGGCGGCTCCTACGGCGTAGCCAAATTTGCCTTGCTCGGCTACACCAAGACGCTGCGCGAAGAAGTGAAAGCCCAGGGCCTGCGCGTAACGGCCGTGCTACCCGGCGCCACCCTCACCCGCAGCTGGGATGGGGCAGGGCTGCCGCCTCAACGCTTCATCGACCCCGCCGATGTGGCTGCCGCCGTGCTGGGAGCTTTCCAGCTCTCGCCCCAGGCCGTGGTGGAAGAATTGCTTATCAGGCCGCAGCTAGGCGACTTGCTATAAATTATTCCTTGAAAATACTGCCCGCGTTTGGGCCCTGTACAAAGACAAGCGAAGGATTGCCCGTGTAAAACAGTCGGCCGGTGCCGGCTAGGGTGCCGCCCAGGTTTTGATGGCTGCGCACGTGCATATCGCCTACCCACTCGCGGTAGGTGTAGAAGTAGCAGTAGCGCGCGTCGAGGTCGCTGGCAAAGAGAAAGCCATTGCTGCCAAAATTGGGGTGGAAGTCCTCGGCGGTGCCGTGCAGCGTAATATCGCCCGCGTCGTAGTTGTCGAGGTAGAGGTAGGTTGAGCGCACGTTCATATTAAAATCGCCGGTGCTCCAGAGGCGCAAAAACAGCGTGTCCTGCGCCCATTGGCCTTCGGTGTTTATCAGGCCGTAGCCATACTGCTCGATGTCGAAGCTGCGATGGGGCCGGGCCACGTGCAGGCGCACCTGGCGCGGGGTGTTGTAGCTGCGCACCCAGTTGCAGGTGCTGGTATTTTTGATGACGAGCTGCCGCGGGCCGCTCGGTGTCGAAAACTCAATGTCCTGAACGACATTCTCGCCAGCCTGCACTTCGGCGTAGGTGGCCGTGTCGGGCACAATAGTCAGGTCCACGTTGGTGTACACCACTACTTTATTGAGGCGGCGGTCTACGGCGCGGCGCTCGGTAATGACCGTGCCGTTGTTTTTGAGGCAGTCGGTGTCGTGGTTGGCACCGCACGCGGCCAGCGCCAGGCCGCCAGCCAGTAGGCCGGCTAGCCCCCGCCGCCCGGCCAGCACGTTACTTTGTGGCAGCATTCGCAGTCGCATCCGTCAATTTTTGCCTGAAATTATGAACCTGAGCGGGAAAGTAGCCATCGTAACGGGCGTGAGCAGCGGCATTGGCCGTGCCACCGCCGAGGCCTTGCTGGCGCGCGGCGCCGCAGTGGCCGGCTGGGGCCGCCACGCGCCCGGGGGCCTCAACCACGACCGGTTTCAGTTTTTCGAGTGCGATGTGCGCGACGAGCACGCCGTGGCCGAAGCCTTTACTAACACCCAGCGCGAGCTGGGCCCCGAAATTCACGTGCTGGTAAATAATGCCGGGCTAGGCATCTTCGGCCCCATCGACGGCTTCAAGTCGGCCGATTGGCACGCCATGTTCGATACCAACGTGAACGGCCTGTTTTACTGCACCCGCGCCGTGCTGCCGGCCATGAAAAAGCAGCGCGCCGGCCACCTCATCAACGTGGCTAGCCTGGCCGCCACTGCCGGCACCGCCAACCTGGCCGGTTACTGCGCCACCAAGTACGCCGTGCGCGGCTTCTCCGATGCGCTCTTTAAGGAACTGCGGCCCGCTGGCATCAAGGTCACCTGCGTGTTGCCCGGCTCGGTCGAAACCAACTTCAACGGCGCCCAGCCCGGCCAGGTGCCCGACCCGCACAAGATGCAGCCCCAGGACATTGCCGCCGCCATTGTACACGCGCTGGAGGCGCCGGATGCCACGATGGTATCGGAGATTCAGATGCGCCCGGCAAATGTGAAAAATTAAGGTTTTAGAGAAGAACGTCATGCTTCACTGCGTTCAGCATGACAGACGTTAAAACTATAAAGTCAAGCCTTAATGGTTGAAATAGAAAAGCTCATCAAAACCTACGGCGCCCAAAACGCCGTGGACGATATCAGCTTCCGGGCCGATAAGGGCGAAATCGTGGGTTTTCTGGGGCCGAACGGCGCGGGCAAGAGCACCACTATGAAAATCGCGCTCGGCTACTTGCCGCCTACGGCCGGCACGGTGCGCGTGGCCGGCTTCGATGTGCAGCAAGACCCGCTGGCCGTGCGCCGCCGCGTAGGCTACCTGCCCGAGCACAACCCGCTCTACCTCGACATGTACGTGCACGAGTACCTCGAATTTATCGGCTCGGTGCACGGCCTGCGTGGCCGCGAGCTGCGCCAGCGCGTGGCCCAGCTGGTGCAAAAAGTGGGCCTCACCCGCGAGCAGAACAAGCAAATCGGCGCGCTCAGCAAGGGCTATCGCCAGCGCGTGGGGCTCGCCCAGGCCCTGGTGCACGACCCCGAAGTGCTCATCCTCGACGAGCCCACCACCGGCCTCGACCCCAACCAAATCGGCGAAATCCGCCAGCTCATCCGTGAGTTGGGCGAGGATAAGACGGTCATTTTCAGCACCCACATTCTGCCCGAGGTCACGGCGATGTGCTCCCGCGTGGTCATCATCAGCCGGGGCAAGCTGGTGGCCGATGCGCCGGTGGCCGAGCTAGCCGCCCGCGCCGCTGGCGAAACCGTGCTCCGCGCCGAGTTTGAGGGTGCCGTAACTACCGCGCCGCTGGCCGCCCTGCCGGGCGTGCGCGGCGTGGAAATGGCTGGCTCTAGTGTGGTGCTCATCCGCACCGCGCCGGGCACCGACGTGCGCGCCGCCGTGTCGCGCCTGGCCGTGGAGCAGGGCTGGCTGCTGCTAGGGCTACGCCAGGAGCAGCAGACGCTGGAAGCGGTGTTTGGGGAATTGACGAAGTAAAATTAATACGAGTAAAAATGGTCGTCATGCTGAGCTTTTTGAAGCATCTCTACCACTTCGTTAGCGAGTTGAACTAACTTTTATATTTTGTTAATTCATATGAAATTAAAAAGTATATCATTTAAAAAGGTTATTGCGCTTTTGATAGCATGTGTAACTTTTTATTTCTCTTTCAATTTTCTAGACGATTTGACAGATAGGCAGATGCTGGGCGACCATCCAGAGGTCATTCTTGCTGCTAAACAGAGTGCTAAAACTTCTTCGAAAATACTTAGTCATACGGGAGAAATATTTTCTGAAGAATACAAGATGAATACCCCAGATTCCAACCAAGACTCGCTCGAACTTAACATTAAAGTACAAGGAGAGAAAGCGACTGCAACTATTAATACTTATGCAGTAAAACAAGCATCCGGAGTATGGAGAATCTACCATAGCGATACCACTTTCACAGAATAACGTGGGTCTGCTGCTCAAACGAAGCGAGAGAGATACTTCGGCAAGCTCAGCATGACAACAAACCTGATACATCACTACCCGCGTCATTAGATGCTAACCATCCTCCGAAAAGAATTTAACGCCTTCCTCAACTCGCCGGTGGCCTACGTCGTCATCGGCGTGTTTTTGGTGGCGACGGGGCTGTTTGTCTGGGTTTTTCCCGACAGCAGCGTGCTCGACTATGGCTACGCCGACCTGCAATCGCTGTTTAATCTGGCGCCGTGGCTGTTTTTGCTGCTGATTCCGGCCATTACCATGCGCACGTTTGCCGAGGAGAAAAAGGCGGGCACAATTGAGCTGCTGCTCACGCGCCCGCTCACCGACGGGCAGATTGTGGGCGGCAAGTACCTGGCCTGCCTGCTGCTGGCCCTGCTGGCGCTAGTGCCCACGCTGCTGTATTATTTCTCCGTGTATAAGCTGGGCTCGCCGCCCGGCAACATCGACTCGGCGGCCACGGTGGGCTCGTACCTGGGGCTAGCCCTGCTGGCAGCCGTGTTTGCGGCGCTGGGCGTGCTGGCTTCGGCCCTCACCCGCGACCAGATTATTGCCTTCGTGCTGGCCGTAGTGGCTTGCTTCTTAGTCTACACCGGCTTCGATTCGGTGGCCTCGGTGCTCGACGGTGCACCGGCTTATTACGTGAGCCAGCTCGGCATTGCCGCGCACTACCGCGACCTCAGCAAGGGGCTGATTG
Organism: Hymenobacter sp. BRD128; assembly: GCF_013256625.1. Classification (NCBI taxonomy): domain Bacteria; kingdom Pseudomonadati; phylum Bacteroidota; class Cytophagia; order Cytophagales; family Hymenobacteraceae; genus Hymenobacter; species Hymenobacter sp. BRD128. The sequence continues at coordinate 997,509 of NZ_CP053908.1, forward strand.
ACTCGCGCGACGTGCTTTATTTCTTCACCGTGGTAGCCGTGGCCCTGCTGGGCACCCGGCTAGCCCTCCGCAGCCGCACCTGGTAACCATGGAAGCGACTACTCCGACCACTGCCGCTTTGCCGGCCCCCGCCTCGCGCAAGCGCCAGGATTTGACCCGCTTCGCCGCCATCATTGGTACGCTGCTGCTCCTGAACTTCGTGGCCCAGCGCTTTTTCTTCCGCCTCGACTTGACGCAGGAAAAGCGCTACACCATGTCGGACGCCACCAAGAAGCTGCTCAGCACCCTCAAGCAGCCCGTCACCATCACGGTGTACCTGACCGGTGATTTCCCGCCCAATTTTCGCCGCTTGGAACAAGGCGTGCGCGAAACCCTGAACGAGATGCAGGTGTACGGCGGGGGTAATTTGAATTTTATCTTCATCGACCCTAGCGCGGCCGGTACCGAGGCTGGGCGCAATAAATTCTACGAAACACTCTTTAAGAAGGGCCTGAAGCCCACCAACCTCGGCGCCAACGAGAACGGCAAGCGGGTCGAGAAAATCATTTTTCCCTGGGCCGTGGTGCAGGCCGGTGGCCAAACGCGCAACGTGCTGCTGCTGCGCGGCAGCCAGGTGGCCAGCCCCGCCGAGCGCCTCAACCAAAGCATTGAGGGCCTGGAATATGAGCTGGCCAGCGCCATTCGGCAGGTGGCGCCGCCCGGCGGGGCCAAGCGCCGGCTAGGGGTCATTACCGGTCACGGCGAGCTGACTAACCCGGAGATGGCCGACATTCTCACCGCCTGGAGCCAGAACTACGACGTGTTTCGGGTGGACCTGAACCAGGTGAAAGACCTGCGCGGCAACCTCGACGCCGTAGTCATTGCCAAGCCGACCGGCCCGTATTCGGAGCAGGATAAATTCCGCCTCGACCAGTTCATCACCCACGGCGGACGGGCACTGTTTTTCGTCGATGCCCTGCGCGTAGACCTCGACAGCGTGAGTCGCAACGGCGCTGCCCTGGCCACGCCCTACAACCTGAACCTCGACGACCTGCTCTTCCGCTACGGCGTGCGCCTGAACCCGGACCTGCTGCTCGACCTCAACTGCGGCCAGATTCCGCTCGTGACGGGCGTGACCGGCAACAAGCCCAAAATCGAGCCGCTGCCCTGGCAGCTCTACCCGCTCATCAACCGCTTCAGCCCTAATCCCATAACGCGCAACTTGGATGCGGTGTACCTGAAGTTTGTGGGCAATATTGACACCGTGAAGGCCGTGGGCATTCGCAAAACGTCGCTCATGACCACCTCGCGCTACACGCGCCGCCTGCCCGCGCCGGTGCCCATCAACTTCAACGACGCGCGGCTGGAGCCCAACCCTAAGCTGTATCAAAATAGCTACCAGTCGGTGGGTTATCTGCTCGAAGGCACGTTCCGCTCGCTGTTTGCTAACCGCGCCATTCCGGGTACGACGCAGTACCAGCCCGACCAGAACCCCAACGCCGCGCCCAGCAAGATTCTCGTCATCTCGGACGGCGATTTTCTGCGCAACGATGTGGACCCCAAGAGCGGCCGGCCCTTCCGCCTAGGCTTCGATAGGCTAGCCAATACAGAATTCGCGAATCGCGAATTAATCCTGAACGCCACTGATTATCTGCTCGATGAAACCGGCCTCATCGCCGTGCGCGGCAAGCAGATAACCCTGCGTCCGCTCGATAAGGTGCAGCTAGCCGACCACCGCCGGCCCTGGCAGGCGCTCAATCTGGGCGCGCCGCTGGTGCTGCTGGCGGCCTTTGGCGCGGTGCGGGCCTGGCGTCGCAAGCGGCGCTACGCGCGCTTTGCCTAGCTGGCTGTTTCATGGGCCGCTTACCGCAGTGCCGTAGTTTTGTGCTTTATTCTTCCTGCTCCACTATGCGTATTTCTCAGGTTCTATTGCTAGCCCTGCCGGCCGCCGCGTGGCTAGGGTCGTGCGCCCAAAAAGCGGTACCCACCGATTCGGACAAAGCAGCGGGCACCAGTTCGGCCAAACCCGTGGTAGCCAGCAAGGTGCCGAGCCGCTTCCTGGCCACGCCGCCCACTATCGACGGCAAAGCCACGGAGTGGACCGACTCGTTGCAGTACGATGCTAACAGCCACTTGCAGTATGAAGTGCTCAACGATGCCCGCACGGTGTATGTGCGCCTAAAGGCGGCCGACATGCCCACGCAGGCCAAAATGGCGTACCTGGGCATGGTGGTGTGGCTCGACTCGACTGGCCGCAACCAGCAGCAGCTGGGGGTCAAGTTTCCGCTGCCTATCGACCTGAGCACCATTAAAGCGCCGGCCGAGCGGCCCGTCGGGGCGATGGGCCCCACGGCCGCCGAGCGCCAAGAGGACCATCTCACCCGCCTGCGGGGCATTATTGCCGGGGCCAACCAGATGGAATTGCTCAACTATCGGGGCAGCAAGGAGCCGGTATTAACCGACTCAGAAGCTAAAATCGGCGTGAAGGCCGCTATCGGCCTCGATGCCCGCAACAACCTGATTTATGAGCTGGCCGTGCCGCTGCGTCTGCTCTACCGCCGCGTGCCCGACCTGGCGGGCGGCCGCGTGGCCACCGTGGGGGTGTGGATGGCCGGCCAAAAGCCCAAGCCTGCGCCCGGCAGCCAGCAGTCTGATATGAGCGTAGTAGGCCCGCAGGGTGGTGGCATGGGCGGCTACGGCGGCATGGGTGGCTACGGCGGTGGCATGCGCGGCGGCTACGGCGGCGGCATGCGCACCTACCGCGGCGGCGACACCTTCCAGACGTTTACTCTCAAAACCAGCGCGCAGCTAGCCGGTAAGTAAAGTCAAAAGGCCCGTTCTGCTCAGCAGAACGGGCCTTTTGACGGAATGACAGCTTATTGCCCAATCACCTTGAAGAGGGTACCGGCCGGCAGGCGGTCGGTAAGCTGCATGCCGTTGAGGATGGCTTCTTCCTCAAGGCGCTTGCTGGGCACGCCGTTGGCGCTCAGGGCTTGCGAGAGCGTAGTGACCGTTTTGGCCTGCCGGATGTGAATGTGCTCGGGCTGGCGGTTGAACTTGCTGGCATCGGTGAGGCGCTGGTAGCCCTGCACCGTGCTGGCAAACTGCGGCGCGTAGGTGCCAAACGTAGCCGCCGTGGCTAGCCCCACGAAGGCAAATACTGACTTGCCGTCTTGAATAAGAAAGCTTTGCACGTGGGCCGGTGTGGCTTGTTGGTCTTGGGAAGCCTGCTGGTCGCCCTCAAACACGAGCGCCGGGAAGCCATTGATGGTAGTGCGCTGCGCGTTGCCGGGCGTGACGCCGATTTGCTTAGCCAGGGTTTGGCCGGCCTCATCCAACGAGTTACCGGGTACTCCTAAAAAGACCAGCAGCGCCTTGCCGTTGGGCTCGGCCATCTGAAACTTGTCGGGTGAATTCTGCGATTTCCAGCCCGCTGGTATCGGGAAGCGGAACTTCAGGTCGGGGTGATAAAAGACACTGTTTTGAACGAAGCCCTGGCGTGGGTCTTCGCCAAACGGTAGCCCTTCAATAGAGCGCAGGTAGCTGTCACGATTCACAACAAACGTAGACCGGCCCGAGGCCTGCTTGGCTTGCTGCGCCAGGCCTTTTACGCGCACGTAGCGGTCGGCCGAGCTCGGGTGAGTCGATAAAAACGGCGGGACGCTGCTGCCGCTCTGCTGCTCGGTACGCTCCAGCGTCTGAAAGAAATCGGCCATATGCGAGGCATCGTACCCGATTTTGGTCGAGTACTTGACGCCCAGGCCATCAGCTTCATTCTCGTCGCCCCGGCTGTATTTAAGCATCCATAGGCCAACGCCTTCTTGCACAACTCCGCCAATGGACTGCATAAGCCGGGGAGCCGCAAGTTGGCCTAGCAACATCCCAATGCCGGCAATGGTATTGTTGCGCTGCTGTTTTTTGCCGTGCTGCGCCGTAATGTGCCCCAGCTCGTGCCCCAGCACGCCCGTAAACTGCGCCTCGTCATTAAAATACGCCATGATGCCGCGCGTGAAATACACGTGCCCGTCGGGCGTAGCAAAGGCATTGATAACCGGCGAGTCGACAATGGTAAAACCATAGTCGCCGGGCCGGTCCGAGATGGCTGTCATGCGCTTGCCCTGCTGCGTGATGTAGGCTTGCAGCCTGGGATTATTATACAGGCCAAATTGCGCAATAACCTGCGGGTCTGGTTTGGCGCCCTGCGAAGGCGTTGCCAGAGTAGCATGCTTGGTGGCTGGCTGGCGCGGCTCCGGTGGCATGGCGCTGGCGAGCGGCAGGAGCAGCAGCAACGCAGCAGGGCGCAAAGAACGGCGAGGAAATGCAGACATGGTGGGGAAAAAGTAGGTAATGGGCAGTCACATTCAATTGTTGGGCCAACTAGCAGTAGGCTCCGCTGCGTTGTTCTGCACTTGGCACCTGGCCAGCAAAGAAAGCGGCACCATCCACAGGCCGGATGGTGCCGCTTAAAACGGCCCTACAAGGTGAAGGTTGCGTGTGAAAAGGCGGGTTTATTCCTTCAGCAGCTTGTCTATGGTGCGGTTGAAATGCGCCTTTTCCTCCTCGTAATACTGCCCCGTACCCGGCCCCGAAAAGCCCGTCCGGATGCTGCGCACCACGCCTTTCTTGTCCAGAAAAATGGTGGTCGGAAAGCCCAGAAACTTCGCCAGCTGCGGCAGCGACTTGGCTACCGAGTCTTTGTTCGACACGCCGGCCACGGCCAGGTCGTAGCCGATGTTGAAGCGCTTTTTCATATTCAGCAGGCGGCTAGCCGCCTGCTGGTAGTCGGGGCTGCGCTCGTAGCCCAGGCCGATTATCTCAACGCCACGCGCCTTGTTCTGCTCGTACCAGGGCGCGAGGTAGTTGGTTTCATCCATGCAATTGGGGCACCACGAGCCCAGGATTTGCAGCACCACCACTTTGCCCTTGTACTTGGGGTCGGTAGGGGAGATGCTAGCCCCCGCCACGATACTCGGAAACTTGAAATTCAGCCGCGATTCGCCCTTACGCAGGTAGGTGAGCGTGTCGGCATCGGGCAGCTTGGCCTTGGGGTCGAGGGTGGCGGTCCAGGTTTCGTGGCCCGATTTGCCGGAGTAGAAGTTGCCTTTTATAGTGCCATCAGGTTGCTTTTTACCAGTGAATAGGAAAGCATGGCTACCGTCAAAAGTCGAAAGGGATAGCGATTTCTCCCCCGAATAGCCACTGAGGTAACGATAGTCGCCAGTAGTAGTCAGGAATGTTCCAGTCAGATTTTGGTCTGGATGAACCGGAGGATTTGCTCGCTGCTTTTCTGCAAAAACACCTACTGCTTCATAACTGCTACCAGTGTCGTCGCGGAAGGTGGTGCGCCAGTTTCCAGTAAATCCAACAAGCGGCATACGCTTGTAAATACTTTTCACCGTGTCAGTTTCTGACCCGGCCGTCGCCACCAGCGGCACCCGGTACGGCATCTTGCTGTCATACTTCACCCAAGTGCCTTGCAGCTTGTCCTTGCCATCAGCACGCACCACCAGCGCCGCGTCAAACACGTGCATGCGAATGGTCACCGAGTCGCCGGCCGCCGAGATTTCCTCGCAGCGCAGGCGCTCCTCGCCGTTCAGGCCCTTATTAATGAGGTAGACTACGGGCTGGCTAGCCTCCGTCTTGACTTCAAACAGAAACGGGATTTTCTGGCCCTGCGTGGCTAGCTCGCCGCGCCAGGGACCGGGCGTGAGCAGCGCGGCAGCCGAGACAGCGCTCGCTTCGCCCGAGTTAGAGGTAGTGGAGGAATTGCAGCCGGCCAGCAACGTAGCCGCCAGCAGCGCAAAGCTGAGAGATTTCATAAAATCAAGGTAGAGCGGCCAAAACTAGCACCGCCGCCCATTGGTTCTAAAAAGAACGACTCAGCGCACCTCCGCGTCCTCTGCGGGAACCACCGTTCGCGCAAGGCCACAAAAACGAAACTCCCCGGCGCGGCGCTCGCAATGACAGGAAATAGAAGTTACTTTTGCGCCTAAGCTAACAACCCACTCTCCCTCCTATGGCGTTTGACCTTGATATGATTCGGGCCGTGTACGCGGGCCTCGGCTCGCGCATCGAAGCAGCCCGCACGGCCGTTGGCCGCCCGCTCACGCTCACCGAAAAAATCCTCTACGCCCACCTCTACGGTGGCCAGGTAAGCGAAGCCTACCAGCGTGGTATTAGCTACGTCGACTTCCGCCCCGACCGCGTAGCCATGCAGGACGCCACCGCCCAGATGGCGCTGTTGCAATTTATGCAGGCCGGCAAGGCCACTGCCGCCGTGCCCAGCACCGTGCACTGCGACCATCTCATCCAGGCCAAGGATGGCGCCACCGAAGACTTGGCCGTGGCCAACGACGAAAACCGCGAAGTCTACGATTTCCTGGCTTCGGTATCCAATAAATACGGTATCGGCTTCTGGAAGCCCGGCGCGGGCATTATTCACCAGGTGGTGCTCGAAAACTACGCCTTCCCCGGCGGCATGATGATTGGCACCGACTCGCACACCCCTAACGCGGGCGGCCTCGGCATGATTGCCATTGGTGTAGGCGGCGCCGACGCCGTTGACGTGATGGCCGGCATGCCCTGGGAGTTAAAATTCCCGAAGGTGATTGGGGTGAAGCTGACCGGCAAAATGAGCGGCTGGACTTCGGCCAAAGACGTGATTCTGAAAGTAGCCGGCATCCTGACCGTGAAGGGCGGCACCGGGGCCATCGTAGAGTACTTCGGCGAGGGCGCCGAAAGCCTGAGCGCCACCGGCAAAGGCACCATCTGCAACATGGGTGCTGAAATTGGGGCCACGACCTCAGTTTTTGCCTACGATGAGAAAATGGGCGACTACCTGCGCAGCACCGAGCGCGCCGACATCGCCGACCTGGCCAAGGGCGTAGCTCAGCACCTACGCGCCGACGACGAGGTGTACGCCAACCCCGCCGAGTTCTACGACCAGCTCATCGAAATCGACCTCAACACGCTGGAGCCCTACGTGAACGGCCCGTTCACGCCGGACGCCGCCTGGCCGATTTCGCAGTTTGCCGCCGCCGTAAAAGAGCACGGCTGGCCCGAGAAGCTCGAAGTAGGCCTCATCGGCTCGTGCACCAATTCGTCTTACGAAGACATTACCCGCGCCGCTAGCATCGCCAAGCAGGCCGTGGATAAGGGCCTGCACGTAGCCGCCGAGTTCACCATTACCCCCGGCTCGGAGCAGGTGCGCTACACCGTGGCCCGCGATGGCCTACTCGACACCTTCGCCGAGATGGGCGGCGTAGTGCTGGCCAATGCCTGTGGCCCGTGCATCGGCCAGTGGGCCCGCCACACCGACGACCCCAAGCGCAAGAACTCGATTATTACGAGCTTCAACCGCAACTTCGCCAAGCGCAACGACGGCAACCCCAACACCCACGCCTTCGTGGCCTCGCCCGAAATCGTAACTGCCTTCGCTATCGCCGGCGACCTGACCTTTAACCCTCTCACCGACACGCTGCCCGGCAAAAACGGCAATGTGAAGTTTGACGAGCCCACCGGCGTCGAGCTGCCCCCGGCCGGTTTTGCCGTGGAAGATGCTGGCTTCCAGGCTCCGGCTGCCGATGGCAGCGCCGTGCAGGTACTCGTAGACCGCAACTCGGACCGCCTGCAACTCCTGGAGCCCTTCAAGCCCTGGGAAGGTACCGACCTCATCGGGCTGCGCGTGCTCATCAAGGCGCTCGGCAAGTGCACCACCGACCACATTAGCATGGCCGGCCCGTGGCTGAAATTCCGCGGCCACCTGGATAACATTTCCAACAACATGCTCATCGGCGCCACCAACGCCTACACCGGCGAAACTAACGCCGTGAAGGACAGCGCCACCCAGGGCTCACCCTACGTGCCCGTGCCGCAGGCCGCCCGTGTGCTTAAGAGCATGGGCATTGGCAGCATCGTGGTAGGGGATGAGAACTACGGCGAAGGCAGCTCGCGCGAGCACGCCGCCATGGAGCCCCGCCATCTCGGCGTGCGCGCCGTGCTGGTGAAAAGCTTTGCCCGCATTCACGAAACCAACCTCAAGAAGCAGGGCATGCTGGCCCTTACCTTCGTCAACAAAAACGACTACGACCTCATCGAGGAAGACGACCAAATCGACATCCTCGGCCTCACGAGCTTCGCTCCCGGTAAGCCGCTGCAAGTGCGCCTGCGCCACGCCGACGGCGACACCGACCTCATTACCGTCAACCACACCTACAACGAAGGCCAAATCGGCTGGTTTAAGGCTGGTTCGGCCCTGAACCTCATCAAGATGCAGGAGAGCGGCGCAGCGGCGTAGTTTCGCTTTTGCTAGGTACTTTAACGGCCGCCTCGGGAAACCGGGGCGGCCGTTTTGGGTTGTATTTCTTAACGGAGCGTCTGAGTTATGAACATAGAGCAGATAATTGCTAGAATAAAAAATGGGCCAAATGACATCACCCCTTATCCAGCAGCCATCCAGCAACTCTTCGATACTTTTGAAGCAAAAACTAGATTGGTATTGCCACGTGATTTTAAATGTTTTTATTCTTTTAGCAATGGATTTCAATCTGATGAAGACCTGTTCAGAATAATTCCATTAGAAGAAATAATGGACGATTGGAGTTGTACGACCAAGACGAATAATCAATGCTATTTTGCCGAGTACCTAATCTATTCTGATTTATGGGGCGTTGAAGTAGGGCTTGATGAATCCTCGCCTTATTCTATTTTTTATCCCGATTCAGAAGAGAGGAAGCTTTTCATGACACATTCTTTAGCTGAGTTCTTAGAGCGTTTTTTGCTTGCGGGTATTTATGGAACAGGTGGTCTTTACGACTGGTCAAACGATAGCCTACCCCTTTTAAAATCATGAACTACTTGAGATGATAAATCATGCATAGTATTTTATTTAAATTGATAATTTAAGATATTTTTGACATGCTCTTACTATGACTTTCGCCGACCTCGACAACCAGTTGCTGCTGCAAGGTCCGGCCCTGGCCCGGCTCACGGATGAGGAGTTTTACGACCTCTGCCAGCACAACCCTACGCTGCGCCTGGAGCGCACCGCCGACCACAATATCATTGCCATGCCCCCGCCGGTTCAGAATCCAGCCGCAAATCAGGAGAAATTTACGGCCAGCTTTGGTTGTGGAATCGCCAGCACCAGTTGGGCTACGTGTACGAGTCGTCAGCGGGCTTTGCCTTGCCCGATGGCTCTATCCGCTCGCCCGATGCGGCGTGGCTGAGCAAGGAAAAGTTTGCGCAGTTGACTGAAGCCCAGCGGCAGAAGTTTCCGCCGGTCTGCCCCGAGTTTGTGGTAGAAGTGCGCTCGCCCTCCGACGGGCTAGCCGCCCTGCGCCGCAAGATGGAAGACTACCTGGCCAACGGCGTGCAGCTGGCCCTGCTGCTCGACCCGGAGGCTGAAAAGGCGACCATCTACCGCCCCAATCAAGCCCCGGTCGAAGTGGCCGACTTTAATCAAGAAATTAGCGCGGCGCCTGAGCTACCCGGCTTCGTGCTTGACCTCCGGCCACTGCGCCGGGGCTAGTGCGGACCGTGTTAATGCCTACCCCAATCCGCTCGGCCGTGCCCCTGGCCGGCTTCGTTATTACCTTGCTAGGGGCAGTTCTATTCTCCACCAAAGCCATACTCGTTAAGCTGGCTTTTGGCGCTACGCACACCGATGCGCTGACGCTGCTCACGTTGCGCATGGTGTTTTCGCTGCCGTTTTATGCAGGCGTGGCGCTGTTTATGTCGAGCCAGAAAAACAATGTGCGCATGACGCGCCCGCAGTGGGCGCTGGTGCTGCTGTTAGGGGTGCTGGGCTACTACGTGAGCAGCCTGCTCGATTTTATGGGGCTGCAATACGTGTCGGCGGGACTGGAGCGATTGATATTATTTCTGTATCCTAGCTTCGTGGTTTTTATTAACGCTGTTTTTTTCAAGCAGCGAATTACCGGTACTCAAAAATGGGCGCTGCTGCTCACGTATCTCGGCATTGGCATTGCCTACGCGGGCGAATTAACTATTGACCCGGGCCGGCACGGATTATACCTGGGGAGTTTTCTCGTGTTTTTGTGTGCCATTACCTATTCGATGTATATCGCGGGCAGCGGGAAAATTATTCCGCTGGTGGGCGCTACTAAATTTACGGCGTATGCGATGTTGGCCGCTACGGCGGGTATTTTTGGGCACTTTGCCCTGGTGGGCCACGGCGAATTACTTGCGTCGGGCCGGGCGCTGTGGGGGTATGGGCTGGGGCTAGCCATCTTTTCTACCGTGTTGCCCTCGTTTTTAATTTCGCAGGGATTAAAAAGAATCGGGGCTAATAATGTCGCCATTATTAGCGGTATCGGGCCAATTTCGACGATAGCGCAGGCGCATTTCTTTTTGCGGGAGCCCATTTTTGCGGCCCAGATTGGCGGGACAATTCTGGTCGTTTTTGGCGTGTTGCTGCTGAGTTGGAAGCGGCCCGTGGCCGTAGCCGCAGCCGCCTGAGCTGCGCCTTGCAAGTGCGCCTAGAAGTAACCTAGCCGGATTCCTGATTTGTACCAAACACACTTGCCGCGTGCAACCTAGCGGTGGGTTTTGAGTTAGCAAAGCAACTTCTTTGCAATTCCTTCCTGACTATGAATCACCGCACGCTCGGCAAAACCGGCTTTTCCATCTCTGAAATCAGCCTCGGCACCTGGCAGGTGGGCGGCAAATGGGGCGAACCCTTCAGCCACGACAATGCCGACCGCATCCTGCACGCCGCCGTGGACGCGGGCATCAACTTCATCGACACCGCCGATGTGTATGGCGACGGCGAAAGTGAAAAGGCCGTGGGCCGCCTCGTGCGCAGCCGCGCCGGCGAGCGCATCTACGTGGCTACCAAGTGCGGCCGGCGCTTGCAGCCGCACACGGCCGAGGCCTACCAGCCGGCGGCGCTGCGCGGCTTTGTGGAAGACAGCCTGCGCAACATGCAACTCGAAACGCTGGATTTGATTCAGCTGCACTGCCCGCCTACGGAGGTTTATTACCGGCCCGAGATTTTTGAGTTGTTCGACCGGCTCAGGCAAGAAGGCAAAATCCAGAACCTGGGCGTGAGCGTGGAAAAGGTAGAGGAGAGCTTAAAGGCCATCGAATACCCCAATGTAACCACGTTGCAGGTAATTTTCAATATGTTCCGGCAGCGCCCGGCCGAGCTACTGTTCAAAGAAGCGGCGCGGCGCGACGTGGGCCTGATAGTGCGGGTGCCGCTGGCTAGCGGGCTGCTCACGGGCAAGTTTTCGCCGCAAACGCACTTCGATAAAGACGACCACCGCAACTTCAACCGCAACGGCGAAGCCTTCGACAAGGGCGAAACTTTCTCGGGCGTGGACTACGCTACGGGGCTAGCCGCCGTGGAAGAGTTGAAAAAAATATTTCCCGACCAGCCGCAGCTAGCCCCGCTAGCCCTGCGCTGGATACTGATGTTTCCGGAAGTGAGCTGCATTATTCCCGGCGCCTCGCGCCCCGAGCAATTGACTTCCAATCTGCAAACGGAGCAGCAGCCTGCCCTTACTGCTGCGCAGATGGCGGCCGTGCGCGACGTTTATGACCGGATGATTCGGTCGCAGGTGCACCAGCTATGGTAATTGACGTGCATTACAGCGTAGCCACTTGCGCCGCCTGCGTTTCGCGGGGCTTCTGCACCAGGTAGTAGTAGGCCAGGATGGCTAGCCCGATGCCGAAGGGAATGATAGCCAGATGCTTGCCATCGGTGAGGGTGCCGATGCGGACGGTGTCGAAGCCAAAAAACTCGCTCAGCATCCAGTACGAGTTGGCCGTAATCCAGAATACGATGGCCAGGTTATGCGCCAGCTCCGACTTGAGGGCGCGGGTGCGCCAGGCAATAACCAGCGCAATGCCCAGTGTGGGCGCTATCATTAAGATACCCAGCGTTTTCCAGACCATGCACCAGCTGATATCCTTGATGAGCCAGAATAGGATATGCGTGTTTTCCATCTGGCGGTACTTGGCCGGGATGGCGTAAATTTCTTCGTCGGGCTGCGAGGGCATGGAAACAGGGCGGGTTACTTTTGGCAGAATTGCGTACTAGCCCGTAAAATTAGCTCCTGCTTATGTCGCCTTTGCTGCGCAAAACCCTTAAAATAACGGCTTATTCGGTCGGTGCTGTGGTAGGCGCGGTGGCCGCGTACTGGGGCGTGGCCCAGGTGCTTTCGCGCATTCCGGTGGCGGCCGAAACCACTGCCGAAGCCGCGACGGTGCCGCTTTTCATCCACTCCAATGGCGTGCACACCGACCTGGTGGTGCCCGTCAAAAGCAGTTTCATCGACTGGAGCGAGCAGCTGCCTTTTTCCAATACGCAGGCGCACGACTCTACCTATCACTTCGTAGGCATCGGCTGGGGCGATAAGGGCTTTTACCTCGAAACGCCCACCTGGGCCGAGCTGAAGCCGCGCACGGCTATTCGGGCAGGCTTCTGGCTGAGCACCACGCTCATGCACACTACCTACTACCACGAGGCCGACCTAGTGGCTAGCCCCCAGTGCGTGCCCTTGCGCCTCACGCCCACGCAATACCGCCGCCTCATTGCCTACATTCAAAAGAGCTTTCAGCGCGACGCGGCCGGCAATTTCAACTGGATACCCGGCCACAGCTACGCCGACCACGACGCCTTTTACGAGGCCAATAGCCGCTACAGCGTACTCAACACCTGCAACACCTGGGCCAATAGGGGCCTGAAAGTCAGCGGCCAGAAGGCCAGCCTCTGGACACCCTTCGACACGGGTATTCTGTATCAGTATCGGAAGTAACTCTGGCTAAATCCGTTTGTCCTTGCTGCGCTGCGCTCGCAACGACAAACGATTATTTCTGCTCATTGCTGGCCGCTAGCTCCTTGAGCACCTGCGGCACGCCTACGCTGGCCGGGGCTACCACGTAGCGCACGCCGCGCCGGCCACTCACCTCGGGCTGGTGCGGGTCGATGACGTAGACCGGGCAGCCGGCCGGGGCGTAGTGCAGCAGCCCGGCGGCCGGATACACCTGCAGGGAGGTGCCCACCACCAGCAGCGCATCGGCCGTGGCTACTGTTTCGGCGGCTTCCTCGATGGCGGGCACCATTTCGCCAAACCACACAATGTGCGGACGCAGCTGGCCGCCATCGGGCGCCAGGTCGCCCAGCATAATGTCGCCTGGGCAATCAAAAACGGTGTTTTCATTCTGCACCGAGCGCATTTTATTGAGCATGCCGTGCAGGTGCAGCACCTGGCTGGAGCCGGCGCGCTCGTGCAGGTCGTCCACGTTTTGGGTGATGATGCTGACCGTCCAGCCCGGTGCTGCCTCGAAGCCGGCCAGGGCTAGGTGAGCGGCGTTGGGCGCTACCTCGCGGGCCTGGGCGCGGCGCTTGTTGTAAAAATCGAGCACCAGCGCCGGGTTGCGGGCAAACGCCTCGGGCGTGGCCACGTCCTCGATGCGGTGCTCCTCCCACAAGCCATTCGTATCGCGGAAGGTGCGAATGCCGCTTTCGGCCGACACGCCGGCGCCGGTGAGTACTACAAGGTGAGGCATAGAGAAAATGGGCAGAGCATGAGACTACTAAGCAATAATCGTTTGTCATTGCGCGCTTGCGAAGCAATGATAACTGGTTGGTACTGGCTAGGCAGTAAAAATTCGCTCGTATTGCCGCTCGGCAAAATCGCGCAGGCGCTGAAAGGCCGCATCTACTTCCTGGGCATCTTCGCTGAGTAGGTTGCCATACACGACGCGGTCGGTGGCGCGCAGGGCGCGGCGCACGTCCTCGTCGTTGTGAAAATACTCAGTCAGCTCTTTGGTGGTGAGTGAGTTGAGGTTGGTGTCTTCCAGGCTGGAAAGGTAGTTTTTCCACAGCACTACCGTGCGTTCGACCACCGCCGCCGAGCGCGAGAGCGTGAAGCGCTCGGCATTGCGGGCAAACTGGGCGAGGAAATAAAGATGGTTTTTGCGACGCTTGTAGCGGCCGTAGCGCTGGCGCCAGCGCCGGCCGTAGAGGGCCCAGGCGCCGCCAGCCAGGGCTAGCCCACCGGCCAGCCCGGCCAGCCAGAATGGATAGTTGAAGGCCGGCGCCAGGGGCAGCACCTGGTAGGTGGTGCGCAGGGTGGGCGGCCCGGCTGCATCGGTGGTGTAGAGGGTGGGAGCTAGCCGGTGCAGGCGCACCTGGGCCACGGCTGGCAGCAGGCGCAGCGTGTCGGCGGTGCCGCGCAGCAGCAGCACCGGCAGTTGCAAGCTCTGCACCGGGGCCAGCGAAAACGTGCGCAGGTGATACACCGCCTGGTCGAGGCTGCGGCCGCTGGTGGTGCGGGTAGGCAGCCAGTGCCGCCCCGCGTACTCAAACGTGCCGAATGGTGCCAGCGAATCGGGAAAAACGACTTCCTCGGCCGGGTCGTGGGCGTAGCTCAGCACGTAGTCGAGGGGCTGGCCCACTTCCACCACGGCCCGCGAAAACCGGCCTGTCGGCCCGGTGCCGGTATTGGGGCCAGCCAGGACCGGCCCACCGACACTCAGGGCCAGGAGCCAGCCGGCTAGCCAGGCGCGCCGCGAAAGGCGAAGGGGCTTGAGTAGCTGCCACATACTGCGTTAGCTGCGCCGCTGCCGAAACAGCCCCACTAGTTGCGGCACAAAGTCCTCGTCGGTGCGCAGCGTAAGTAAGCTCACGCGCTGGCGGCGGCAAAGCGTGCGCAGGGCCTCGTGCCGGGCCTGGGTCTGGGCCGCGTACTGCGCCTGAAAGGCCGGGGCCGAGGTATCGACCCAGCGCTGCAAGCCGGTTTCGGCGTCGCGCAGGGGCACGATACCCAGCGCCGGAAACTTCACTTCTTGCGGGGCCAGCAGCTGCACCACCACCAGGTCGTGCTGGCGGGCCAGCATGGTGAGCTCGCGCTCGTAGTTTTCGTCGATAAAATCGGAGATGAGAATAACCAGGCTGCGGCGCTTGACCAGCCCCAGCAGCAGCCGGATGCCCGCGCCCAGGCCCGTGTGCCGGGAGGCCGGGTGCAGTCCGTAGAGGCGTTGGAGCAGCGCATAGGCCGCTCGCAAGCCCTTGGCGGGCGGCAGATACAGCTCTTTCTGGTCGGAAAAAGCCAGCAGGCCCAGCGCCGCGTCCTGGCGGGCGGCCGAGAGGGCCAGCACCCCGGCCAGGTCGCGGCCCAGGTCGAGCTTGCACTGGCTGCCAGCCGCCGCCCGGCCCACGCGCTGCGAGGCGCTCACGTCGAGGGCCACCAGCACCTGCTGCTCGCGCTCTTCCTTGTAGGTTTTTACGAAGGTGCCGTGGCCTTTGCTGCTCACCGCCCAGTCGATGGCCCGCACTTCATCGCCGTATTGGTAGAGGCGCACGTCGTCGAACTCCAGCCCATTCCCCCGAAAAACCGACCCGAAATTGCCCTGCAATTGGGCCTCCACCGCCTGGCGCATCCTGATTTCGAGGTGGCGCAGGCGGCGCACCAGCGCCGTGAGGCTGGCGGGCAGGGCAGAAGTAGGGCTAGCGGCGGGCGGCATACGGGGCGGGGTGAAGGACGAAGCTACGGCGCGGGGTTATTTTTGGGCGTGAAATCGCTGTTTACTCTATTACTCCTGGGGGTGGGCCTTGTGCTGGCCGCTGCCAGCTGCGCCCGCCCCGAGCAAGTGCTGCCCCCGCCCAACCTGCTGTCGAAGGAGGAGATAACGAGCCTGCTCATACAATTTCACCTGCTCGAATCGCGCATCGAGTCGAGCCGGCTGGCGGCCGATTCGGCGCGGGCCTTGTTTCAAACCATGCACGACGATGTTTTGTGGCGGCATGGGCTAAAAGCGGCCGACTCCAGCTTCGAGCGCAGCTACCGCTACTACGCCATGCACGGCAAGGACCTGGATGGCATCTACGCCACGGTTATCGACTCGCTGAGCGCCCGCGAGAAGAAAATGGGCGCCACGCCGCTGCCGCGCCACCAATAGCCTCTAGGTTGCACGGACAATTAGCGAAGCCACAAGAGTGCTGAGATGAAATGCACCATTCCTAAGAAGCTGCTGGCCGTTTTATCATAGCGCGTGGCCAGCCGGCGAAACTGCTTGAGGCGACTAAAAAAGCGCTCGACTTTGTTGCGGTCGCGGTACAGATTTCGGTCAATCACGCGTTGGACGAGGCGGTTCTTTTTGCTGGGAATCACCGCTTGGGCACCGAGGGCGGCCACGCTGGCGAGTACGGCGTCCGTATCGTAGGCTTTGTCTGCCAGCACGTTGCTGGTACCCTCAGCGGCCGGCAGCAGTTCCGCTACGCGTCGACAATCGGCTTGCTGGCCGGGACCGAGCACCACGCGCAACGGGTTACCCAGCGCGTCGACGAGGGCGTGGATTTTGGTCGTCAGCCCGCCGCGGCTGCGGCCGAGGGCTTCGTCGCCGACGCGGCTTTTTTTCGGCTGCCCGCCGCCTGCGCGTGGGCCCGCACCACGGTCGAATCAAGCATCACCCAATCCAGGTCTGGTTCCTGCACGGCTTCGAACAAGCGTTGCCAAATGCCTTTTTGGGCCCAGCGCCGGCTGCGTTTGCGCAACGTGTCGTGTTTGCCAAAGCGGGCCGGCAGTGCACGCCAGGCGCAGCCGTGGCGCGCCACCCAGAACACGGCGTTGAGAAAGAGTCGGTTATCGACGCCTGTTCGGCCCACGTCGCCCGCTTTGCCCGATAAATGTGGGGCCAAAGCGGTCCAAGCACGGTCACTGATTTCATCCAGATTGCTCACGAACGCAAAGATAATTGTCCGTACAACCTAGTGCAAGCGGCTGCCGTTGGGCACGGGCGCCGCCACGGCCGCCAGCACCGTGTGGCCCGCGGCATCGGGCGCGCCCAGCACCAGCACCTCGGAGCGGAATGGCCCGATTTGCTTGGGCGGAAAGTTGACCACCGCCAGCACCTGCCGGCCCAGCAGCGTGGCCGGCGTGTAGTGCTGCGTAAGCTGGGCGCTCGATTTTTTGAGGCCGATTTCGGGGCCAAAATCAAGCAGCAGCTGATACGCCGGGCGGCGCGCCTGCGGAAATTCGCGCGCCTCCACAATGGTGCCCACCCGAATATCTACTCGCTCAAACTCGGCGTAGGAAATCATACTTAGTGGTGAAGTGGTAAGCAAGAAAATGTAGCTGTCATTACGAGCCGGCGAAGCACTGACAGACGTGCACCGTGCTACTTCACCGCTAGGCATCCTTTTCGGCAAAGGCGGCCAGCTCCCGCAATTGCTGGTGCACCTGGGTTTCCCATCGGGCTTGGCGCTCGTGCTGGAGGCCGTGGTTGGTGTCGCGGTCGTAATCATCTTCGGCCTGCTGCCAGGCCGTGTAAGCGGCTTGGCTGATGCGGTCGAAAGTACCGCCTAGCCGGTCGCAGGTGGTGTGCATGGCGGCCAGCTGCTGGCGCAGGCGGCGGGCATACACCTCGGCAATATCGAAGTGCAGCTGCTCGTGGCGCAGCAGGGCGGGCGTCATGCTGCCGGGCTCGCGTACCCACGAGCTGGCGGGGTCGAAGCTGGCCTGCGCCGTGCCGGCAAATACGTTGCCCCGGCAGGTGGCACCGGTGTTAATGTTGGCCGAGGTAAGGGCGGCGTGGCCCTGGCTGGTTTTGGGCCGGCCCTTAAAATCGGCTACCACGAGCGGCCGGCTCGCCGACCAGCGAATGGCGCCGGGCGGTAGTTTTACTTGCTGGGCAGCAGCCGGCCCGGCCCCGAGCAGCAGGAAGGCGAGCGCCTTCCACCAAGAAATAGGCATGAATGAAAAAGGCGGTGAGTCGGAAATAAAGCGGCCGCGCTAGCCCCGATGGGCCAGCCGCCGGCTACTAACCGGACAACCAAGCGCCTGCTCTGAGTTCCGCCGGCTAGCCGGCCGGCTGGCCCAGCACCACCAATTCTTCGGCCTCGGTGAGTTTTTGCGTCGGACTTTCCAGGCCGGGCGGCCGCTCGCCGGGCGCACTCTGGCGCCGGAAGCGCAGCAGCAGCACGCCCGCCACCACGCTCAGGCCCGTGAGCAAGCCTAGCCAGATGCCCGGCGCGCCCAGCTTCAGCCCAAAGCCCAGGCCGTAGCCCAGCGGCAGCGCCACCGCCCAGTAGGCCAGCAGCGCCACCACCGAGGGTACTTTCACGTCTTCCAGCCCGCGCAGCGCGCCCAGACCCACCACTTGCAGGCCATCCGAAATCTGAAAGCCCGCCGCGATGGCCAGCAGCGTAGCCGCTTGGGCCACCACGGCCGGGTCGGTATTGTAGAAAGTGGGAATGAGGTGCCGGAAAATTACCAGCAGCAGCCCCATCGTCCCCATGAACGCGAAGGCCAGCCAGTAGGCGGCAAAGCCCGCCTGCCGCGCCCCGGCCAGGTCGCCGGCCCCGCGCAGGTTGCCCACCCGAATGGTGGCCGCCGCTGCAATGCCACTGGCGGCCATGTAGGTCACCGAGGCCACGTTGATGGCAATCTGGTGAGCGGCCTGAGTTGTGACCCCTAGCCAGCCCATCATCAACGCCGAGGCTGCGAAGGCACCGACCTCAAACATCATCTGCACGCCAATGGGCAACCCCAGCGCCAGCTGCCCGCGCAGCTCGGCTAGCCCCGGCCGCAGCCAGGTGGCAGCTTCGGCCGGGCGCTTGGCGCGCAGCTTTTCGGCCCGCAGCACAAACTGCGCCATGAGCGCCGCCATGAGTATGCGGGCAATGAGCGTGGCCCAGGCCGCGCCCATCAGTCCCATCGCGGGCGCGCCGAAGTGGCCGAATATCAAGGCGTAGCATAGCAAAGCGTTAATCACGTTGCCCAGAATAGACAGCTGCATGGCCTGGCGCGTGAGGCCCAGCCCCTCGGCCCACTCCCGAAAGCCCTGAAACACCATCAGGGGCAGCAGCGACAGGCCTACCACGCGCACCCAGGGCGTGGCTAGGGCCACCACTGCGGGCGCCTGGTGCAGGTGCGGCATGGCCAGGGGTAGCAGCTGGCTCAGGCCCGCCAGCAGCACGCCCACCAGCGTATTGAGCCAGATGGTGCCTACCAGCAGGTGGCCCAGCGCCCCGTTATCGCCCCGGCCATTGGCGGCGGCCACGCGCGGCACCGCGCCCATGCTGAGGCCCAGGCCCAGCACCATCAGTACGGTGGTCAGGCTCACGCCCACGCTCACGGCGGCCAGCGGCAGCTTGCCGGTCTGCCCCACCATCACCGAATCGCACACGCTCACCAGAATGTGGCCAAGCTGGCTCAGTACCACTGGGTAGGCGAGCAGGATGGTAGGGCGCAGGTGGGATTTCACAAGGATAATGGCTTAAGAAAGAACGTCATGCTTCGACAAGCGCAGCATGACGTTTCGGCGTTGGGGGTTTTTACAAAATTACGGCCCTAGCCGGCCACCGCCAGCACCACGTCGGCAAAGTCGGCGGCCGCGTCCTGAAACACCTCCACCACGCGCAGGCCCGCGGCGGCGGCCAGCCCGGCTATCTGGGGCAAACTGAATTTGTAGGAGCTTTCGGTGTGAATGGCCTCCCAGGCGGCGATGTCGAAGGCCTGGCCGGCCAGCGCGGCCACGCGCACGGTCTGGGCGCGGCGGCTCACCAGCCACGAGCGCATGGCCCCGGTGCTGGGGTCGTAATCGGGGAAATGCTGCCAGGCATCGAGCTGAAAATCAGCGCCGGCCTCGGCATTGAGGCGGCGCAGCAGGTTGAAGTTAAACTCGGCCGTAATGCCCTGCCCGTCGTCATACGCCGCGTGGATGCGGCGCGGGTCCTTGCGCAGGTCGAAGCCCACCAGCAGGCGGTCGGCCGGAGTGAGGGGCTGGGCCAGCTCGCCCAGGAAAACTACCTGCTCGTCGGGCGTGAAATTGCCGATGTTGGAGCCCAGAAACAGCACTGCCTTGGCGCCCGGCCGGGTGGCTAGGGTAGTGAGCGCAGCCGAATATTCGGCCGCCAGCGGCTCGGTGGGCAGGCCGGGCAGCTCGGCGAGCAGCGAAGCTGCCAGCTCCTCGATAGCCGAAGCCGAAATATCGACCGGTACGTAGGTGAGGGCCACCGGTTGGGTAAGTAGTTCGCGCAGCAACAGCTTGGTTTTCAAGCCGTCGCCGGCACCCAGTTCTACCACGGCCAGCGGCTGGCTAGCCCCCGCGCCGGCCGCCAGCGCCCGCGCTATGGCCGCGCCCTGCTCCTGAAAAATAGCCAGCTCGGTGCGGGTCGGGTAGTACTCGGGCAGGCCCATTATCTGCTGAAACAGGCGGCTGCCGGTGGCATCGTAAAAATATTTGGACGACAGGGTTTTCGGCGTTTGGCTAAAGCCCTGGGCCAGGTGTTCGGCGAGGTGATTCAAAATAGGTAGGCGTTTGTAAAAGGCAAGGCGCGTCGTCGATGGGGCGGTCTGCTAGTCGGGGCTGGCCGGCGGCTCAGTGGGCTGTTTGGGCCACAGCAAGGAAGCGCCGACCGAGCCCAGCAGCAGCAGGCCCACGATGCCTAGCGAAACCGGCATGGGTAGCTCCAGGTTAAAGCGCACGCGCAAAATATCCTCCGTCAAGAGCTTACCGCCGATAAATACCAGAATGAGCGCCAGCCCATAGTGCAGGTAGTGAAAAAGTGTCATGAGGCTGGCCAGCGCGAAGTACAGCGCCCGCAGACCGAGCAGAGCAAACACGTTGGAAGTATAGACCACAAACGTGTTGCGCGACACGGCCAGGATGGCCGGGATAGAATCGGCCGCGAATACCACGTCGGTTGTTTCTATCATTACCAGCACCACCAGCAGCGGGGTGGCAAAGCGCAGGCCGTCGCGCTTGGTAAAAAACCTGCCGCCATCGAGGTGCCGGGTAATGGGCAGGCGCCGGCTCAGCAGCCGCACCACCGGGTTGTTGTTGGGGTCGATTTCGGGGTCGCCGTCGCCGCCGAAGGCCATGCGCCCGCCCGTGTATACCAGGAAGCCCCCCAGCGCATACAGCAAAAAATGAAACTTGGCCAGCAGCGCTCCGCCGGCCAGAATAAAAACGCCGCGCAGCACCAGCGCGCCCAGCACGCCCCAGAATAAAATGCGGTGCTGATACTCGGCCGGCACCTTGAAGTAGGTGAAAATGAGCAGGAACACAAATAAGTTGTCCACGCTCAGCGCCTTCTCAATGAGGTAGCCCGTCAGCCACTCCAAGCCCGCCTGGTGGCCCATCGTGCGGTACACGAGGTAGTTGAAGCCTAGCGAAAGCGTTATCCAGAAAGCGCTCCAGCCTAAGGCCTCTCCCAGCTTCACGGCGTGGGCGCGGCGGTTGAGTACCAGCAAATCGAGCAGTAAGAGCCCGATTACGAACAAGTTAAATAAAATCCAGAAAAGGGGGGTGTTTTCCATCCGGTAGCAAGCTGCTTTATCCGATACGGAAAAAGAGCCCGCGCGGCGGTCGGCACCGCCGGCCGGCTACTGCGCCGACGCCACGCGCGGCTGGCCCAGTGGCTCGTCGGCCGTGCGGCGCGGCGGGTGAATCCAGCTGCTCACCTTCATCTGCACCACCCCAAACAGCGCCTCCTTAAAGATACCCTTCGACATCTTCGACTGCCCCCGCGTGCGGTCGGTAAAGATGATGGGCACCTCTTTGATGCGGAAACCCAGGCGGTAGGCTAGCCACTTCATCTCAATCTGAAACGCGTAGCCCACGAAGTGAATGCGGCTCAGGTCGATGGCGCGCAACACCCTGGCCGAGTAGCACTTAAAGCCCGCCGTGGCATCGTGAATGGGCATGCCCGTGATAAGGCGCACGTACTTGGAAGCGAAATACGACATCAGCACCCGGCTCATGGGCCAGTTTACCACGTTCACACCGTCGCTGTAGCGCGAGCCGATGGCCAGGTCGTAGCCCTGCACGGCGCAGGCTTCGTGCAGGCGCAGCAGGTCCTGCGGGTTGTGTGAGAAGTCAGCATCCATCTCAAACACGTACTCGTAGCCCCGCGCCAGCGCCCAGCGAAAGCCGAAAATATAGGCCGTGCCCAGGCCCTGCTTACCAGCCCGCTCCTCCAAAAAAAGCCGCCCGGCAAACTCCGGCAACAGGGCGCGCGCAAGCGCGCCCGTGCCGTCGGGCGAACCGTCGTCAATTATCAGGACGTGGAAATTCTTCGGCTGCGCAAAAACGGCTCGAATAATAAGCTCCACATTATCCCGCTCGTTGTACGTCGGAATTAATACTAATCCGGCGGCCGTATTACTCATCGCAGGCAAAGATAAGGCGCGCACGAATAGGGTTGCGCGCCAATAGGAGTTAAGAAGGAAGAATTTGGAAGGAGGAAGTACCCCGAAGGTAATTTCTCATTCCGCTTGCTTTTTTCTCAACTCTAAGGCTAGCCGGCGGGCGTGCTTCACGCAGTCGGGCACGCTCACGCCGGCCTGCCAGTTGGCCGCCGCCACAATGCCCTCGGCCGCCAGGGGAGCCACGGCCGCCCGCGCGTCGGCCAGGTGCTGGTCAAACTGCGGAATGCTCCGGGGCCAGTAGTAGCGCCCCTGCCAGCGCGGCGCCCCTCTGATGCCGTAGAGGTGGCTCAGCTCCTGGTGCACCGCCGCGAGCTGCGTGGTTTCGGGCGCCTGAGCCTGCTGCGCAAACTGCGCCCCGCCCACGAAGCTGGTAAAGAGCACCTGCCCGGCCGGCACCCGGTCGGGAAAAAGCGAACTGGTCCAGATAGCGCCGGCCGAATAGGTGCCTTCTACCTTGGGGTTCAGCGCCCCAAACCC
The DNA here is from genome assembly GCF_013256625.1 of Hymenobacter sp. BRD128. Taxonomy (NCBI): domain Bacteria; kingdom Pseudomonadati; phylum Bacteroidota; class Cytophagia; order Cytophagales; family Hymenobacteraceae; genus Hymenobacter; species Hymenobacter sp. BRD128. The sequence continues at coordinate 1,020,149 of NZ_CP053908.1, forward strand.
GGCTAGGGGGTGCGCCACGGCCGCGCGGTCGTAGGCCGAGTACACGAGCGTCATGGGTGGGTAGCGCACGGCCGCCAGCGCCGCCGCCGCCGCTGGGAAAAGGGGAGCTAGCAGCTTGGCGGCGGCATAGGCAGGCAGCGCCAGGGCCAGGTGCGAGTAAGTGGTTGGCGAGTGTTGGTTGTTGATTGTCAGCTGATAATTGCCATCGGCCAGGCGGCTAACGGCCTGCACCTCCTGGCCAGGGTGGTAGCTCGTGAGTTGGGCAGCCAGCGCGTCGGTCAGCGCCTGCACGCCGCCGCGCAGCGTGATGGTGCGGCGGCGGCCGGTTTTGGGTCCTTTGGCCAGCCCGCGCAGCAGCGAGCCGTACTGGGCCTCCAGCGCCGCGAGCTGCGGAAACGTGAGCGAGAGCAGCAGTTCTGCCGGGTCGCCGGCATAAATGCCCGCCACGAAAGGATTAACGGCATATTGCACCACCTCCGGCCCAAAGTGCCGCGCAAAAAACGCGGCTACCGTTTCGCCCGGCACAAGCGGCGCGGGGCGGCGCAGCAGCTCGGTCAGCAGCCGCAGCTTGGTTTTGAAGCTGAAAAAATTGCTGGCCAGCAGCGCGGGTGGCGAGCCCGGCAGCGCCTGGTATTGCCCGCCGCGCAGCACGTAGCGGTGCTGGCTCACCGGGGCGGCGTCCTGAATAGCCTGGGCTAGCCCCAGCTCGGTCAGTAGCTCTTCCAGCTCGGCGCTCAGCAGCAGCGAGTTGGGGCCGGCTTCGAGTTGGTAGCCCGCGGGTGCTAGGGGCGAGAGCAGGTTGCCGCCCGGCCGGGGGCTGGCCTCCAGCAGGTCGTAGGCGACGCCCGCTTGTTGCAGATAATAAGCCAGCGTGAGGCCGGTGAGGCCGCCGCCGAGAATGGCAATGCGCATCCGGCAAAAGTACCTTCGCCCCATGAATCAAGCAGTTTTTCTGGACCGCGACGGCGTGCTCAACGAAGAAATGGGCGATTATGTGTGGACGCCCGACCGCTTCCGCATCTGCCCCGGCGTGCCCGAGAGCCTGGCTCGCCTCAAGGCCGCCGGCTACTACCTCATTGTGGTTACCAACCAGGCCGGTATTGCCAAAGGGCTCTATACCCGGGCCGAAGTGCTGGCCTGCCACGAGCTTTTGCAGCAAGCCTGTGATTACCAACTCGACGCCTTGTATTGCTCCGAAAATCACCCCTCGGTCAGCGAGTCGATTTTTCGCAAGCCCGACTCCGGGATGCTCGAAAAAGCCGTGGCGCGCTTTCGCCTCGACCCGGCCCGCTGCTGGCTGGTGGGCGACCGCGCCCGCGACATAGAGGCCGGCGCCCGGCTGGGGGTGCGCGGCATCCTGGTGGGCCATTCGGAGCTAGTTGCGTATGAGCCGCGAGTAGCTGATTTACGGGCAGCTACCGAGTTGATTCTGGCGGCTGGCTAGCCTCATGCTAGGTGGCTGCTTCCCCATAGAACGAGGCTAGCGCCTCCAGCAGGCGCGGGTACTCATAGGTAAAGCCCTGGCTCAGCACTTTGTTGGCGCTCACCCGCTGCGAGCCAAGCACGATTTCGCTCATCTCGCCCATCGCCAGCTTTAGGCCGAAAGCGGGCACCTTGGGCAGCAGCAGCGGGCGGTGCATTACCTGGGCCAGCGTTTCAGTAAATTCTTGATTGGTAGCGGGGTTGGGGGCCACGGCGTTGTATTCGCCCTGCCACCGTGCGCTTTCCAGCATCTGCATCAGCAGGCGGCACAGGTCGTCGAGGTGAATCCAGCTCATGTACTGCCGGCCCGACCCTAGCGGGGCACCGGCGCCGTAGCGCACGGTTTTGGCGATGGGCACCAGCGCCCCGCCTTCGGGGCTGAGCACGATGCCGATGCGCGGCAGCACCACCCGCGGCCCCAGCTCGCTGATGCGCCGGGCCGCCGCCTCCCACTGCACCACCACGTCGGCCAGGAAGTCATCACCCGGCGCCGCCGTGGGCGAGTCTTCGTACAGCATCTCGTCGCCCCGGTCGCCATAAACCCCAATGGCCGAGGCCGATAGCAGCGTTTGCACGTGGTGGCCGGGTTTGGCTAGCTCGCGGTAAAGCAACTCCAGCCCATCGAGGCGCGAGCGAATAATCTCGTGCTTGCGCTCGGGCGTCCACTTGCCCTCGGCCACGCTGCTGCCGGCCAGGTTTACTACGCAGTCGGCGTAGGGGAGGGCCGCCGGGTCGATGGTGCCGCCCTGCGGGTCCCAGCCAAAAAGCCGAAAGTGACTAACCTTCTGCGGGTCGCGCGTGAGCAGGGCCACCTCGTGGCCGCCATCAATCAGCAGCCCTGCCAGCCGCTGCCCTATCAGGCCCGTGCCACCCGTGATGAGAATTTTCATTACTGCGTACTTCGTATATAGTTAGGATTTGACGACCGACCTACGTTACCCGGGCTCCTTATTTCCCAATCTGGCGCAAAAATTCATTGCGCAAATTGCTGTCTGCTAAAAATTTGCCCCCGTACTCGCTCGTAATCGTCGAGCTGCTGGTGTCGTTCACGCCCCGGCTCATTACGCACAGGTGGTCGGCCTCGATAAGCACGGCCACGTCGTCGGTCCCCAGGCTCTGGCGCAGGTGCTCGGCCACCTGCCGCGTGAGGCGCTCCTGTACCTGCGGCCGGCGGGCGTAGTACTGCACCACGCGGTTGAGCTTGCTAAGGCCAACCACGTGCTTACCAGGTAGGTACGCCACGTGGGCCTTGCCAATGATGGGCACAAAATGGTGCTCACAGCACGAAAACAGCGTGATGTCGCGCTCCACCAGCAGTTGCTGGTACTGGTAGCGGTTTTCGAACAGCCGTACCTCGGGCCGGTGCTCGGGGTTAAGGCCCTTAAACCATTCTTGCACAAACATTTTAGCCACGCGCTGGGGCGTGCCGGCCAGGCTATCGTCGGTCAGGTCGAGGCCCAGCTCCTGCATAATAGCCCGAAAGTGGCCGCTGATGGCCCCAATTTTTTCCTCGTCGGGGCGGGCAAAGGCGTCGGGGCGCAGGGGTGTGCGCAGGCCAGCGGGCAAGTGGGCGTCGGGGTGGCGCCCGCTAGGGTGGTCGGCAGGCGGCCCGGCAAAATTATTCTCCATAGTAATCCACAAAATTACGGTCGGTTTCGTGGAGCGTCACGGCCAGCGTCAGTGCGGCCGGCAGCGCCGCCCGCAGCCGCCGCCAAATGACGACGGCAATGTTCTCGGCCGTGGGGTTAAGCTCCCGAAAATCCTCCGTATCGAGGTTGAGATTGCGGTGGTCAAAACGATTGAGCACCTGGGTTTTGATGATGTCGCTCAGCTGCTTCAGGTCAAAGACGTAGCCCGTATCAGGGTCTATGTCGCCGGTCAGACGCACGGTCAGGTTATAATTGTGGCCGTGGTAGTTGGGGTTGTTGCACTTGCCAAACACCTGCTGGTTGCGCGTCGCATCCCAGGCCGGATTGTGCAGGCGGTGGGCCGCGTTGAAGTGTTCGGAGCGGCAGATAGTGAGCTGAGGCATGGGGGTTAAAACCGCTGGCATCGGCTTTTGTTGAGCCGGCGCCAGGTAAGCAGCTTGTTGGATTTAACAAATAAAAAAAGTAATACTTTCTCGGTCTTTGGCTCGCTTCTTTTTCGGTCGCCGTTGTACTTAACGCATAAAAAATTAACTCAGCGAAAAAAATGCGTTTTCACCTCACACAGTTGCGATAAAGTGCTTAAATTTGGGCGGTGAGAGAACCATACTGAGTTCACTTCTTTCGTTTTTACTTCTTCTACTTATCTTTTTTTACCCGATGAAACGAAACGTTCTACTTCTTTTTTTGCTATTGCTAGGGGCTTTACACGCATCAGCCCAGCGCTCGCCGGTGGATGAAGCCGACCAGAATATCAACAATATTCCGCGCAAAGGCCAGCGGGTTAGCCTGCAGCTCGACAACAAGCGGGTGGAAACGTCCTGGATTAAGCAGCTAAACGAGCAATTTCCGGGCAAGGTGAAGAACAACAAAGGCATTATCACGATGGACGGCGTGACGATTCCGGATGTTTCGCCCACGCCGGTGCGGGTTATCAGCCGCGTCGATGCCCTGCCCACCGGCACGGGCGTGTGGTGGAGCATCGACCTAGGCAACGCCTACCTGGGCCAGGCTTCGACCCCGACGCAGTGGAAAGCCGCTGAAAAATACCTGAAGGACTTTGCCCGCTCGATGTACCGCGAAGACCTCGTGGCGCAGATTACCGATGCCGAAAAGGCGCTGGTGACCTCGCAAAACAACCACATGGCCGTTATCGGCAAGGCCGATGCCATTAAGAAAGATATTGAGCGCAACAAGGCCCGTAAGCTCGAAATTCAGCAGCAGCTGGCTGCCAATGCTGCTGAATTGCAGCAGCTTAACAATCAGGTTGACTCGAACCTGAAGGAGCAGGAAGCTGCCCGCGCCGACATTGTGAACATGCGCGTGGCCCTGGAGGCCGTGAAAGAGCGCATGAGCAAAATTGAATAACCTCCTTCTGCATAAGTACCGAAACCCCGCCGGGCCCCGGCGGGGTTTTTTATTGGCCGTAGGCTAACCCGCGCCCACTGCCTTGCGTTGAGGACCCGGACAAGCCCTTTGGTTTGCCCACCCATTTCCCTTAAGTCCGCATCATGGAAAAGACCGAAGTTCAACACCAAGTACACCTGGAAGGCGCCATTAAAATCCTGACTGGCGACCTCAGCGAAGAAGCCAGCCGCGCCGGCATCGACAACCAGCTGCAACGGTGGATTGAAGACCTGAAAGCCACCCACAACGCCGAGTTTCACCAGCTGGTAACCGACCTGCAAGCCCTGAAGGCGCTGCTGCACGGCGGCACTTACGATGGCGACCAGGTAGGCCGCCTGCTGCACCACTTAGGTACCGAAACTACCCGCACGGCGCACTTTGCCGAGGGCAACACCCGCACGCACGTCGAGAAGCTGGGCGCCGCCCTGCTCGCCGCCGCCGGCCAGCTGCAAGGCCCCAGCACCACGCCCGAGCAAGACCTGAAGCACAATAACCAGGGGCTCGATACCCAGGCGTAGTACGCAGCCTATCGCTAGCCTCCCTTTTTTGAAGCGGTGTTGCGCAGCCTGTCTAGGGTGCGCGACACCGCTTTTGAGTAGCCAGCCAGTTCCTGAAAGCTACCCAATGGTAATTTTATTATATGAAAATATTTGTATATTACACCTTGTCGGATACGGTTCGAACGCAGCTTGAGCAGGGGCTGCCCGTGGAGTGTGAAGTGACCTATGCCAGCGATTTGCCCGCCGCTGAGCAAGCCGCCGCGTGCCGGCAAACGGAGCTGCTATTTGGTAATCCGCCGCCCGAATGGCTGGCGGGCAAGCTGCCGCACCTGCGGCTGTGGCAGCTCGACTCGGCAGGGTTCGACCGCTACCAGGGGCTAGCAGTAGCGGCACCGGTGGCTAACATGGGCGATTATTTTGCCTGGCCCTGCGCCGAGACTATGGTGGCGGGCCTGCTAGCCTTCTACCGCGCCTTGCCCGAGCTGCTGCGCCTGCAAGCCGAGCGGCGCTGGGTGGGAGCTCCCATCCGGGGGCGCATGGGGCTGCTGCGCGATAAGCGCGTCATTATCCTGGGGGCCGGCGCCATTGCGCGGGCCGTGCGCCAGCAGCTCAGCGGCTTTGGCTGCGCGGTGCAGCTGCTAGCCCGCACCCACCCGCAGGCGCAGCTGCGCTCGCGGGCCGACCTGCGAATGGCTTTGCCGCACACTACTATTGTGGTAAACTGCCTGCCCGGCAGCGCCGATAAGTATTTTGCGGCCGAAGAATTTGCCGCGCTGCCGCCTGGCAGTATCTACGCCAGCGTAGGTCGGGGCAATACTACCGACGAGCCTGCGCTGCTCGCGGCGCTGCAAGCCGGCCACCTGGCCGGGGCGGTGCTCGACGTAACCGAAACCGAGCCGCTACCGGCTAGCCACCCCTTCTGGACTATGCCGCAGGTGCTGCTGACCCAGCACACCGGCGGTGGCCAGCCCCATGAAGCCGAAGGCAAAGTAGCCCAGCTGCTTCGCAACCTGGCGCACCTGCAAGCCGGCCGGCCCCTCGAAAACCTGGTGACTTTGCAGCGCGGGTATTAAGAACGAGCAGCAGACTGCTCACTGCTCACTGGCAGCTGTTTAGCCGGCTGTTGCAACAACTCGGCGGCTTCCTCGTCGGTAAGCACGCGGGCTTCGGTGTCCCCGTCGGGGAAGAGCAGACGGCTGGCGGCCTGGCGCAGCTCATCGAGGCGCGCCAGGGCATCGGCCACGGTGGGGTGGGCTTCGAGGCGGGCCAGCAGGCCACTGGCACGGGCCGCTTGAAACAGCTTTTCGAGCACAAACGGCAGCACCCAGCCGGCCACGTTAGTCATAAAAGCCCCGCGCAACCCCAGGCGCAGCAGCAGGCGGGCGGCCATGCGCTCCAGCAGCAGCGCCTTGGCGGCGGGCAACGCCTTATCAGCCAGAAAGTCGGCCACCAGGCGGGCGTGGCCGCTCTGAATTTCGGCCCGCAGCACCTCCTGCACCGAGTCGAGGGCACGCTGGGCTAGCCGCCGAAACAAGCGGCCCGTTTGCCAGGCCCGCAGGCTGGTTTGGCGGGCCGCATCGAGTACCTGGCCGGGAAAAGCAGTGGGAAGCGAAAAGTATTTCATAAAGCAGCAAGCCAGCGTAGCGGCGCGGCCTATTCATACGGCCAGCTCCGGGCAAAGGACATAAATGAGCCGGCTAAAAGCTTTTATCTAGAAAATGTTTTTTAGCTAAAAAACTACTATTTAATAAGATAGTGCCAAGGGTTTAAGCTGGTGGCCTCGTTCGGTAGGAGACCTGAAACCTGCGTCTGACTTTTACTGTTAGAAAGCGATATTGGCAAAATTATGAGATAAAAGAGGAGAAACGTATTTTGCCAGCTACTCCGAATACTTGTCTCACAACCGGCTCGCCTTTTTCTACATGTCCGATTTATTGCTCGATATCAACCTCCAACAAGTGCCGGATAGCTACTTGGCCGGTGCTTGGCGGGTAGCGCGCCGGGTAGTTAATCGTGCCGACCCCGACAGTCCGCTGGCCCAAGCCACCAACCTGGTACTCAACGACGACCTGCTGCAATTGCAGGCCCCCTCGCTGCACGAAACCGGCAGTTGGGCCGTGCAGCGCGATGAATTGCTGAACCGGCCCTACCTGCGCCTCAATTTTCCGACCGAGGAAATGAAGGCCCTCGTGACGCGCCTGCGCCGCACCGCCGATGGCGCGCGCAGCCAGCTCAACCTGTATTTCAGCTCGGGCCTCGAAATGCAGCTCGACCGTCCCTAGCGCTTGATTATCAGTTGTTTTTAGTTGCTCTAGCCGTTTTTTCTTCCCGTGATTACTCCCGCCGCGCCTGGCTTACCCCAAAAAACTGAGGACGAGTTTCTGTTTCTGGCCGATTTTATTCCGCAGCTGGTCTGGATAACCGACCCGACGGGCTTTCATACCTATTTCAACCAGCGCTGGATTGATTATACCGGCTACACGCTGGCCGACAGTGTGGGGCCCGATATGTGGAACAACCTGCTGCATCCCGACGACCAGGAGCGAGCCCGCCGGGTGTGGGGCCACTCGCTGGCTACCGGCGACGACTACGAAATAGAATACCGCTTTAAGTCCAAAGCCGGCGATTACCGCTGGTTTTTGGGCCAGGCGCTGCCCCGGCGCAATGAGGCGGGCCAAATCATGACGTGGTTTGGCACCTGCACCGACATTCACGACCAGAAGCTAGCCAGCAACAAGCTAAAAGAGCGGGAAGAGGAATTTGCAACGCTGGCCGATAACATCTCGCAGCTAGCCTGGATGGCCCGGCCCGATGGTCACATCTACTGGTACAACAAGCGCTGGTACAAATACACCGGCACTGACCTGGCCGAAATGGAAGGCTGGGGCTGGGAAAAAGTGCATCACCCCGACCACATCAAGCCCGTAGTTGACTTCGTGAAGCAGGCCTGGGACAAGGGCGAGCCGTGGGAATTGACGTTCCCGCTGCGCCGCAACGATGGCGAGTACCGCTGGTTTTTGACCCGCGCCGTGCCCGTGCGCGACGAGCAGGGCCGCACAGTGCGCTGGCTAGGCACCAATACCGACATAACGGAGATGCGCCAGCTGCAAGAGCAGCTCCAAAACTCGTACAACGACCTCGAAGCCAAAGTCACCTTCCGCAACTTGGAGCTGGAGCACGAGGTGCAGCGCCTGCGCAAGCAGCTTGGGCCGCAGTAAGGCAACACCAAGGAATTCAGAAAAGCCGGCCCTGGGCCGGCTTTTTTTAGTAACAAGCCTGCCTGTGAGCCGGCAAAACGGCGGCCGTACCTTTACGGCGGGCTAGCCCCCTTGGCTCGCCGGCCCTAGCTTTCTGCGTGATGAACAAAATTTATTGCCCCAGCCTGACTGAGTATAAGCGCCGCGTGGCGCGCGTGGTGAACATCGGCGGCGTGCCGCTGGGCGGCGACTATCCCATCCGGGTGCAGAGCATGACCACCGTGGATACGATGGACACGCTGGGCTCGGTAGAGCAGACGCTGCGCATGGTGGAGGCTGGCTGCGAATACGTGCGCATCACGGCCCCCAGCGTGAAGGAGGCGCAGAACCTGCTGGCTATCAAGAAGGAGCTACGGGCGCGCGGCTGCAACGTGCCGCTCATTGCTGATATTCACTTCACGCCCAACGCCGCCGAGCTAGCCGCCCGCATCGTGGAGAAAGTGCGCGTGAACCCCGGCAACTACGCCGATAAGAAGAAATTCGAGGAAATTGACTACACCGACGCCAGCTATGCGGCCGAGGTCGAGCGCATTCGTGAGCGGTTCCGGCCGCTGGTCAAGATTTGCAAGGAGCACGGCACGGCCATGCGCATCGGCACCAACCACGGCTCGCTTTCGGATAGAATCCTGAGCCGCTACGGCGATACGCCGCTCGGCATGGTGGAGTCGGCGCTGGAGTTTTTGCGTCTCTGCGAAGAAGAAAACTATTATGACGTGGTGCTGAGCATGAAAGCCAGCAACACCCAGGTGATGGTGCAGGCCTACCGCCTGCTGGTGCAGAAGCTCGACGAGGAAGGCCTGCAGCCTTACCCGCTGCACCTGGGTGTTACGGAGGCCGGCGAGGCCGAGGACGGCCGCATCAAGAGCGCCGTGGGCATCGGCACGCTGCTCGAAGACGGGCTCGGCGACACCGTGCGCGTGAGCCTGACCGAAGCGCCCGAAGCTGAGGCGCCGGTGGCCAAGATGCTGATTGACCGCTACGTGGGTCGCGCCGCGCTAGCCCAGCCCATCAGGCCGCTGACTGGCCCCGAGCCGCTGGACCCTTTCCAGTACCATCGCCGGACTACGCACGAGGTGCTCAATATTGGTGGGCTGAACGTGCCGCGCGTAATGGCTGACTTTTCGCGCCTGCCGCAGCGCGAGTATGCCGACCTGCGCGCGGCCGGCCACCTCTATTCGCCCTTCCTCGACAAGTTTCAGATGTCGGACCTGGGCGCCGACTACGTGTTTACGGGCGAGCGGCCGCTGCCTTATATGCTGCCCAATGGCCTGAAGGAAATCGTGACCTATCCGGCCTGGGTAGACGCGGGCCGGCGCCCGCAGCATTTTCCGCTCATAACGGCCGGCACCTACATGCAGGCTAGCCCTAGTCAGCTGCATCCGCAGCTCAATTTTCTGCTACTGGAAACCAGCGCCCTCGACCAGCCGCTTTTCAACCGCCTGCGCGCCGATGCTACGGTAGTAGTAGTGCTCGAAACCACCAACGCCCACGCCATGCCCGACCTGCGCCGGGCCTTTTTCGACCTCATCGAGCAGCAGATAACATGCCCGGTAATCATTTGCCGCTGCTACCCGCTGCAAGCCCCCGCCCAAACCCAGCTCGACGCGGCCACCGATGCCGGCGGCCTGCTCATCGATGGCCTAGGCGATGGCCTGGCCCTGGGCGCCCGCTTTCTGCCCAGCAGCCTGCCCCAGGCCGAGTGGCTCGACGAGCTCACTAACCTCAACCAGCTGGCTTTCGGCATCTTGCAGGCCGCCCGCACCCGCATGAGCAAGACTGAGTACATCAGCTGCCCCAGCTGCGGCCGCACGCTCTTCGACTTGCAGGAAACCACGGCCATGATTCGGCAGCGCACCGACCACCTCAAGGGCATCAAAATCGGCATCATGGGCTGCATCGTGAATGGCCCCGGCGAAATGGCCGACGCCGACTACGGCTACGTGGGCGTGGGCAAAGGCAAAATCGCCCTTTACCGCGGCCAGGAAGTCATCAAAAAAGCCGTGCCCGAAGAGCGCGCTGTCGACGAGCTGATTGAACTGATGCGCGAGGACGGCAAGTGGATTGAAAAGGAAGTGGTGGACGAGCCAGTGGGAGTGTAGTGCGTCGGTTCAGCAGCTATTGAAATTGTCTGACGGAATACTAGTTGAGCTTATATTATTAAATGCTGCCCGGACCCGATAACGGCTTCTTATTCATATTATTCATCAGTCTTGGTATAAATACACAAGTGGTGTTCATGTGCAAGCGCGAGTGGCTAGCATCAAAATACTTGATAATGCGCTTGCTGTTTTTTGATACATTATTGTTTCTTGTGGCAATGTTGCTTTCGCTTGCAGAATTTAATACTCTTGATGATTACTATTTAATTTTGAAACTCCCTCTGCTTTCTCTTATAATGTACAAGGGCATGGAGGCGTTATTCATAAAGTTGTTTGGGTACAGACCAAGAGACACTTGGCATACTCGTGATTGGGCACTGATGAAGGATGGATTCTTCAACATCCTTTTCTTTTCCCTAGGAACTATAGTGCCGGTAATATTAATTTTTGCCCAGGCCTTATGACCCCTGCAATATGAAGACTGTTTAGGAGGTCTGAAAATTAACGACTCAAAAATAACTCCTTAAACCGCGCCAGTTCTTCTATTTCCCGCCGCACATAAGCGTTGAAAAACGACTCGCCAACTTGCCTTTTTAACACCGAAATACCAGTATCAATTAGCCGCAGGCCCTTTGTTGTGAGCAATACATTGTCAAAGCGCTCGCCGGGCAGGTTGGATGGACGCTGTAGGTCGTGATGCACAAAGCCGGCCGCGTGAAGCGTTTGTAGCTCTTCGCTGAAAACGTCGAACCAGCTTTCGCGCATCTCTACTTCGTAGGCCCGAAAATCAATGGGATAGATACGCTCCATTACCAGCATTTCAGCGCCCAGCGCCTCGTTTATTTCCAGGCGGTTGAATTTTACTACCAAGCCATTTACTTCATTGGCAAAGCGCATTTTTTCGGCCTCGGAGCCAATGTCGGAGCGCGTGTCTTCGCTGAATATTTTACCAACTTCGGTTTCCGAAAGGGCAATAACAGCGTTGTTGGCACCGCGCGAAAGCTGCCGGGGGTAGCGTTTGGGTTCCATAGAGGCTAGCGGCATTTTTCCTTGCGCCGCGTGTCGATGATGTGCGCGATTTTCCAGCCGCCGGCTAGCTTCACCAATTGAAAGGAGTCGTAGCCACAGTGGCTGAAAGTGCTGCCTAGGTAAAACTCGTAGGGTGCCCACACGCTGGCCAGATTGGCATCGATGAGCACCCGCTCGAACTGCACGCGCTCGTCCCACACTGCCGGATGGGGCGTACCCACGGCTTTCAGAAAGCCGCTGATGCTCTCCGTTTCGAGGGTAGTGGGCTGGCCGGGCTTGGTGCCCAGCCCGTGAAAAACTGCGCCTGGAGCTAAGGTGCTGCGCACCAGCGTACTATCGCCGCGCCGCATGCCGTCAAAAAAAGTGGTGACGACTCGCTGCACGGCCTGTGTTTCGGGAGCAGCTTTTTGGGCAATGGCGGGGCTGGCACCGGCGGCCAGCAGCAGGCAGAGCAGGGTGGGGCAGGGGCGCATGGGCGGCTGAGTAAGGCAGAAAGGCTACTAGCCCGCAAGTTGCGCCCAAAAGCTGGTTGGGGCGGGGCGTAGCTTTACGGACGCATGCATGCTTCTGCTGTTTCTTCCGCCCTGGCCGGCCACCTGGCGGCAACTGGTTACGCTGTCCGGCCCGCGCTCTACACCGAGGCCGAGCTGGCGGCGCTACTCGCCTGCATTGAAAGCGCGCCCGCCGCTAGCCCCAATTTTCGCCGTAGCCAGGACGTATTTGCCATTCGCAACCTGCTGGGCGAGTTGCCCGCGCTGTGGCCGCTGCTCGATACGCCTGCGCTACGTGGGCTGCTGGCTGAGCTGTTTCCGGCAGGCTGCCACCTCACTAAGGCTATCTACTTCGACAAGCCGGCGGGCTCCAACTGGCTCGTGGCCTGGCACCAGGATTTGATGATAAACGTAGCCAGCCGCGCCGAGGTGCCCGGCTACGGCCCCTGGACCACCAAAGCCGGCTGGGTGGCCGTGCAGCCCCCGGCGGCCGTGCTCGAAAACACCGTCACCGTTCGCCTGCACCTCGATGACTGCGACGCCACCAACGGAGCCCTCAAAGTGGTGCCCGGCTCGCACCGCTACGGCGTAGTACCCGCCGAAGACATTGCTGCTCAAACTGCTACGGCCGTAGGGTGCCCCGTGCCCGCCGGCGGAGCCATGCTTATGAAGCCACTGCTACTCCACGCCTCGCACCGCAGCACCAGCGCCCGGCCGCGCCGGGTCATTCACCTCGAGTTTTCGGCCGAAGAGCTGCCAGCCTGGCTAGCCTGGCGCGAGCGGCGGGCCGTGGCTAGCCAGTAGTCCGCCGGCATTGGCCTAGTCCTGAGGGGCTTCCTCCTCATGGGGCTTCAGAATGCGCGGTATTTCGGCCACGGGCTCGGGGCGCCGCTCTTCGGGCACGGCGCGGCCTTGCAGGGCGAGCTGGTGGCGGGCTTCGTCAAACTCGCCTTCGCTTTTGGCAATAACCAGCGTGGCCACGCCATTGCCGATAACGTTGGTAATGGCTCGCGCCTCGCTCATAAATCTATCGACCCCGAGCAGCAGCGCCACGCTCTCGACCGGAATGGTTTTGGTGGCGGCTAGGGTCGAGGCCAGCACAATAAAGCCCGAGCCCGTGACGCCCGCCGCGCCCTTGCTCGTGACCACCAGAATGGCAATGAGCGAGAGCTGCTGCGTGAGCGACAGCGGAATGTTAAACGCCTGGGCCAGAAAGATAACTGCGATGGAAAGGTAGATAGACGTGCCGTCCAGATTAAACGAATAGCCAGTAGGAATAACCAGGCCCGCCACCGAGCGCGAGCAGCCGTAGCGCTCCAGCTTGTCAATCATGCGCGGCAGCGCCGACTCGGACGACGAGGTGCCGAGCACCAGCAAAATCTCTTCCTTTATAAAACTCAGATACGGCCCTAGGCGCAGCTTATAAGCGCGCAAAATGAGGTTCAGGACCACGAAAATGAATAAAAACATGGTCAGGTATACCACCAGCATGAGCTTGCCCAGCGGCAATAGCGTGGCTAGCCCATACTTGCCGATGGTGAAGGCCATACCGCCAAATGCCCCGAGGGGCGCGAGCTTCATCACCAAGCCCAGCACCCCAAACATAGCGTGCGACAGCCGGTCGAAGGTCTTAACCAGCGGCTGGGCGGGCTCGCCCAACCGGTTGAGCGCCAGCCCGAAGAGCACTGCAAACAGTAGCACTTGCAGAATGTCGCCCTTGGCGAAGGCGCCCACCACATTGTCGGGCACAATGTGCGTGAAGAACTCGACCCAGTTTAGCTCGCCGGCCTGAGTGGTGTACTTGGCCGCCTCGGTCGTTTTTTGGCTGTCTTGCAGCACGGCCTGGGCGGTGGCCTGCACGCCGGCGCCCGGCTGCGTCAGGTTGGCCGCCGCAATGCCGATAGCCAGGGCTAGCGTCGTCACTAGCTCGAAGTAGAGCAGCGCCTTACCACCCACGCGCCCCACTTTACCCAGGCTGCCCATGCCCGCAATGCCCAGCACCACCGTCAGGAAAATGATGGGCGCAATCAGCATCTTGATGAGGCTGATAAACGTGTCGGCCAGCGGCTTAAGCGCTGCCCCGAAGGCCGGAAACAGCCTACCCACCAGCACGCCCAGCGCGATGGCCGTGAGCACCTGCACGGTGAGATTAGAAGAGATTCGTTTCATCAAGTGGAAAAGGACAGCAAGGTCGAATGGGGGCCGCAAAGCTATTGCTTGCACCCTAGCCCGGCCGATAAATCTGGATTTTCGACAATCTTTCTGGCGCGGCCGGTGTTACTTTGGCACACCCATTTTCGCCCCGACATGAACGGCAAAAACCTTTTCGATTTCGGCCCCGCGCTTGGCTATTTCTTCCGCAAGAACGACCCCGCGCGCAAAACCAATTTCAACCTGCGTACCATGCACTTCATTAATAAGCTGAGCATGGCCATGTTTCTGGTCGGCCTGTGCGTGCTGCTGTACCGCTGGTTTCTGCGCTAGGCTACTGCTAAAATGAACATCGAAGACTACCGCGACTTCTGCCTGAGCCTGCCCGGCACTACTGAGGAAACGCCCTTCGGCCCCGATACGTTGGTGTTTAAGGTGGGCGGTAAGATATTCGCCCTCACCAGCTTGCAGACGTTTGAAAGCTTCAATGTGAAGTGCGAGCCCGAGCGGGCCGTGGAGTTGCGCGAGCGCTATGACTACGTGCGGCCCGGCTTTCACATGAATAAAAAGCACTGGAATACGGTGCTCGTGGGCACCGGCGCTACCGATGCGCAGTTGCGCGAGTGGCTCACCGAATCGTACCAGCTCATTGTGGCGGCCCTGCCCAAGGCCGTGCGGGCCGAGCTACAGGAAGCCGCCGAGTAACCCCCTAGCCCCATGCAGATTAGCAGCCGATTTTCCGTAGCCGTGCACGTGCTCACGCTGCTGGCCGTGACGCCCGCCGGCGAGCTGCTGACCTCCGACCGCATGGCGGGCAGCGTCAATACCAACCCGGTGGTAATCAGGCGCATCTTGGGGCAGCTCAAAAAAGCGGGGCTAGTGGAAGTGCGCGCGGCCGTGGGCGGCACCCACCTGCGACGCGCCGCCGCCGATATTACGCTGCTCGATGTGTACCGGGCCGTGGAGGTGGTGGAGGGCGACCTCTTTAGCGTGCACGACAAGCCCAACCCCAAAT
Source organism: Hymenobacter sp. BRD128 (assembly GCF_013256625.1). NCBI lineage: Bacteria > Pseudomonadati > Bacteroidota > Cytophagia > Cytophagales > Hymenobacteraceae > Hymenobacter > Hymenobacter sp. BRD128. The sequence continues at coordinate 1,035,226 of NZ_CP053908.1, forward strand.
GCCCGGTGGGCCGCAACATTCAGGCGGCCCTCGAAGACACCCTGCACCGCGCCCAGGCCGCGCTCGAGCAGCAGTTGGCCGGCGTGAGCGTGGCCCAGATGGCGGCCGGCATGGGCAAGCCGGTGGGCTAGCCCTCTTTTTTTACGGCTTATTGTAACAGTATTGGTTACAATTTAGTTAAAGCTTCATACCTTTGCCGCAGCGGCGCCTGAGTCAGCGCATACTATTGTCTCAGGTGCTTAACCTTTAGATTATTACCTATGAAAATCGCCCTTCTCGGAGCCACCGGTTTTGTCGGTTCGCGGCTGCTGCGCGAAGCCCTCACGCGCGGCCACCAGGTAACGGCCATTGTGCGCGACCCGGCCAAGCTCACCGAAACCAGCGACCTGCTGACCGTGGTAACCGGCGACGTAAACCACCCCGAGCAGCTAGCCCAGCAGCTGGCGGGCCACGATGTGGTGCTTAACGCCTTCAGCGCGGGCTGGACTAATCCCAACCTCTACGACGATTTCCTGGCCGGCTCGCGGGCTATCGAGCAGGCGACGGTGGCGGCCGGCGTGCCGCGCCTGTTTGCCATCGGCGGGGCCGGTAGTCTATTCATCAATGGTCAGCAACTGGTAGATGGCCCCGAGTTTCCGGCCAACATCAAGCCCGGTGCGCTAGCCGCCCGCGACTACCTCAACGAGCTGAAGCATAACACCCAGCTCGACTGGACCTTCTTCAGTCCCGCCATCGAGATGCACCCCGGCATCGACACCGGCCGCACCGGCCACTACCGCCTGGGCACCGAAAGCCCGGTGTTCAACGCCGAGGGCCGCAGTATTCTTTCGGGCGAGGACCTGGCCGTGGCCGTGCTCGATGAGCTGGAGAAGCCTCAGTTTAGCCGCCAGCGCTTTACGGCCGCTTACTAACTTCTTGGACTCTAAGTAACCAAGAAGGCCAGAGCCCACTACTTGGGTTCTGGCCTTCTTGATTATTGAAACTCCTTTGGTATTCCGCTAGCATCGTAATAAAATGTTTAATTGTAAAATAATGCAATGATTATTATTTTATTTAATTGATAAGCAATGTGTTAAAAATTTAAAAGAAATTTTTATGGTGTAGTAATCGTGAACTATGAGAGCTGGTGTACAATTTTAATAAATTTTATCCTTCTTCTCATTCCATGAAAACTCACTTACAGTACTTTTTAAGTTGCCTGTGCTTTTTGGCGTGGACTGCTAACGCGCCGCTTCGAGCGCAGAACCTGAACCTAGCGGTGGGCCGAACGGCCACGGCGTCTTCGGTAGAAAACAGCTCGTATCTGGCTAGCAATGCGACCGATAATGACTACCGCACCCGCTGGTCGAGCGAGTATGCGGATAGCCAGTTTCTGGTGGTTGACCTGGGCGCGATACAAACGATTGACCGCGTGCGGATAGGCTGGGAAGTGGCTTACGGCAAAGACTTTATGCTGCAAGTGTCTAACGATGCGCTGACTTGGACGACGGTAAAAACCGTAACTGGCAATACCCCAACTGACCGCAGTGGCTACTACCTGAACGAATACCCGAACCTGAACAGTAGCGGCCGCTACGTGCGCATGCTCGGCACAGCGCGCAACACGGTTTATGGGTATTCCATCTATGAGTTTGAGGTATTCAGCTTTTCCAACTCGGTCGCTAGCCTCGCCAGCGGCATGTTGGGTTCAGCGTCGAATACGGAGGGAGGCTACGATTCAAGCCTGGCATTTGATGGCAACGAGAATACCCGCTGGTCGACCCTAAATACTACTAACCAAAGTCTGAGCGTGGATTTAGGACAGAATGTGAATATCTCGCGCATCTACTTGAACTGGGAGCAGGCCTACGGCGTCAATTTTGTCGTGCAGTCGTCGAACGATGGCGTGACGTGGACGACCTTTGCTACGTACAGCAACAACCGCGTGCTGTACAACGAGATGGCCGTGGCCGCCAGTGGCCGCTACGTGCGGATGTATGGCCTGGACGGCGGCCAGAACAACGGCGGCTTTTCGCTGTGGGAGTTTCAGGTGTTTGGGACGCCCGCGCCGCTGCCAGTCGCGCTCACGAGCTTCACGGCGGCGGCGCGCGGGGCTGGCGTGACCGTAAGCTGGACCACTGCCAGCGAGCAGAACAACGCTGGTTTTGAGGTGCAGCGCGGCACCGACGGTGTTCAGTTTAAGAGCATAGCTAAAGTAGCTGGCGCGGTTAACAGCCAAATAGCCAAGGCTTACCAATATCTGGATGCCGCCCCGCTGCACGGTGCCAGCTATTACCGACTCAAGCAGATTGACCTTGATGGCCGCGAAACCTACGGCCCTGTAGTGGCGGTGCAGCTAGCTGGCGCGCCCGTGGCTAGCCTCACTATTTACCCCAACCCGACGCCCGACCAAGCTACCGTGCAGTGGGAGGCCGCCGCCGCCAGCGGCGGGCAGTGGCGCCTGGTTACCACTACTGGCCAGGTGGTGCAGCAGCAAAATTTTGAGGTGCAGCCGGGCCCGAATGTCCAAAAGCTTGACCTGCGTGCCCTGCCGGCCGGCAACTACGTGCTGCTGGTAGAAGCTGGCGGCCAGTTGCTGCGCCGCCAGCTGGTGCAGAAGGTGCAGTAAAGCTATCCCAATGCCCCGCAGCTAGGAATATCAACCATGAGAAAGCCCCGCCTGAAACTCAGGCGGGGCTTTCTCATGGTTGGTGAGGGACGGCTTACTGCCCCACCAGAAACACGGCGTTGCCAAACAACAGCTTCCCGCTCTGCCAGAAGGCGCGGAACAGCGGGTTGTCGCCGAGGTAAACAATCTGGCCGCGGCCCAGGTCCTGCTCGCCTAGCACGAAGGTGTCAACTAGCTCTTTTCGAGCCTTGCTGCCCGCGAAGCCGGCGTAGTAGCCATTCTTCTTGATAACGCCCACGTTCCAGCCGCCCTTACCTAAAAACTTGTAGCTGAGCGGCGTGCGGATGAGCGCCGAGTACGTGTCGCCGTAGCCGAAGGCTAGCGGGTGCGTGTTGTCGAGCTGCACGCGGTAGATGGTGCCGAGCGCTTGGTCCTCCGTGTTTTCGCGCTCGGTGGTGCCGTAGCGGCGCAGCGGCAGGTAGGGGTTGGCCCCGGCCGCTTTTTTAATGGCTACAGAGTCGGCGGTTTTAGTTTTGAGCAGGAAGTCGCGCTTGTTGGCCAGGAACTTGGCGCCGCCTTCCATCGCGATGAGCTTGCCACCGCCGCGCACCCAGGCCTTGAGGTTTTCGAGGACTGCGGCGGGGTAGATGTCGGTGTAATCACCATCGGGCAGGATGAGCACGTCGATTTTCGACATGGCCACGCGGTTCAGGTAGTCGGTGCCGAGCACCGTAATTGGGTAGCCAAGCTGCTGCTCGAAGAAGTGCCACACCTCGCCAAAGGCCGTGGCGTCGATGCCGGGGCCGGCCACTACGGCCACGGTGGGCATCTTCACGAAGTGCACCGAGCCCGAGCCTAGGTCGTGGCCCGTGGTCGAAAAGCCCGTCTTCACGGCCTGTACCACCGAGCCGGCCGAGTCGGCCTGCGCCCGCACCAGCTGGTCGAATTTGGGGCCCAGCGCCTCGTTGCCAGTACGCGTGATAATGAGCGTGCCGGGCGCGTATTTCTGGCCCTCCGCCTCAAAGGCCTGCTGGGCAAATCGCACTTTCACCTTCTGCTGCAGCAGCTTGCTGAGAAAGCGCACGTCCTGCAGGTTGTGCCAGCGGGCGAGGTAGGCGTAGGGGCGGGCCTCGGCAGCCGCGCTGCCCTTCACCACGGGCTGGCTAGGGGTGGGGCCGCTGGCATCGAGGCGCTGGGTGAGGGCGAAGGCCTTCACCCCGAACGAGTAGGGCAGGGCCCAGGAGGTAATGTCGTAGGTGAGCGAGTCTTCGAGCTGCGGGCGCGGCTCGAATAGCACTTTCACGAGCGTCGATTTGGGCTGATACATGCTCACCACCACGTCGTGGGGCTGCACGGTCACGGCCTCGGTTTTGCCGCTGGCGTAGCTGTAGCCGGTGGTTTTGAGCTGCTTGGGTGCAAAGCCGTAGCTGATTTGCTGGCGCTCCAGGTACTTCGTTAGCATGCGCAGCTGGCCGGGGTCGTTACCGGAGGCCAGCACGTAAGTTTTGTAGGTACCGCCGGGCTTGGTCTTGGCGGTGGTGAAGTACGACTGGAACTCGCGCAACAGGTCGTCGTGGCGCTCGGCGGTGGCCTGGATGGTGGCGCGGCTGGCCGCGTGGTGGTGCGCAATGCGCTGGGCTAGGGTCAGCGTGTCGCCGTCGATGCGGGCGTAGGCCACGCCGGCCGGGCCGCCGCCGCCCTGCTCGTAGGTCATGCCGATGGCGCCGTTGAAGCTAGGCCAGGTATCGCCGTAGGTGGGGGCGTACAGGTCATACACCTCGCGGGTGAAGTAGAGCCAGTTGTTCTTATCAAAAGTGGCCCGGTTGTAGTCGCCAATGACGTTCTGGAACTGCCGCTGCCAGGGCGTAATGTCTTGGTGATAAGGCTTGGCGGCCGGCGAGAAGTAGTACGAGTTGTTCGGCCCCATCTCGTGGAAGTCGGCGTGCACCTGCGGCAGCCACTTGTTATACAGCACAATGCGCTGGCGGCTTTCCTGCTGGGTTTGCCAGGCCCAGTCGCGGTTCAGGTCGAAGTAGTAGTGGTTATAGCGCCCGCCGGGCCAGGGCTCGTGGTGCTCCCACGAGTCGGGGCTGGCGTTCACGTTCTGGTTGCGCACGCGGTTGTACCAGTTGGCGTAGCGGTCGTGGCCGTCGGGGTTCACGCAGGGGTCCACCACGATAACCGTGTTCTTGAGCCAGTCCTGCATCTGCGCGTCCTGCGGGTTGGCCAGGTCGTAGAGCACCTGCATCACGGCCTCCGAACTCACCGCCTCGTTGCCGTGCACATTGTAGCTGAGCCAGCACACGGCCGGCAGCTGGCGGCTGGCAGCGCCAGGTTCGAGGCTAGCCAGCCGGCGGTCATTCTGCTGAATATCAGCCAGCCGGCCGAAGTTTTCGGCGTTGCCGATTTCAATTACTTCCAGCGTGCGGTGCTCGTAGGTCTTGCCGTAGGGCGTGATGCGCATGCGGCCGGGCGAGTGGGCCACCACGTGGGCGGCGTAGCGAAGCACATCGGCCTGCGGCGTAAACTGACTGCCCAGCTTGTAACCCAAAAACTGGTCGGGCGTGAGCAGCGGCCCCGCCGCGTCGGCGGCCGAAGTGGGGCTAGCCGCGGTAGTTTGGGCAGCGCTGGCCAGGGGCAGGGCCAGCCCCAGCAGCAGCCCCAGGCCCAGCTGGCCCAGGTTGCGCGCCGTGACTTGCCCGCGAAATAGTAGTGAAGACATCAAAGGAAAATGGAGTAAAGTAGGAAAGCAAAGGACAAAGCGTAGGGCGCAAAGATGCAAGGCGGACACCTCACCTTACCTCTGTGGGGCTGCCTACCCATCTGAAAAAGAAGGGGGACTTACCGATTTTATATAAAATAAGGGAAGCACCCTCTTTTTGAGATAGGAGCTTAGGAAGTAAAGCTAGGCCGCTTGCCAAACCACGGCTGCGCCTGCTCCAACTGCCCGGCCAGCCGAAACAGCACGTCTTCGGCCCCGAGCTTGGCGATGAACTGCACGCCGCAGGGCAGGCCGTCGGCCGTCCAGTGCAAGGGCACCGACATGGCGGGCTGGCCGGTGAGGTTGGCTAGCTGGGTGTAGGGCGTCCGGGCCAGGTTTTGCTCGGCCAGCTTTTCTACCAGCCCCGAGCGCCGGATGAGGCCGCCCAGGCCGAAGGTATTCACCACTTTCAAGAGCTGCTGCTCGAACGGTTTGGGCTGCAATTCGCCGATGCGCACGGGGGGCGTGGCTAGGGTAGGCGTGAGCAGCAGGTCGTGTTGCTCGTGAAACCGGCCCATGCGGCGGGCGTGGTCGTTCCAAGTGTGGCGGGCGGCGGCAAAGTCGGCGGCCGAGTAGGTGCGGCCCAGCAGGCCGAGCAGCCAGGTAGTGGGCTCCACATCGGCGGGCCGGGCGGGGCGGCCCAGCACCTTCTCCAGGCCGGCGATGCTAGCCCCGGTTTCGCCAAAGTAGAGCATGAGAAAGGCCGTGGCCACGGCCCGGCCATCGAAGGGCAGCGGCACTTCGTCCACCTCGTGGCCCAGGCTGGCGAGCAGGCTGGCCGCGTCGCGCACGGCCGTGGCGCACTCCGGGTGCAACGGGCTGCCTAGCGGATGGCCCAGGGTGAAGGCGATGCGCAGCCGGCCGGGCGCGCGGGTGACTTCTTCTGAATAGGGCCTGGCGGGGTTAGGCAGAAAATACGGTGCGCCCACATCGGCGCCCTGCGTGGCATCGAGCATGGCCGCGCTGTCGCGCACCGAGCGGGTAAGTACGTGCTCGACGGCGGCGCCCTGCCACTTTTCGCCCTGCTCGGGGCCGGTAGGCACGCGGCCGCGGCTGGGTTTCAGCCCAAACAGCCCGCAGCACGCCGCCGGAATGCGGATGGAGCCGCCCCCATCGCCGGCGCCCGCCAGGGGCACAATGCCCGCCGCCACGGCCGCCGCCGCGCCGCCGCTGCTGCCGCCCGGCGTGTGGCCCAGGCTCCACGGGTTGCGGCAGGGGCCGTAGAGCGCGGGCTCGGTCACGGCCAGCAGGGCAAACTCGGGGTGCTGGTTTTGCCCAGAATATTGACGCCCGCCGCCTGCCAGCGGCGCACCAGCTCGGCATCTTCGGTGGGCACGAAGTGGCGCAGGGCCTTGCTACCACCAGTATGCGGCACACCCGCGTACTGCGCCCCAAAGTCCTTCAGCAAAAACGGTACTCCGCCGAATGGACCGGCCGGTAATCCCGCGGTGGCTCGCTGCTGCGCCTGCTCGAATAGCTTGAGGATGATGGCGTTAATCTGCGGATTAACCGCCTCGGCGCGGGCGATGGCGGCCTGGCACAGCTCGGCGGCCGTGAGCTGGCCGCTGGCCACGAGGGCCGCCATGCCCAGGCTATCGAGCTGGTCGTATTCGAGAGGAGAAAGCATGGCGGCAAGATAGGGGCGGCTAGGGTAGCGGGTTGAGGCTGTTAAAAAAGAAGGGTCATACTGAATGCGGTGAAGCATCTCGCGCGCTTTTTTGAAGTCATTTCCATACGGCGTGGCAGAGACGCTTCACTGCCTTCAGCATGACGTTCTTTTGCAAGTACTAACTACTCCTTCGCTTCTTATGAAAAATCTTTTACCTTTCTTCGCCGCGCTAGGTCTGCCGCTGGCTAGCCTGGCCCAAACGGCGCCGCGCCCGCTCAACCTCACCGACCTGGCCCGCATGCGCGACGTGGCCGACCCCAACCTCTCGCCCGATGGTGCCTGGGTGGCCTACACCGTGACGCGCATCGACACCACCACTGACAAGCGCGACGCCGACGTGTGGATGGCCCGCACCGACGGCTCTCAAAACCTGCGCGTCACCACCAATCCGGCCAGCGAAAGCCGCCCGCGCTTCAGCCCCGACGGCAAGTACCTGAGCTTCCTGTCGGGACGCAACGAAGACGACGGCAACGCCCAGCTCTGGCTGCTGAACCGCGCTGGCGGCGAGGCCGAGAAGGTGACCAAGCTCAAGGGCAGCGTATCGGACTACATCTGGAGCCCCGACGGCAAGCGCATTGCCCTGATTATCCGTGATGCCGACCCCGACTCGCTCACCGCCGCCCAAAAGGCCAAGAAGAAAACCGCGCCGCCCATCGTCATCGACCGCTTTCAGTTTAAGAAGGACGTCGATGGGTATCTGAACAATCAGCGCCAGCACCTCTACGTGTTCGACGTGGCCACGCGCCGCCTCAGCAACCTCACGCCGGGCCAGTACGATGAGAACCTGCCCGCCTGGAGCCCCGATAGCAAGCAGCTCGTTTTCAGCAGCAAGCGCGGTCCTGACCCCGACCGCCACGACAACTACGACCTGTTTATTATCAACGCGCAGGCCGGCGCCACCGCTAGGCTCCTGCTGGCCACCGACGTACCCGAAAGCGCCCCCAACTACGGTAGTCGCCCGGCCTTCAGCCCCGATGGCCGCCATATCGCCTTCGTGCAGGGCGGCCCCAAGGAGCAACTCGTGTACGCCCTGCACCAGCTGATGGTGGTGGATGTGGCCGGCGGCCCCGCCCGCGCCCTCACCGCCGGCCTCGACCGCAACACCACCCAGCCGCAGTGGAGCGCCGACGGCAAAAGCGTCTATTTTCTGCTCGAAGACGACCGCGCCGAGTCGCTAATGCGGGTAGGGGCTAGCGGTGGTAAAATCGAGAAAGTGCTGGCCGGTCCGCGCCAGGTCGGTGACTTTGACATGGCCAGCAAGGGTACCACAGTGGTACTCAGCAGTCAGCCACAACAGCCCACCGAGGTGTTTGCGCTCGACAAAAAGGGCGGCCTGCTGCCCTTGTCCAAGCAGAATGACGCCTGGCTCAAAGGTGTGTCGTTAGGGGCGGTGGAGCCGATGCAGGCCAAAAGCAAGGATGGTACGCTAGTGAGCGGCTTCACGGTGAAGCCGGTGGGCTACCAGGCCGGGCGCAAGTACCCGACCATCTTGCGCATTCACGGCGGGCCGGTGTCGCAGTTCGGCTACGGCTTTGCCTTTGAGTGGCAGTACTTTGCGGCCAACGGCTACGCCGTGGTGGTAGCCAACCCGCGCGGCAGCTCGGGCCGGGGCCTGGAGTACAGCAAGGCCATCTATGCCGACTGGGGCAACAAAGACACCGACGACGTGCTGGCCGTGGTAGACTACGCCGTGGCCCAGGGCCTAGCCGACCCCGACCGCCTCGGCGTGGGCGGCTGGAGCTACGGCGGCATCATGACCGACCAGGTTATTGCCCGCGACCAGCGCTTCAAGGCGGCCGTGAGCGGCGCCAGCATCGCCAACGTGCTGGCCGGCTACGGCACCGACCAGTACATCCGCGACTATGAAACCGAGCTGGGCACGCCCTGGAAAAACCCCGACGTGTACATGCGCGTGTCGTACCCCTTCTTCCACGCCGATAAAATCAAGACACCCACGCTCTTCGTGTGCGGCGAAAAGGATTTCAACGTGCCCCTGCTCAATACCGAGCAGATGTACCAGGCGCTCAAGAGCCTCAACGTGCCCACGCAGCTGGTTATCTACCCCGGCCAGTTTCACGGCGTCACGACCCCTAGCTACGTGAAGGACCGCTACGTGCGCTACCTGGGCTGGTACAATAAGTACTTGATGCCCAAGGGTTCGGCGATGGGCAGCACGGCGGGCGGGCAGTAGAGCCAGCCGATGAGCTTCTTTGAATTAAACCAGCCAAACCCGTCTGTCATTGCGAACAAAGCGAAGCAATGACAGACGGGTTTGGCTGGCTACTTGCCCGCCGAAACTTCGTTGGCTAGCCCGCTTGTTGCCGAAAAGCCACTACGTAACTTTGAAGCTATGGACCTGATTGTAACCGTGCCCGACGACCGGGTTGCTTTCGTGAAAAAGCTCCTGCGCGAGCTGAACCTGGCCGTAAAGCCGGCCTCCAAGGCCAAGCCATCGCCCGCGCAGTCTAAAAAATACACGCCCGAGCAGCAGGAGTGGATTGATGATTTCCGCGAGGCGCTCCACGAAGTGGAGCTGCATCAGCAGGGCAAAATTCAACTGCAGGACGCCCGCGATTTTCTAAATGAGCTTTAGGATAGTCATTACCGATAGCTTCCGTCGGCCCGGTAAGCGGCTGCGTAAGAAATACGCGACGTTTAAGGCTGATTTTGCCGCGTTGCTGGACGAATTGGAGCAAGAGCCGCAAGCCGGCGAGCCGCTAGGCCGCGACTGCTACAAAGTGCGCATGAGTATCACCGCCAAAAACAAAGGCAAAAGCGGCGGTACTAGGCTAATAACCTGCGTGAAAGTCGTCGGCGAAACGGTGTACTTGCTCACGATTTACGACAAGTCGGCGCAGGAGTCCATCTCCGACAGTGAGCGCGACGAGTTGCTGCGCGAAAACGGATTATTGTAAAAGGGAAAGCCCTGCGGCGCCTGCTGCGGGGCTTTCCCTTTTATAAAAAAATTAGCACGTCATGCTGAGCTTGCCGAAGCATCTCTACCGCGCCGCTAGGGTCAACTAACCCAACGACCGCGGTAGAGATGCTTCGACAAGCTCAGCATGACGTTCTCTATTGAGGCCGCTAGCCCTACACCACTACGTTCACCATGCGGCCGGGCACTACCACCACTTTTTTGGCCGCTTTCCCGTCGCCGAAGCGGGCTAGGAAATCCGATTCCAGAATCGCGGTTTCGATTTCGGCGGCCGTGGCGGTGGTGGCAAACTGGCGCTGCTCGCGCACCTTGCCATTGATGGCCACGGGGTAGGTCACGTTGGCTTCGACCAAATACTCCTCGCGGAACTCGGGGTACTGGGCGTAGCTGATGCTGCCGGGGTAGTGGCCGAGCTCTTCCCACAGCTCTTCGGCCAGGTGGGGGGCGAAGGGCGAGAGCAGCACCACGAGCGGCTCCAGGATGGCGCGCTTGCGGGTGCCGAGGGCGGTGAGCTCGTTCACGGCAATCATGAAGGTGCTCACGCTGGTGTTGAAGCTGAACTTTTCAATATCCTGCGCCACCTTCTGGATGACGCGGTGCAGGGCCTTCAGCTCGGCGGGGCTAGCGGGCTCGTCGGTCACGGCCAGCGCGCCGTCTTCGGGGTGGAAGAGGCGCCAGAACTTCTTGAGGAACGTGCCTACGCCGGTGATGCCGTTGGTATTCCAGGGCTTGAACTGCTCCAGCGGGCCGAGGAACATTTCGTAGAGGCGCAGGGCGTCCGCGCCGTATTTGTCAATCAACACGTCGGGATTTACGACGTTGTATTTTGACTTCGACATTTTCTCGACTTCCCAGCCACAGACATAATCACCGTTATCCTCTAAGAGAAATTCTGCATCAGCATATTCACTGCGTGATTCGCGAAATAACTCTCTATCAAGAATGTCATTCTCAACGATGTTAACATCAACATTGATTGGAGTGAATCTTACAAAAGGCTCGCCATCCTCACCATACATTGGATTAATAGAAATGCCTGTATCAATTCCTTCCTCTTTTAATTTGTTGCGAGTTTTATTTGCAAGGTCTAAAAGCAATTGATGCAGTTTTACAACAGCAGGATTGTTATTGTCCTTAATTGGTTTTGAGAGCTGTTCGTAAAAGCTTTTTGTAACGAAAATAGGCTGGTAAAGCTTAATATTTTCGGTATCAAAGGGCTTTCCGAAAGAAGACCAACTAGCATTCAACCGGTACACAAAATTCGAACGGCCCAGAATCATCCCCTGATTTATCAGCTTCTGGAACGGCTCATTAGCCGTCACTAGGCCCAGGTCCTTCAAGAACAGGTACCAGAAGCGGGAGTAGAGCAGGTGGCCGGTGGCGTGCTCGGCGCCGCCCATGTAGAGGTCTACCTGGCCCCAGTATTTTTCGGCTTCCTCGCCCACGAAGCGGTCGGCGTTGTGCGGGTCCATGTAGCGGAGGTAGTACCAGCTGGAGCCGGCCCAGCCGGGCATGGTGCTCAGCTCGAACTCGTACTGACCCTTGTACTTCCAGTCTTTGGCGCGGCCTAGCGGGGGCTCGCCGGTTTCGGTGGGCTTGTACTCGTCGATTTCGGGGAGCACGAGCGGCAGGTCTGCCTCGGCCACGCCGTAGGCGGTGCCGTCTTTATAGTAAATCGGGATGGGCTCGCCCCAGTAGCGCTGGCGGCCAAAAATGGCGTCGCGCAGGCGGAAATTCACCTTGCCCTTGCCCAGGCCCTTTTCTTCGAGGTAGGCGATGAGGGTGGCGGTGGCTTCCTTATAGCCCAGGCCGTTCACAATGCCCGAGTTGATGTAGCGGCCTTCCTTGGTGGGGTCGGCCTGCTGGTCGAGGTCCTTTTGGGCGTCCGAAATGGCCGGGATGGGCAGGTCGAAGTGCTTGGCGAAGAGGTAGTCGCGCTGGTCGCCGCTGGGCACGGCCATTACGGCGCCGGTGCCGTAGCCGGCCAGCACGTAGTCGGCCAGCCAGATGGGCACGGGCGTGCCATCGACGGGATTAGCGGCGTAGGCGCCGGTGAACACGCCCGACACGGTTTTCACGTCGCTCATGCGGTCGCGCTCTGAGCGGCGCTTGGTGGCGGCGATGTACTCATCCACGGCCGCGCGCTGGGCGGGCGTGGTGAGCGTATCGACCAGCTCGTGCTCGGGGGCTAGCACCAGGAAGGTAGCGCCGTAGATGGTATCGACGCGGGTCGTATACACTTTAATAACAGTGCCTTCGTGGCCCTGCACCGGGAAGCTCACCTCGGCCCCGATGCTCTTGCCAATCCAGTTGCGCTGCATCTCCTTCACGGCGTCGGGCCAGTCGAGGGTGTCGAGGCCTTGCAGCAGGCGGTCGGCGTAGGCCGTGATGCGCAGGTTCCACTGCGGCATGAGGCGGCGCTCCACGGGGTAGCCGCCGCGCTCCGAAAGGCCGTCCTTCACCTCGTCGTTGCTGAGCACAGTGCCTAGCGCGGCGCACCAGTTCACATAAGTATCTTGCTGATAGGCTAGCCGGTAGGGGAGGATGGCGGCGAGCTTCTGCTTTTCGGTAAAGCTCTGCCACTGGCCGGCCGTGAAGTCGTGGCGGTCGGCGTCCTCGCCTGCGGCGCGGATGCCGGCGCTTCCGCTCTCGGCAAACTTGGCCATGAGCGCGCTCACGGGCTCGGCGCGGTCGGTGTCGAGGTTGTACCAGCTATTGAACAGCTTGAGGAAAATCCACTGCGTCCACTTGTAGTAGCTTGGGTCGGAGGTGCGTACCTCGCGCTCCCAGTCGTAGCTAAAGCCCAGCTGCTGGAGCTGCCGGATGTAGGTTTCGATGTTCTGCTCGGTGGTCACGGCCGGGTGCTGGCCGGTCTGGATGGCATACTGCTCGGCGGGCAGGCCAAACGAGTCGAAGCCCATGGGGTGCAGCACGTTGCGGCCTTGCAGGCGCTGGTAGCGCGCCACAATGTCGGAGGCAATGTAGCCCAGCGGGTGCCCCACGTGCAGCCCCGCCCCGCTAGGGTAGGGAAACATGTCGAGCACGTAGTACTTGGGCTTGTCAGAGTTATTGTCGGCGCGGAAGGTATGATGCTGCTGCCAGTGGTCTTGCCACTTTTTTTCAAGCTCTTGGGGGCGGTAGGCGGGCATTTCGAAGGCTGGTTATTCGCGCAAAGGTACGCAGCCCCACCACGTAGCCCACGGGGCAGGGTAGGAGAGCCCCGGCATTAAAACGGGCTTAAAAGTCGTTAAAAATCAAATTAAAAAGGCTTTTCAGCCGTAACCAGGGTTGATATTTGCAGCATAATTCATCAAATGCTCATTTTGTAAGAGCACCACGCAGTGCCCGCTTCCGGGCCGGCGGCCGCCATTGGCCGACTGCGGAATGAAGAATGCCCCACCTACTTATGGCCCACCACGCTACTGCCGGCCTGCCACCGCCCACGCCCTGGCAACGCCTCACCCACATGCTCGATACCGAGCGCAGCACCATTCGCTACATCATTTTTTACGCCGTTATCACGGGTGTTATCAGCTTGTCGCTGCCGCTGGGCACGCAGGCAGTATTTAACCTCGTGTCGACGGGCGCCGTGTTCAGCTCCACCTATATACTAGTAGCGGTGGTGGGTGGCGTGCTGCTCGGGGGCATCCTGCTAGTTGGTCAGATTACGCTGGTAGAAGCTATTGAGCAGCGCATTTTTGCCAAGGCGGCCATTGAGTATGCCTACCGGCTGCCGCGCATCAAGCCCGAGGCGCTGGAAGGACTGGACCCCAAGGAGTTGGTCAATCGCTTTTTTGATATCCTGACTATTCAGAAGGGCCTCACCAAGCTGCTGGTCGATGTCATGTTTGCGGTGCTGCAAATCCTGATGGGCGTGATTGTGCTGTCCTTTTACCATCCCATTTTCATTGGGTTTGGGTTGTTTACCATCCTGGCGCTCGGGTTCGTGTATATGCTTAACTACCGGCGGGCGCTGCGCACGAGCATTGAAGAATCGGCCTACAAGTATGAGCTGGTGGCCTGGCTCGAAGAAGTGGCCGGCCGCCTCGACGAGGTGCGTGGCAACGATGCCGAGGAGCACAAGACCCTAGCCCGCGCCGACGAGCTGACGTCGGAATACCTGCACGCGCGCAACCAGCATTTCCAGACCCTCAAGTCGTATTACAACTACGGCATTGCGCTGCGCACCATCCTCACGGCGGGCCTGCTCATTGCGGGCACGCTCTTCGTGGTATCGCGCCAGATGACGCTCGGGCAGTTCGTAGCCGCCGAAGTCATTATCGTGATGATTAGCGGCTCGATAGAAAAGCTGATGACGAGCATTAATACCATTTTTGACGTGCTGACGGCGGTAGAAAAAGTGGCCGCCGTGACTGACCTGCCGCTCGACGAGCATAAAAATACCATCGCCTACGACCATGCTTAACCTCTCGAACCAACACGTGGCCGAGGAGGTGTGGGAGCACGTGCCCCGGCAGTCGCGCCCCGAGCTGCTGCGCACCTACGCCAGCCGCCGGCTAGGCCGCATTTTGCTGGTAATTGGAATAGTCTTCTTGATTATCCTGTTTTTGCCCTGGCGCCAGACCATTTACGGGTCGGGCAGCCTCACCGCGCTCACGCCGCAAGACCGGCCCCAAAACATTCAGAATCAGATAGCGGGCCGCATCGAGCACTGGAACGTGCGCGAGGGCCAGCTCGTGCACCGCGGCGATACGCTGCTCATGCTCTCCGAAATCAAGGACGAGTATTTTGACCCCAACCTGCCCGAGCGCCTGCGCGAGCAGCTAGCCGCCAAGCGCGCCAGCGTGGGGGCATACCAGGCCAAGATAAACGCCACCGACCAGCAGATTGCCGCCCTGCGCGCCACGCTCGACGTGCAGCTCGAATCGGCCGCCAACAAAGTAGCGCAGGCCCAGAACTACCTCAACAGCGACCGCGCCGACCTAGTGGCCGTTACTAACTTCTACGAAACGGCCAAGGCCCGGCTGTTGCGCTACGAGGAAGGCTACAAAAACGGCTTGTTCTCCCTCACCGACATCGAAACGCGCCGCCTCAAGCTGCAGGAAGACCTGGCCAAGGTAACCTCGCAGCGCAACAAGGTGAGCAGCAGCGTGCAAAACCTGGCCAACGCCCGCATCGAGCTGGCCAACCTGCGCGCCAAGTACGGCCAGGACCTGGCCAAGGCTAATTCGGACCGCAGCACGGCCGTGTCGAGCCGCGTGAGCTACGAAGGGGAGGTGGCCGCCACCCGCAATAAAATCGGTAATGTGGAAGTGCGCCGCGGCCTCTACGTGGTGCGCGCCCCCCAAACCGGCTACATCGTGCGCGCCCTCAAGGCCGGCATCGGCGAGACGATAAAGGAGGGCGAAAGCATTGCCACGCTTCAGCCGCAGTCGCCGGCGCTGGCGGCCGAGGTCTACGTGCGGGCGATGGACGTGCCGCTCATTCAGCCCGGCCGCACCGTGCGCCTGCAGTTCGACGGCTTCCCGGCCATCCAGTTTTCGGGCTGGCCCTCGGCGGCCGTGGGCACGTTTGGCGGTGAGGTGACGGTGATTGACGTGGTGAGCAGCCCCGGCGGCAAGTACCGCCTGCTGGTGCGCCCCACTCAGCCCCAGCCCGGCGACCAGCCCTGGCCCAAGCAGCTTCGGCTAGGGTCGGGCGTGCAGGGCTGGGTGATTCTCGACTCGGTACCCGTGTGGTACGAAATCTGGCGGCAGCTCAACGGCTTCCCGCCCACCCTCAGCACCGAGCCCGACGTAGCGCCCGTGAAGGGCGAAGGAAAGGAGAAAAGCAAGTAGTTTATTATGAATAAGTTAGTTGCTTTCTTTGAGCGGGGTAGCTTTTCTCTGGTGCGTACCCCCGCCCCCGGCCCTACGCCGCTTGATGTGGGCCGGGGGTGGGGCGGCGTGCTAGGGCTGCTACTAGGCTGCCTGCTGCTGGCTAGCCCCGCCTGCGCCCAAAACCCGCCGCTGCCGGCCCGGCGCTCGGGCCTGGAGCGCGCCCCGCTGCAAACCACCCAGCTCGACATCATCCGCCCCGCCGACACGGCCAGGGTATTTTCGCTCGAAAACCTGGCCGAGCTGGTGTTTGCCAACCACCCCATCGTGAAGCAGGCGGCCCTGCTCAGCGACGAGGCCCGCGCCCAGGTGCTGCAAGCCCGCGGCGGCTTTGACCCCAAGCTGGGGTCCGATTTTCACCGCAAGCAGTTTGGCGGCACCGATTATTACAACAATTGGCATAACGAGCTGAAGGTACCCATCTGGCCCGGCGGCATTGACCTCAAGGCCAGCTACGACCGCTACGCGGGCACCTACGTGAACCCCGAAAGCCGCACTCCAATGAATGGGCTGGCCGGCGTGGGGGTGTCGGTGCCCATCGGCGCGGGCCTACTCATCGATGCCCGGCGCAGCACCCTGCGCCAGGCCAAAGCCCTGCAGACCGCCGCCGAGGCCGACCGCGTGAAGCAGATAAACGAGGTGTGGCTGCAGGCCGCCAAGGACTACTGGGCCTGGTACTATGCCTATCAGCAGGCCCAACTCATTCGGGAGGGTGTGGCGCTGGCCGACCGGCGCTTTCAGGCCACCGCCCGCCGCGCCCAGCTTGGCGACCAGGCGCCCATCGACTCAGTAGAAGCCCAGATAACCGTGCAGGACCGCCAGGTGCAGGCCGCCCAGCTGCAGGTGGAGGTGCAAAATGCCCGCCTTGTGCTTTCTAATCACCTCTGGAACAAGAACAATCAGCCCGTGGAGCTGCCCGCCTACGCCGCCCCCCAAACCCCCGCGCGCGACACCGTGAGCCGCCAGGAATACCAGCGCCTCGCCAACCTAGCCGCCAGCAGCCACCCCACGCTGCGCAAGCTGGGGGCCAAAATCACCCAGTATAACATCGAGGAGCGCTACCGCCGCGAAATGCTCAAGCCCAAAATCAACCTCAGCGGTACGCTCATCAGCCAGGGCGATTTTTACCGGCCCGAAGTGCCCGGCTACTACGATTTTGGCTGGAATAACCACAAGGTAGGCGTCGATTTTGCCTTTCCGCTCTTCCTGCGGGCCGAGCGCGGCAAGCTCCAATACGCCCGCATTCAAGTGCAGGAAACGGTGCTGGAGCGCCAGCAGAGCCAGCGCACCATCGCCACGCAGGTAAACAACGTCTACAACACCCTGCGCGCCTACGACCAGCAGCTCACCCTGCAGGCCCAGACGGTAGCCAACCAGCGTAAGCTGCTGGCCGCCGAGCTGGCCAAGTTTGAGCTGGGCGAGAGCACCATCTTCCTCATTAATGCCCGCGAGAGCAAGCTCATCGAGTTGCGCATCAAGCAGGAAAGCCTGCGGGCCAGCTACGAAAAAGCGCGCGCCGAGCTGTACTACTACGCCGGCATGCGCTCGGTAGCCGGGGGCGAGTAAGCCGGGGGCTAGCGGGCCGGCATATTGTCTTGCGGCAGTTGCTGCAAAGGCTGGCCAGCCCGCGCGCTACTCGTTAGGCATTCATCTCGGCGCCCTGGGGCATGCCGGTGCCCGTGCCGTACGAGTTGTGAGGCGCGGTGCGGGTGAGCAGGTGGCCATCGGGATGCTTGTTGGGATTCACGCCGTAGGGCTTATTGCCGCATTAGCATCAAGCCCGCGCAGCTTTAGTAAGCAGGTGACATAACCGAGCCTCAAATGAATAATTGATGGATTACTCTGCATTGCGGCCGAGGCTGCCGGCAAGCTGCTGCCAAAGCGTTCAAGCTCGATTAAAGCAGAAAGCGCCGGCTACCTGGGGTAGCCGGCGCTTTTAGAGGTGGATAGCAGCTGGATGAGTTAGCGCCATTTGCCCTGACTCATCCAGCTGCTTTTTCGCGATGCAGGCAGCGTAAGCAGGCCTAGCGCAAAGCCAGTTCGGCGGCTGCCTGCGGCTGCGCTACGCTCTGCAGCGCTTCGGCCAGCAGGCGGTAGGAGTGTACTCGTGCCTCTTGGTCGAAAATATTAGACGTGGCCATCAGTTCATCCACCTGCGTTTCGTGGATAAACTCTTGTAAATCTTGCTGAAGAGTCGCCGGGCTGCCGATAAACGAGTAGGCTAGCATCTGCTGCACGGCGTGCTGCTCGGCGGGCCCCCAGAGCGCGGCCATCGACTCGACGGGCGGTTGCAGCGGGGCCGGGCGGCCCGTAATCACGCTCATCATAAACTGCTGGAGCGAGGTAGAAAGGTAGGTGGCCTGCTCGTCGGTAGCGGCCGCAATCACGTTGACGCAGGCAATGACGTAGGGCTTGGCCAGCGCCTTCGAGGGCCGGAAATTCTGGCGATAAATCTCTAGCGCGGCCAGTAGCTGGCCCGGCGCAAAGTGGCTGGCAAAGGCGTAGGGCAGGCCCAGCGCGGCGGCCAGGTAGGCACTGTCGGTGCTGGAGCCCAGAATGTAAATCGGAATATCGAGTCCTTCGCCGGGAATGGCGCGCACGGCGGCCGTGCTGTTAGCGGCCGAAAAGTAGGTTTGCAGCTGCTGCACTTCGCGCGGAAAATCCTGCGCGCTGCCCATGCGGCCGCCCCGGATGGCCTGGGCCGTGCGCTGGTCGGAGCCGGGCGCACGGCCCAGCCCCAAGTCGATGCGGCCCGGATAAAGCGAGGCCAGCGTACCGATTTGCTCGGCCACCACCAGCGGGGCGTGGTTGGGCAGCATAATGCCACCCGAGCCCACGCGGAGCGTGGTAGTGCCGCCCGCGATGTAGCCAATCAGCACCACCGGCGCCGAACTGGCCACGCTGGCCATATTGTGGTGCTCGGACAGCCAGAAGCGGGTGTAGCCCAGCTTCTCGACCTCCTGGGCCAGGCGCAGGCTGTTGCGAAAGGTATCGGTAGGCGTGGCGTTGGCCAGAATAGGCGCCAAATCCAGCACGGAGAAAGCGACGTTTTTAGCGGAATTTGTCATGATGGAACACGTGGAATAGGAGTTACTGTAACCAAGCTGGTTCGCTAAAAGTTAGTGCGGCTCCCTGTGGCCGCTAGCCATGCCCCCGCCCCCCCGGCGGCGTGGGCGGCTCGACTATCCTGCCGCGCTGCTAGGCGCGGATAGGCGAGTGCCCGCGCAATGAAACTTAGGGCGCGCTCAGGCACTGACTAAACGCCGGCGTGTAAGATTCGGCAGTGGGGCCAACTAATTGATTTATTTGCAGTAGAAGACGGACATTCACTTTTTTAACAGTTTCTTGAAATCGACTATGTTTGCTTCTTTTCTAACCAGGCACCGCGGGGCAGCCCAGGTCATTGCCGGCGTGCTGGCCGTAGCCGGCCTGAGCCAGTGCGGCATCCATGAACAAGTACAACAGGCTAAAGCGTTTAAGAACGTGGACGTGCGGCTGGCATCCATTGACCAGGCTACCGTGGGCGGCGTCAACGTGCTGAACCTGCGCCAGGCCGCCGACCTGGGCACCGCCGAGCGGGCGCTACTGCTGGCGGCCTATACGTCTGGCAACCTGCCCCTGCGCATGCGGGCCAACCTGGAGTTTCGCAACCCCAACAACGAGACGGCTGCTCTTAACGAATTTGACTATATCGCCCTCATCGATGGCAAGGAAGTGGCCAAAGGCCATACTACCCAGCGTATTGAGGTGCCGGCCAATGGCGGCGT
The DNA here is from genome assembly GCF_013256625.1 of Hymenobacter sp. BRD128. Classification (NCBI taxonomy): domain Bacteria; kingdom Pseudomonadati; phylum Bacteroidota; class Cytophagia; order Cytophagales; family Hymenobacteraceae; genus Hymenobacter; species Hymenobacter sp. BRD128. The sequence continues at coordinate 1,054,803 of NZ_CP053908.1, forward strand.
AACCACGGCGCCCATTCAGGTAGAAAGCAACCTGCGCCAGGTACTAGGCGACCAAACGGGCGAGAGCCTGGCCAACTTCGCCCTCGGCCTCACCGACCGCGACCGCCAGCCGCTGCGCTTCACGCTCAAGCTCAAGCCCACGTTTATCACTAGCAGCGGCCGCCGCATCTCGCCCCCCGGCTATTCCACGGTCGAGAAAGAATTTACCCCCGCCCAGGCCCTCGACGCCGTGAGTCGCCCCGACTCGGTGCGCCGGCCCTAGCCCGGCTGGCTAGCCTCAACGTAGAAAAGCCGCTTGGTTGCCTGTGCAACCGGACGGCTTTTTTGGTTTAGAACGAACACCTAAGCTGAAGGCTATAGCCTCCGGCATCATAGGCGTGCTCAGCCTCAGCGCGTGCAGGCGTAGCACGGGCTAGCCGAGCGTGCTCCCAAACGCGCGCCAATGTACCATGGCCTAGCGGCCTGGCTAGGGTGTAAATTTGAAGCTCTAAACCTCCGCCGTGGCCCGCATCCCCAAAGAAACCGTTGACCAGATTATCCACACCGCCGACATCCTGGAGGTGGTGGGCGACTACGTGCAGCTCAAGCGCAAGGGCCAGAACTACTGGGCCCCGTGCCCGTTTCACAACGAAAAATCGCCTTCCTTCTCGGTAAACCCGGCCAAGGGGCTCTACAAGTGCTTTGGCTGCGGCAAGGCCGGCGGTATCATCCAGTTTGTGATGGACATCGAGGGCAGCAGTTACCCCGAGGCGCTGCGGGCCTTGGCCAAAAAGTACGGCGTGGCCGTGCCCGAAGAGGAGGAGCGCACCCCCGAAGAGCAGCTAGCCCAGAACGAGCGCGACTCGCAGTACATTGTATCCAACTGGGCCAAAGACTATTACCACGGCCTGTTACTGAAGTCGCAGGAAGGTATGAGCATCGGCTACGGCTACCTTAAGGAGCGCGGCCTGAACCTGACCACCATCCAGACCTTCGAGCTCGGCTACTCGCTCGACCAATTTGAGGGCCTGATGAAAGCCGCCACCGCCGCCGGCCACCAGCTCAAGTACCTCGAAAAAACGGGGCTAGTGGTGAAGCGCGAGGACGACCAGGGCCGCGATACCGGCCGGCGCTACGACCGCTTCCGGGGCCGCGTCATGTTCCCGATTCACAACGTGAGCGGCCGGGTGGTGGGCTTCGGGGCCCGCACCCTGAAGCGCGACGACAAGATGGCGAAGTACTTAAACTCGCCTGAGTCGGAGATTTATCACAAGTCGGACGTGCTTTATGGGCTGTTTCAGGCGCGGCAGGCCATCCGGCACGAAGAGCTGTGCTACCTCGTGGAAGGCTACCTCGACGTGCTGAGCCTGCACCAGGGCGGCATCAAAAACGTGGTGGCCTCGTCGGGCACTTCGCTCACCGAGGGCCAGATTCGGCTCATCAGGCGCTACACCGACAACGTGACGGTGCTCTACGACGGCGACGCGGCCGGTATTAAGGCTAGCCTGCGCGGCATCGATTTGCTGCTCGAAGGCGGCCTGAACGTGCGCGTGGTGCTCTTTCCCGACGGCGACGACCCCGACAGCTACATCCGCAAGGTGGGCGACCAGCGCTTTGCCGACCACGTCGAAAACCACAGCCAGGACTTTATCGCCTTCAAAACCACCCTGGTAGCCCGCGAGGCCAGCCAGGACCCGGTGAAGAAAGCCGAGGCCATCCGCGACGTGCTGCAAAGCATTGCTAAGGTGCCCGACGGCCTCAAGCGCCAGGTGTTTTTGCAGCAAACGGCCAGCGTGTTCGGCTTTGAGGAGCAGGTGATTATCACCGAATACAACAAGCTGCTCAAAACCGCTAGCCCATCCAAAGCCCGCCCCGCCGACGAACCCCGCGAAAGCCGCGCCGCTAGCCCTACCGCCGCGCCGGCGCGCAGCTACTCGTCCGAAGAAGAGGCCGAGATGGCCATGTACGGCGTGTCGAGCGGGTCGGAGGCCGAGGTTACGGCCGGTATCCACCCCGGCAGCAACCTCAACGCGGACCCCACTGAGCTAGCCACGCCGCTCGACGTGCTGACCCAGTGCGAGCAGGCCGTGCTGCGCCTGCTGGTGCTCTACGGCCCCCACGAGGTGCAGCCCGAGGTCACGGTGGCGCATTATTTACTGAGCCAACTCGATGGTACGCCGCTGCGTAACCCGCTCTACGCCCGGCTGTGGGCCGAGTGCCGCGAGCAGTTTTTGCAGGGCCAGCTGCCCGATTTGCGCCTGCTGGCCCACCACGAAGACGCGGGCATCCGCTCGCTGCTGGCCGACTTTGCCACCGAGCGCTACGACCTCAGCCCCAACTGGCGCATCAAGGATATCTACGTGCCCACCGAGCTGAACCTCATTCAGCTGGCTTGCGACAACGCCATCCTGCGCCTCAACAAGTGCCACGTGCAGCGCGAGCGCCAGCAGTGCCTGGCCCAGCTCCAGGACCCGCGCCTCGACCAGAATGAGCAGCTTAACGCCCTGCTGCGCTACAACGAGCTCACCAAGCTCGATGGCCAGCTAGCCCAAATGCTCGGCACCGTAGTGGCGCGCCATGCGTAGAAGCCGTTTGGCAGCGCAGCCAGTAACGTTCTTGTAGAAATTTATTGCAAGGACATATAGTAAATTAATGCTTAAACAACTAAACCTCTCGCGCCTGTGGCTAGCCCTGGGGCTGCTATTTTTCAGCTTCGCGGTGGGGGTGGGCGGCTTTATGCTGCTCGAAAACTACCCGTTTATCGACGCCTTCTACATGACGGTGATAACGGCTTCCACAGTCGGCTTTGGGGAGGTGCACCCGCTCTCCGACACGGGGCGCATCTTCGTGTCGTTTTATATTCTGTTTAATCTTTTGGTGGTGGCCTACCTCGTGTCGGTGCTCACTACGTACATTTTTGATGGCGAACTGCGCCACCTTTTTCGCATGATTCGCGCCGACCAGGAAATCAAGAGCTTCCGCGACCACGTCATCGTCTGCGGCTTCGGGCGCAACGGTTTTAAGGCCTACGACGAGCTGCGCCACAGCGGCACCCGCGCCGTGGTGGTCGAGCAAAACCAGCAGCTGGTAGCGGCTGCCAACGACGCCATTGGCCACCAGATTCCGGCCGTTTTCGGCGACGCCACCCTTGATAGCACGCTGCGCCAGGCCGGCATTGCGCACGCTAGGGCGCTCATTACGGCGCTGCCCAAGGATGCCGACAATGTATTCGTGGCCCTCTCGGCCCGCGAGCTGAACCCCAACGTCGTCATCATCGCGCGCGCCAGCGCCCGCAGCAGCGTGAGCAAGCTGCTCTCGGCCGGGGCCAACTCGGTGGTGCTGCCCGACGAGATTGGCGGCTCGCACATGGCCAACCTCGTTATTCGCCCCGAAGTAATCCGCTTTCTGGATATGATTTCGGGCCTTGACCCCAACAAGCTACGCCTCGAAGAATTACCCTTTAATGAGCTGAAGCCCAGCCTGCGCGGCCAGAGCATTCGCGAGCTCGATGTGCGCTCGCGCACCGGCGCCACTATTATTGCCCTGCGCCGGGGCCAGGGCGGCGAGCTCGAAGTGAGCCCCGCTGCCGACTACCGCACGGCCGCCGGCGACGTGTTGCTGGTGCTCGGCAACGAGGCCCAGATTCAGGCGCTGCACCAGCAGTTTAAGTAGCAACAGGTAGCGCAGACTCGCAGAGTCCGCGCGTGGGAAGTTGGCTTGGTGATACCACGCGCAGATTCGCAGAATCCGCGCTACCGCTAGCCCATCCCTAGTTTTGTAGCTGTATGCACATTCTTCAGGTAAGCCCGCGCGTGCCGTTTCCGCTGCACGACGGCGGCGCGATTGGGATTTATAACATCACGAAAGGGCTGCTCGCGGCCGGGCACCGCGTCACGATGCTGGCCATCAACACGCCAAAGCACCACCAGCCGGCCGACGTGCTAGCCCACCTCGGACCCAATTTTCGGCTCGTGACGGTGGATGTGGATACGGATGCCACGCCGCTAAAAGCGCTGCAAAACCTGCTGTTTTCGAGCCAGCCTTATAACGTTGACCGGTTCATTAAGGAAGAGGTTACAAGCGCCCTGATTGAACTGTTGCAAACACAAACTATTAATGTTGTACAGTTTGAAGGTACCTATGTTGCTTGGTATTACGAGTGGTGGGGATATCAAGAGCTTTCCGTGGGAGTGAAAGGTGTATTGCGGGCTCATAATATAGAATATGTTATTTGGGAGCGACTGGCCGCTGGAGAAAAAAAACTGCTGAAGCGCTGGTATTTGAAAAACTTAGCGCAACGGTTGCGTCGATTTGAGCAGCGATGTTTAGTCAACTTCGACGCCGTAGCTGCCATTACCAAAGAAGACATAGTGCGCCTGAAGGAATTAGGCTGCCCCGAACCCATTGCCCTCATCCCGGCCGCCGTCGAAATGGCCGCCTTCCAGCCCGACCCTAGCCAGCCACCGCAGCCGCGCACTGTCTTCATGATAGGCTCGCTCAACTGGCTGCCCAACCTGGAGGGTCTCGACTGGCTGCTACGCGAGGTGTGGCCGGCCGTGCACGCCGAACTGCCCGAGTTGGAGCTGCACGTAGCCGGCGTGGCGCCGCCCGGCCACCTCACCAGCCGCCCCAAGGGCCAGGACAACGTATTCATCCACGGCTTTGTGGAGTCGGCTGCCGCCTTCATGCGCCAGTACGACCTCATGCTGGTGCCGCTGCTGAGCGGCGGCGGCATGCGCGTCAAAATCATTGAGGGCATGGCCCTGGGTAAGTGCATTTTGAGCACTAGCATTGGAGCCGAAGGAATTGCCGTGCGCGATGGCCACGATATTGTGTTGCGCGACTCGGCCGCCGCCTGGCAGCAGTCCCTGCGCGACTACTACCACGGCCGCCTGCCGGTGGCCGCCGTCGGGGCCGAAGCCGCTCGCACTGCCGCTGAGGTGTACGACAACCGCCGCGTGACGCAGCGCTTTGAGGCGCTGTATGCGCAGGTAGGGGCAGGGCGGCCCGCTGCGGCAGGCTAGCCCCAACGCCAGGGCCGAAGCCGCCCGCCCGGCGGCTTTACCTTTGCAGCGCGCATGAAAATCCTGGTGCTCCTGTCCCGCTTTCCGTATCCGCTCGACAAGGGCGACAAGCTGCGGGCGTATTACCAGCTGCAGTACCTGGCCGGGCGGGGCCACGAAATTTGCCTGCTGGCCCTCAGCGACGAGGCCGTGAGCGCCGAGGCCCTGGCCGCCGTGGGGCCGTTGTGCCGGGGTGGCTTGCACGTGCACCGGCTGGGCCGCGTGGCACGGGGCCGGGGGCTGGCGCGGGCGCTGGCCACGGCCGGCCGGCCCTTGCAGGTGGGCTATTTCTACGAAAAGCCGGCCCATCGCCTGGTTGATAAGCTACTGAAGGATTTTCGGCCCGACCACGTGTACTGCCAGCTCATTCGCATGGCCGAGTACTTGCGGCCCTACGCCAGCCAGGTGCCCATGACGCTTGATTACATGGATGTATTTTCGGCCGGCATGGCGCGGCGGGCGGCCACCGCGCCGGCCTGGCAGCGCCCGGTGCTGGCCCTGGAGGCTAGCCGCCTGGCCGCCTACGAAGCCGAAGCCTTTGGCTGGTTTCGGCACCACACTATTATCAGCGACCAGGACCGGCAGCTCATTCCGCACGCTGATAAAGAGACGATTGCTATCGTGCCCAATGGCATTGCGCTCGATTATTTTCAACCCCGGCCGCTAGCCCCCAAAACGCACGACCTGCTCTTCTGCGGCAATATGGGCTACCACCCGAATGTGGACGCCGCCTGCTGGCTGGCCGAGGAAATTCTGCCCCTGGTGCAGCAGCGCCACCCCGGCGCCAGCCTGCTGGTGGCCGGTACGTCGCCCGCGCCCCGGGTGCAGGCGCTGGCCCGCCGCCCCGGCGTGACGGTGAGCGGCTGGCTGCCCGATATCCGCACGGCCTACGCCGGAGCACGGGTTTTTGTGGCGCCCATGCGCGTGGGCACCGGCCTGCAAAACAAGCTGCTCGAAGCCCTGGCCATGCAGCTGCCCTGCGTCACTACTGCTTTGGCTAATAATGCGTTGCGCGGCACGCCCGGCCAGCACCTGCTGGTGGCCGACACCGCGCCGGCCCTGGCCGAGGCCCTGGCTAGCCTGCTGGCCGACGAGGCCGCCGCCACCCGGCTAGCCGCCGCCGGCCGCACCTTTGTGGCCGAAACCTACGACTGGGCTGCTGCCACGGCCCGCCTGGAGAACTTGTTTCGGGATAATTGTTAAAGACTGTAAACTAAGCCTGTCATGGCGAGCGCAGCGAAGCACTCGCAATAGAACGAGACGGGCGCGAACGAGTACGTTCAGGTGCGAGTGCTTCGCTGCGCTCGCCATGACCAGTAGAAAAAAATCATGCTAGACACCATCGAATCGGCCATCGAAGACATTCGCGCCGGCAAAGTCGTTATTGTAGTTGATGACGAGGACCGCGAAAACGAGGGCGACTTTATCTGCGCCGCCCGCTGCGCCACGCCCGAGGTCATCAACTTTATGGCCACCCACGGGCGCGGGCTGGTGTGCGCGCCCCTCACCGCCGAGCGCTGCGACGAACTGGGCCTCGACCTGATGGTGGGCCGCAACACGGCCCTGCACGCCACGCCCTTCACGGTTTCGGTCGATTTATTGACTAACGGCGTCACTACCGGCATCTCGGCTTCCGACCGCTCCAAGACTATTCTGGCGCTTATCGACCCCGCCACCAAGCCCGAAGACCTGGGCAAGCCGGGCCACATTTTCCCGCTCAAGGCGCGCAAGGAAGGCGTGCTGCGCCGCGCTGGTCACACCGAGGCAGCCGTCGATTTGGCTAGGCTAGCGGGCTTCGAGCCGGCCGGCGTGCTGGTCGAGATTCTTAAGGAAGACGGCGAGATGGCCCGCCTGCCCGACCTGCGCAAGGTGGCCGAGCAATGGGGCCTCAAGCTGATTTCGGTGCAAGACCTCATCAAGTACCGGCTAGCCCAGGAAAGCCTCATTCAGCGCGAGATAACGGTGAAAATGCCCACGGCCCACGGCGACTTCGACCTGTACGCCTACACTCAGCGCTCGAACGGTGCCCAGCACCTGGCCCTGGTAAAAGGCGACGTGAGCGGCCCCGAGCCAGTGCTCATCCGCGTGCACTCATCGTGCGTGACCGGCGACATCTTCGGCTCGTGCCGCTGCGACTGCGGCCCGCAGTTGCACAAGGCCATGGAGCAGATTGACCGTGAGGGTAGGGGCGTAATCGTGTACATGAACCAGGAAGGCCGGGGCATTGGCTTGCTCAATAAGCTGAAAGCCTACAAGTTGCAGGAGGCCGGCCGTGATACTGTGCAGGCCAACGAAGACCTGGGCTTTAAGGGCGATGAGCGCGACTACGGCGTGGGCGCGGCCATTATCCGCGACCTGGGCATCCGGCAGATGCGCCTACTCACCAACAACCCCAAGAAGCGCACCGGCCTGCTCGGCTACGGCCTCGAAGTGGTGGAAACGGTGCCCATCGAAATTGCGCCCAACCAGCACAACCAGAGCTACCTCACCACCAAGCGCGACAAGATGGGCCACGACATCTTGCAAGCCATGAAGCCCGACACGGCCGCGTAAGCTGGCTAGCCTGCCTAGCCCTAAAAAGGCTACCCTGACCGGGTAGCCTTTTTTGTGGCTAGGCCGGCCGGCTGGGCCGGGTGCGTTGCTTATTTTTATATATAAAGAAAACAATATACTGTATTATTCTGCTGGCTTGCCTCGCTACCTCTGCCCGAGCCCAGCAGCCGGCTAGCCCGGCCCCGACAGCGGCCGAGCTGAAGAAAAACTTCGCTACCATCGAGGCGGGTACCGAGGGCGAGAGCGATGACTTCGATAAGCTGACCACGACCACGGCCCGCCGGCTGGTGACCTACCTCAAAGCCCACGAGGTGTCGGCGGCCGGGGCCAAGGACCTCGGGGTGGAGCTGTCGGCTGAGTCGGCCGATGCGTCTCACCTCAAAGTGTTTACCTACTCGCTTTCCTCCGGCGGCACGCGGGGCACCATCCACAAGCCCGTGTTGCAGTGGCAAAACGCGGCCGGTCAGCACTTTGCCTACGCCGTGGATGAGGAGTGTGAGTTTACTGAAATTCACCCGCTCGCCAGTCCCGGCCGGGCCCTTTACCTGCTGCTAGGCATGGAGAAAGGTGACGGCCAGTGCGACGTGAGCCAAGCCTACGTAGTAGAACTGAAGGGTAATTACTTGCTGGCCGACAACGCGGTTTTTGGCAAAAAATCTTCGCTCAGCCTCTGCAACGTGGATATGCAGCTCGACGCAAGCCGACAGGTGCTGCGCATCAACCAGACCCGCAATAAGGAAATTAGTGACGACGCGCTACGCCTCAAGGAGCGGGACTACCGCCGCAAGCCGGGGGCCAAAAGCCTCGTGCTTAAGCTAAGCGGCGGGCGGTTTGTGCAAAGTCAGTAGGCCAAAAAAATGGCGGCGGGTTGAACTCTTTAGGGGCGTGGCTGCGTAGGCAAGAAGCAAAATTCAGAAGTTCGTTGCTCGTATGCTTACCCCGCAGCCGCTCTACCAGATAATTTACCACAGCCTGGCCACCGGTGACGGCCTGACGCCCGAGGCGCTGGCCGAGCTGCTGCGCCAGGCTCGCGCCCACAACCAGGACCACCGCCTCACGGGCCTGTTGCTCTACGCCGCCGACACCAAAGAATTTGTGCAGGTAATCGAAGGGCCGCGCGACGAAATCGACACCCTCTACGCCCGCATTGCCCGCGACCCGCGCCACAAGCACGCCTTTGTGCTGCACGAGGGGCCGGCGGCGGGCCGCATGTTTCCCGACTGGCGCATGGGCTTCGTGCCCGCCGCCACCCAGGATTTGCGCACCACTACCGGCTACCTGCCGCTAGCTCAGCAGCCCGGCCGCATCAGCCCCTTCAGCTTAGTGGTGCACGTGCCCGAGACGCTGCGGCGCTTCCTCAGCAGCTTTGCCCAGCCGCTGCCGGTGGCCGTGCTGCCCGGCTAGCCAGTCCTTAACTAAAACGGCCACTCCGCGCGGGGTGGCCGTTTTGCTGATAAAATTCTTACTAGGGCACTGGCTCAAGGCTAGTGAGGGGCTGCTCCCAGCCAGCGCAGTACCGGGTAGCGGCGGTAGCCCGCCTCGACGTAGGGCGAGTGCTGATACACCCACTCCAGCTGGGCCGGGCCGCTGGCGGCCAGGGCCGGGTCGGCAGCTTTGGCGGCATCGAGCTGCTGGCGCACGGCGGGGTTTTGAGCCAGGTAGTCGGCGGCCAGGTCCTCAAATACGTAGTCGGAATAGTGCTCTTTCTGCTGCAAAATGCTGTCGAAAAAGCCCCAGGTGAAGAACGAGTCGGTGGCTTGCGGTTCCAGGGCTTCCACGAGGTAGCGCTTGGCGGGGCCTTGCTCGGCCAGCACGGCCAGGTAGGCGCCGGCGGGCAGCGTAGCCGTGGCTGGCGGCCGGGTGGCCAGCTTTACCTGGCTGTGCAGATAGTGGCCTTCGTAGGGGCGCGGCGTGGTTTTATAGTCTTCAATGGTATAGGTTTCGGCCGCACCAGTGAGGGGCTGGGGCAGCTCGCGCAGCACTATGCCGTTGCGGCGCAGGTTATCAAGAATTTCTGTCCACTCGGCCGGAATGAGGTACGCATCGGGCGCCTGCACCACCACCGTGGCGTGGGCGTTGTTGTAAAATTTTACCGGCCGCACGTAGGGTCGGGCGCGGTCGTAGTAGAGGCGCGGCTGCCCGCTCACGCCGCTAGCCTTGTGCCCGGCCTCGTAGCCCCGAAATTGCAGCGTGCCGCTCGGCTGCTCATCGAGCGCCCAGGCCAGCGGAAACTGCGTTTGGGCGGCCAGGGCGCGGTCAGCTTCGGCGCGGGCGGCCAGCAGGGCGGGGGCCTGGCTAGCCACAGTTTCGAGGTAGGTCGTGAGCAGGTCGTAGGTGGCTTGCACGCGCGGCCCGAAGGGCTTGAGCATGTGCGTTTCGGGCATAAAGCCAATGCTATTGAACAAGGCCGCGTAGCCGGTCGAGTAGCGCGGGCTTTCCAGAAAAGCCCGGAGGCCGCTCTCGGGCGTTTCGCCCTCAAAGTCGACGTAGGGCGTCATGGGCCAGTGCTTCTGGTCCATGCCCTGGTAGAGCGCGGGCAGCAGCTTGTCCTGCAAGTACGTGCCCAGCGCCGGCGCCAGCTTGTTGTGCTGGGTCGGGATGATGGTCATCGTGTATTGATAATCAGCCCCGTTGGAGGTGTGCGTATCCACAAAAATCTCGGGCCGCCACTTCTGAAACAGCGCCGCGAACGAGCGTGCGTTGCGCGAGTCCTGCTTCACGAAGTCGCGGTTCAAGTCGAGGTGGCGCGCATTGCCCCGGAAACCGTACTCGGCCGGTCCGTTCTGGTTCACGCGGGTGGTCGAGTTGCGGTTCAGCATGCCGTCGATGTTGTAGGCCGGGATGATAACGACGGTGACTTTCTGCAGTAGCGGCCGGTATTTCTGGCTGCGCAGCAGGTCGCGGGCCAGCATCATGCTGGCGTCGATGCCCTCGGGCTCACCGGGGTGAATACCGTTTTGGATAAATAAAATCGGCCGGCCCTTGGCCCGGCTAGCCCCCGGCTCGAAGGTGCCATCGGCCGAAAGTACCACCTCGTGCAGCGGCTGGCCGCTGTCGGTGGGGCCGGCCGCGCGCAGCTGCATGGTGGCCGGGTAGGCGGCGGCCAGCTCTTTATAAAAGGCTATGCACTCGGCATAGGTGGCCGTGGTATTGTGCCGCGGGTCGCGCTCGAAGGGCGTGGTGAGCGGCGGGGCGGGGGCGGAGGACATGAGCGCAGTGGCAAGCAGGAGCGAAGCGAAAAACATGGGGCGAAGGTACCTTTGCCGGAAAACAACTCAATTTGGACCGTCATGCTGCGCCTGTCGAAGCATGACGGTCTTTTTTAATCCATTCGTAAGTATGCCCGCCCGCCCGCTCATTCTCATTTCCAACGACGACAGCCTCACGGCCCCCGGCATCGCGCACCTGGTGCGCCTCATGGGCGAGCTGGAGGCCGAAATTGTGGTGGTGGCGCCCGCTAGCCCGCAGTCGGGCATGGGCCACGCCATCACCATCGGCCACCCGCTGCGGCTCGATAAGTCCGACCTGTTTGGCCCCGAAGTGGCGGCCTATGCCTGCACCGGCACGCCGGCCGACTGCGTGAAAATCGCCAAGCACTACGTGCTGAAAGACCGCCGCCCCGACCTCGTGGTGTCGGGTATCAACCACGGCTCCAACTCGTCGGTGAACGTGCTGTACTCGGGCACCATGTCGGCGGCCATTGAGGCAGCCATCGAGGGGCTGCCGGCCATCGGCTTTTCGCTGTGCGAATACGGCGACGAGGCCGATTTTTCGCACGTCGGCCCCTGGGTACTGGAGGTGTGCCGCCAGGCGCTAGCCCACGGCATTCCGGTGGGTACGGCCCTGAACGTCAATATTCCCAAGAAGGCCAGCGGCCCCATCCGGGGCATCCGGCTAGCCCGCCAGGCCCGCGCCAAGTGGCAAGAGCGCTTTGAGCAGCGCCACGACCCCTACCGGCGGCCCTATTACTGGCTGCTGGGTGAATTTCTCAACCAAGACCCCGGTCTCGATACCGACGAGGCGGCCCTGGCCGACGGCTACGTGTCGGTAGTGCCCTGCCAGTACGACCTTACCAACTACCAGGGGCTGGCCAGCATGGCCGAGGCCTGGCAGCTGGCCCTGCCCCCGGCCGGCCCCGGCGCCACCCCGCCCCAGCCCAGCGAAGACTACGGCCCGGCCGCGCAGTAAAAGGAATAAAGAATCGGAATAAGGGATTTAGGCTGAAGCAGTGTCCTAGCCGCACTGCTTCAGCCTAAGTCCCTCGTTTATTTTACCGCCCGCACCTGGCGGTGCTGCTGCTCTACGGCGGGCGTGCGCACTACGCGCAGCGGCAGCAGCTGCGGGGTATGCGGGGCCCGCTGGTGGGTGGCCGGGTAGCGGTGCCGGTGGTGCGCGCCGTGCCCGGCCGGCGCCAGCAGCAAGGCCAGCAGCAGAAATCCAAGCAAAAGCAGCGGCGTTTTCATAGAGCATACATATTCTCTATCAAGATAGTACGCTACCCGTGAAGCCCCCGTGAATATAGCCAAACTGCGGTAAAGGCTGGCCCGCTAGTCGCGGCTGAGCCAGCCCTTGCGCCAGAAGTAATACAGCTGCGCGGCCACAATGAGCGTGAGCACCACCAGCAAGATAGGGTAGCCCAGCGGCGAGTACAGCTCGGGCATATTGAGTGGCAGCAAGTGGCCGTGGCTGTCTTCGTGCTGAAAATTCATGCCGTAGAGCCCCACCACAAAGCTCAGCGGAATGAAGATAGAGCTGATGATAGTCAGCACCTTCATTACCTCGTTCATGCGGTTGCTCTGGTCCGAAAGAAACAGGTCGGCCAGCGAGGAGATGTTGTCGCGGTAGCTTTCGGCCAGGTCCAGGGCCTGAATGGCGTGGTCGTAGGCATCGCGGTAAAACACCTTGAGGTCTTCGGGCACCACTTCTTCGGGCAGGCGCAGGATTTCCGACATCTTATCGCGCTCCGGGTACACGAGGCGCCGGAAGCGCACCACGTCTTTCTTGATGCGCAGAATGCGGTTGAGCAGCCGCCGCTCGCGCCGCTCGTCAAAAATGCTGGTTTCCAGCTCCTCAATGTAGTCGCCGATGGCGGCCATGGTGGGGTAGTAATGGTCGAGCACCACATCGGTGAGCGCGTAGGCCAGGTAGCCCACCGGCTTGCGCCGCAGCTGGCTGAAATTGGCCCGGATGCGGTTGCGCAGCACCTCCAGGCAGTCGTCGTAGTCATCCTGAAACGAGAGCACATAGTTAGGCCCGGTGAAGATGGACAGCTGGTCGTCGTGCACCGTGAGCTGGGGCGTAAACTCAGTCATGCGCGACACTAAGAAGAGGCGGTTGTCGTCGAACACCTCCACTTTGGCGCGCTGGTAGTCGCCGAGCACGTCTTCCATTTGCAGCGGGTGCAGGCCAAATTCCTGCATAATGCGCTCCATCAAGTCGAGGTCGCCGTAGCCGCGCACGTCAACCCAGTGCTTAAGCTCGGGATGGGCGCGCAGGTAGGCAATAAGGTCGTCGTAGCGGTCGGTGTATTCAGCTTCCTCGTGCACGTTTTCGTCATACGACATCAAAAACAGGCGCGGCTTGAGGGCATCGGGCTGCACGTGCAGCGTGCCGGGGCGCTGGCCCACAGTTTGGTACAGTGCCCGGCGGCGGGCCTCGCGGTCGGAGTCGGCGGGCAGGCCGCCGGGAGCATCCGGCTCCGGCTGGGTGGGGGAGCTGGGCCGGGTGCGCTGGTTGGTAGCAGGTGCCGAGGGTGGGCTGGAAGGACTCATTGCAGATGAAAAAGCAGAAAGTAAGCGAACGAAGAACGCCACCGCCGGCGGCTCGCGCAAGCAGGGCTAGCCGGTTGGTGTCGTACTTTGCCTGGCTCGTCAGTCATTAGTGAAAATCGAACCTCTCCTTCCGTCGCAGCCAGGCTGGGCCGTATACGCCGCCGAGGCCCCGGCCGGCCAACCGCCCGCTGCGCCGCGGCTGCCGCTGGCCTTCGAGCCCTTCCTGTTTCTGACACCGGCCCACCAGGCGCTGCAGGCGCACGGCCAGCCGGTGCTGGCGTTGTACCTTGAAGACCCCACCGCGGGCCGCACCGTGGCGCAGTTTTTTGTGGTGCCCGATGGGGCTGGGCCGGGCCTGGCGCGCTCGCCGGGGCAAGCCAGCTTTGGTGGGGTGCAGCTAGCCCCCGGCCTGCCCCTGGCGGCCCTGCACCTTCTGCTCGACGCGGCCGAAGCCGCCCTGCGCCAGCGCCAGCAGCACACGCTGGAAGTGCGGAGCTACGCCGATTGCTACGACCCGGCCGGGGCTGCCACCCAGGCCGAGGCGCTGCGCCAGCGGGGCTACGCAGAAGTGCTGGCCGAGCAAAATTATTACCTAACCACCGCGCGCGACTACGTGACCCACCTGCGGCCCAACGAGCGGCGTGCCCTGCGCAAGCTGCAGCACACGGGCCTGGTCATAGAGCAGGAGCCCCCGTTAGTGTTGCCCTGGGCCTACGAGTTTATGCAGGCCTGCCGCCGCGAGCGGCAGCAGGCCCCGCTATCGCTGTCCCTGGAGCGGGTGCAGGCTCTGTTTCGGGCTTTTCCGCGGCAGCACGTGCTGCTCTCAGTGCGCGAGCCGTCGGGCGAGTGGGCCGCGCTGGCCGTGGCCATTCAGGCTAGCCCCGGGGTGCTCTACAATTTTTACCTGGCGAGCCCCCTGCGGCTGCGCAAACTGAGCCCGGCGCTACTGCTCTACCAAGGCTTGCACACCTTTGCCCAAGCCACGGGCTGCCATTTAGTCGATTTAGGTACTTCGACGCTGCCGAGCGGCCGCCCCAATACCTCCCTGCTGGATTTTAAGCGGCGCCTTGGCGGTGTGGGCAGCTGGCGGCTGACTTGGCGGAAGCGGCTTTAGTGCCCAGTTACCGTTATTTTTCGCTTCCGCAAAATCTTGCCCGCTTGTCAGTTGCTCCCCGTTCTGCGCCTGCCATCAGCTTGGTGGCTCACCTGCGCACCTTTGTGCGGGGCACCGCCGGCACTGGGGCGGCCGTGGCGGCGCGCACCGCCGGGGCGCTGCTGCTGAGCAAGCTGCTGGCCCTCTACGGCGGCCCCGGTGGCCTCACTCAACTGGCCCAGCTTCAAAACCTGATGGCCCTGTTTGGGGCCCTGCCTACCGACGGCGTGCAGCTGGGTGCCACCACCTATCTGGCGCCGCTACGCCCTGGCAGCCCACGCTTTGGCCTGTGGCTAGGGGCGGCGGCCTGGCTGATAGCCTCGTTGGTGGGCGGGGCCGGGCTGCTGCTGCTCTTGTTTGGCGGGCCCGCGTGGCCAGCCGGCCGGGCGCTGGTGTTTGCCGGAGCTATGCTGGTTATTACCCTCCAAGCGCTAGTGGGTGTAACCTTGCTGGTGGCGGGCCGGCGCACGGGCTACGTAGTCCTGACGACCGTACTGAGTGCGCTGGGGCCCGCCGCCGTGGCCGCCCTGCTGGCACTGGGGCAGCCGCTGAGCCGGGTGCTGCTCGGCTACGTGGTGGGGCAGGCGCTTACGGGAGGGCTGGCGCTGCGGCTGGCCAGCCGGGCGGGGCTGCTGCGGGGCTGGCCGGGACGCTTCTGGCCGAGCCATGTGGCCCTGCGGGAGCTCACAAAGTTTCTGCTGATGGCCTTGGGCAACCTGCTCTTCGGCCGGGTGGTGGAGTATGCGGTGCGGGCCTACCTCATGGCGCATTTTGCGCCCTCAGCCACCGATTTATGGCAGGCGGTCGTCAAGCTTTCGGACAATTATACCCTGGTCGCCATCGCGGTGCTGAATACCGTCTTTTACCCGCGCCTGGCGGCACTGGCTGCGGCACCCGCCGAACAGCGGCGCTACGTGGGCACCGTGGCCGGGCTGCTGGCGCTGGTGCTGGCCGGCGGGCTGGGTGTGCTCTACGTGGTGCGGCAGCCACTGCTTACCTGGCTATTCGCGCCGCGCCTGGCCGCCGCCGCGCCGCTGCTGGCGCCGCAGCTGCTCGGCGACTGGGCCAAATTTTTGAGCTGGGTATTTCAGTATACGCTGCTGGTGCGCGCCCGCCCGCTGGCTTACCTCGCAATGCAGGCCGGCGGCGTAATGCTGTATACTTCGTTGCTGGTTAATATATTGCCCCGGCTTGGGCTGCCTGGCATGGTCATCACCCACGCCGTGCACTACAGCCTGATGCTCCTTATCAGCGCCGCGTGGTTTTATTTTGGCCAAGCCAGTGGAAGACAACAGTAGCCAGCCTGATATCCCGTTCGCCGGCGCGGCTAGGCCCCTCGTCGCCATTATTGCGCTGTGCCATAACCATGCGCCTTACCTGCGCGCGGCGCTAGACTCCATTCTGGCCCAGGACTATGCGCCCCTGGAAGTCTGGCTCGTAGACAATGCCAGCACCGACGGCAGCCCGGCCATGCTGCGCGAGTATGCCGCCGCGCACCCCGACTGGCACCTGCTGCTGCTGCCCGAAAACGTTGGTAATTGCCGGGCCTTCAACCAGGCTTTGGGGCAGAGCACCGGCGAGTTTGTGGTCGATTTTGCCACCGACGACGTGCTGCTGCCCCAGCGCCTGAGCCAGCAGGTAGCGCTGTTTCAGCGCCTGCCGCCCGACTACGGCATGGTGTACTCCAACTGCGAGCACATAACTGAGGCGGGCCAGTCGCTAGGCCTGCACCACCGCCCCGATGGGCGCGGCCAGCTGCGCCCGCGCCCGGCCAGCGGCTGGGTGTTTGAGCAGGTGCTGAGCCGCTATTTTATCAGCTCGCCCACTATGCTCATGCGCCGGGATACCCTGCGGGCGCTGGGCGGCTACGACGCCACGCTCAGCTACGAGGACTTTGATTTCTGGGTGCGGGCCAGCCGCGACTGGCGCTTTCAGTACCAGGATGTGGTGACGACCCGCAAGCGCAAGCACCCGCGCAGCATGAGCGCCCAGGCCACGCGCACGCACGACCCGTACCTGGATTCGACCCTGGCGGTGTGCCGCAAGGCGCTAGCCCTGTGCCGCACGCCCGCCGAGGCCCGCGCCCTGGCCCGCCGCCTGCGCCACGAGCTGGCCCACGCCCTGCGCCGCCGCCAGTGGGCCGCCGCCCGCCAGGCTAGCCAGCTACTCGTGGATGTAGTCGGCCGGGTCGTAGGGCTGCGAGGCCAGGCATAGCAGCACCGCGCCCGGCCCAAAGCTGATTTCGGGCCAGCAGTGCGGGGGCAGGTACAGCGCTTGGTTGGGCTGGTCGAGGCAAAACTGCACTGGCTCCTGGCTTTCGGCCTTGATAGTGAGGCTGATGCGCCCGTGCACTGCCACCAGTACTTGCTCCAGGGTGTGGTGGGCGTGGCGGCCGCGCACCCGGCTGGCCGGCACTTCCGTTATCCAATAGGCCCGCTGCATGGCGAAGGGCAGGCTGCCGGCCTCGGCCACCGTGAGCCAGCCGCTGTCGGCCGCGCCGTGGTCAGGAAGGGTAAAAAGATAAGGAAGCGTCATGCAGTACTAATGGCCGGCAAAGATAAGCCGGGCTGCCCCGGCGGCCGAAGCCCTCCTCGGAACCCGGCGGCCGGGCTAGCCAGCGGGCTACAGAAAGCGCGCGCGCAGCGCGGGCGTGGGTAGCAGGCAGCTTTCCTGTCGCCCAAACCAGCGGTAGCGGTGGCGGGCTACGAAGCGGTAGGCCGCATCGCGCCCGCGCCGGGGCAGCCACCCACCCACGGCCGCCGCCAGCCGCCAGGGGCCACCAAGCTGCCGCGCAATGCGCAGCACCGCTGCCGAGTGCGCATACAACTGCCCGCCTTCGAGCAAAATAACCGAATCGGGGCTAGCCACCTGGGCGGCCGTGGCCGGCTGGCCGTGGGCCGCCAGTAGCGCCTGGCCCAGCTCGCTTTGCAGGGCCGCGAAGCGAAAGTAGCCCCGCGCATCGTGCCGAATCACGAACTGCACGAAGCCGTTGCAGAGGGTACATACCCCGTCGAACAGAATAGTAGCCGAGGCGGAAGCAGCCATGAGCACGCAAGTATAAATGCCGATTGGCTTAACGGCCGGGCGCCGCCGAAGTTGGCCGGGCTAGCCGCCGGCTGGGGGCAGCTCCTGCACTTCTACGCGCCGGTTGCGGGCATCGGGCGAGGGATAGAGCGGGCGCTTGTCGCCGTAGCCGACGGGGCTGAGGCGCTCGGCGGCCACGCCCGCTTGCACCAGGTAGGCCTTTACTACCTCGGCGCGCTGCTCGGAAAGGAGTTGATTTTTAGAGGATTCGCCCACGCGGTCGGTGTGCCCGGCCACGCGCAGGCGCAGCGCAGGGCGGGCGTGCAGCGCGGCGGCGAGCTGGTCGAGCGCCGGCCGGGCTTCGGGCAGCAGCTCGGCGGTGCCCACCCGAAACAATACCGTGGGTAGCACCACCGGCGCGGGCCCTAGCTCGGGCAGCGGGGCCGCCGCGGGGGTGGGAACTGTGGCTAGGGGTGAAGCAGGCACGGGGCGCAGCGTGTCGGGGCGGCTGGGGGCCGGGGTAGGCGCGGGCTGCCGGGCTAGCGGCGGGCCAGCCGGCGCCTTGCCGCTCACCCGGATGGTGATGGGAACTGTCGGGCTTTCGACGGTGGCGAAGTAGCCTTGCTTGAGGTAAAAGGTGGTGGTTTTGGTCAGGCGCGTGGGGTAGCTGTTGCCGCTAGCGACGAGCTGCTTCAGGTCGGCGTCGGCGTACCAGCGCACGTTGCGGCCCGATACGCGCAGGGTAGTGAGCGCCCCGGCCGGCACGGTAGCGGCCGATTTCAGCTTGACGCGATACAGGGTAAACTCGCCGGTGTCGCACTCGCCGTAGGGCGTGTAGTCGGCGCGGCCGGTCAGCTTTTCCAGGGCGGCATCGTAGGTAAAGAGGATGGCCCCTTCGCACCAGTAGCGCAGCGGCGTGCGCCCGGTTTCGCTGAGCTTGCGGGCGTGCACCAGCCGCAGGCCGGCCGGCGTAGGCGTGCCTTCCATCTGAAACGTAACCGTGGCCCGGGGGTAGTTGCCATCTTCCTGGTAGAGCACGCCAAACAGGTCGGCGCCCGCGCGCTGCTGCACGCGCAGCACCGAGGGGCAGTAGTGGCTTTTATCTTGTTCATCTTCCACGCCCTGCCACACGCCGGCCAGCGATTGGGCCCCCGCGGGGCCGGCCAGCAGCAGCGCGGGCAGCCCATACAGCCGAAAAAGAAGTTTCATGCAGCTAAAATAAGAAGGCTTCGGCCCGCGCAAAAGCCCTGCGGCTAGCTCGCCTGGCGCCCCCCCAGCACCAGGTACTCGGCCACCAGGGCCAGCGAGTAGGCGGGGCATTCCCAGGCAATGTGGCTGAGGCGCCAGCGGGCCAGCCAGCGCGTGGGCGGGTAATAATTGAGCAGCGGCGCAATGCAGAATTCGAGCCCCCGCGTGCGCTGCTCTACCGCAGCCAAGGGCCAGCGGGCGTCGAGTAGCGGCGGGGCGGCTGCTCCGAGCCTGAGTAGGGTGGTGGCTAGCAGTAGCTTATCCATAAAATGCGGGCTGGCGGCCAGTAGCGCCGGCAGGTCGCGCAGCAGCGCGGCGCGGGTGGCGGCCAGCTCGGGTGCCTCGGCTGCCAGGCGCCCGGCGTGGTAGGCAATAAGCGGCGCCGTGGCGTAGTAGGGCGACGCGCCCAGCGGGTCGCGCCGGTATTCGCCCGAGGTTATCACCCAGTCAATCAGCGCCAGGCTGTCGCGGTCAAACTCATTCAGGGGCAGGCTATTGCGCCGATGCCAGAGCAGCGCGTTTGATAAGGTGCTGACGTCGAACTCGATGGGCATGTACTTGCCAAACCAGGTCGAGTAGATTTTGCGTTGCCGGAAGTCCTTTGGCCCCGTGGTGGCCCAGCCGATTGTAGTGTTGGCGTGGGCGTGCAGCTTGGCGTGCAGCCAGGCCGGGTCGTGAGTCGGGCCAGGGTCGCTGAGGTACACCAGCGAGGTGCTGTCTACGTCGTCGGGGGTGGCAAACTGCCGGAAGCGGCCCAGCAAGTAGCCGTTGGGGAAATGATTGCGCGGCTGGGTCTGGTAGTAGTTGTAGGTGGGCTGCCCGTTGGGGCAGCGGTAGTGCGGGTAGGTGGCCCGGCCCTTGGCCACAATGCCGGCTACCTGCGCCTGGGCGGCTGCCGGCAGCCGGGCATTCAGCTCTTGCAGCGTATACACGATGGCCGCCGTGAAAAACACGTTGGAGTCTTCGCGCCGGTAGTGCAGGGATTTTTGCAGGCGCTGGCTCGGGAAAAGCCCCGGCAGGTAGTGCGCATCGCCGGTCGATTGCAGCGCGGCGATGCGGGTAATAAGTTCGGAAAGCAGGGTGGCGGTGGCGGGCATTGGGCCGCCAAGTTAGCGCCCGGCCTCGTGGCTTTTCCTGAACCCGACCTGCGGATGAGCCTGGCGGCAGCTAAAAAGCCCGGCCTGCTGCGTCTTCTAGCCCAGGTAGGCCATGTCCTCGGCGCTGAGCTGGATGTCGGCCGCCGCCAGGTTCTCGCGCAGGTGGGCCAGCGACGACGTGCCCGGGATGGGCAGCAGCAGCGGCGACTTGTGCAGCAGCCAGGCAATGTTGAGTTGGGCCTCCGATACGCCGCGCTCGCGGGCCAGCGCGGCTAGCTTATCACCCGCCTTGGGCAGGCCGTGGATAAGCGAAAAGAACGGCACCAGCGGAATGCCGTGCTGCTCGCACAAAGCCAGCACTTCCTCGCCGCCGCGGGTTTCGCCGTGGGCATCGTGCAGGGTGGTGCGCTGGGCGTAGCCGTACATATTCTCAACGGTGGCGATTTCGCCCATCTTCAGGCCGGTTTCCAGCTCTTCGCGGGTCACGTTGCTGAGGCCCACGTGCTGGATTTTGCCCTCTTTCTGCATCTCAAACATGGCGCCGAGCTGCTCGGCCAGCGGCACGGTGCTGTGGCCCATCAGCCGCAGGTGCACGAGCTGCACCTGCTCTTGCTTGAGGGTGCGCAGGTTGTTTTCGATGCTGGTGCGCAGGTTTTCGGGGGTGTTGAAGGGCACCCAGCTGGCATCGGGCCGGCGCGTGGCGCCCACCTTGGTGCAGATTACCAGGTCTTTCGAATACGGATGCAGTGCCTCAAAAATGAGGCGGTTCGTCACGTCGTCGCCGTAATAATCGGCCGTGTCGAGGAAGTTAACGCCGTTGGCCACGGCCGTTTTCAGGATTTCGAGTGCCTGCGGGCGGTCGGCGGGCTCGCCCCAAATCTGGGGGCCGGTGAGGCGCATGGTACCGTAGCCGAGGCGATTAACGGTGAGCGGCTGGGCCGAGTTGGGGGCAATGGTGATGGTAGACATGAGGCTAGCCAGAAGTGGAAAAGTAACGTGCCCTAAACAGGCGTTTTCGGCCTAAGTTTACTTTACCGGCGCCCCGCTAGCCCCTGCTGATAGGCACGAATCTTCTCGGCTACTTCTACCATTGGGGCTACGTAAATATCCTTTTCGTGCGTCTTGAGGTAGCGCAGCAGCTGGCGGTGCGCGGCCAGGTCCACATTCAGCGCGTGCCCGCCGCCTACGCCGTGAAACAGAAACACCAGCAGCGTGTGCGCCTGCTGTGCCTGCTTCACCAGGTCCAGCATGTACTTGGCACCTTGCCCGTTAATGGAGTAGCAGTCCACGTTGGTCAGGTCCACTTGGGCGGCCGTTTGCAGGCCGCCCGTAACGCCCCTGGCGGCCACGAAATCGGCTTTGAGCTGGTCGTAGAAGTTGACGCCCCCAATCTGCCTATCGCCGCAAGGGTAGGCAAAAGTGCGGCTTATTTTGCCGTCGATGGCTTGCAGCAGCGTGTTATTAGCCCTGATTTCGGCCACCGCCCGGCTCACGGTATACTTGCTCAGGTCGTTGTCGGGCGTCACGAAGCTGCGGCCGGGCAGGCTGCCGTCGCAGGGGTGCATCAGGGCGTGGTTACCAAGCTCGTGGCCGCGCTGGGCGGCCTTGCGCCACTCGGGCAGCCGCTTGGCCACCACCGGCGACGAGCCAATGATATAAAACGTGCCGCGCAGCTTGGCCGAGTCGAGGGCCGGCACTACGCGGTCGAGGTCGGCGTCAATAGCATCGTCGTAAGTCAGCACTACGGCGCACTGCTTGTTATTCCAGACGCTGCTAGGGGTGGTTTGGGCAAAGGCGGCGGGGCTAGCCAGTACCAGCGGGGCGGCCAGGGCAAGGTGGGTAAGGAAGCGCATAAGACAAAGAAAAGGAATGGCTAGCATTGGCTCGGGTCAACCGCGTGCTGTGCGGGCCGTTCCAGTAGTCGCTTACCGCGTGAGCCGGTAAATCATGAGCGCCGTGCGCTCAACCAGCTTCGGAAACTCTTTCAAATTAATGGTTTCGCCGGGGGCGTGGGCGCCCTTGCCGGGCGCACCCAGGCCATCGAGGCAGTCGAGGTACTGCGCCACGTACGCAATATCGCCGCCCCCGCGCGAGCCGGGGTCGCCGGCCACGACCGGCCCAAAGCCCAGGTCACGGCTCGCCTGGTCGGCCAGGGCGGCCAGCCGCTGGTTGCCGGGGGTAGGGCCATGCCAGGCAGGCCATCGCTAAACGCAATTTCGGCGTGGGTACCCGCCAGGTTCTGCCCCACAATGGCGCGCATTTTGGCGCGGGCCGCCTCTTTTTGGGCGTCGGTCAGGAAGCGCAAGTCGCCCGCCACTGCCGCCGTGGGCGCAATAATGTTGGTTTTGCCGGTCACTTCCGCGTGGGCTTTCGCCTCCTCATAGTTTACCTCCGAGCCACCCACGATGAGGCCGGGATTAAACGTCAGGTATTGCTCCTGGCTCAGCGCTTCGCGGAAGGAATTGAGAATGCGGGCCACCTCATAAATAGCGCCGTAGCCCACCGCCGGCTTAAAAATGGTGGACGAGTGCGCCGCCGTGCCGAAGGTTTTCAGCTGCCAGTTGCTGCTGCCACGCCGGGCCGTGGCCACCGTGTGCCGGTCGATGGCGTTTTCGAACGCTAGCGCTACCTGCGCCTGCTTGGCCCGGGCAATAAAGTCGGCGCGGGCTTCCGGGCCTTCGCCGCCGCGCTCCTCATCGCCGGTGAAGTAGGCCGTGATGCTGGCATCCTTGAGCAAGCCATTGGCTGCTAGGGCCTGCAGTGCGGCCAGTATCACCACGTCGCCGCCCTTCATGTCGTTCACGCCCTGGCCGGTGGCCGTCGAGTCGTTGAGCCGGGTGAACCTGGTAAAGGGCATATCCAGCTCAAACACCGTGTCGAGGTGCCCAATCAGGAAGAGGCGCTTGCCCTTTTTGCCTTGATGTTGGGCTACCAGGTGGCCCGCGCGCTGCATGCTGGCTGGCATGGCTACCCACTCCGTTTTGAACCCTAGCGCGTCAAATTCTTTCTGAAAAATGGTGCCTACCGCGCGCACACCCGCCACGTTGAGCGTGCCGCTGTTGATGTTCACTACTTGCTCCAGCAGCTTTTCGGTCTGCGGTAGGTGCTGCTGCACCGAGGCAACGACCTTGCGCTCAGCAGCAGAGAGCTTTTGCGCCTGGGCGGCTTGGCAGCTAAGAATAGCGGTGGCGAGTAGAAGTTTTTTCATGGCAGTGTAAAGAAGTTTTCACAAGGTACTGGCGCGAGTTCAGGCGCAGCTTTTGCTAACGCATACCATTCGAGCCGGTAGCACCAGCAACGTACCCTTACCTACCAACACTGGTCTGTAAGGTCCGGCTGATGTCGCAAATCACCATCAGCAACACCCTGCCGCAAACCACCGCCGACCCCGCCATGCGCGGGCGGGTCATCAGCTTCTACGTGCTGGCCTACACGGGCATGGTGCCCCTAGGTAGCCTGCTGGTGGGGGTAGCGGCCCAGCATATCGGCGTGCAAAATACGGTGTTGGTGCAAGGCGTGCTAGCCCTCGGCCTAGGCGCGCTGCACTGGCGCTCCCTGCATCAGCAGCCGATGGTGCGTACCGAACTGCCCGCCCAGGCCAATTCCACGCAGGGCCTGGCGCTGTCGAGTTAGCAGGTAGTTTAACAACTACGCAGCTACGCCAACTCCTTTGTACATGAGGTGAGTTGCGCGCGGCAACTGTGCCGCCGTCACGGCTAGTTCGTAAGGCCGGTTGAAGGCTTCCTGGGCTACCTGAAAATGACTAGCCAAGCGGCGAATAACGTCTTTCGATAACCCGCGCCGCCGATTAAGGATATCTGAAATTGTACCCTTGCTTACTTGGAGCAGGGTTGCTAAATCCTTAGCTAGCAAGCCTTGGCCGGCCATCAGGGAGCGCAGCAACTCGATGGGGTCAGCCTCGGGAAGCGTGGCGTGCGTACGGTCCCAGGTTTCGATGAGCAGCGTGAGGAGGTCTAGCTCGTCTTGCCGGGTGGCGGCATCAGCGGCTGTGGCTAATTCTTCCAGACGGGTGCAATACTGCTGGTACTGCGACGCGGTTTTGATAACGGTGTAGGGTAGGGCTTGCATAAGGCTAGTAGGCGCTGATAGTGTATTGATTATTCTTGGCGCAAAGCTTATCGTACTCGGCGTGGGTGCCAAGCCAGCACACGAACAAGTGCACCTGCTGCGCCCCGAAAGCGTAGCGCGCAATCAAGCGGTAATGGTTGCCGCCAATATCGAACACGACGCGGTTGCTACCATTGCCCAGCAAGTCGGCCGCGCCAAACGTGCGCTGAATATCGGCGGGCGTGTTCCAATCGGCGTATTTCAACGCCGTGAGCCATAGCACAAAGGCGCTCCGGCTGCGGGCGTGGCCAGCTGCATAGTCTTCCACAGTTTGGCGCTTTATCAGGTGTACTTTCATGCTGTTACACCAAAAGTAAGCCCTAAGTTCGCATTATGCGAACCTAGCGCTTTTTGCTTTGTAGAGTTGATTTTGATACCCTAGGCGCCGTGTGTAGCTAGCGAGATAGTGGAGGTACAACCTCTATCTCCTAGCTAGGCACAAATTACGGATGCACCTAAAATCACGCTAGGGCACGATTAAAAAGCTAACCGCTCTCTTTTTAAAACAGCCCAAATATCTTCGGAAACAGCCTTGATATTTCCTTTTGGGAAAGGAATGTAAGTTAATCCAGTAATATTGCTGAATTCTGCACATCCTTCTTCAAGCAGAATAATAGCTTTTTCAAAACCCAATCGCCCTTGGAACAAACCTATTTCGTGAATCACATTTTGGCGAGCGTGTAATTTGTTGTCTCCGTGTTCATCCTCCGCAGTCATTACTAGGAAAGCAAATTTTGCCCCGTTTAGCATTGTCATCAGAACATCTTGAGTGCTAATTCCCGCTCTTGGCTCTCTGCCAAATTCATCGTAAGGAAGATGAAATCTGTTAATGAGTAAGTCTTTTAGGCCGTGCCACGCTTGTGAACGTCCATGACCTATAAAAACCCGTCTGTTATTGAGAGCTAAGTTTGATATATAACCTGCAACTATAGCTACACCTTCTTGATTCGTTTTATCGCGAACATCTACTACATCCGATTTAGAATCGATAAGGTACCTAGGTATCTCGTCGTCAGATAAATCATCTGTTAGAATGGGAATAACAAACTGAGTCTTACGATTCTGCTCTAGCGTAAATAGACTATTGAGTTCTGCCATCAACCACTCGTCTTTTACATAGGCTGATGATAGCAATACAAGTGCGTAGTCAGGCCTTGAAAGTGCTTTTTCTACTGCAATCGAGTCGTATAGATGATGTACTCGCTTAAAGCGATGAAATAAATTTAAGTCGAAGATTACAACTTCATCATTATCGAAAAAACACTCTCGCAAGCCTGCGGTAAAATCATTCGAGACTTTTGCCTTGCTAAGAAATATGTCCATTTGATTTTGCTTGCGAGAGTATTTAATGAAAGTAGTGACATTAGAAACCTACATATTGCGCCGGTACTGCCCGCCGACCTCGAACAGCGCATTCGTAATCTGCCCTAGGGAGCAGGTTTTCACCGTTTCCATTAGCTCGGCGAAGAGGTTGCCATTCTGCACGGCGATTTGCTGCAAGCGCTTCAGGGCGGCGGGGGTAGCGGCGACGTTGCGGGCGTGCAGGGCTTCGAGCATCGTAATCTGGTACTGCTTTTCCTCCTCCGTGGCGCGGATGACTTCGGCCGGGATGACCGTGGGCGAGCCCTTGGACGAGAGGAAGGTATTGACGCCGATAATCGGGTATTCGCCGGTGTGTTTCAGCATCTCGTAGTGCAGGCTTTCCTCCTGGATTTTGCCGCGCTGGTACATGGTTTCCATGGCGCCGAGCACGCCGCCGCGCTCCGTGATGCGGTCAAATTCGAGCAGCACCGCTTCCTCGACCAGGTCGGTCAGCTCCTCGATGATGAAGGAGCCTTGCAGCGGATTTTCGTTTTTGGCTAGCCCCAGCTCGCGGTTGATGATGAGCTGAATGGCCATAGCGCGGCGCACGCTCTCCTCGGTGGGGGTCGTGATGGCCTCGTCGTAGGCGTTGGTATGCAACGAGTTGCAGTTGTCGTAGATGGCGTAGAGCGCCTGCAACGTGGTGCGGATGTCGTTGAAGTCGATTTCCTGGGCGTGCAGCGAGCGGCCCGAGGTCTGGATGTGGTACTTCAGCATCTGGCTGCGGGCGTTGGCGCCGTACTTCAGCTTCATGGCCTTGGCCCAGATGCGGCGCGCCACCCGCCCAATCACGGCGTACTCGGGGTCGATGCCGTTGGAGAAGAAGAACGAGAGGTTGGGCGCGAAGTCATTGACGTTCATGCCCCGGCTCACGTAGTATTCCACGAAAGTGAAGCCATTGGAGAGCGTGAGTGCCAGCTGCGTAATCGGGTTGGCCCCCGCCTCGGCAATGTGGTAGCCCGAGATGCTGACCGAGTAGAAGTTACGCACCTTCTCGGTGATGAAATACTCCTGCACGTCGCCCATCAGGCGCAGCGCAAACTCGGTGCTGAAAATGCAGGTGTTCTGGGCCTGGTCTTCCTTCAGAATGTCGGCCTGCACGGTGCCGCGCACCTGGGTCAGGGTCGTGGCCTTGATTTGCTGGTACACGTCGGCGGGCAGCACGTCTTCGCCGGTCACGCCGAGCAGCAGCAGCCCCAGGCCGTTGTTGCCCTCGGGCAGCTCGCCCTGGTAGCGGGGGCGGGGCTGCTGCTTGGCAGCAAAAATCTGGTCGATTTTGGCATCAACCTCGGCTTCGAGGCCGTTTTGGTGGATGTACTTCTCGCAGTTCTGGTCGATGGCCGCGTTCATGAAAAACGCCGCTAGGGTCGCCGCCGGGCCATTAATGGTCATGCTCACCGAGGTGGCCGGGTGCGAGAGGTCGAAGCCTGAGTAGAGCTTCTTGGCATCGTCGAGGCAGGCGATGCTGACGCCCGCGTTGCCGATTTTGCCGTAGATGTCGGGCCGGTGGTCGGGGTCTTCGCCGTAGAGCGTCACCGAGTCGAAAGCCGTGCTCAAACGCTTGGCGGGCAGGCCTTTGCTCACGTAGTGGAAGCGCCGGTTGGTGCGCTCCGGCCCGCCCTCGCCCGCAAACATGCGGGTCGGGTCTTCGCCCTCGCGCTTGAACGGAAACACGCCCGCCGTGTAGGGAAACTCGCCGGGGAAATTCTCCTGCATGGCCCAGCGCAGGCGGTCGCCCCAGCCTAGGTAGCGCGGCACGGCCACTTTCGGTATCTCATTGCCGGAGAGCGACGTAGTGTGCGTCTGCACCCGGATTTCCTTGTCGCGCACCTTGTACACGTACTCGGGGTTGCGGTAGTTTTGCAGGGTAGCCTCCCAGTTTTCCAGAATGGCCTGGGCGTCGGCGTCGAGGCGGCGCAGGGCCTTGTCCTTCTCCTTGGCAAACTCGCCCACCATGCTGTCCGACGACTTTTTCTCGTCGCGGTAGTACACTTCTAGCTTGGCAAACGCACCGGCCACTTCGGCCATGCTCACCTGCTCGGCCACGCGCTTGTCGTAGGCGCGGTTGCTCTCCGCGATTTCGGAGAGGTAGCGCGTGCGGTTAGGCGGAATGATGTAGACCTTTTCCGACTGCTCGGCGCTGGTTTCGAGGTGCGAGGCGAACTGCGCGCCCGTCTTTTCCTCCAGCGTAGTGAGGATGGCCCGGTAGAGCCGGTTCATGCCGGGGTCGTTGAACTGCGAGGCGATGGTGCCAAACACTGGCATTTCATCGAGCGGCGAATCCCAGCGTTGGTGGTTGCGCTGGTACTGCTTGCGCACGTCGCGCAGGGCGTCGAGGCCGCCGCGCTTGTCGAACTTGTTGAGCGCGATGACATCGGCAAAGTCCAGCATGTCAATCTTTTCGAGCTGCGTGGCCGCGCCGTACTCGGGCGTCATCACGTAGAGGCTCACGTCGGAGTGCTCGATGATTTCAGTGTCGGACTGGCCGATGCCGCTGGTTTCCAGAATAATCAGGTCGAAGTCGGCAGCCTTCACCACATCCACCGCGTCCTGCACGTAGCGGCTGAGCGCGAGGTTGCTCTGGCGGGTGGCCAGCGAGCGCATGTACACCCTAGGCGAGTTGATGGCGTTCATCCGGATGCGGTCGCCGAGCAGCGCACCGCCGGTTTTGCGCTTGCTGGGGTCCACCGAAATGATGGCCAGGGTCTTCTCCGGGAAGTCGAGCAAAAAGCGCCGCACCAACTCATCGACCAGCGACGACTTGCCCGCGCCGCCCGTGCCGGTGATGCCCAGGATGGGGGCACCCGGCGTTCTGCCGGGCGTCAGCAGCTGCGAACTGTCGCTTTCCTGCTGCTGAAACTCCGCCACCAATTGGCCTTTCACGCGCTCAAACTCCTCGGGGAAGTTCTCGGCCGCCGAAATCAAGCGGCCGATGCTGCGGGCATCCTTCTCCTTTATATGGCTAACTTCGCCGTTCAGCTTCTGGCCCGTCGGGAAATCGCTTTTTTCCAACAAGTCGTTAATCATGCCTTGCAGGCCCAACGAGCGGCCGTCATCGGGCGAGTAGAGGCGGGTGATGCCGTAGCCTTGCAGCTCCGCGATTTCGGAGGGTAGAATCACGCCGCCGCCGCCACCGAAGATTTTGATGTGGCCTGCGCCGCGCTCCTTCAGCAGGTCAAACATGTACTTGAAGTACTCGTTGTGCCCGCCCTGGTAGCTGGTAATGGCAATGGCCTGGGCATCTTCCTGAATAGCGCAGTCCACGATTTCCTGCACCGAGCGGTTGTGCCCCAGGTGAATAACCTCGGCGCCGCTGCTCTGAATGATGCGGCGCATGATATTGATGGCCGCGTCGTGCCCATCAAACAGCGCGGCGGCCGTGACAATGCGAACGTGGTTTTTTGGCTTGTAGGGGGCAACTGGGGCGGGATGCATGGGGGAGGGGTGTAGAGCGGAGCGGCACTCCGCTTCCGGCGGAGGCTAGCGGGAAGCGCAGAGTTTTTAACTACCCAAAGGTACGAAAAAGCCCCGGCGGGGTCGGCCGGGGCGCTAGCGCAGTATATTACAAGAGTTACAATGTTTCAGGATAAGTATCGTCAGGGCCTGTAAGGAAATATCTGCCTCCTGTAGTGTTAAAATCATTTATCAAAATTTCTAGTGCTTAGAAAGGAATGTCAATGGCCTCAAAAGTTGCGAAGCTGATTTTTTGTGCATCGTCATGTCGAAATAATTCAACCAGTAAAATTTGCTTTTCATCAATGTACTCATGTAGTTCCCATCCCAAACCGTCTCGAGTCGATACGTCACTAGCAACAGTAGTGTAAAATCTTCTTTTTTCTACAGTAAAAAGCATTCGCCGTAAGTATTATTGGTTAGGTATTTCTACCGCAGCTTCCGCAAATCTACCCGCAGCCCCGGCAGCACGTCCTCGCCCGAGAGCTCGCGCTCAAAGCCTTCCAGCATTTCGTAGCCTTCCTGCCCGGCACGGAAAATATACGTTTTCTCATCATCACACGAGAGCAGCCAGCCTAGCCGGGTGCCATTCTGGCGATATTCTTCCAGCTTGGCTAGCAGCACCTTTAGCGAGTCGGTTTTAGAGCGTAGCTCTACTACGAACTCGGGGCACACGGCCGCAAATTTTTCCTGCTGCACGGGCGTCAGGGCCTGCCAGCGGCTGGCCGAAACCCACGAGGCGTCGGGCGAGCGCACGGCCCCGTTAGGTAGCGTGAAACCGGCGTTGGAGTCGAATATTTCGCCCACTTCTTGATGTTCTTCCCACCAGGCATAGAGTTGACCAAGAAGGCGGGCGTTGCGCTTGCCCGTAAGGGTGTAGGTAGGGGCCATAAGCAGAATATCGTGCGCCGCGTTGCGCTCGATGCGCCACTTGCGGTTCGACTGGCAGAAGTTGAAAAACTCGTCGTCGCTCATGCGGCCCAGGTAGGGGTCGCTGAGCACCAGTGGCTCATCAGCAAAAAGCGGATTCATAGGATAGGTCAATGGTAGTAAGGTAGCAAGTTACAGTAGCGGGCTTGGCAAAACGGAAAGCGCCGCTAGCCCAGAAAAGGAGGCCAACGGCGCTTTGCAAGTCAATTAAGCTGTAGCGGGACCCTAGCGGTGGGGCAACCCAGCCACGCCGGCTTCAGCCACGGTGTGGTCGTCTTCTACGGTGCTGCCCGATACGCCGATGGCGCCCATCACCTGGCCGCCGTCGCCCATGAGCGGAATGCCGCCGGGGAAGGTAATGAGGCCGCCATTAGATACCTCAATATTGAAGAGCGGGCCGCCGGGCTGCGACAGCTTGCCGAGTTCGCCGGTGGGCATATCGAAGAAGCGGGCCGTTTTGGCTTTCTTAATGGAAATGTCGAGCGAGCCCAGCCAGGCATCGTCCATGCGGATGAAGGCGACCAGGTTGGCGCCGGCGTCTACCACGGCGATATTCATTTTGACGCCCATAGCCACGGCTTTTTCGTGCGCGGCCTGCAACACGCCTTGCGCTTGTTTGAGGGTAAGACCCATAAAATTGGATGTGAGCTGGAAAGGTGAGTGCCAAACAACCTGTTCCCAGCCTGTGGCTAGGACAGTACGCAAGCGCGGGGCGGTAGTTGGCTTGGTGCCGGCCTAAGCACCTGGCTAGAATGCTAGGGGTGGAGTCGCGGCTTCTGCGCCAAAGCTATCGGTTCGACTTCGGCCCAAAAAGCGCTATTGCATGGGCTAGTGCATAACAGATTTTGGAGGTGGAAACAGCAGCTCGAACCGGCCACATGCGACCCTGATAAATGGTGGAGGCAGCGGAAGTAAAATGGGCTTCAGGTGGAAAAGGAATGCGGGTGAACTTCCTCCCAGAAATACGCCTTGCCAGTAATTGGCCGTATCTTCGTGCTGCGATAAAACCGCCCTCCGTTGAAGAATATCCGTAATTTTTGCATCATTGCCCACATCGACCACGGCAAAAGCACCCTGGCCGACCGGCTCCTCGAGTTCACGAGCACCGTGGCCAAGCGCGACATGCAGGCCCAGCTGCTCGACAATATGGACCTGGAGCGCGAGCGCGGCATCACCATCAAGAGCCACGCCATCCAGATGCAGTTTCCCTACAAGGGGAGGTGTACACGCTCAACCTGATTGACACGCCCGGCCACGTTGACTTCAGCTACGAGGTGAGCCGCAGCATCGCGGCCTGCGAGGGCGCTCTGCTCATCGTGGATGCCTCGCAAGGTATTGAGGCCCAAACGATTTCCAACCTGTACCTCGCCATCGGGGCCGACCTGGAAATTATTCCGGTACTCAATAAAATCGACCTCCCGCACGCCATGCCGGAGGAGGTGACTGACGAGATTGTGGACCTCATCGGCTGCAAGCCGGAGGATATTATCCACGCCTCGGGCAAGGCCGGTATCGGGATTGAAAACATCCTGAATGCCATCTGCGACCGCATTCCGGCGCCAGTAGGCGACCCAAACGCGCCGCTGCAGGCGCTGATTTTCGACTCGGTGTTCAACTCCTACCGCGGTATTGAGGTCTTGTTCCGCATCAAGAACGGCACCATGCGCAAGGGCGACAAGCTCCGCTTCATGGCCACCGGCAAGGAGTACGGCGCCGATGAAATCGGCGTGCTCAAGCTCAACCAGGAGGCGCGCCAGGAAATGAGCGCCGGCAACGTGGGCTACCTCATCTCGGGCATCAAGGAAGCGCGTGAGGTGAAAGTGGGCGATACGATTACGACCGTGGGCAACCCCACGCCGGAAGCCATCCAGGGCTTTGCCGACGTGAAGCCGATGGTATTCGCCGGCATCTACCCGGTCGATACCACCGAGTACGAAGAGCTGCGCAGCAGCATGGAAAAGCTGCAGCTCAACGACGCCTCGCTGGTGTGGGAGCCCGAAACGTCGGTGGCGCTAGGGTTTGGTTTCCGCTGCGGCTTCCTCGGTATGCTGCACATGGAAATCGTGCAGGAGCGCCTGGAGCGCGAGTTCAACATGACGGTGATTACCACCGTGCCGAGCGTGCAGTTTCACGCCATCGGCACCAAGGACCAGCAGCTCGTCATTAACGCGCCCTCCGAAATGCCGGAGCCGAATTTGATTAAGCTCATCGAAGAACCCTACATTAAAGCGCAGATTATCACCGCCTCGGAGTACGTGGGCCCGATTATCACGCTCTGCATGGAGAAGCGCGGTATCATCAAGGGCCAGTCGTATCTGACCTCGGAGCGCGTGGAAATGAACTTCGAGCTGCCGCTGTCGGAAATCGTATTCGACTTCTTCGACAAGCTCAAAACCATCAGCCGCGGCTACGCCTCGCTCGACTACGAGCTGATTGGCTACCGCGAGTCGGATATGGTGAAGCTCGACGTAATGCTGAATGGCGAGAAGGTAGATGCCCTCTCGGCCATCGTGCACCGCTCGAAAAGCTACGAGTGGGGCCGCCGCCTCTGCGAGAAATTGCGCGAGCTGCTGCCCCGCCAGATGTTCGACATCGCCATCCAGGCCTCTATCGGCCAGAAAATTATCGCCCGCGAAACCGTGAAGGCCCTGCGCAAAAACGTGATTGCCAAGTGCTACGGCGGCGACATCAGCCGCAAGCGCAAGCTGCTCGAAAAGCAGAAGGAAGGCAAGAAGCGGATGCGCTCAGTGGGCTCCGTCGAAATTCCGCAGGAAGCGTTTCTGGCGGTGCTTAAGATTGACTGATGATAAAAAGGCCGGCTTCTGTGAAGGAGCCGGCCTTTTTTGGCGGATAAACTGATACTACTAGGGCTTAGGGTTAAGGCCATAAACATTGGGGCCTTTAGTACCTGCGAAACAGGCCAGAATCAGGTTGTAAAGCGGAATCAGGAAATAAATACCGTATTTACCTACGTCGTGCATTCGTCTCATCCCAACGGCCAGGCCCGGCAAGAGCGTGGCTACTGCGTAGGTTATCACAATGAAATTGGGATGCATTCGAGCTTCGACAGTAGCCAAAATAACTGACACGGTATAATTGAAAAGTAAGAAATTCCAGTACTCAGCCCGGCTAGCTCGCCCCTCGACACTTGCATATTTTCTTAAAACTGTAAAATAGTGCTTCATAGAAAATAAAAAGGCGGCTAATACTAGTGGCCAAGATACTATACCACCTGAAATTCCTGAATGCGTTTAGCAGTTTTTACTTTGCGTGGTTGGCTGGTGCTATTATGCTTACCACTAAGCCTGCTGGAAGTGGCAGCAGGGCAAGCGCCGCCTAAAGCCACTGCCCAAGCCAAAGCCCGGCCGGCCGCGCCCCTGCTGCCCGACTCACTGGCGCGCCGCATCGAAAAAGCTTATTTCACTCTGAGCCGCATCAACGGGGCGGCCCGCCGCGGGGCCGACATGCAGGACCTGAGTGACGACCTGCCGCAGATAGAGGAAAACCTCGAAACTATTAGCCAGAACCTCGACCAGTACGGCAACGTGGTGGACGTGAAGCAGCTCCAGATGTACCGCGTGCTGCTGGCCGATATGCAGGAGCAGCTCGGCGCCTGGCGCACCGACCTGGCCATTAGCAGCCAGCAGCTCGCCACCACTCAGGCGCGGCTCGATACGCTCACCACCCAGCTAGCCCCCACCACGGCCCAGCCCGCCGCTACCCCGGCCATCGCCCGGGCGCTGGCCCGCCTGCGCACCAAGCAAGACCGGGCCACCCAGCTACTGGCTAGCCGCCGCCACACCGTGACGGGCTTCCAGACGCGGGTGTCGGAGAGCTATATCCTGGGCCTGGAACTGCAAGACGTGGTGCGCGAGCAGATGGGCCGCTTCAACCGCCGCAATAGCCAGGCCGAGCTGCCGCCGCTGTGGCAGCCCGGTCGCATCGTGGCCGATGACCAAACGAGTGCCCTGGTGCGCCAGTCGTATGCCGCCCAGCGCTCGCTGGTGGGCTACTACTTTACCGAGCACTGGGACTACTGGGTGTGGATGGTGGTGGTAGCCGGTGGCTTCTTCGGCTGGGTGTTTCGCAATTTTCGCTTTCTGCGCCGGGCGGCGGCCGAGAGTGGCAGCGGTACCGTGCCCGCCGCCACGCTGGTGCTCACCGACCACCGGCTGCACTACCTGCGGCCGGTACCGGTGGCTGCCGCGCTGCTGGTTGTCTTCAGCCTGGCCCCCTTCCTCGACCTCCAGCCCCCCGCTACTTATACCGACTTGTTGCAGGTGCTACTGCTGCTCACGCTCACGGCCCTGGGCTGGCGCAGCTGGCCACGGCCGCTGTTCTGGTACTGGCTAGCCATTGTGGGGGCCTTCTTCGTGCTCAACTTCACCTATGCCCAGCGAGCGCCGGGGCTCGGCGCGCGCTGGGCCATGCTGCTGCTCAATGCGGGCGCGGTGGCGCTGGGCTACCGCTTCGGGCAGTACCTGCGGGCGCACCGGGTGCTAGCGGGCTTTGTGAAGCCGGTGGCGCTGCTCTTCGTGGGCCTGAACGGGCTGGCCCTGCTGGCTAACGCTTACGGGCGCGTGAGCCTGGCCAAGATGTTCACCACCACGGCCATCTTCGGCCTCACCCAGGTGGTGGCGCTGTCGGCCTTCGTGCGCATCGTCACGGAGGCGTTTTATTTGCAAGTGCAGCGCAGCCGGCAGGCGGGCGGCCTCAATGGTCGGCTAGGCTTCGGCAAGATGGAAAGCGGCCTGCGCAAGAGCCTCACCGCCGTAGTGAGTGTGCTCTGGCTGATGCTGTTCACCACCAACCTCAACCTCTATAATCTCTTTTACCGCGTCATTGGCAGCGCGCTCACGGCGCCGCACAAGCTGGGCAGCACCGTTTTCACGCTGGGCAGCGTGCTGCTGTTCGTGGGTATTATCTTCCTTACTATCCAGCTCCAGAAGTACGTGGGCTACTTCTTTGGTGAAACCGACGACGAGTTTAGCGTCGATACCGACCGCAAGGGCTCCTGGATGGTGGCCATCCGCCTAGCCATTCTGGCGGTGGGCATCTTTCTGGCTACGCTGGCTTCGGGCCTGCCGGTCGATAAAATTGCCATTGTGCTCGGCGCCCTGGGCGTGGGTATCGGCCTGGGCTTACAGAATATTATCAACAACCTCGTATCGGGCGTTATTCTCATCTTCGAGCGGCCGTTTCAGGTGGGCGACTACATCGAAGTGAAGGGCCAGACCGGCCGCGTGAAAGACATCGGTATCCGGGCCAGTAAGCTCATCTCGCAGGCCGGCTCCGAAATTATCTTGCCCAATGGCGACCTGCTCTCGAACCACGTCATTAACTGGACGCTCAGCAACAACCACATCCGCACCGAGCTGGCTCTCAACCTGGCCCCCGACATCGACCTCGACGAAGCCCGCCGCCTCATTAGCGAGGAAATCCTCAACAACCCCAATACGCTCCACAAAATCGCCCCTGAAATACTGCTCAACAACGTCGCCACCACCGGCTACGACCTCAAAGCGTTGTTTTGGATAAATAACATTCGCCAGGAAGAAGCCCTCAAGAGCGAGCTGCTGGCCGGCATCTACCACCGCCTCACCCAGGCCGGCATTGCCATGCGCTAGGTGGTAGCGCGAACTTTGTAGTTCGCGGCCCCGCGCCGCTGTGGTCGTTTCAAGTCGCGAATTATAAAGTTCGTGCTACTACCTACTCATTATTTTCTCCATATTCACTCATGCCCGACACCACTCCCCACCTCATCGACGGCAAGCAAACTGCCGAGGACATCAAAGTTGAAATCGCCGCCGAGGTCGAAGCCCTGAAGGCCGCCGGCCGTAAGGTGCCGCACCTCGCCGCCATTCTGGTAGGCCACGACGGGGGCTCCGAAACCTACGTGCGCAACAAGGTGCTGGCCTGCGAGCGCGTAGGCTACGATAGTACCCTGCTGCGCTTCGAGGATGACATTTCCGAGGCCGACCTGCTAGCCCAGGTAGCGGCCCTGAATGAAGATGATGCCATTGACGGCTTCATCGTGCAGCTGCCGTTGCCTAAGCACATTGACCCGGAGAAGGTCATCGAAGCTATCCGGCCCGAGAAGGACGTGGACGGCTTTCACCCCATGAACCTGGGCCGTATGGTGGCCGGGCTGCCCGCGCTGCTGCCCGCCACGCCCTCCGGCATCGTGGAGCTGATGGCCCGCCAGGGCATCAAAACCAGCGGTCAACATTGCGTGGTTATCGGTCGCAGCAACATTGTGGGTACTCCAGTTAGCATCTTGCTAGCCAAGAATTTGGAAACGGCTAATTGCACCGTTACTTTATGTCATTCGCGCACCAAAAACCTGCCCGAGATTGTGCGTCAGGCCGACATCATTGTGGCCGCTATCGGCCGGCCTGAGTTCGTGACGGCCGACATGGTGAAGCCCGGTGCGGTAGTGATTGACGTGGGCACGACCCGCGTGACGGATGCCAATAAGAAGAGCGGCTTCAGCCTGAAGGGCGACGTCAACTTTGCCGAAGTGGCGCCGCTAGCCTCGCGCATCACGCCCGTGCCCGGCGGCGTAGGTCCCATGACCATCGCCATGCTGCTGCTAAACACGCTGCGCGCCGCCAAGGGCACGGTGTATCCAAAGTAGTAGCGCGAACTTTGTAGTTCGTAGCCCAGAACTACCCTAGCGGCGCGGGGCCGCGAACTACAAAGCTCGCGCTACTGTTTTCCTTGCGTAAATTTGAGTGACCGGAGTCCCCGGTCGCGCCTCGGGCGTTGACGTGAGTCGCGCCCGTTTTTTTGTTTGCTTATGTCTACTATATCCGATTTGCTAGCCCCGCTGCCCGTTATTCAATCGTCCGAATCAGGTTCGATTCTTCCTGTAATGGAGCAGTTCTATACTATTCAGGGCGAAGGATTTAACACTGGTCGGGCGGCGTACTTTATTCGTTTGGGCGGCTGCGATGTAGGCTGCGTGTGGTGCGACGTGAAGGCGTCGTGGGATGCCGACGCGCACCCCCGCCAGGCCGTGGCCGACCTGGTGGCGGCGGCTAGCCAGCACCCCGGCCGCCACGTCGTCATCACCGGCGGCGAGCCCTTGATGCACAACTGCGGCCCGCTCACCAGCGCGTTGCAGGCCGCCGGCTTTCAAACCTGGATTGAAACCAGCGGCGCCCACCCGCTCTCGGGCAGCTGGGACTGGCTATGCGTGTCGCCCAAAAAGTTTAAGGCGCCGCTGCCCGAGGTGCTGGCCCGCGCCGATGAGCTGAAAATCATCGTCTTCAACGACAGCGACTTTAAGTGGGCCGAGGAGCACGCCGCCCTGGTGCCCAGCACCACGCGCCTCTACCTGCAGCCCGAGTGGAGCCGCGCCGCCCGCATGACGCCCGCCCTCATCGACTACGTGAAGGCCAACCCGCGCTGGCAGGTGTCGCTGCAGACTCACAAGTACCTCGACATTCCGTAGGCCTAGGTGCGGTACTATGCTGGTAAAAGGTAGGAGATACGGCAAAAAGCCCCGGTTTCGGCACGAAACCGGGGCTTTTTGCCGTTCCAGGCTATACTTTAACTGAACGGTCGCGGCCCCGCGCCGTTTAGTACGCTTGCCGCCCATTGCGCCTGCGGGCCGTTTTCCACCCGGCATTTTTCCATGCTCTCCAAACTTCTGCTCTCTTCCGGCCTGCTGCTTTGGCTGGCCGCCGCGCCCACCCTAGCCCAGCAAGTGCCCGCCAGCATCACCGATAGCAAGGCGCGCAGCCTCTATGAAAAGGCTCAAAACCTGTATTTTAAGGACCGCCAGCCGCAGCAGGCGCTGCTGGTGTGGCAGCAGCTCATCGACAAGTACCCTGATTATGGCGACCCCTACCTGCGCAAGGCCTCGCTGCTCGTGACCCTCGGCGACCATCCCAACGCCTTGCAGGCCTACAAGCTGGGCCTGAGTAAGATGCCCGTCGAGCCGGCGCGCGCCGGCGACTACCTGCTCCTGGGCAAGCTAGCGATGGAAGTGGGCGACTACCCGGCCGTGCGCACGGCGTATACTAACTACCTGGCCACCAACCCTACCAACAAAGCTCAGGTGGCGCAGGCCAAGCTGCAGCTGCAAAACTGCGACTTTGCGGCCGAGGCCATGGCGCACCCCACCGGCCCGGCCCCCGAGCTGCTGCCGGCACCGCTCAACCAGTTCCGCGACCAGTATTTTCCGGTGCTCACGGCCGATAGCAAGTCGCTCATTTTCACGGTGCAGCGCAGCCCTGAGAAGCACTACCAGGAAAATGAGGACGTCTTTATCAGCACCGTGGCGGCCGATGGCACGTTTGGGGTGCCGCAGTCGATTTCGCCCAATATCAACTCGCGCGAGAATGAGGGCACGGCCACCATTTCGGGCGATGGCAACACACTGGTTTTCACTGGCTGCGGCCGGGCCGGCGGCGTGGGCGACTGCGACCTCTACATTTCGCACCGGCGCGGCAGCCAGTGGACGGCCCCGCGCAACCTCGGCCTCCTAGTCAATTCCAAGGCCTGGGACTCGCAGCCCTCGCTCTCGGCCGACGGGCGCACGCTCTACTTTTCGTCGCAGCGCGGCGGTGGACTCGGCGGCTACGACATCTACGTGAGCACCGTGGGCCCCGATGGCACCTGGACGCAGGCGCGCAACGTGGGCGCGCCCATCAACACGCCCGGCGACGACCTGGCGCCGTTCATCCACGCCAGCGGCACCACGCTCTACTACGCCACTAATGGCCTGGTGGGCCTGGGCAGCAGCGACATCTTCCGCTCCGAGCTCGATGCCAAAGGCCAGTGGGGCACTCCCCGCAACCTGGGCTACCCGTTTAACACCTTTGCCAACGAGGCCTCGCTGTTCATTTCTTCCGACAACAAGCGCGCCTACTACACCCGCACCGACCCGCCTAAGCCCGGCGACCCGCCCGGTATGCTGCCCGGCATCCGCATCTACGGCACCGAGGTGCCGGCTAGCGTGCGCGCTCGCGAAACCAGCACCTACACCCAGGGTCGGGTATTCGATGCCGTGACCAAGAAGCCGCTCAACGCGATGGTGCAGCTCTTCGACCTCAATACCAACACGCTCACCCAGCAGGTGTACTCAGATGCTGAGAATGGCGAGTATACGGCCGTGCTCAACGAGGGCCGGGCCTACGCCATGTATGCCAGCGCGCCCGGCTACCTGCTCAAGAGCCTGAACTTTGACTATTCCAACCGGCAGAAATTTGACCCGCTCACGCTCGATATCTACCTCGACCCCGCCAAAAGCGGCCGCAGCGCGGTGTTGAATAACCTGTTTTTCGATTCCAACCAGGCTACGCTTAAGCCGCGCTCGCGCACCGAACTCGACCGCCTCGTCGAGTTCCTCCGCCAAGACCCTAGCCTGCGCGTGGAAGTAGCGGGCCACACCGACAACGTGGGCACGCCCGCCGCCAACCTCAGCCTTTCGCAGCGCCGCGCCCAGGCGGTGCTCAGCTACCTCAGCGCCCACAGCGTACCCGCCAGCCGCCTGCGCGCCCACGGCTACGGTGAAACCAAGCCCGTCGTCGCCAACGATTCAGAGGCGCACCGCGCTCAAAACCGCCGAATTGAACTGCGAGTCCTGTAAAAGCCTGGCTTAAAGCAAAGCTTTAAGTGCATGGGACAGCGAACGAAATCCGCCAATTTTGCTTAAAGCAAGGCTTGAGAAAAGTCAAAATAGTGTAGGACTTTTCAAATAAAGTGTAGTGCCCGCCGAAGTGCGGGCATTTTTTTTAGATTAAGCGCAGCTTTTTTAGTTTAAAATAATATCCAAAAAATGAGTAGGTTACGAGTTTGTTGAAAAATTTATCAATTAAAAAAGTGCTAAAATGACGAGGTTTTATCCTACGCAGAAAATTCGCGTAGGTTTGGGACAGTTCCAAGCTCCGCCGCTATCTGCCGCGATACCCTGGCGCCGTGTACCCGTCATTTTTTCACCCTCAAACTTTTTTACCCATGCACCACCTCATTGTTGCCGCCTGCCTCACGGCTAGCCTTGCGCACGCCCCGGCCGCCCGGAAGCCCGCCGCCAAAAAGCCCAGCGAGGAATACCCCAAGTCGATACAGGTGCGGGCCACCACGCTCACCCAAGCGCTGGCCCACCGCATTCACCTCAACGAGGGCCAGTACCTGCGCATCAAGCGCCTGCACTTGCAATACCTCAATGAGCGCCGCGAGCTGGAAATGTCGCTGGTAGGCGCGCCCGTTGCTGACCGCGATACCCAGCTAGCAGCCGCTCAGCTCAACTACGAGCAGGCCCTCAACGACCTGCTGTACCCGGACCAGCGCGTGGCTTACCAACAGTTGCGGGCTAACATGACGGCCCACCGCCTCTAAGGCGTAATAAATTTCGGTCGCCGCCGATGTAGGCACTGTCTGCGTCGGCGGCCACTGAAACCAACTTATTTCTCATGCGAACATTTGAATACCGGCTGCTGGACACAACTAGTGGGTTTTTCAGCGGCATCGATTATCAGGAGCTAACGAACCGGCTTAACCAGCTAGGTAGCCAAGGCTGGGAAGTCGTGTCGGTGGTTGATACCATTTTCACTCACAACCAGGCGCGGGGCTTGCTCATCACGCTCAAGCGCGAGCTACCAGGGTAGGGCAGGGGCCAAAAAAAGGCAGCCTACCAAATGGCAGACTGACAATTAGGGGTAAGCAAACTAGGGCTAGCCGCTTAGGCGCGCTCGCCGATGCCGACGTAGTCGCGCTCGGTTTCGCCGACGTAAATCTGGCGGGGCGGCCGATGGGCTCTTTATTTTCGCGCATCTCTTTCCACTGGGCAATCCAGCCGGGCAGACGGCCCAGGGCAAACATCACCGTAAACATCTCGGTCGGAATACCCAGCGCCTTGTAGATGATGCCGGAGTAGAAGTCTACGTTCGGGTACAGCTTGCGGTCGATGAAGTACTGGTCGGTGAGGGCGGCCTGCTCCAGCTCCTGCGCTATTTTCAGCAGCGGGCTGTCTTGCATACCGAGTGCCTGCAGCACCTGGTCGGCGGCTACTTTAATGATTTTGGCGCGCGGGTCAAAGTTCTTATACACGCGGTGGCCGAAGCCCATGAGGCGGAACGGGTCGTTCTTGTCCTTGGCCTTGGCGATGAACTTGCTGGTGTCGCCGCCATCCTTTTCGATGGCTTCGAGCATCTCAATCACCTCCTGGTTGGCGCCGCCGTGCAGCGGGCCCCACAGCGCGTTGATGCCCGCCGATACCGAGCCGTAGAGGCTGGCATTGGCCGAGCCCACGAGGCGCACGGTGCTGGTCGAGCAGTTCTGCTCGTGGTCGGCGTGCAGGATGAGCAGCTTATTCAGCGCATTCACTACCACCGGGTTGATTTCATACTTCTCAGTCGGGAAGCTGAACATCATGTACAGAAAATTGGCGCAGTAGTCGAGGTCGTTGCGCGGGTAGTTCAGCGGGTGGCCTACTGAGTTCTTGTACGTCCAGGCGGCGATGGTGCTCATCTTGGCCATGAGGCGCACGATGGTCAGGTCGATATCGGCCGCGCTTTGGTTGGGGTTGAGGCTGTCGGGGTAGAAGCCGGTGAGCGCGCAGGTGAGGCTGCTGAGGATGGCCATGGGGTGCGTGGCGCTGGGGAAGCCGTCGAAAATCTTCCGCATATCCTCGTGCACCAGCGTGTGCTTGGTGATGTGGCCGCTAAAATCTTTTAGCTCGGCCTCGGTGGGCAGCTTGCCATAAATCAGCAGGTAGGCTACTTCCAGGAAGCTCGATTTTTCGGCCAGCTGCTCAATCGGGTAGCCCCGGTAGCGCAAAATGCCTTCCTCACCGTCGAGAAACGTAATGGCGCTTTTGGTAGCGCCGGTGTTTTTGTAGCCCGAATCGAGCGTTACGTAGCCCGTCTGGTCGCGCAGCTTGCCAATGTCAAAGGCCTTTTCGTGCTCGGTGCCCTCAAAGATGGGCAGGCTAATGGACTGGCCGCCCGGTAGGTTAAGTTCAGCAGTTTCTGCCATTGGATGGGTAGGATAGGGGATTGAGGTAGCCGCCTGTTGAAGGCGCGAAGCTACGGCCCACGCGGTAAGTCCGAAAGTTTTTGCTTGGCGCACGCCAGCTGTACTACAACACTAAGCCGGTGCAGGTTTCGCTAAGTATCACAGTTTGGCCCACAAAGCCTGGTGAGAACGTTTGCGCGGATTATCAGGCTAGCTCATTATTTCCCGATGCAGAACTGCGTGAAGATGCTCGTCAGCAGGTCATCGGAGGAAATTTCGCCCGTTATCGACCCGAGCGCAGCCAGGGCGTGGCGCAGGTCGGCGGCCAGCAGCTCGGTGCCCCGGCCCTCGGCTAGCCCTTGCGCCACTGCCCGCAGGTAGCCTAGCGCCTCTTCAAGCGCCCGGGCGTGGCGCACGTTGGTGACGATGGTGGCCGAGCCGGTGTTGGCTAGCCCCGCCCCGCGCACCTGGGCCAGCAAAGCCGCTTGCAGCTCGTCGAGACCTGCGCGCTGGCCGGCCGAAATAATTACTACGGTTTGGTTTTCGCCGGTGAGCGCCCGAAAAGGCGCCAGCTGCGCCGGGCTGGCCAGGTCGCGCTTGTTGCCCACGGCCAGCACGGCCAGCTTGGGCAGCGCGGCCGTCAGTTCCGCGATGTCGGCCTGCACCTCGCCAGGGGTCAGTTCAGTGAGGTCGAAAAGATACAGCAGCAGCGCGGCCTGGCCGATGCGCTCGCGGGTGCGGCGCACGCCGATGGCCTCGACCTCGTCGGCGGGGTTGTTGCGCAGGCCGGCCGTATCCACGAAGCGAAAGCGCAGGCCGTCGATACTCACTTCATCCTCAATAAAATCGCGCGTAGTGCCCGGAATGGCCGATACGATGGCCCGCTCCTCACGCAGCAGCGCGTTGAGTAAGGTCGATTTGCCGGCGTTAGGCCGCCCGGCAATCACGGTGGTGATGCCGTTCTTAATCACGTTGCCCAGCTCAAACGAGCGCAGCAGCCCGCGCACCACGCCCTGCACCTCGGCCAGCAGCCGGGCTAGCCCCGTGCGGTCGGCAAATTCCACGTCTTCCTCCCCAAAATCCAGCTCTAATTCCAGCAGGGCCGCAAACTGCACGAGCTGCGCCCGCAAGCCGCGCAGCTCATCCGAAAAGCCGCCGCGCAGCTGGTTAAGCGCTACCTGGTGGCTCAGGGTTGAGTCGGCCGCAATGAGGTCGGCCACGGCTTCGGCCTGGGCCAGGTCGAGCGCGCCGTTGAGGAAAGCGCGCTTCGTAAATTCGCCAGCCTCAGCCAGCCGGGCACCCTGCCGCAGCA
The DNA here is from genome assembly GCF_013256625.1 of Hymenobacter sp. BRD128. NCBI lineage: Bacteria > Pseudomonadati > Bacteroidota > Cytophagia > Cytophagales > Hymenobacteraceae > Hymenobacter > Hymenobacter sp. BRD128. The sequence continues at coordinate 1,097,840 of NZ_CP053908.1, forward strand.
GTGCGGCCAATAGCTGGCGCACGATAAAGTCGGAGCCGTGGCCCGAAATCTCCACTACGTCCTCGCGGGTGTAGGAGCGCGGCCCGCGGTAGAGCGCCACCACTACCTCATCGAGCATCTCGCCGCTGCCCGGCTCGCGCAGCGTGCCGTAGTGCAGGGTATGGCCCGGCTGGCTAGCCAGGTTTTTCTTCGAAAACAGCGATTGGGTAATGCTGACCGCCTCCGGCCCCGACAGGCGCACCACGGCCAGCGCCCCCGCGCCGGGCGGCGTCGAAAGGGCCACGATGGTATCAGAATGAGCGAGCGGCGACATCAGGCAGTAAACAAATTGCGCCCCACTTCGGCCGAGATGACGACCGTGCGCTCGCTGTTGATGCACACTTCCAGCGAGTTATCAAATACAATTTTCTCCAGTACCCGCACCTGGGCGCCCAGCGGCAGGCCCACCTTGTCGAGGTATTGCAGAAAGGGCGCCGAGGTGTTGCGCACGGCCGCTAGGGTGCCGCACTCGCCCACCGCCAGGTCGGTGAGCAGGCGGTGGGCCGGGCGGCGCATGGCGCCGTCTTCGGCCGGAATAGGGTCGCCGTGCGGGTCGAGGGTCGGGAAATTCAGAAAGGCATCGAGCCGGCGCATGAGCAGCGGCGACTGCACGTGCTCCAGCTCCTCGGCCACGTCGTGCACCTCATCCCAGGCAAAGCCGAGCTGCTGCACCAGAAATACCTCCCACAGCCGGTGCTTGCGCACCGTGAGCAGGGCTAGCCGGCGGCCCTCGGGCGTGAGACGCACGCCCCGGTATTTCTCGTATTCAAGCAGTTCCTTCTCCGCCAGGCGGCGCAGCATATCCGTCACCGAGGCGGCGCGGGTGGCCAGCGCCGCCGCAATGCGGTTGGTGCTCACATCCTGCCCCGGTTCGGCCTCGGCCAGCTTGTAGATGGTTTTCAGGTAATTTTCCTCGGTGTGGCTCGGAAATTTTGAATGCTGAGTGTTGGATGTTGAATTAGTCATCCTAAGCTGGCCTGAGTGGTTTTAACGATAGCCGTGAGCATATTGAGGAGCTGTTCAACTCCCTGAATCTCGGCCCGAAGGTCGTGCTGGGTAAGACCACCCTTGGCAATAAGCTTTAACCAATAGCGAGTTTCTCGGGCCTCCTTAAAAGAAATAGCCATTTTAGCGGCAAACTCTCGCTTGGATACGGCCGCATTGGCTTCCGCAATGTTAGCGCCGGTACTCGTGCCACTGCGAAGCAGTTGTTTGGATAATACGTATTCGCGCTCAGCAGCTAGAAGCTTGTAAACTTCGATAATGCGCAGCGCAAAAGCAAAGCTGCGGTCAGCAATCAAATTCTCACTTTTCATCCAAGGCTACGACATAAGCGCAACGAAAAATTATTCAACACTCAACATTCAACACTTACCATTTAATCAGGGCCGAGGCCCAGGTGAAGCCCGAGCCGAATGCGGCCAGGCACACGAGGTCACCGCGCTTGATGCGGCCTTGCTGCACGGCCTCGCTCAGGGCAATCGGAATGCTGGCGGCGGTGGTGTTGCCGTAGCGCTGAATGTTGCTAAAAACTTTGTCGTCGGCTAGCCCCATTTTCTGCTGCACATACTGCGTGATGCGCAGGTTGGCCTGGTGCGGAATGAGCAGGTCGATGTCGGCCGGCTGGTAATTGTTCTGGTCGAGCGCCTCTTTAATAACCTGCGGAAAACGCACCACGGCGTGCTTAAACACGTTCTGGCCGTTCATATACGGGTACATATCCTGCTCATTGGCAATGGCATAGTCCACGCGGCCCTCGCGGTTCGAGCCGGGCTCCTTCACAATCAGCTCTTCGGCAAACTCGCCCTGCGCGTGCAGGTGCGTGCTCAGGATGCCATTGCCCTCGGTGCGGGCGGGGCATAGCACCACGGCGCCTGCGCCATCGCCGAAAATGACCGACACGGCCCGGCCGCGCGTGCTTTTGTCGAGGCCCGAGGAGTGAATTTCGGAGCCCACTACGAGCACTGTATCGTACATGCCGGTGCGCACAAACTGGTCGGCCACCGACAGCCCGTAGATAAAGCCCGAGCACTGGTTGCGCACGTCGAGGGCCGGCACGTTGCCCGTCATACCCAGCTCGCGCTGCATTAGCACGCCCGAGCCGGGGAAGAAGTAATCGGGTGAGAGCGTGGCAAATACGATAAGCTGCACGTCATCGACTGAGAGGCCGGCCTGGGCCAGGGCGCGGCGGGCCGCCTCGGCGCCCATGCCGGCGGTGGTGTCCTTGCCTTCCTCAAACCAGCGCCGCTCCTGGATGCCGGTGCGCTCCTGAATCCAGGCATCGGTGGTTTCCATGAGCTGTTCAAGGTCGGCGTTTTTAACAACGCGGTCGGGGACGTAGTGGCCTACGCCGGCAATTTCGGCGTGGCGCAGCGTGGTGGGAGAAGCCATTGGGGAAAGAAGCGTAAGAGTGGGTGGGAAGCGCAACGGTACGAATATCAACCAGGTACCGGCCTGCAAGTAAGAGAAAATTACCCGAACGGTGCCGACCGCTTAACAGCCAGCACCCACCCGGCTACGCGAAAGGGGCCGCAAAGGTCGGGCCTAGCCCGAGGCTTTCCAGCAAATGCCGCAATTTTTTGCCTTCGCTAGCCCACAGTACCGTCTCGGTGGGCACGCCGGCCGGGTAAAAATGCGTCGCAGGCAGGGCGGCGGCCACGGCCGCCGCCGCTTGGTCGGGGGCTGCAAAATCGACCCTGAGGCCCGCTCTGAACTCCTGCACTAGGCTAGTCCACAAGGGATTATCAGGCACCAGCATAGGCAAGCCGTGGGCGAGGTACTCAAAGAGCTTGGTGGGCCGGCAGCGCTCGGTGCTGGCATGGGGCCGGTAGGGTAGCAGCCCCAGGTGAGCCTGGCTCATCGCGGCCACGATGCGCGCGTGGGGCACCAGCGCGGCCCCGCCTTCCAGCGTAATAAACAAGCTGCCGCTAGCCGTCAGCTGCTTAATCAGTAGCTGCAACTGGCTTAATAGTTCGGGTTGCTGGCAAAAGCCGATAATGGTCAGCTCCGCCCCGCCGGGCCAAGTTTTCCTTAAGCTACCAGCCAGCGCGATAGCTTCGCGCACGCCATTCAGCTCGGAGATAGTGCCGGAAAACAGCAGCCGAATGGGCTCGGTGGGCGCCGGCCGCGGGCGCGGAGTGCGGGGCAATTGCTCACCGGGGGCCGGCTGATACTTGTTTTCGAGCACCAGCACGCGGCTAGCCGGCAATCGCTGCAAAAAAGGCAGCTCGGCCGCGTAGCTGGCTTCGGCCAGGGTGAGCGCGGCGGCGCGGCGGGCGGCCCGCCCCTCTACCCAGCGCAGGCCCGCCGCCAGCGCCCGCCGCGCCAGGCCCCGGTACACGCCCTGCGTCGATACATTGAGCGCGTAGTTTTCCCGGATGTCGTAGATAAACGGCCGGCCCGGCGCCAGCGCTTGCCACAGCAGCGTGAGGGGCAGCAGCTCGGGTGCGTGCACCACCACCAGCCGGGGCCGCAGCTGCCGTAGCAGGCGCCAGTAGCGCACCTGGGCCCCTAGCCGCCCCAGGCTCAGGCGGGTGCCCCAGAAAACGGGATGCTGGCTAATGCTGGTTTCGGATGGGCTAGCCGCACTGGCTCGCCCGGCTACGGCTACCCGCGCCCCGGCCCCGGCCAGGGTATGGGCAAATTTGCCCAGCATCCGGGGGTCGTTGGTGGGCTTTAGGACGGAGGCGAGCAGAATCAAAGTCAGAAAAAATCGGCTAGCCTGCCGCAAAGCCGGTAAAGACGGATAGCCTAATCTAGGCTCAAAGATGGTAGTTTTGCCTTGATTCTACCTTCTATTCTGCTTTTCGCATGCATACCGAAACCCACCACAGCCCCGTACTCGACCGCTTTGCCGCTCAGCAGGCCATTGAAGCAGCCTGGACCGACCGCACGCTGCTCGACCAGGCCGAAACCAAAACTGCCATTGAGCACGTCATCGAAGACCTCGACAAAGGCCACCTGCGCGTGGCCGAGCCGCCCACCGAGGAAGGCGGCGAGTGGAAAATCAACGAGTGGGTAAAAAAGGCGGTTATCCTCTACTTCCCGCTGCGCCAGATGCACACCCAGGAAGTCGGCCCCTTCGAGTACCACGATAAAATGGCCCTCAAAACCGACTACGCCGCCCAGAAAGTGCGCGTGGTGCCGCCCGCCGTGGCCCGCTACGGCGCCTACCTGGCCCCCGGCGTGGTGCTCATGCCGAGCTATACCAACATCGGCGCCCACGTGGGCGAGGGCACGATGGTCGACACCTGGGCCACCGTGGGCTCGTGCGCCCAGGTGGGCAAGCACGTGCACCTGAGCGGCGGCGTGGGGCTAGGCGGTGTGCTGGAGCCCGTGCAGGCGGCCCCCGTTATTATCGAAGACGGCGCTTTCATTGGCTCGCGCAGCATTTTGGTCGAAGGCTGCCGCATCGGCAAAGAGGCCGTGATTGGCGCGGGCGTCACCATCACCGGCAGCACCAAAATAATCGACGTGACTGGCCCTGAGCCCAAGGAATACCGCGGCTACGTGCCGCCGCGCTCGGTGGTCATTCCGGGCTCTATTTCCAAGCAGTTCCCGGCCGGTGAGTATCAGGTGCCCTGCGCCCTCATTATCGGCCAGCGCAAGCCCAGCACCGATTTAAAGACGAGCCTGAATGACGCGCTGCGTGATTTTGGGGTGAGTGTATAAATCGGCGCATTAAAGAGTTATTTTCAAGAAGCAATAATTAATAAAAAAAGCCCGCTAATCAGTGGGCTTTTTTTATTCACAGGTACTAAATAACAATTACGCCGCCACCGACTTCAATTTTTCCCCAAACAATGCCTTCACCTTGTCCACTTTGGGCTTGGCCACAAATTGGCAGTAGGGTTCGTGGCCGTGCTGGTTGTAGTAATTCTGGTGGTAATTCTCGGCCACGTAAAACTCGGGCGCGGCCGTGATTTCCGTCACCACGGGGTTGGGGAAGGCGTGCTTGTCGTTCAGCGTTTTCTTCCACTGCTCGGCCAGCCGGTGCTGCTCCTCGTTGTGGTAGTAGATAACCGAGCGATACTGCGTGCCCGTGTCGGCGCCCTGGCGGTTGAGGGTAGTGGGGTCGTGGGTTTTGAAGAAGATTTCGAGCAACTCCTCGTAACTGATGATGGCCGGGTCGAAGGTGATGTCAATTACCTCGGCGTGACCGGTCATGCCGCTGCATACTTCCTTATAAGTGGGGTTTTTGTTGCGGCCCCCGGCGTAGCCGGACACCACTTTCTCAACCCCTTTGAGATTCTGAAAAACGGCCTCGACGCACCAAAAGCAGCCGGCCCCAAACAATGCATGTTCCATAAATAAGTAGCGCTTAGCGCAGGATTGCGCCGAATTTTTGAATAAAACCGGCTAGTGGCCGGCGTATAGATTCAACGTAATTCGACGCAATACCGTTCGGCTAAAGCGGGCGCTACTTGCGGAAGCGGCTAGCCACTACTAGCTCTTTCGAGCCAGCGGTATACTGGTAGAATCCTTCGCCCGATTTGACCCCTAGCCGGCCGGCCATTACCATGTTCACCAGCAGCGGGCAGGGCGCGTATTTGGGGTTGCCAAGGCCTTCGTGCAGCACTCGCAAGATGGCCAGACATACATCGAGACCGATGAAGTCGGCTAGCTGCAGCGGGCCCATGGGATGCGCCATGCCGAGCTTCATCACGGTGTCGATTTCTTCTACGCCGGCCACGCCTTCGAAGAGACTGATAATGGCCTCGTTAATCATAGGCATCAGGATGCGGTTGGCCACGAAGCCGGGGTAGTCGTTCACCTCGGTCGGCGTTTTGCCGAGCTGGCGCGACAGGTCCATCACGCGCTGCGTCACTGCATCGGAAGTGGCGTAGCCGCGAATTACTTCCACGAGCTTCATCACCGGCACCGGGTTCATAAAGTGCATGCCGATAACCTGCGCTGGCCGCTTGGTGACGGCCGCGATTTTAGTAATCGAAATCGAGGACGTGTTGCTGGCCAGGATGGCGCCGGCCGGCGCGTGCTGGTCGAGGTCGCGGAAAATCTGGAGCTTGAGGTCCACATTTTCGGTGGCGGCTTCAACCACTAGCTCGGCGCCGGCTACCCCCTCGGCCAGGCTCGTGAAGGTGCGCAGGCGGCCTAGCGCAGCGGCTTTGTCATCTTCGCTAAGGGTGGCCTTAGCCACCTGGCGGTCGAGGTTTTTAGTGATAGTAGCCACGCCCCGGTCGAGGGCGGGCTGGTTAATATCAATCAGGGCTACGGCAAAGCCGTGCTGGGCAAAAACGTGGGCAATGCCATTGCCCATCGTGCCCGAGCCAATAACGGCAACGTTCATCGGGTGGGAAGAAAAGAAATAAGTAAAGGCGACTGCTGCGGGCCGCTACCGCGAAACAAAGCTACTGGCTAACGTCCGTTAGGCTAGCCCGACAAAAAAAATGTACACAACTTCATCCTTTTCCCAGCCGCGCCGTACAAACCTCCGCAAGCCTACTAAACCTGGCGGGCAGTACCTTCTCACCTTCATTCTTTCCTCTTTTTCACTCATGGGCAACCTGCTGTATATCATCGCCGTCATTCTCATCATCATCTGGGCACTCGGTTTCTTTGGTGTGCTGGGCACTGGCCTGGCCGGCAATAATCTGATTCACATTCTGCTGGTAATTGCTATTATTGCCATTCTACTGCGCGTTATCAGCGGCCGCAACCCCGTATAAGTAGGGTCGCCGTTTTCACATAAAAAAGCCCTCCCTGCAGTTGCAGGGAGGGCTTTTTGTGCGTCTGAAATAGAGCCTAATGGCCAATATTAAACAGGAAATTAAAGCGAATGACCGGGTTAGGGTAAATACTATTGTAGTTATCCTGAAAATTATAGAGCAGCACAATATCGGCCGCCACGCGGTTGCTGATTTGCGAGCGATAGCCCACGCCAGCCAAGGGTGTTTGCACTTGGCGCGTCACAATACCCACGTAATGATTGTACTGGTCGAGAGCTAAAAACTGCGCCTTGGTCGATTCGTATTCGGCGTGGATAAAAAACTGGTCGATAACCCGGAGCTGCGCAAATACCTTGGCCCCGAAGCTGCTGGTGCTTACGCTGCTGCTCGTCCCATTGCCGTTATTCTGGCCGTAGTAGTTGTAGGCGTAGCTGATGCCCGGCCCAATAGCAAACCGGTCGTTGACGCGATAGCCGATGGCCGGCGAAACACTGAAGTTGAAGTTGCTCAGCCCATAGTACGAGCTGTAGCCCAGGCCGATACCCGAGTAAATAAACAACTTGGTATATTGCTCGGCGTGCTGCTGCGCAGCTTTGCGCTCCTGTTCGCGGCCGGGTAGCTCCAGGCCCGACGGGCTATCCGGGCTAGGGGCCGGCAGCGCCCCGGCCGGCGCGGGCGCCGGCGTTTGGCCCGGCGTGTACACCGGAATGGTGGGCGCTACGTTGGTCGTGTCAACGGCGGGGCGAGGGGCGGGGCGAACCGGGGCGGGCGCCGCACCGGGAGGCGCGGTATTGAGCACCGGCTTTTCTTGGGCAAAGCTGCGGCTGGGGGCTAGCCAAGCCGCCGCACCCAATAAAAAAGGAAGAAGCAGACGTTTCATGAACGGAAATTAGCGGGAAGGCAAAAGGATATAATGAAGAAGCCCGGTTTACTAGACCAAACCCCGAACTACGTCTGCTTAATTCCTGATTTTAAGCCAGCTGATACATTTTTTGGCGCTGGGCTTTCAGGGTTTCGTCGGCCAGGTATTCCTCGTAGTTCATGCGCCGGTCGATAATGCCCTCGGGCGTTAGCTCGATGATGCGGTTGGCCACCGTTTCGATAAACTGCAAGTCGTGCGAGGCAAAGATGAGCGAGCCGGTAAAGTCCTTCAGCCCATTGTTGAGGGCCTGAATGCTTTCCAGGTCAAGGTGGTTCGTGGGGTCGTCGAGCACCAGCACGTTGCCGCTTTCGAGCATCATTTTCGAGAGCATGCAGCGCACTTTCTCACCGCCGCTCAGCACGTTAGGCTTTTTCTGGCTCTCTTCGCCCGAGAACAGCATCCGGCCCAGCCAGCCGCGCACAAAGCTCTCGTCTTTCTCCACCGAGTACTGGCGAAGCCAGTCCACAAGGTTCATATTATCAGCCTGGAAGAAGGCGCTGTTTTCCTTGGGGAAGTAGCTGGGAGTGATGGTGGTGCCCCATTTGTAATCGCCCCTATCCGCCTTGGCTTCGCCAAAAATGATGTCGAATAGCAGAGAAGCGGCGCGGTCGTCGCGGCCCACGATGGCCACTTTGTCGCCCTTGTCGAGCGTAAACGATACGTTCTTGAGCACCGAGTGGTCATCTACGCTTTTGCTTATGCCTTCCACGCTCAGCAGCTGGTTGCCCGCCTCGCGCTCGGGCTTGAAGGCGATGTAGGGGTAGCGGCGCGACGAAGGTCTAATTTCTTCTAAGGTAAGCTTTTGCAGCAGCTTCTGGCGGCTGGTAGCCTGCTTCGACTTCGAGGCGTTGGCCGAGAAGCGGCGCACAAACTCTTCGAGCTCCTTGCGCTTGTCCTCGGTCTTTTTGTTTACTTCCTGGCGCTGGCGCAGGGCCAGCTGGCTGCTCTCGTACCAGAACGAGTAGTTGCCGGGATACATCGTGATTTTCGAGAAGTCCAAATCGGCCATGTAGTTGCACACCGCGTCGAGGAAGTGGCGGTCGTGGCTCACCACAATCACCGTGTTCTCGAAGCTGTCGAGGAAGTTTTCGAGCCAGAGCACGCTCTCGGCGTCGAGGTTGTTGGTCGGCTCGTCGAGCAGCAGCACGTCGGGGTTGCCAAACAGCGCCTGGGCCAGCAGCACGCGCACCTTTTCGCTAGCCCCCAGGTCGGCCATCAGCGCGGCGTGCTTGTCTTCGGTAATACCCAAGCCGCTCAGCAGTTCAGCCGCCTGATATTCGGCATCCCAGCCACTCATGTCGGCAAATTCGCCTTCCAGCACCCCTAGCCGCTCGCCATCGGCGTCGGTAGCGGTGCCCACGTCGTACTTGGCGTAGAGCGCGTCCTTCTCCCGCATCACGGCGGCCAGCTTCTGGTGGCCCTGAATGACGGTAGCCAGCACCTGCTGGTCGTCGTAGGCAAACTGGTTCTGCTTAAGCACGGCCAGGCGCTGGCCCGCGGGCATCTCTACCGAGCCGGTGTTGGGCTCAATCTCACCCGATAAAATCTTCAAAAAGGTGGATTTGCCGGCACCATTAGCCCCAATGAGGCCATACACGTTGCCGGGCAAAAACTTCACCGTTACGTCTTCAAACAGCACCCGCTTGCCGTAGCGCAAGCTTACGTTGGTCGTAGAAATCATCTAAGCCAGGAATAAAAAACCGAAAAACTGTGCAAAAATACGCCGCCGCCCGGCCTTGCCCTAGCCAAACGCTGCCCGACCCTGTTTTGTGCCCCACGACCAAGCACAACACCGAAGGCCAAAAGTGAGTATAGAGAGGTAGGCTGTTTCAACTGCTTTCTCACCTCACGTTTACATTTTTATGGCTGCCAATTCCATTGCTGCTCCGAAGGGGCGGCTGCTCACCCCCGAACAAAATGGGTTCCGCTTTGGCGTGATGACCGGCGTCGTGCTGTGCGTCTACACGCTGCTAGCGGCGCTGGTAGGCTTTTTTGCGCGCGTCGAAGCCGGTGGCCTCGACGTAGTTATCCTGATTGCGGGCTCGGTGCTGGCCATCCGGCACCTGCGCCACATGCGCGGCGAGCAGATGCCCTACCTGGGCGGCTACGGCACCGGCATTATTTCGGCGCTGGTAGCCTCGGTTATCCTGGGTTTGTTCTTTATTATTCTCACCGCCATTATGCCCAACAAGCTGGACCTAACGCAGGTCGAGAACCTGTTCGGCTTCGATTTGTCGGTGGTTGTGGCCTTCCTGGCAATTATCCTGATGGGCACTATGACGGGCGTAATCACCTCGCTCATCGCCATGCAGTACTTCAAGGCCGACCCCATCGACCCGCTGAAGGCAATGGAATAATTCCGAAATTACTCAACAAGAAGGACCGATTTCCAACGCTGGAAATCGGCCCTTCTTGTTGAGTAATGATTTAATTTTTCGAAAAATCAGGTGGGAAGCGCGGGCAAAGGAAACGGCACAAATTGACTGACATCGCCTCCAAAGCGGTGGATTTCGCGGATAATCGTGCTGCTCACGGCCGCCAGCGTAGGCGAAGTTGTCAGAAATACCGTTTCGAGGCCGGGGCTGAGTTGGCGATTGGCCTGGGCAATGGCGTTTTCGTACTCAAAATCAAGGGTATTGCGCAGGCCGCGCAGCAGGTAGCTAGCCCCGGTTTGGCGGGCAAACTCGGTGGTGAGGCCCTGGTAGCTGCGCACCGATACGCGCGGCTCATCTCGAAATAAGGCTTCGAGTTGCGCCGTGAGCCAGGCTAGCGGCAGCTGGCGCTGCTTGCTGCTATTCGTGCCGATGGCAATAATTAATTCATCGAACAGCCCTACGCTGCGTCGCACAATGTCGAGGTGGCCGTTAGTAAATGGGTCGAACGAGCCGGGAAAGAGCGCAATTTTCTTTATCATATTGCCGCTGATTAGGTAGTTGGCCGTGGGCAATTGCTAGTCAAAGACCAGTCAGCAATTACCAATCAATGACCTATTCTACTCGCAAAATGCCAAGCTGAATAAATCGAAATGCCGGTAATCGGCCACTTCATTTAAATAATAAAAATACTGCAAGCCAAACGGCCGCGTGCCAAAGCGCAGATTGCGCACGTAGGTGCTGAGCAGCGCAAACGTGGCCGAGTCGCTCGTTAATTCGCCCCAGATAGTGACGGTATCCTGGTCAGGATTCAGCCCCAGCTCCTGCATTACGAGGATAGTGTAATACGTCACGTCCTCGGCAGTACTCACCGTGAAGGCGTTACAAAATTCGACCTGCGCACCCAGCACCACGGCCGTCAGCTCGTGGTCGGCCAGGCTAAGGTAAAGCTGGCGCGGTGCAGCGCTAGGGCCGCGCTGGTGCAGCAGCCCGGCCAGCAGCGCGCTGGTCTGGGGCAGCAGCCGGGCGCTCGGCCCGTGTACCTGTTGCAGCCACTGCACCAAGCTGCCGGGCGCCGCAAACAGGCTGACGATATCGGTAGCCGGGGCGGGCAGGGGCAGGGTATAAGCTAGGGCTTCCTCGCCGGAAACCAGCTCGTGGTGCAGGCGCAGGTAGGTAGCCTCGTCGCCGGTGCGGTAGAGGGGGGCCGGCAGCAGCGGCGTGGCGCCGCCGGCCAAGCCTAGCCGCAGGCGCGCCCAGCCGGCCTGGCCCAGTAAAGTGCCCGCGGCCAGGGCCGGCAGGTCAGCTAGCGAGGTGGCCGGCAGGTCGTCGAAGGCGACTATTTTTTGGCGAGCCGCCTCCATGGCGGCCAGGCGCAGGCGGTTGGGGCTAGCCAGCGCGTAGAGGTGGTAAGCCGTGAGGTTAGTGGCGTCGAAGGTATCGTCGCGCAAACTCAGCGTCGGGGTAGCAGGCAGGGTAGGAGAAGCAGACACGGGCAAAGGCAGGCCCGCCCAGCGGCCGGCCGGGGTAAAGATAGGCGGCCGGCGGGGCTTAGGGGAGCGGTTCTGTCGGCGGCGGCGGCCGGGGCGCAGCTAGCCGGCTATTCGTCGCAAAAGTGCCTTTAGCTCAATAATACCTGGGGCGCAAACACGTCGTCGGTGCTCAGCAGGCCGCGCAGCACGGGGTGCACCTGCGTTAGGGGTAGGGCCAGCAGCTGGCGCGGCGTGCGCCAGGCCAGCTCGGTGAGCAGCTGTGCATCGGCAGCGTGCTCGGGGTCGTGGCCCAGGCGCGGGGTGGCGGCGGGGTCGGCGGCCAGTACTTCAAAAAAGATTTCCAGCGCCTGCAGCTCATCGCGCCGAAACTCGTGCAGGTGCAGCTGCCGGCCCACGCGCACCGCTAGCCCCGTTTCTTCCAAAAATTCGCGCTGCAAGGCCTCTTTTAGGCTTTCGCCAAATGCCCAGCCCCCACCCGGCGGCGACCAGAACGTGGCGCCGGCCGGCAGCAAGCCCCGGTGGGCCGCCAGCAGTATGGCCCCGTCGCGCACCAGAATACCGCCCACCCGCACGCGTACTGTTTTTGTATAAGGCGTTAACAATGAATCAGTTGCTTGAATAGGGTCAGCAGGCATAAAGTCGGGGCTAGCCAGAATAGTGTGAAGCCTCTACGCAAACCCGCCCTCAATGGGCGAATCGGTGGGCTGCCCCGCCCGCCGCTGCCGCCAGCGCCGCCACCGGCTAGCCACGAAAACCAGCAGCCCCAGTACCAAGCCCGCCATCACGAGTGGCAGCAGCAGCGTGAGGAAGCTGCCGGCCACCGCCAGCACGTTTTCGAGGGTGGCAAACAGCGGGTTGGCCAGCCCGCCCGTGGTGGCCGTGGAGCCAGCCCGCAGCAGCGCCGTGCTGCCCTGCACCACGCCCGCCGCCCCTCCGCCTACCAGGACGCCCAGCGTCCAGCGTAGAGTGGGGTCGAGGTGGGTGAGCGAGGAAGTCATCAATAAAGTACCCGCGATGAAGGAGGCCGGCGTAGTGAGCGTATCGAGCAGGTGGTCGAAAAAGGGCACGTAGTAGCCCACCAGCTCGGCCACCGTGGCCGTAGCCAGCACTACCAGGGCCGTCCAGCTGCTGAGCCAGTCGAAGCCCGGCGAGCTGGGCAGCCAGCCCACCCGGTGCGCCACGCTGGCCGCCAGCAGCGGCACAAACACCCGAAAGCCGCTGCACGCGGCCAGCCCCAGGCCCAGCGCGCCGGCCACGAGGTACTGCATAGTCGATAGATGGTCCATAGCAAGGGGCGGGCTGCAAAAATGTGGCCGGAAGGTACGCACGCCGGCCAGCCCGGTATCTTTGGGCTACTATGAATTCTGTTGACCTGCCGGCCGGCGCCGACCTCGAAACCCGCATTCGCGAAAAGCTGAAGCGCCAGCACTTTATGCACCTCATCGGGGCCGACCTCACCCGCATCGAGCCCGGCCGCGTCGAGGCCGAACTGCCGCTAGGGGTGCAGCACCAGCAGCAGCGCGGTTTTGCCCACGGCGGCCTGGTGGCCACGATGGCCGACCTGGCGGCGGGCTTCGCCGCCCTCACGCTCGTGCCCGAAGGCACGGGCGTGGTGACTTCGGACTTGAAAGTAAGCTACCTGCACCCCGGCGTGGGCCAGCGCATCAAAGCCATCGGCTGGGTGTTGAAAGCCGGGCGCCGCCTGCACTTCTGCGAGGCCGAGGTGTGGTGCGACGACGTGCTCATCGCCAAGGCCTCGGCCACAATGGCGGTGCTGGAGCCGGTTGGATGAGCGGCCGGCTGTACTAGTTGGGTGCCGACAGGTATATGAACCAGGCACTTAGTGCTAAGCTGCCTAAAAGCGACAAGCCAACTCCAGCCTGCTTGTGGAAGGGCTCGCGGGGGCTAGCTGGGCGAAGTAAGGGTAGTAGAAGGTATAGTAGCAGAGGCAAAGCCGCCAGCGGGCCCAGCTCCCATTTTGGCCCTACTACGTCGGCACCGTTGCGGGAGAAATGCAGGGGTACCTGCGCCGGGATGGCAGCCCACTGCCAGGCCAGGCAAATGATGGGTAGCAGCAGCAGGTCAGACAATAATACCTTTTTCATGCAGCCAAAGTAGCTGATATATGTCGCACTAGCAGATTGTGTAGCCAGCCGATGCACATTTGCGGCACTTATTGCTACTGGGTTAAATTATCAGCTCGTGTTAAAAACCAGATTCCCGTCCGTCCGCGATTATTTCCCGTTCGAGCCGACCGACGACCAGGCCGAATTATTCGTGCAGCTCGATGAGTTTTTGCGCGACCAGCTGCCGGGGCGCAAGGTGTTTGTGCTGCGCGGTTACGCGGGCACTGGCAAAACCACCGTCGTGAGCGCCCTCGTGCAGTGGCTGGGCCGCATGCAGCGCCGCTATGCGCTCATGGCCCCCACCGGCCGCGCCGCCAAGGTGATGAGCGCCTACGCGGGCGTGCCAGCCAGCACCATCCACAAAAAGATATACCGCCAAACCAGCGGCGCGCCCAGCGAGCGCCTCAGCTTCACGCGCCAGCCCAACCGCCAGGAAGAAACTCTTTTTATCGTGGATGAGGCCTCCATGATTTCCGACGAAAAGGCTTTTGGGGAGAACGGGCTGCTCGACGACCTCATGGGTTTCGTGTTTGAGAAATCGACTAACCGGCTGCTGCTTATCGGCGATACGGCGCAGCTGCCGCCGGTGGGCCAGCTCCTGAGCCCGGCCCTCGACCCCGAGCTGCTGGCTCACCGCTTCCGCGCTAGGGTCGATGGGGTAGAACTGCGCCAGGTAATGCGCCAGGCCGAGGCATCGGGCATCTTGGTGAATGCCACGGAGTTGCGCGAGGAATTGCGGGAGGAAGCACCCAATATTCAGCTGCACACCAAGGGTTACAAGGACATGTTTAAGATGGGCGGCGACAAGCTGGAGGACGGCCTGCGCTGGGCCTACCGCAATTTCGGCCACGAGAATACCACCATTATTTGCCGCTCCAACCGCAACGCCAACCAGTATAACCAGCTCATCCGACGCACGTTATTTGATGCTGAGGAGGAAATTGAGGCCGGCGACTATATCATGGTGGTGCGCAACAACTACTTCTGGCTGCCCAAGGATTCGGAAATCGGCTTTCTGGCCAACGGCGACTTCTTGGAAATCACTAAGATAATTCGGCGCGAGGAAGTGTTTGGCTGCCGCTTTGCCCAGGCTAGGGTGCGCTTAGTAGACTATCCCGACGAGCCCGAATTGGAGGTAAAGCTGCTGCTCGATACGCTGCATACCGAAAGCCCTTCGCTGCCGCGCGACCAGAATGAGAAGATGTACCAGGAAATTCTGGCCGATTATGCCCACCTCACCAAGAAGGCCGAGCGCAACGCCGAGATGCGCAAAGACCCGTACCTCAACGCCTTGCAAATAAAATTTGCCTACGCCCTGACGTGCCACAAGGCGCAGGGCGGCCAGTGGCAGGCCGTATTCGTGGACCACGGCTTCATCAAGCCCGACGAGCCGGTGGGCGGCGAGTTTGCGCGCTGGCTCTACACGGCCATCACGCGGGCCTCGGAGCGGCTGTTTCTGCTTAATTTTCAGCAGCGGCTCATCGCGCCCAGCGAAATTGTGGAGGATTAGCCCCGCTTTTTTGCGCCGGGTGGAATTCAATTGCCTGAATCAGAGTTTGCCCGGCTGCGACGGCTATTAGGTGGGCGGCCCTAATTTGGCTGCAGATTTGCCTACGCCGACTTATCGCGTAAATTTGTTTCTCTCCCAATAACCCAATTTTTACTTTGTCATGACCAAGATGCTGCTGCTGGCCCTGGGCCTCACGTTTGCGGGTACCGCTGCCCACGCCCAGGCTGCCAAGCCTGCTAAAGCCACCGCTAAGCCGGCCGGCCCCCAGATTGAGTTTTCGGAAGTGAAGTACGACTTCGGCACCATCAAGCAGGGCGACGTAGTTGACCACGTATTCAAGTTCAAAAATACCGGCACCCAGCCGCTCGTAATTTCTAACATCGGCGTAAGCTGCGGCTGCACCACCCCTAGCTGGACCAAGGAGCCCGTGCAGCCCGGCAAAACCGGCACCATCTCGGCCAAATTCAACTCGGCCGGCAAAATGGGGATGCAAACCAAAGTTCTGACCATCGACTCGAACTCGGCCGGTGGCAGCACCACCGTTTCGCTCGTAGGCGAGGTAAAAGAAGCGGCCACGGCTTCGACCAAGTAGGCGCTTTAAGCCACAAAAAAGGGGCTAGCCGTTGTGGCTAGCCCCTTTTTTGCGTTCTATTTAAGAACAAGGCTAAAGCTTGCTCACGGCCAGCAGCAGGCGCAGCCAGCCGCCAATCAGCAGCAGGCCCCCGATGGGAGCCACCGCCCCAAACTTGGTGATGCCCGTGAAGCAGATGGCATACAGCGAGCCGCTGAAAATCAGAATACCCCCTAGCCACAGCGCGGCCGTGGTATCAAGTGGGTCGCGCAGCTCGGGCCGCGCCGTGGCTAGCACGCCCACCGCCAGTAGCGCCAGCACGTGGTAAAACTGGTAGCGCACGGCCGTTTCGAAGGTTTCGAGGCGGCCGCTGGCTTCGAGCATGGGCCGCAGGCCGTGCGCGCCAAAGGCGCCGATGGCCACGGTGAGCGCCCCGAGCAGGGCCGCGAGCTGGAGGATAAGGCGGGGAGACATAAGCGTAGTAATTGAAAGGCGCTAACAAAGAACGTCATGCTGAGCTTGCCGAAGCATCTCTGCTGAACGACACCCGGGCGGCGCAGCGGAGATGCTTCGGCAGGCCCAGCATGATGTTTCCTAGTGATTTGCGCTGTCTTGCAGACCATTATGTTACGCCTGGGGCGGCAGCGCATCGGCCGAGAAATGGAAGGGCAGCAAATCGGCCAGGCGCTCGAATCGTAGCACGGTGCCGCTCACGCTGGGTAGTAACAGCCAGATGGGCTGGCCCTGGCGCACCTCGTATTCGAGCATTACCTGGCGGCAGGCGCCGCAGGGCAGGGCGGGGCCAAACTCGCCTTGGGCCGGCCGGCCGGCCACGGCCATGCCCACGATGAGCGGCGGCGGGCCGGGCCGATTGCCGGCTAGCCCAAACAGCGCCGTGCGCTCGGCGCACAGGCCTGAAGGATAAGCCGCATTCTCCTGATTAGTGCCCTGCACGAGGCTGCCATCGGCCAGCAGTAGCGCGGCGCCCACGTGAAAATGCGAGTACGGCGCGTAGGAATGGGCCGTGGCGGCCCGGGCGGCCTCCCACACCTGGCGCTCGGCGGGCGTGAGCTGGTCGGGGCTGGCTAGCTCGTGGTAGTGCAGCGCCAGCTCGCGGCGGGTAGTGATGGAGTCGATGGAAGAAGCGGCCATTGCGGCGGGAATAAAAACGGGGCGACAAAGTAAGGGCTTATTGGGGGATAGGCAAGCCGGGGATAAAAATGGCGAGCCCCGCGCCAGCTGGCCCAACCCGGCTAGCCGGCTTCAGTCGGCAGGCCGTGTACTTTTGCCCGCATGACTTCACCCACCCGCCTGCTGCTGCTCGGGGCCGGCCGCTCGGCTTCGGCGCTTATGCAGTACCTGTTGCGCCACGCCCCGGCCGAGCGCTGGTTTCTGACCGTGGCCGATGCCTTACCCGCCCACCTGGCGCCGGTGCTGGCCGCCCACTCGCAATACGCCCGCGCCGTGCCTTTCGAGGCGGAGAATTCCGCCCGGCTCGACCTGCTGGTGGCCGAAGCCGACGTGGTTATCTCGATGCTGCCGGCCGCGTTTCACCCCGCCGTGGCGCGGGCCTGTCTGGCGCATGGGCGGCACCTGGCCACGGCTAGCTACGTGAGTGCCGAGGTGCAGGCCCTGCACGCCGAGGCTGCCGCCGCTGGCTTGGTTTTCCTCATGGAATGTGGCCTCGACCCGGGCCTCGACCACATGTCGGCCATGCGGGCCATCGAGCACATTCGGGGCCGGGGCGGGCGCCTCACGGGCTTCACCTCGCACTGCGGCGGGCTGCTCGACCCCGCCTCGGAGGGCGATAACCCGTGGCGCTACAAGTTTACCTGGAACCCGCGCAACGTGGTGCTGGCCGGCCAAGGCACGGCCAAGTATCTGGAAGCCGGTCATTTGCGCATCATTCCGTATCAGCAGCTCTTTGCCCGGGCCGAAGAAGTGCACGTGCCCGGCCACGGCACGTTTGAGGGCTATGCCAACCGCGATTCGCTCAACTACCGCGTGCCGTATGGGCTCGCTGACATTCCCAGCATCCGGCGGGGCACGCTGCGGCGGCCGGGCTACTGCGCCGCCTGGCACGCGCTGGTGCGCCTGGGCCTCACCGACGACAGCGTGAACCTGGCCAACTCGGCCGCCCTCACCTGGTACGAGCTGGTGGCCGGCTACCTGCCCCACTGGCCCGCGCCCGGGTGGTCGCTATCGGCCCTCACCGCTGAGTACCTGGGGTTAGCCCATAATAGCCCCGAAATGCAGCGGCTGGTGTGGCTCGGCATTTTTGAGCAAACCCCCGTGGGCCGCGCCAACGCCACGCCCGCCCAGCTGCTGGAGCACCTGCTGGCCGAAAAATGGCAGTTACAGCCCCACGACCACGACATGATAGTGATGCAGCATCAGTTTGACTACGAGCGCGCCGCTGAAAACTACCGACTCACGTCGTCGTTGGTGGTGCTCGGCGACGATGCCACCCACACCGCCATGGCCAAAACCGTGGGCCTGCCGCTGGGCATGGCCGTGCGCCGCCTGGTGCGCGGCGAGGTAGCCGGCCGGGGCGTAGTCATTCCGACCACGGCCGACCTCTACGCGCCCATTCTGCACGAACTGGCGGCCGACTACGGCATCACTTTTACGGAAGAAGAAACGCATACCGGGCCATTCTTTGCCTAAATTATGGCCCTCGCTTCGCGCCAACCGGCTCCACCAGTGGCCTACCTGCGCCTGCGGCTCCGGCTGCTGGGCCGGCTGCTGCGCGAAATCGGCTGGTGGCGGCTGGCGTTGGGGGTGTCTATGCTGGTGCTAGGGGTGCTGCAAGCCTTGGTGGTGCTGGCCGCGCACCCGGCGGGGTGCTGGCTGGTGCCGCTGTTGGTGGGCTGGCTAGGGCTGGCGGCCCACCGGCGCCGGGCCGACTGGCAGTTTTTGCTTATGACCGCGCCCGGGTTTCGGCCGTGGCTGGCGCTGGAATACGTTTGGCTAGCCCTGCCGGTGGCGCTGCTCCTGGTGGTGTTGCACGCTACCGGCCCGGCGGTGCTAGCGCTGACCTTGGTGGCTGGCGTGGCGTGGGTACCCCCGGCCCGGCCCGCTGCAGCCACCCGGCACCGCTGGCGCAGTGTGTTTCGCAGCGAAGCCTGTGAGTGGGTAAGCGGGATGCGGGCCGCCAAGGCCTTGGGGCTGTGGCCCCTGCTGGTAGGGCTGGCCACCTGGCAGCGGGCATCGCCGCTAGCCCCAGTAGGGGGGCTGCTTGCCTGGCTGCTGGTAGTGGGCGCTTGCTACGGCACGCCCGAGCCGCTGACGATGCTGTCCCTGGCGGCCCGCTCGCCGCGGCAGCTTGTGCGGCGCCGGCTGGCGTTGGGACTGGGCTACGCGGCGGCTACGGCGGCGCCATTCTGGCTATTGCTGGGGTTGAGTGCGGCTGGCTGGGGGGCGATGCTGGCCGGGGCGCTGGTTTGGCTGGGGCTGCTGGTGATGCTTATTCTCTGTAAATATGCCTTTTACCCGGTTAGTGCGCACATTCGCTCTACGCAGGGGCTGGTGCTGGCCGTGGGGCTGGGATTGTTTTGGCACCCGGCCTACCCGCCCTTGATGCTGGCAGCGGCGGGCATGCTGGTGTGGCAAAGTCGGCGCCGACTGCGGGCGATACTATCTGTTAGCGAATTGCATAGCCCCCATGCTCGAAATTATTGACCTGCGCAAAGCCTATGGCTCCCACGAAGTATTGCGCGGCGTAAGCCTGACGCTGCGGCCCGGCACCATTCACGGACTGGTGGGCGCTAATGGTGCGGGCAAAACAACCCTTATCAACTGCCTCTACGGGGTGGAAGGAGGCTTTGCGGGTACTGTGTGCACCACGGAGGCTGCCCAACTGGTGCGCGATATTACAGGGCTGGTGCCCTACGAGCCCTACTTTTACCCTCGCCTCACGGGCCGCGAATACGTCGAATTCTGCTTGCAGGCGCGGGGCCGGCCGGTGCCCGACCTGCGCGGCTGGAACGAAGTGCTGGAGCTGCCCCTCGACCAATACGCCACCGAATACTCGGCCGGGATGAAGAAAAAGCTCGCCCTGCTGGCCGTACTGGTGCAGGAGTTTGCCTACCTCCTCCTCGATGAGCCCTTTAATGGCCTCGACCTCGAAGCCAACCTGCTGCTGAAAGAGATTTTGCGGCAGCTCCGGGGGCGCGGCACCGGCATTTTGCTCACCTCGCACATTCTGGGCACGCTCACCGAGGTGGCCGACGAAGCCACGGTGCTGGTGGGTGGCCGGGTGCAGCGCCACTACCAGGCCACCGAGTTTGGCACTCTGGAAGCCGACCTGCTGGCGGCTCTGCACGGCGACAAGCTGGAGCGGCTGCGCGAGCTGCTATAGTGCCAGGTAAAACTCCGCCAGCAGCGCCCGGAATGCCGCCGAATATTGCCCGTCGGCCTCCTGAATAGCCATGCTGCCATCGCGGGGGCTAGCCGGCGCCGCCCGCCCAAACTGCCAGATGCTGCGCGTGAGACGCCCGCCCGGGCGGTGGCGCACGGCCAGCCGTGCCTGCACGGCCAGCCCGCTAGCCCCCGCCGCCTGAGCAAAGTGCGGCATCTCGGGCGGCGGCAGCAGCACCGTGAGCGTGCCCGCCGGCAGCAGGTAGTCAGCGGCAAAGGCGCAGATGCCGGCAAACGTGAGCGAGCCTTCGCCCGCGTGGCGGGCCGTGGCGCGGGCCGCATCGGGCGGGGCCAGGCTGCGCCGGAAAAATGGCGGGTTGCAAATGAGATGGCTGAACGGTGCGGGCCGGCTGGCCGCATAGGCCGCCAGGCTCAGCGGATGCACCGCCACGCGGCTGGCCCAAAGGCTAGCGGCCACGTTGGCCGCCGCCTGCGCAGCGGCGGCAGGGTCTATCTCGATGGCCTCAATCGTGGCTTCGGGGGCGCGCTGGGCTGCCATGAGGGCTAGCAGGCCGGTGCCGGTGCCAATATCCAGCACGCGGGTAGCGCCGGAAAGGTCGGCCGCCGCGCCCAGGAGGCAGGCGTCGGTGCTCACCTTCTGGGCGCAGTCGGCTTGGTTGATGCGAAACTGCTGAAATTGAAAATAATCGTTGGGCATATGTTAGGCTAAAGCTGGTGCCTGGCGGGCGTGGCTGCTTGGTGAGGTAGCCCCCGCCGACCAAACCACGCCAGCAGCCACCGGTGAGCCGGCCGCTCCAGGCCAAAATACAGCGCTAGGGCCGCTAGCACCAGTGGCCCTAGCAGGGCTAGCGGCAGCAGCAGGGCTGGCAGCCGCGGCGCCAGCCGCGCTTCCAGCCCGTTAGCCAGCGGCCCCATGTGAATTAGATAAAAGCAATAAGATGCCCGCCCCAGCAGCTGCCAGGCCGGCGTGCTAAGCAGGCGGCTGGCGCGGGTGCGCTCGTGCGCGAGGCCGTGCAGCAGCCAGCCGGTAGCCACCGGCAGCAGCAGATTATTGATGGCCACGCCCGGATACGTATCCAGGCTGATATGATGCATAAGGTACTGAACCAGCACCAGCAAGCCCAGCACCGCGGCTAGGCCCAGCGCCCCGCCGCCCGTGGCCCAGCGGTGCCGCAGCTGCGGCGGGCGCCAGGCGAAAGCGGCCCCAATTAGAAACTCGGTCAGGCGCCCGAAAATCGTTCCCTTGAGCATAAAGAGCGGCGACCCCAGCGCGGGCAGCATACTGTAGAGGCCTAGCCCCACGGCCGCCAGCCCCAGCGCCAGCCCCGGCCAGGCGCGGCGTGGGCCGTAGCGCCCGCCTAGCCAGAAGACTACCGGCGCCAGCGCGTAAAATCCTTCTTCGACCGAGAGTGACCAGGCCTGCACAATGCCGCTCAGCGCCCAGCGCTCCACCAGGCCATTGGCGAGCGACAAGTGTATGAAATAGAGCCCCAGCCACTTCCAGAAGGGCAGGTGAATCTTAACCAGCCGCCCCACAAACACCGCCGTGAGCAACACCGCATAAACGGGCATAATGCGTGCCACCCGGTGCCCCAGGTACCGCCCCCAATCGGCCACCCCAAACCGCTGCCCGGCATAGCGCCGCGTAATAAGGTAGCCGCTGAGCGTGAAGAAGATAGAAACCCCAATGTGCAGCTCGCTTAGCACGGCCAGCCCCGCCGTGGCCAGCGACGTAACAGGCGCCAGCTGCGGCGGGTGTTGATGAAAGCAGAAGACCGCCAGCGCCGCCAGCGCCCGCAGCCCGGTAAGGGCCGGGTAGTAGGCGGTAGGCGGGGAAGATGATTTCATAAAGGTCTTGCCAGGCAGGGCTTCACCGGAAGCCAGATTTGTTCTTCGGCCGTCGGGTCATCGGGGCGATAGTGCGCGCTGAGCACCTCAAAGTGGGGCCGGTCGTCTAACTCATAGCCCGAGGCCGGCAGCCACTCCAGCAGCAGGTGGCGAAACACGGCCGGGCCGCCGCTAGCCGGCCCTTGGTAGTCGAACACCGCGTAGTGGCCGGCCGGCAGCACCAGCAGCTCCAAATCGGCCGGTACGTCCGCTGCCCGTGCTACGGCCACGGCTGCCCACTTCTCAAAAAGTGCCTCGGGGCGAAATGGCCGAAAATACGTCGCATCGTAGCGCTGCACCGAATACCGTTCGGCGCTACGGGCAAACGGCCGCGCCCGCAGCCGCTGCCCGAAGCTCTGCCACAGGGCGGCCGTGGTATCGGCCAGCAGCGACAGGCGCTGGCGCTGGCCGGCTAGCGGGGTTTCGGGCAGGGTTTCGAAGCGCGGCTGCATGAATATTCTCAGTTTACCGAGTTTTTCCTGGCGCGAGTTTAGCGCAGCGTAACTCGTGACTGATTTTAGTGTGGAGGTTGTACCTCCACTGCCGCGTCAGCGGCAAGGCGGGGCCAGGTCGCTCGGCTGGCTCTTTCTATGGGATGCACAATCTATTTCGCAAAGTAGATATAAATTACGCTACGCTAAACTTGCGCTTGCAGAGCGAATTTATAGTGCCTTCTGTGAAAGATGCTTAAGTCTTACAAGCTGGTCCACTACTAACAGTTTCTCGTTTTCAAATAAATTGCTGAAAAAAAAATACTTCTCTCTCTTGAAAATTAAAAGATATTTCACCTGTTGATGTTTTAAAAATTAATAATAAATTGAGTCTAATATTGAACTGTATTTTATCATAAAGCGGTAAATCATCCCAGGCTGACTTTCGGATAAAGTCAATGCTATCAAGCTGGTAAGAGTTGGATTTAATCCAAAAGGTGCCTTTCCTTTTTAATGTAATAAGATGATTTTCAACAATTAACTCTTCCGTGCCATTTGTTAACCATAAGAATTGTCTGAAGGCCAGAAGGCCAATGACTGGATGAGCTAGAAAAAATACCACTGCAAACTCAGTGGTATTATGTACGGGTTTGCTACAAAGTTCAATTATTCCTGATAGTAACAGCAAGCTTGCGAATGCGGTAAAAGCAATGGATATAATAGTGTTTCTAGATGTGTTGGAAGCTCTAAAGTGGCTATCTGAAATCTCGTAATCAAACTTTCTTCTTGGAATACTTAGTACGAATAATTTGCTATACTGGTACTGCAATTCTAGTAGTGTGTTCTTGAGTGGATTCATTAGACTTAGGCGATTTATTAGAAAAGCTACCCCAGCGCCTCATATCCCTCATCAACCAATAACCCTTTGCCAAGGGCGCTTTGCACGGCTAGCACATCGCAGCGCTCGTTTTCGGCGTGGCCGGCGTGGCCTTTTATCCACTTGAAGGACACGTTGCGGTCTTGGTACACGCGCAGGAAGCGGCGCCAGAGGTCCTCGTTGGCCTTTTTGCCGAAGTCGGGCTTGGCGGCCCAGTTGAAGACCCATTTCTTCTCCACGGCATCGACCACGTACTTAGAATCGGACACGACCAGGATGGGAATCTCGGGGCGCGTCACGGCTTCGAGGCCCACAATCACGGCCAGCAGCTCCATGCGGTTGTTGGTAGTGCGGCGGAAGCCCTGGGTCAGCTCCTTTTCGTGGGGGCCGTAGCGCAGGATGGTGCCGTAGCCGCCGGGGCCGGGGTTGCCGCGCGAAGAGCCGTCGGTGAAGAGGGTAATCAAGGTAGTAAAGGGTAGGCTGTGAAAAAGGCAAGAATAAAAGTCGTTTGTCATGCTGAGCTTGCGAAGCATGACAAACGACTTTTACTTCGTTACCTCTTCATTTCTAATCTTTTCGAAAAACTGCACCAGCGCTTCAAACGCGGTATCGGGCACGGCCGGGAAGTTGGCAATGCGCAGGCTCGTGGCCTTGTGGTCGCCGTAGCCCGAGCCCAGCTGCAGGCCGGCCTCGTCGCGGGCGCGGCGCTTCACCTCCTCGATGAGCGCGGGCGGGCCTTGCAGGCCGATGACGGTGGTGGAGCGCGCCTCGGGGTTGTCGATGAGCGGGCGCAGGCCCAGCGGCTGTACCTGCTCGAAGTAGTCGTAGAGCTTCTGGGCGCGCCCGGCCAGGTGCGGGGCAACGACTTTGATGGGTTCGCGGGCTTGCAGCACGCGGCTCAGCAGATAGATGCCCAGCACGTTGGGGGTGTGCGTGGTCTGGTAGTTGAGCATCTGCTTCACCATGCTGTTCAGGCTGTTGTAGTGCGCGTTGTCGCCCACCTCGCGGGCGCGGGCCACGGCGCGGGGCGAAAGCACCAGTAAGCCCAGGCCGGCGGGCAGGCCCAGGCACTTCTGCACCGAGCCGTACCACACGTCGGCCTTGATAAACTTGAGGGCCAGCCCGCCCAGGCTCGACGTGGCGTCGACGGCCAGCAGCGCGGGGCCTAGCCGGTTGAAGGTGTTGAGAATGAAGTTGTCGCGCAGCTGGGTGGCGGTGCTGGTTTCATTCTGAGTGAGGCACACCAGGTCGGTTTCCTCGGGGGTGAAGGGCAGCGTGGCCGGGTCGGGCACGTCGTTGATGTCGAAGCGCAGGCCGGTGCAGCCGGGCCGCAGGGCGCGGGCGTAGTCAAACCACTTCTGCCCAAACGACCCGTTGTAGAGGTGAAACGAGCGGCGCGGCGTCAGGCTCTGGGTTAGAATTTCCCAGCACTCGGTAGCCGAAGAAGTAAACAGAATGGTATAGTCCTGCGGGATGTTGAGCTTGAGGCGGGCCTGGTCGAGGCAGTGGCGCACGAGCGCCGTGAAGCGCTCGGAGCGGTGCGGCGCCGACAGCCAGCCTTCCTCAAAAGCATCGGCCAGGTACTGGCGCACTTCGGGGTACACGGCCGCCGGGCCAGGATTGAAGGTATAAGTCGGGAGGGTTGCCATAGGGCAAAGGTAGGGGCGGGGCTAGCCCAAAAAACCCCGCCCCGCGCCTTATTGCACCACTACCCGCTGCCGGCTAAGGCTTACCCCGTTATTCCACTCTGCCACGTACACGCCGGCCGGCACGCCCGCCAGTGGCAGGTCGAAGGCTGCCTGCCCGGCCGGGCCGGTGGCGCTGGCCACGCAGCGGCCGGTGGCATCGAGCAGCCGCACCTGGGCGGCCGTGCCGGGGGCTAGCGGGCCACTGAGGTGCACCGTGCCGGTGGCTGGGTTGGGGTAAGCGGCTAGCCTAGTAGCGGTGGCCGACACGCTCACCACCGGCGAATAAGTCACCTGCCTATCCTGGTCTACTTGGCGCAGGCGGTAGTAGCGGGTGCCGGCCAGCGGCCGGGCATCGCGGGCCTGGTACTGGCGCGGGGTGGCGCTGGTGCCCGCGGCGGCCTCTTGAGCCACGGCCTGCCAGGCAGCGGCGGCGGGGTCGTCCTGGCTTTCTACCACAAAGGCCGCGCTGTTAAGCTCCGAGGCCGTAATCCAGCTCAGCAGGGTGCCCTGGCTAGGCTGGTAGCTCGCCGAGAAGGCTGCGAGCTGCACCGGCAGCGGGCAGGTGGCCGCCGT
The DNA here is from genome assembly GCF_013256625.1 of Hymenobacter sp. BRD128. NCBI lineage: Bacteria > Pseudomonadati > Bacteroidota > Cytophagia > Cytophagales > Hymenobacteraceae > Hymenobacter > Hymenobacter sp. BRD128. The sequence continues at coordinate 1,123,395 of NZ_CP053908.1, forward strand.
GAAAGCCGCGTAGTTGCAGCGCTCGAGTGCCGTGGCGCCGGTGCTGTAGTCGCGCACGTTCTGGCCGGCGGCGATGTCACTATTCGTGTCGAGCGTGCGGCGCGTCTGGCCGTTGCCGATGGCATAGTTCATCACGCCGGTGGCCGAGATAATGTGCGCGAGCTGCGCGCCGTGGCCTTCTTCGTGCAACGCCACGCTCTCAAAATCGTACTGCTGGCCGCTAGGAGTGCTGGTAGTGTAGTTCCAGGTATAGGCGGGCGCGGTGCTGGTGGCCGGAATGGGCACCGGCGCATAAGCGTAGTCAGTTTCGATGGCCTGCCAGTTGAGCGGGCCGTTGCTTACCGAGCAGCCGTAGTAGTACTGGTACGTGACGCCCAGCACGCCCGTGCTGAGCGTGGCATCGAAGCGCACCACGTTCACACCATCCTTACTGGTCACGTCGTTTGGGGCCGCCGTGGCGCTGATGGTGCGGTTGATACCCCCCTGGCAGCGCCAGTTTTGCAGGGCCCGCTCGAACGGCGCCTTGGCTGCGGCCGGGAAGCTAGCGGCGTATTGCAGCGTGTAGCCGCCGCTGTTGTCGGGGCTGATGAGGTGGATGCGGTAGGGCTGGCCGTTGGAAACCGTGGTGAGCAGCGCATACGTCACCGTGAGCGGGCTGGGGCTGGTGGCTAGGGCACCCCCATTGTCAGCCACCTGAAAGTCGCCGGTGCCGGCCGGGCTACTCGGGGTGCTGGGCGAAGTGCCGTTCGCCGGCACGCGCACCTGAATCTGCGTATCGCTCCAGCTGAGGTAGTCGCTGGCCAGCGGCTTGATGTACGAGGCCCCGCCATCGTCGGCATTGCGAAACTGCACGTAGCCCGCGCCCTGCGTGCTGCCAAAGCCCGTGCCCGTGATGGTGAGCACCCCGGTCGGGCTGGTGGTGGTAGCCGTAGTAGTGCCCACCGTCACGGCGCTGGGCGAAAAGCTGCTGATAACGGGTGCCGTAGTAGCCAGCGGCCCGGCCGCCGCGCGCAGGCGGCGGAGCTGGGTGGCTGCCGCCAGGCTGGTATTGGCCGCCACCGTGCGGTACGCAGTGCCGGTGCCCGCCTGCACCGCCTCATACAGCGCCTGCCCAATGCTGGCGTAGCGCCCAAAGGGCTCGCTGGCCGTGAGGTCGGTCAGGTCGTAGCCAATAAAGCCCTGCGGCCCGGCGTAGGCTCGGCGCTCGCCCGGCTGGTTAGGGTCGGCCTCCAAAAAAAAGATGCCCTGCTGGCCCGCAGTCAGCTGCAAAGAGCTGCTTACTTCCTCGCGCCGCAGCCCCAGCGTGCCGCCCGGCGTGAGCAAGCTCAGCGGCCCGCCCGGCAGCGGCCCCCGGAACACCTTGAATACTTCCAGCACGTTGCGCGTCACCAAGTGGCCGTTCAGGTCCTCCACCTGCTGGCTGGCCACGCGGGCCTCCACCACCAGCGCCGCCTGCTGGGTGCGCTGGCTCAGCGCCACGGGCGCCAGCAGGCAGCCTTGGGCGCGCAACAACTGGGGCGCAGCGATGCACAACCAGGAAAACAGAGCCGGCCCGGCATAACGTAGTAAACGAGGCATCAGTACTTTTCGCAGAAATGGATTTCTACCAAAAGTACCAACGAACTGCCCATAATTGCCTTATGTTATGGGTTAAAATACAACATTATCCTGCTTTAGGGCAATGCGCTGAATAAGTTGTTCCTTCGCCGGTTCTAGCGCCGGCCAAAGCCTACCGGCCGGGGCCGCTGGCCCAACAGGTAGTGCAGGGCTAGCCGGTAGCTTTCGAGCCCAAAGCCCGCGATGCTGCCCACGCAGTGCTTGCCGATGTAGCTGGTGTGCCGGAAGTCTTCGCGCCCGGCCAGGTTGCTCAGGTGCACTTCCAGCACGGGCAGGCCCGCGCCGGCCACGGCGGCCACGGCATCGCCCAGCGCCACGCTGGTGTGGGTAAAGCCGCCCGCGTTCAGCACCACGGCCTGGCTAGCCCCTTCCGAGCCGGCTTCGCCCCAGCCGGCGGCCGCGTGCAGGCGGTCGAGGAGCGCGCCCTCGTGGTTGCTCTGAAAAGCCGTGAGCGTGAGGTCGGGAAAGGCTTCCTGCAACTCGGGTAAAAAGTCGTCGAACGAGCGCGTGCCGTAGATGTGCGGCTCGCGGCGGCCTAGCAAGTTCAGGTTTGGGCCGTTGAGAATAAGGATATTCAAGGAAGTAGGGGGCTTGAGTACGCCGGCAAAGAACGTCATGCTTCACTGCGTGGACGCCAGCCACGCATGACGTTCTTTGCGGGCAGTAAGTAGGTGCTAAACAAATTTCCTCCGTGACCTGGCCGCAAGCAATCAAACAATTTGACGGGTACCTGCGCCTCGAAAAGTCGCTCTCGCCCAACTCGGTGGAGGCGTACTGCCGCGATGTGCGCAAGCTGCACCAGTGGCTGGAGTTTGAAAAGCTTAAGGCTGGCCCGCTGCAAGTAACTACGCGCCTGCTGCGCGATTTTCTGGCCACGCTCACCGATCTGGGGCTGTCCAGCACCTCGCAGGCGCGCACCTTGTCGGGCATCAAGGCCTTCTACGAGTTTCTCATCATGGAAGACCTGCTCAAAATCGACCCCACCGACACGCTGGAATCGCCCAAGGCCGGCCGCCACCTGCCCGACACGCTCTCGTACCCAGATATTGAGAACCTGCTGGCCGCCATCGACCTGAGCACCAGCGAGGGCCTGCGCAGCCGGGCGGTGCTGGAGGTGCTGTACTCGTCGGGCCTGCGCGTGAGCGAGCTGTGCGACTTAAAGCTGTCGAACCTGTATGTTGAGCAAGGCTTTATGCGGGTGCTGGGCAAGGGCAACAAGGAGCGGCTGGTGCCCATTGGGCGCGAGGCCGTGAAGCACCTGCATTTTTACCTGGGCGGCGTGCGCCAGCACCTCACCGTGCAGCCGGGCTGCGAGGATTTGGTATTTCTGAGCATGCGCGGCCGGCAGCTTTCGCGCATCACGGTGTTCACTGCTATCAAGAAGCTGGCCGAGCTGGCCGGCCTGCGCCAGACCATCAGCCCGCACACGCTGCGGCACTCCTTTGCCACGCACCTGCTCGAAGGCGGCGCCGACCTGCGCGCCGTGCAGGAAATGCTGGGCCACGCCTCCATCACGACCACCGAAATCTATACCCACCTCGACCGCGACTACCTGCGGCAGGTGATTACTGAGTTTCACCCCAGAAGTTGAGTAGCGAGTCAGTAGCGCGAACTTTGTAGTTCGCGTTCTTAAACGACCTTAACGGCCCGGGGACGCGAGCTACAAAGTTTGCGCCACTGCTTTGAAACCTATCTGCCTTGCCCTGCTAGGGTTATTGCTATTTTTATTACCCGTGCTGCTGCTGGGCCGCCACGGCTACGTGCTCATCCACGACAACCTGGACACCGAAATCAGCCTCGTGTACCTGCTCACCAAGCTGCACCTGGCCTTCGCCTACGGCCGCGACGTGGTGGTGCCTGAGGTGATGAACGGCATTCCGCGCAACGCCCTGCGGCCCGGCCTGAGCGCGACGGTGCTCGTATTCAGCCTTTTCCGGGATAATCCGCTGGCAGCCTACCTCGTGCATCAGGTGCTGGTGCGGGCGCTGGGGCTGCTGGCCATGTACTGGCTGCTGCGCCGCTACGGCCTAAGTCAGCCGGGGCAGCGTGGGCTGGCGGCGGCCGTGGCGCTGGCCTGGGCCACGCTGCCGCTCTACAGCATCTACGGCCTCACGGTGCTGGGGCAGCCGGCGCTGCTGCGCGCGGCCCTCGATTTGCGCCAGGGGCGCGACCGCTGGCTAGCCTGGCTGGTGTGCGCCGCGTTTCCGCTGTGGTCGATTTTTGTGTACGTGGGGCCATTCATCGCCGTGGTGTGGGGTGGCTTGCTGCTGCTCGACCTGGCGCGGCGCGGGCGGGCGGCCTGGGCTGGCACCGTGCGCGGCGCGGCGGGGCTAGCCCTGCTGCTGGCCATGTACGGGGTGGTAGAGTGGCCGCTGTTCTACTCGCTGCTGGTGGCCAGGCAATTCGTGTCGCACCGCGAAGAGTTTGATTTTGTGCGCCTGCTGCCGCACGGAGTAGGGGTGGGGCTGAAGGAAGCGCTGCGCTACTTCTGGCTGGGGCAATACCACGCCAGCCCCTTCTTTCGGGGCGTGGTGCTGCTGGCGGTGGGCGTGGCGCTGGCCCGGCTAGCCCCGGCGCGGCGGCAGGTGCTGCGCCGCCGCGTGGGTTGGGTGCTGCTGGCGCTGGCGGGCGCGTCGCTGTTTTGCGGGTTTGCGCCGCAGCTGGCCATGCTCTACCAAAAGCAGCTGCCCTTGTTGCACGCGTTCACGCTCACGCGGTTCCACTTTCTGATGTCGCTAACGTGGTTTGGCCTGCTGGCGCTGGCGCTGCGCGAACTGCCGGCCACGCCGGCCGGCCGCCGGCTAGCCTACGGGCTGGTAGCGTTGCAATTTGTGGTGGCCCTGCCGCTTAATGCGGAATACATTAATAATCTGCGTATCCTGGTGGGCCGGCCCAAAGCCGACGCGCCCAGCTACGCTGCGTTTATGGCGCCCAAGCTGTTCAAGCAGGCTAGGAATTTTATTTTCCGCCAAACCGGGCAGCCGCCCGCCGCCTACCGGGTGGTGAGCCTGGGCCTGCCGCCCGCCGTGGCGCAACTCAACGACTTCTATACCCTCGACAGCAACCAGAACAGCTACCCGCTGCCCTATAAGCACACCTTCCGGCCAATCGTGGCCGGCGAGCTGGCCAAAAGCCCCGCCCTGGCTACCTACTACGACGCCTGGGGCAACCGCTGCTACCTGATGGCGGCCGAGCTGGGGCGCAGCTACCTCATCGGCAAGCGCCCCCGCGCACCGTGCAGCACCTGGCCTTCGACGCGGCGGCCTTCCGGGCGCTGGGCGGGCGCTACGTATTCTCGGCCGTGCGCCTGGCCCACCCCGAAGCAAGCGGCCTGCGCCTGCTCGGGGTGTTCGACGATTCCGAAGCCTACTGGCGCCTGCACCTCTACGAAGCCGCTGGCCAATAGCCCGCTAGGCTGCGGCCGCCGAGCTGGTAGTATCGGCGATGGCGGGAGCCACAGCGGGCAGCCCGTTGCGGCGCTGGCATTCGCGGAGCCAAGTGGCGGCGTCTTCAGCGGAGGAAAATACCTGCACCTCAAAATGCTGCTTAAATGGGTCGCGCGCCAGCATCACCCCCAGGTCGGCCTCAGTGTGGGGCTGGGCCACGTGGGCTACGTAGCGCAGCCCCAGGCGGGCGGCCTGCGGGGCCCACACGCGTTTTAGCCAGGCTACCGAGTCAAACCACGGCCCCTGAATCTGGCTATTGTCGTTGAGTAGATAAAGCACTGGCTCTATTTGCAGCGGCTCCAGCGCCGTTAGGGCACCCTGCTCGGCATCGACGGGCGATATAAAGCCCTGCCAGGTGGTGCGCAGCCAGCGCTCGGCTGGCATGTATTCAGTAGTGCAATACGGCTGCCCGTTAGGGTGGCGCACTACGCGGGGTAAAATTTGCATCAGGTAAGAAAATAAGGGAAAAGAATAGTCAGCGAAAGACGAAAATGCGCCCTGGTCGGTTGCGGTTCCGGTTATGGTTTCTCTCAAGGCAGCCGGGCCTAAAACCGGCATTGCTGGCGTAGATTTGACCTTTCCGTTTGCCCACGCATGGCTACTAACAATTACCGTACCCCGCCCGGTGGCCCCGCTGCCGCTAACCGCCCAGGGCCACCAGCCGATGCCGGGGCGCCCCGCCCGGCGCGGGGCAATACGCCGCGCCCGGCCCCCGGCAGCACCCCGGCGCCCAGCCCGGCCAAAGCTACTGCCCCGGCCGGCCGCGCCCGGCCCCCGGTGCCGGCCGCCCCGCGCGGCCCCCGCCGCCTCGTGCCCGGCCTCGGCCAGCTCACGGCCTTGGTGCGCGACCGCCGCTTTCACCTGCTCATTGGCTTTGGACTGCTGCTCGGCTCGCTTTACCTTACCATTGCCTTCACCTCGTTTCTGCTGAGTGGCCGCGCCGACCAGAGCGTGGTGGCCGCGCTCGGCACCGTGCCGATAAAAGAAGCCGGCCAGGAATCGGGCAACTGGCTAGGCCTACTCGGGGCCTGGCTAGCCGAGAAGTTCATTTACCGGGGCTTTGGGCTGGCTTCCTACGCGCTCATTCCCATCGTCTTTTTCCTGGGCTATAAGATTGTATTTCGCCGGGCCAAAGGCTCGGTAAGCTACGTGCTGGCGCTGGGTCTGTTTACCATGCTCTGGGTCAGTGCGTTGCTGGGCTACGTAGTGGTGCAGCTGGCGCAGCCCGGCGCCGACCCGGCGCAGGCGGGGGCAGCCCAGGCCCACCGCCTCGACTGGCTGAGCGGCGGGGCCGGCTACGAGCTGGCCCTGTGGCTCGACTCGCTCATTGGCTGGGGCACGGTGCTGCTGCTGACTTTCGGGCTCATCATGTTTGTGGTATTTTTCTTCAATATCACGACGTTAAACCTCAACCTGGGTAGCAGCGACGACGAGGAAACGGACGACGAAACCGAGGCGGAAGCCAATTTGACGCCAGCGCCCGTGGCCAACCGCCCGGCTAAAGCGTCCTCCCCCAGTACCCCTGAGCCAACGGCCGCTATTCCGCTACCCACCCGCGAGCCTGAGTTCGAGCCCGCCCCGCGCCCTGGCCCCCTTAAGGCGCCGGTGCCCGCCCGCACCAGCTTCGAGGTAGTGAATGCGCCCGCCAACGAGCCCGCGGCTGCTGGCTCCACGCTCACTGAGGCGGGGGCGGCTACGGCCCTCGCCGTAGCGCCCGCCGCCCCGGTGCTGCCGGTGGCCGCGGCCACGGTGGCTAGCGGGCCGGCCTTCTCGTTCGAGCTGCCGGAAGCCGAGCCGGAAGCTGCCGCTGCCGAGCCGGTCGCGGCGAGCGTGCCCACGCCGCTTTCGCTGGCCGACCTGGCCGATGGCCCGCTGCCCGCGGTGGCTAGCCCCCGCCCGGCCCCCAGCGCTCCCAGCCAGAAGCTGGAGATAACGGTGCCTAGCCGCGACGACCTCGACCCCAACGCCGGCGCCGACATTGCGGCCGTGGCCGACGAGGACGAGAACGCCGATGCCATGCCCGACGTCAACTACGACCCCACGCTCGACCTCGCGCGCTACCAGTTCCCGACCCTGGAACTGCTCAACGACTACGGCGTGGCCAAGGCGCAGGTAACTAAGGAGGAGCTGGAAGCCAATAAGGACCGCATCGTCGAAACGCTGGGGCACTACGGCATTACCATTGCCAGCATTAAGGCCACCATCGGCCCCACCGTCACGCTCTATGAGATTGTGCCCGAGGCCGGCGTGCGCATCTCCAAAATCAAGAGCCTGGAAGATGACATTGCCTTGAGCCTGGCCGCGTTAGGTATTCGTATCATCGCCCCCATCCCGGGCAAGGGCACCATCGGCATCGAGGTGCCGAATACCAAGAAAGAGATGGTGAGCATCCGCTCGGTGCTGGGCTCGGAGAAGTTTGCCCGCACCGAAATGGACTTGCCGGTGGCTTTCGGCCGCACCATCACCAACGAGGTATTCGTGGCCGACCTGGCCAAAATGCCCCACCTGCTCATGGCCGGGGCCACCGGCCAGGGCAAGTCGGTGGGCCTGAACGTGATTCTGGCCTCGCTGCTTTATAAGCGCCACCCGGCCACGCTCAAGTTCGTGCTCGTTGACCCCAAGAAGGTGGAGCTCAGCATCTTCAATAAGATTGAGCGCCACTTCCTGGCCAAGCTGCCCGACACCGAGGAAGCCATTATCACCGACACCAAGAAGGTGGTGAACACGCTGAACTCGCTGTGCATGGAGATGGACCGCCGCTACGACCTGCTCAAAGAAGCCGGCTGCCGCAACCTCAAAGAGTACAACGCCAAGTTCGTCGAGCGGCGCCTGAACCCCAAGAAGGGCCACCGCTTCCTGCCGTTTATCGTGCTGGTAATCGACGAGCTAGCCGACCTGATGATGACCGCCGGCAAGGAGGTCGAAACGCCCATTGCCCGCCTGGCGCAGCTGGCCCGCGCCATCGGCATCCACCTCATCGTGGCTACGCAACGGCCTAGCGTGAACGTGATTACGGGTATCATCAAGGCCAACTTTCCGTGCCGGATTTCCTTTAAAGTGACCAGCAAAATCGACTCGCGCACTATTCTGGACACCGGTGGGGCCGACCAGCTCATTGGCCAGGGCGATATGCTGTTTTCGGCTGGTTCTGACCTTATCCGGGTGCAGTGCGCCTTCATCGACACGCCCGAAGTGGACCGCGTGTGCGACTACATCGGGGAGCAGCAGGGCTACGCCGATGCCTACCTGCTGCCCGAAGTGGCCGGCGCCGATGGCGACGAAGGCAGCGGCCAGGAAGAGCTGGACCCTAGCGAGCGCGACTCGATGTTTGCCGAAGCGGCCCGCTGCATAGTGCTGCACCAGCAGGGCTCTACCTCACTCATCCAGCGCAAGTTGAAGCTGGGCTACAACCGCTCGGGCCGCCTCATGGACCAGCTCCAGCAAGCCGGCATTGTGGGGCCGTTTGAAGGCAGCAAGGCCCGCGCCGTGCTCATTCCCGATGAGTATCAGCTTGAGCAGCTGCTGAATACTTTATCTAAATAAAGAAGTTGCCAGAAGGTGAAGGGAGAATTATCAACCGGATAATTCTCCCTTCACCTTCTGGCCCCGCTTTTGCGTATAGGCGATTACCCGGCCCCATTGAGCCGGGTTTTTCTTACCCCATGACCAAGCAATTCTCCCTGTTGGCACTGGCCGCTAGCCTGGCCCTGCCCGCCGCCGCGCAGCAAGACCCCAAAGCCGGCAAAATCCTCGACGCGGTGAGCGCTAAGTACACCGCCCTCAAGTCGTTTCAGGCTAGCTTTACCCAAACGCTGGAAAACCCTGCCGCCAAGCTCAAGCAAAACCTGAGCGGCGAGGCGACCGTGAGCGGCCAGAAATACCACCTCGCCACGAGCGGCCAGGAAATTATCAACGACGGCAAAACGACCTGGACCTACCTCAAAAACGAGAACGAGGTCAACATCACCGAGTCGGACCCCACCAACCAGGATATGTCACCGGCCCAGATGTACACTATGTACAAAAAGGGCTATAAGTACACCTACGTGAAGTCGCTCAAGGATGGCGGCGTAACCAGCGACCTCATTGAACTATCGCCGGAAGACCGCAAAAACGACGTGTTTAAAGTGCAACTTATCGTGGGCACGGCCGACCACGCCATCCACAGCGTGAAGACGTTTAAGAAAAACGGTACCCGCACTACGTTCACTCTCAAGAACTTCAAGCCCAATGTGCCGGTATCGGCCACGTCGTTTGCCTTCGACAAAAACGCCCACAAAGGCGTAAAGGTGGTAGACCTGCGCTAGGAGCAGCTTTTTGCTGTAAAACGGAGTGGTACTTCGTTTCTCGTCGAGCAAGTTGTTCGCGCAGAAACGGAGTACCACTCCGTTTTACATTTGCTGCTATGCGCGAAGATTTTCTGCACTACGTCTGGCAGCACCAGTATTTCGACAAGGCTGACCTGCGCACCACTACCGGGGAGGAAATTCAGGTGCTGCGCCCCGGCCAGCGCAATGCCGATGCCGGCCCCGATTTTCTGAATGCCCGCCTGCGCCTGGGCGAGGTAGAGTGGAACGGTGCCGTCGAGATTCACTTACGAGCTTCCGATTGGCAACGGCATAATCATCAAGTAGATGCCAAGTACGACCAAGTGGTTTTGCACGTCGTGCTCACGGCCGATGCCGACGTGCGCCGCACCAACGACAGCCTCATTCCGGCCCTGGCGCTAGCCCCGCGCCTGGCCCCCGACCTGCTGGCCCGCTACGCGGCCCTGGTGGCCGCGCCGCCCGCCGCAGCTCTGCCCTGCGCCCCGCTACTAGCCCAGGTGCCCCAGCTCGTGCGCACCATGATGACGGAGCGCGCCTTATTAGAAAGAGTGGAGCGCAAGGCCGATGCAATTGCCGAGCTGCACGGCCACCTGAGCCACGACTGGGAGGCCACCACCTACCACGCGCTGATGGCAGCCTTCGGCTTCCAAAAAAACAGCGAGCCGCTGGCTAGGCTAGCCAAGGCCGTGCCGCTGCCCGTGCTGCGCCGCCATCGCCACGACGCCCGCCAGCTCGAAGCGCTGCTGTTTGGGCAAGCTGGCTTTCTGATTGAAAACGAAGAAACTGCGGGCGATGCTTACCTGGCCGACCGCCGCCAGGAGCACGAGTTTTTGCGCCACAAATACGGGCTGGCCGAGGCCGCGCTAGCCGCCCATGAGTGGAACTACCTGCGCCTGCGGCCCGCCAACTTTCCGGCCGTGCGGCTGGGGCAGCTGGTGGGCCTGCTGCACCGGCGCCCGGCGCTGTTTGATGCGCTGCTCACGGCCCAAAGCGTATCGGCGCTCACCGAGTTTTTTGCCGGCGCGCCCGCGCCCGACTATTGGCGGCAGCACTTCCGGCCCGGCCGGCCGGGCAAGGTGCCCGCGCTGGGTAAGAGTAGTATCGAGCTGCTTATTACCAACGTAGTCGTGCCGCTGCGCGTGGCCTACGCCCGGCACGTGGGCCAGCCCGCGCTAGTTGAAAGCAGCGTAGCGCTACTAGCCGAGTTGCCCGCCGAGCACAACCAGTTTACCGACCTCTACCAGGAACTGGGCTTCGAGCACCGCACCGCCGCCGACTCGCAGGGCCTGCTGGCCCTGCATAAGGGGTACTGCTTGCCGCGTCGCTGCCTGCACTGCGCCATCGGCGCGCGGCTGGTAGGCGGCGCCGAGCCCCGCCTGCGCATCAGCCGATGAAGTTAGGCCTGATGATTCTGCTTAATGCGCTGTTAGTAAGCTTCTTTCTGTATTGGCTGCGGCGCGAATACCGGCGGGCTGGCCCTGGTTTACGGCCCTGGCTGCTGCCGGCGCTGGCGTGGCGGCTGCTGCTCACGGCCATCAGCAATAATTATCCTGGCCCCGATGCCCGGTTGCTGCTGCAAAAAAGCAGGTACTTCGTGGATGATTTCTGGGCACAGCCTGCCGCAGCATTTACCCTTTGGCAAAGTAATCATTTTCAGGCCGCTGGCGAAATAATTTCGTTCTATACCTGGTCGAATACGCTGTATTTTCTCAAGCTGCTGGCCCTACTCAATCTGGCCGCGGGTGGCAGTGGCTGGCTGGCTGGTCTATACCTGAGCCTCGCATGCTTTGCGGCTTGCTGGGTGCTGGTGCGCGGGCTGGGGCAGGTTTTTCCGCTAGCCTCGCTGGCTGCTGCGGGCATAGCCTTTCTGGCCTGGCCTACGGTAATATGGTGGACCAGTGGCCTCACCAAGGAAACGCTGCTGCTGGGGGCGGGTGCCGGGGTGGTTGCCCTCGCGCTGCCCGCCATTTATGGCGTACCCAGTGGCGAGCCACTGCGGCTAGGCCGGCGCCTTGGGCAGCTGGCAGTGGGCTTGCTGCTAGTATGGGTAATGGTTCGGATACGTTTGTTTTTTGCCTTGCCGCTGCTAGGTGGGCTCCTTGCCCTTGCCCTGGTGCGCTTGGCCACGCGGCGCGGCTGGCTAGGGGCCGGCTGGCAGGCCCAGGTGGGCGGACTCCTGGTGCTCTTGGTGCTGGGGACTGGGCCGGCCCTAATAGGTGGCAATAAGGTTTTGAGCATAAAGTTTTTGATGGATGAAGTTGGCCGCAATTACCAGCACGGGCTACGCACCTCACCCGGCCGGCCGCACCTGGAATATGCCGACTGGCAGCCCACGCCGCTAGGGTTGCTCCGGCACGCGCCGCTGGCGGCCGAGCAGGTGCTGACCCGGCCCTGGCTGGGTGAGTCGAGCCAGCTGCTATACGTGGGCGCGGGCCTGGAAAACCTGCTGCTACTCGGCCTGCTGGGGCTAGCGCTGGTGGCCGTTTGGCGCGGCCGGGCCGGCCGGCTGCCGGCTGCGCTGGTAGCCTTGCTTATAATCTATTGCCTGCTGCTGGCCGCCTTCATCGGCCTGAGTACCCCCAACCTGGGCACCCTGAGCCGCTACCGCACGGCGCTACTGCCGTGGCTGCTGCTGCTACTGCTCCAAAACGACTACGCCCGCCGCCTGTTAAAAAGGGTAGGGCAGTGGGTCGGCGTAGCCTAGCGGCCCTTCCCTGGCCTCGGTCGTACCTTTGTCTACTTATGGAAAATCCCGTTATCATTCTGGGCGCGCAAGCCATTGGCACCGCCGCGCTGGATGCTTTTTTATCGAATGACGTGGTCGTGTATTGCCTGCTCGACGACGACCCCAAGCTGCACAACACCGAGCTGCTCGACGTGCCCGTGATGGGCAATACCGACGATGGTGAGCTGCTGAAGCTGCTGGGCAAAAAGTGCGAAGTATTCGTAGCTACTGAGGATGCCGCCAGCCGCCGTAGCCTCACCAAAATGCTGCGCGATGAGTATGAGGTGGTGCCCGTCAATAGCATCCACCAGCGGGCCAGCGTATCGCCGCACGCCGAGCTGGGCCACGGCAACTACGTGGGCCCCAATGCGGTAGTAGCTGCCACCGCCAAAATCGGCGAGGGTGTTTTGCTAAGTCCTAATGCCGTGGTCGAGGGCCAGGCTACCGTGGGCGACTACGCCCAGCTCGGCAGCGGCGCCCAGATTGGGGTAGGAGCCAGCGTGGGCGCCAATGCCTTTGTAGGTGCCGGGGCCGTGCTGGTGGCCGGCGTGAAAGTGGGCGACAAAGCCCGCGTGGGCGCCGGCTCGGTGGTAGTGGCCGACGTGCCCGCCGGCCAAACGGTATTCGGCAACCCGGCCAAGCAAGTATGAGCGAAGCTATGAGTTAAAAGTTATGAGTTATGAGTTTCCAAGCTAGAACTCCACTCACAACGGCTAACTCATAACTCATAACTTTTAACTCATCACTCAAAAATGTACCAAGTCCTTCTTTATTACTGCTATACCCCGCTCGAAAACCCCGAGCAGTTCCGCGACGAGCACCACCGCCTGTGCCTCGACCTGGACTTGCGCGGGCGCATCATCGTGGCGGCCGAGGGCCTGAACGGTACCGTGTCGGGCACCCGCGCGGCCTGCGCCGCCTACATGGCCGCCGTGCAGGCCGACCCGCGTTTTGCGGCTCTGGAGTTTAAAGTTGATGAGGTGGCTAGCCACGCTTTCCAGAAGCTGCACGTGCGCGTGAAGCCCGAAATCGTGCACAGCAGCCTGCACCACGTGCGGCCCCACGAAAAAACCGGCCAGCACCTGAGCCCCCAGGAATTCAAGGAGTTGAAAGACCGCGACGACGTGGTGGTGGTCGATGTGCGCTCAGACTACGAGTATAACCTCGGCCGCTTCAAAAACGCTGTGACGCTGGATATTGAGAACTTCCGCGACTTTCCCGAGCGCGTCGAGCGCCTGGAACAGTTCAAGGACAAGAAGATTCTGACGTACTGCACCGGCGGCGTAAAATGCGAAAAAGCCACCGCCTTCCTGCTGGAGCAGGGCTTCGAGAATGTGTACCAGCTGCACGGCGGCATTATCAAGTATGGTATTGAGGCCGGCGGCGAAGACTTTGAGGGGCAGTGCTACGTGTTCGATAACCGCGTGGCCGTAGATGTCAACCGCGTGAATCCCAGCGTTATTTCGCGCTGCCATCACTGTCAGCAGCCCTCGGCCAGGCTCATCAACTGCGCCAACCCGCACTGCAACGCCCACCTGCCACTGTGCGAAAGCTGTGGTGAGCAGCTGGCCGGTGCCTGCTCCGAGGCCTGCGCCGCGCACCCCGACAAGCGCCCCTACGACGGCACCGGCACTTACCCCAAGCAAAGCAACCATTATACCCCCGCGCAGGGTCTGGCTTCCTACCGGGGCTAGCATCCTGCTCGTCTGTCAGGCCGAGCCTGCGCAGCATCTGCTCACCGCCAAACGATTTTGTGCTGGCAAAGGTGCTGCGCAGGCTCAGCCCGACAGGTATTCCTTATTAGTAACATGATTCCCGAATCCGAGCTCATCCTGAACGCCGACGGCACGATTTACCACCTTAATCTGCTGCCCGACCACATTTCTGATATCATTCTGACCGTGGGCGACCCGGCGCGGGTGACGCAGGTAAGCCGGCATTTCGACTCTATCGAGTTTGAGGGCGCGCACCGCGAATTTGTGACCCACGTGGGCTATTACCGGGGCAAGCGCCTCACGGTGCTGAGCACCGGCATGGGCACCGATAACATCGACATCGTCATGAACGAGCTCGATGCGCTGGTTAATATCGACTTTATGTCGCGCACGGTGCGCCCACCCGAGGAGCGTCTGAGTTTGCGCATCATCCGGCTGGGCACCAGCGGCAGTTTGCAGGCCGATGTGCCGGTGGGCTCGCTCCTGGCTACCCAGCACGCCGTAGGCCTCGACTCGCTCATGCAGTTTTATCCCCTGGTCGAAACCGGCCTGGAAACGCAGGTAGCCAAAGACTTGCAGCAGTCGCTAGCCCTGCCCTTTGCACCCTACGTGGTGCGCGGCTCCGACCTGCTGCGCGAGCAGCTAGCCGCCGACCTGGTCATCGGCAACACCGTGACCTGCCCCGGTTTCTACGGCCCGCAGGGCCGCCGCCTGCGCCTCGACCTGCGCCAGCCCGACTACATGCAGCGCCTCCAGGAGTTTCGCCACCAAAGCCCCGAGGGGGATTTCCGCCTTGCCAACTTCGAGATGGAAACCGCCGGCTACTACGCCCTGGGCCAGCTGCTGGGCCACGAGGTGCTCAGCCTCAACGCCATTGTGGCGAACCGCGCCACCGGCGAGTTTACCAAAAATGCGGGAGAAGTCGTGGACCGACTTATTGCCCGCACGCTGGCTCTTATTTAAATCGTGGGTCAGCTTAATAAAAGTCGAACCCTAACACCGCCCGTAGCGGCAGCATGATGCCGGCTTTTAGCGTTAGGTACTCAGGGTGAGCGCTCCACACGGTGGTTTGCACACGCTTGGTCTGGCTGTCGGCGGTTTGAAAGAAAATATCGAGCTTGCCGTGGTAGGCATTGCCGAGGCGGGCGGCGCGCTCGGCATCGGCGCGACGGCGCTCCAGCTGGGTTTTATCGGTCAGGACGTCTTCCTGCGAAAAGCGCAGGCTGGGAATAGACTCTTTCTCAACGGTTTCGACCGGCTGGTCGGTAGTGGGAGCAAACATAGGGCAGTAGCAGCGGTAAGTGAATAATAGCGCAGGAATGCCAATAGTACGCAGGCCGCAGCACTTTTAGTGTACCAACTTCCAGCCAGCTCGGTTTACAGCTCGGCCGCTAAAAATTCCATCGTGTCGATGCCATCGGCGTAGTCGGCCACGCCGGGGTTCTGGGCGCGGCCCAGCGGAAACGAGCCGGGGTAGCGCCCGCCCGCCGACACTATTGCCTGCGTTTGGGCGGCCACATCGGTGAGCTGGTCGAGCAGGTCGATTTCCTGCGTATACGTACCGTAGTGCACCACTGAGATGGGCGACACGAGCGCCGCGCGCTCGGTCAGCAGCAAAAAGCCGTTATCGAGGTGCGGCACCGCATTCACGAGCATAATACTCTTGTTGTAGTCGTAGTTGTTCTGGTACTTGTGGTGATTGAGCACGCCGTGCCAGGTTTGCAGCGCATCGAGCAGCGGCACAAAGTCGTAGCCCTCGGGCACGTAGAGCTTGCTTACGTTGCGGCAGCCCAGGCCGTAGTATTGGAAGATGTCGGGGCCTAGCCCGGCTAACTCCCCGGCGGTTTCGCGGCCCGTTAGGATGGCCAGGCTGGTGCGGTTGCGCCGGATGAGGTGGGGCTTATTCTTGAAATAAAACTCGAAGTAGCGGGCCGTGTTATCCGAGCCGGTGGCAATGAAGGCATCGGCGGCGTTGAGGCGCTCCACAAACTGAATGCGCTCGGTAAAAGCCGGCTCAATCTGAGTCAACTCTTTGGCAATCCAGAGCATGAGCACGGTGTCGTCCTTGCTGGGCTTGGCCAGCAGCGTGTGGCCGCTCAGCAGCACGCACAGCATATCGTGGAAACCCACGAGCGGAATGTTGCCGGCCATCACCACGCCCACCTGGCGGGGGCTAGCGGGCTCGGCGGGGTAGCGGCCGGCCCAGCGGGCTAGCTCGGGCTCGGCCAGCAGGTGGGCGATGCCCGTGATGGCGGCGCGCACGTTGGGCAGGTCAAACCAGCCGTTACGGTTGCGGGCGCGGGCCGCCAGGTCGGTGAGCTCGTCGTCGGAAAGGCTGGCGAGGCGGCGGCCCAGCGCTGCGAAGGCGGCCAGGCGGGCAGTGTGATTCAGCATAAGAAAGGGTAGCAGTGAGGCCGAATGAACCGTACTTTTGGGGGTTCGAACTAGCCAGGGCTCGTGCTTTTACGTACAGCCGGGCAGCTTTGACCAAGCAAAATTACTCACTAGCATAAGGAGACGACGGCAATGGCCATCATGATAACCGACGAGTGCATCAACTGTGGTGCCTGCGAACCGGAATGCCCCAACACCGCCATTTACGAGGGCGGCGCCCAGTGGCGCTGGGCCGATGGCACCACGCTGAAGGAAGTACAAACCATCGACGGCAAGCTGGCCGGCGGCACCGACCCCCAAAAACCGGTTTCCAACGAGTACTATTACATCGTAACTGATAAGTGCACCGAGTGCGTGGGCTTTCACGAGGAACCGCAGTGCGCCGCCGTGTGCCCCGTCGATTGCTGCGTCGATGACCCCGACCATCGCGAAAGCCGCGAGCGCCTGGCGCAGAAGCAGCAGTGGCTGCACAAGGCGGCATAAGGATGTAGGGCGGACGCTGCGAGTCCGCGTTTTCTTAAAAAAGAACGTCATGCTGAGCTTGTCGAAGCATCTCTCCCGCGCCGCTGGGGTTACGAACCCAACGATGCGGGAGAGATGCTTCGACAAGCTCAGCATGACGTTCTTTTTCATTAGGTTTTAAAACAACTGCCGGCTAGGGTCCTGCTCCGTCGCCAGCAGCGCCAGAAACTCCTCGCGCGACACTTCCTCCGCACCCAGCGCCGCCATGTGCGGCGTCAGCTGCTGAATATCGAACCAGCTAGCCCCGCGCGCCGCCAGGTGGCTAGCCAGCGCCAGCACCGCCAGCTTCGAGGCATTGGGGCGGTGGTGAAACATGCTTTCGCCCGCAAATACCCCTAGCACGGCCACGCCGTAGAGGCCACCCACCAGCTCGTCGCCCTCCCACACCTCCACGCTGTGGGCGTGGCCGGCGGCGTGCAGCGCCTCGTAGCCGCGCACCAGCTGCGGCGTTATCCAGGTGCCATCCTGGCCGGGGCGCGGCTGGGCCTGGCACGCCCGCATCACCTGCCCAAACGCCGTGTCGAAGCTGATGCGCCACGGCGACTGCCGCTGCGCCCGCGCCAGGCTGCGGCCCACGTGCAGGCTAGCCAGCCGCAAAATGCCCCGGCGCGGCGGGCAAAACCAGGCCAGCGGCCACCCCGGCACCGGCCACGGAAAAATGCCCTGCGCATACGCCGCCACCAGGTTTTCAACGGTGGGCTGGCCGCCGAGCAGCAGCAGGCCGTCGAGGTCGTCGCGCGCGGCGGAGGGCGGGGGGAAGATGAGAGGCATTAAGAATTTTTTGCGTCTAACTTGCGCGGGTCGCCTAGTCTATAAATTGAAGCAAAATAAATATGAATAAACTCTATAAGCTGCTGGCTATCTGTATTTTTTGTCTTGCAAATGGATGCGCAAGAGATAAGCAAAAGCAAGAAAATGGGGTTAGCCATTATAAGAATTACGATTTAGAAGCGCTTAACGTCCAGATTCCGATTACTTGGGATTCTCTAAATTTTGCAGCGCAAGGTTTGCAATCATCCAATAGAGATAAAAAGTACTTATTCCTTAATACACACTCTAAAGACACAGTACTGCGTGAAACCGTCTTAATTGAAATAGCACAGCAAAAGGGTGCAATCTCTTTTTCGAAATTAGAAAAAGAACTACTTGTGAATATGAGTGAAGGGCAAGACCAAATAATGATGATTAGTTCAAAAAGCTTTGTAAAAAGAGATGGTGAATTAAAGATGGTTGAGTTGAATTGTAGAAATAAAGAACTTAATATGAGACTGGTGGAAATGTTTGCTTTTTATAAAAAAGATAAACAGTTTGCTTCTCTATTGTGGACAGGATTAAGCCATTCTGAAAGCATTAATAAAAATAATAGAGAGGTATTTATGCAAGTAGTAAATTCTATTCAGTGGAAAAAGCCATAACCTCTACTTCCCTTTAGAGCCAACCCTGCCCGCCGTACTTTTGCCCCCTAGTAGCAGACTCCCAACCTAATGTCCCTCGCCAAAACTTATTCGCCCGCCGACGTTGAAGCCAAATGGTACCAGCGCTGGCAGGAGCAGGGCTTTTTCCAAGCCAAACCCAAACCCCGCAAGCAGCCCTACACCGTGGTTATTCCGCCGCCCAACGTGACGGGCGTGCTGCACATGGGCCACATGCTCAACAATACCATCCAGGACGTGCTGGTGCGCCGCGCCCGGATGCAGGGCAAAGAAGCACTGTGGGTGCCCGGCACCGACCACGCCAGCATCGCCACCGAGGCCAAGGTAGTGGCCATGCTCAAGGAGCAGGGTATCAATAAGAAAGACCTGAGCCGCGAAGATTTCCTGACCCACGCCTGGGCCTGGAAGGAGAAGTACGGCGGCATCATCCTGGAGCAACTCAAGCAGCTCGGCGCCAGCTGCGACTGGAGCCGCACGCGCTTCACGATGGAGCCCAAGCTGACCGAGGCCGTGCTGCGCGTGTTCGTGGACTTGTACCGCAAGGGCCTGATTTACCGCGGCGTGCGCATGGTGAACTGGGACCCGCTGGGCGGCACCGCCATCTCGGACGAGGAAGTGATTCCGAAGGATACCCAGGCCAAGATGTACCACCTCAAGTACGAAGTGGTGGGCCAGCCCGGCCGCTTCCTCACGGTGGCTACCTCGCGCCCCGAAACGGTGATGGCCGACGTAGCCGTGGCCGTGAACCCCACCGACCCGCGCTACCAGGACCTGGCCGGGCAGCGCGTGCGCATCCCGCTGCTGGGCCGCGAAATCCCGGTTATTCAGGACGAGTACGTGACGGTAGACTTCGGCACGGGCGCGCTAAAAGTGACGCCCGCCCACGACCTTAACGACTACGAGCTAGGCCTGAAACACAACCTGCCGGTTATTGATATTCTGAACGATAACGGTACGCTGAACGGGAAAGCGGAGCTGTACGTGGGTCAGGACCGGTTTGCGGCCCGCCGCAACATCGTGAAGGACTTGCAGGAAGCCGGCCTGCTCGACAAAATCGAGGAGTACGCCAGCATCGTGCAGACGTCGGAGCGCACCGGCGCCGTGATTGAGCCCAAGCTGAGCTTGCAGTGGTTCCTGAAAATGGAGCACCTGGCCAAGCCCGCGCTCGAAGTGGTGGAAAACGACACCATCAAGCTGCATCCGCCCAAGTTCAAGAACATGTACCGGGTGTGGATGGAGAACGTGCGCGACTGGTGCATCTCGCGCCAGCTGTGGTGGGGCCAGCGCATTCCGGCCTACTACCTGCCCGATGGCTCGTTTGTAGTGGCCCAGAATGAGGCCGAAGCCGTGGAGCTGGCCCGCGTCCAAACCGGCAACAACGAGCTGCAAGCCAGCGACCTGCGCCAGGATGAGGACGTGCTCGATACCTGGTTTTCATCGTGGCTGTGGCCCATCTCGGTGTTCGACGGTTTTGATGACCCTGACAATGCCGACATCAACTATTTCTACCCGACCAATGACCTGGTTACGGCCCCCGAAATCCTGTTTTTCTGGGTGGCCCGCATGATTATGGCCGGGCTGGAGTACCGCAAGGAAGTGCCGTTCAAAAACGTGTACCTCACTGGTATTGTGCGCGATGCGCAGGGCCGCAAGATGAGCAAGCAGCTTGGCAACTCGCCCGACCCGCTCGACCTCATCCGCGACTTCGGCGCCGATGCGGTGCGGACCGGGATGCTGTTTTCGTCGCCCGCCGGCAACGACCTTTTCTACGACCAGAAGCTGATTGACCAGGGCCGCAACTTCAACAACAAGCTCTGGAACGCCTTCCGCCTCGTGAAAGGCTGGGAGGTTGACAACTCATTGCCCTTCGCCAACGCGCAAGCCGTGAGCTGGTTTGAGGCCAAGCTAGCCGAAACCGTGGCGGTGCTCGACGAGCACTTCGAGAAATTCCGGATGAGCGACGCGCTGCTGACGGTGTACAAGCTGGTGTGGGACGACTTCTGCGGGCAGTACCTCGAAATGGTTAAGCCGGCTTACCAGCACCCCATCGATGCCGAGACGCTGCGCGCGACCGTGGGCTTCCTCGAAACGCTGCTCAAGCTGCTGCACCCCTTCATGCCCTTCATCACCGAAGAGCTGTGGCACGAGCTGGCCGAGCGTGGCCCCAAAGACTACGTGTGCGTGGCCCACTGGCCCAAGGTGACCGCCCCCGCTCACAGTGCCAACACCCTAGCGGAAATGGATAAGGCGCTCGCCATCGTGGCCGGCATCCGCAACGTGCGCAACCAGAAGAACATCGGCCCCATGAAGCAGTTGGAGCTGGCGGTGAAAACCGACGACCAGGCTGCCATCGAGGCCTACGCTGGGCTCGTGCGCAAGCTGGCCAACCTCAGCGACTTGTCTTTTGTAACCGAAGGGCCGGCTAGCTCGGTGAGCTTCGTGCAGGGCAGCAGCGAGTTCTTCGTGCCGCTCGATATGCAGGTGGATGCCGCCGCCGAGCGCGCCCGCGTGGAGAAGGAGCTGGAGTACGCCATTGGCTTCCGCGACTCGGTGAACAAGAAGCTGGGCAACGAGAAATTCGTGGCCAACGCCAAACCCGACGTGCTGGAGCGCGAGCGCCAGAAGCTGGCCGACGCCGAAGGCAAAATTACTGCCTTGGAACAGGCGCTGAAGGCGCTGTAAACAAGCGCTGTGTAGCTTGCCAGAACGCCCGTTTTATCTGCTCGGCGGTAGGTGAAACGGGCGTTTTGCGTAAGTTGTATAGGCTAGCCGAAGGTGGCTTGGCACTTATTGCGTAGTTTATCCGACGTAGAAAAAAGCGGTGCAATTGCTGTTTCTGACGTTTCTTTGAGGTTATTAGTCAATAGTTTGTCCATATGAAAATAGTATCTACACTTTGGATTAGCTGCCTGGCGACCCTCGCTGCCGCATCGGCGCAAGGGCAGGCGGCCTCCTCTTCCACTATGTCTAATCCGCCTATTGCTGCCAGCAAGCCCAAGCAGCTTGTCTCGCCCCACGGCACCCGCACCGATAATTATTATTGGCTCAATGAGCGCGAAAACCCGCAGGTACTTGACTACCTGAAGCAGGAAAACGCCTACTTCGATGAGAAGATGGCGCCGGTAAAGCCCTTGGAAGAGAAGCTTTTTACTGAAATGAAAAGCCGCATCAAGGAGCAGGACGCCTCGGTGCCCTACCGCGACCACGGCTACTATTACTACACCCGCTACGAAACCGGCGGCGAGTACCCGCTCTACTGCCGCAAGGCCGGCAACCTGCAGGCGCCCGAGGAAATCATGCTCAATGGCAACGAGATGGGCCAGGGCAAATCCTACTTCGCCATCGGCGGCACGGAAGTGAGCGATGACAACCAAACGCTGGCCTACGGCACCGATAGCGTGAGCCGCCGCCTCTATACGCTGCGTTTTAAGAACCTGGCTGCCGGGCAGTTGTATCCCGAAAAAATAGCTAACACCGCCGGCCAGGCCGTGTGGGCGGCCGACAATAAGACCGTCTTCTACACTAAAAAGGATGTGGGCACGCTGCTGGCCTACCAGGTGTACCGCCACACGCTGGGCACCGACCCTAGCCACGACGTATTAGTGTACGAGGAGAAGGATAACACCTTCGGCGTCAATATTGAGCGTAGCAAGTCGCGGCAGTACGTAGGCATCACGCTGCACAGCTCGCTGTCGTCGGAATACCGCTACCTGGAGGCTAATAAGCCTGCTGGCCAGTTCAAGGTGTTTTTGAAACGGGAGCCCGACCACCTCTACGAGGTGCAGGACGCCAACGGCGAGTTTTACGTGCTCACTAACTGGGAGGCGCCCAACTTTCGGGTGATGGCCACGCCGCTCGGCAACACCAGCAAGGCGCAGTGGGAAGACGTGGTGCCGCAGCGCGAAGACGTATTCATCGAGCAGATGGAGCTTTTTAAAGGCTACCTCGTGCTGAACGAGCGCGCCGAGGGCCTGCGCGAAATGCGCGTGATTAACCTAGCCACCGAAATCGGGCAGGTGGTTCCGTTCCGCGAAACTGCCTACACGACATTCATTGGCGCCAACCCCGAGTTTGATACGCCCGTGCTGCGGATGACCTACACGTCGTTTACGACTCCTACCAGCACCTACGACTACAACATGGCCACCCAAAAGCTGACGCTGCTGAAGGAGCAGCCGGTGCTAGGGGGCTTCAACAAGGAGGACTACGTGACGGAGCGCGTATTTGTGAAAGCACGTGACGGCAAGGAAGTCCCCATGACCATCGTCTACAAAAAAGGCTTTAAGAAGGATGGCACCGGCCCGCTGCTGCAATACGCCTACGGCTCGTATGGCCTCTCGATGGACCCCACGTTTTCGTCGGCCCGCCTGAGCCTGCTGAATCGGGGCTTTGCCTATGCGCTGTGCAGCATCCGGGGCGGGCAGGAGCTGGGCCGCCAGTGGTTTGAGGACGGCCGCATGCTGCACAAGAAGAACTCATTTACCGACTTCATCGACTGCTCGCTTTACCTCATCAAGGAAAAATATACCTCCAGCAGCAAGCTCTTCGCGCAGGGTGGCAGCGCGGGCGGCCTGCTGATGGGCGCCGTAGTGAATATGCGCCCGGACCTCTACAAGGGCGTAATTGCGGCCGTGCCGTTTGTGGACGTAGTCACGACGATGTCGGACGCCAGCATTCCGCTCACCACCGGCGAGTACGACCAGTGGGGCAACCCGGCCGAGAAGAAATACTACGACTACATGCTTTCGTACTCGCCTTACGACAACGTAAAGAGTCAGAGCTACCCCAACATGCTCGTGCTCACCGGCTTGCACGACTCGCAGGTGCAGTACTTCGAGCCCGCCAAGTGGGTGGCCAAGCTGCGCGCCACCAAAACCGACAATCACCTGCTGCTGCTGCACACCGACATGGACGCCGGCCACGGCGGCGCCTCGGGCCGCTTCAAGGCCTTGCACGACGTGGCACGTCAGTACGCGTTCCTGTTTCTGCTACTGGGGTCGAAGGCGACGATATAAGCGGGCTAGCCAGGCGGTTAGCGCGAAGCCGAAGGCGCGGTGGTCGAGTGGGCCGCCGCGCTTTTTTCGTCGGCGCTCAGCTGGGCTTGCAGCTGGAAGGTGACCTGCTGGCAGGCTTCTACCTTCACCTGCGCGTCTTTCAGTGCGTTTTGCGTGAGGGTAAGCTGCCAGTAGAGGAAGAGAATGAGGCCTAGCGAGATGGCTAGGGTAACGATGAAAAGGATATTTTTCATGCGGGTTGCTACTAATGCGTACTTACTAAAGAACGTCATGCTGAGCTTGCCGAAGCATCTCTACCACGCCGTTGAGGTTACTAACCCTAGCGACGCGGTAGAGATGCTTCGGCAAGCTCAGCATGACGTTCTTTTTTCGAGCTGCTAGGTAGTTAGATAACCGTATTCGGGTCGAACTGCTCCAGGTAATCGGCCACCTTGCGCACGAACATGCCGCCGAGCGAGCCATCGACCACGCGGTGGTCGTAGCTGTGGCTGAGGAACATAAAGTGCCGCACGCCAATGAGGTCGCCCTGGGGCGTCTCAATCACGGCGGGCTTCTTCTTGATGGCGCCCACGGCCATGATGGCCACCTGCGGCTGCATGATGATGGGCGTGCCCATCACGTTGCCAAACGAGCCCACGTTGCTCAGGGTATAGGTGCCGCCTTCAAGGTCCTCGGGCTTGAGCTTGTTCTGACGGGCGCGGTTGGCCAGGTCGTTTACTTTCTTGCTCAGGCCATTGAGGTTGAGCTGGTCGGCGTTGTGAATAACCGGCACGATGAGGTTGCCCGAGGGCAGCGCCACGGCCACGCCGATATTAATGTCGCGCTTCTTGATGATATAGTCACCGTCAATCGACACGTTTATCAGCGGGTAGTCCTGGATGGCGCGGGCCACGGCCTGGATGAAGATGGGCGTGAAGGTCAGGTTTTCGCCCTCGCGCTTCTTGTAGGCATCCTTGTGCTTGTTGCGCCAGTTCACCAGCTCGGTCACGTCGGCCTCTACGAAGCTCGTGACGTGCGGCGAAATGCGCTTCGAGTCGACCATGCGCTGCGCTATCATCTTGCGCATCCGGTCCATCTCAATCAGCTCCTGGTTGCCCGATACGGAGGGCGCCGGCTTGCTGGCTGCCTGGCCGTTGGGGCTGGGCGCGGCGGGGGCCGGCGCGGCTTTAGGTGCGGGCGCGGCGGGCTTGGCCTCGGGCGCCGGCTGAGGAGCGGGCGCGGCTTTAGGGGCCGGCGCAGCCGGGCTAGCCGGGCCTGCGGGCTGCGCCGCCGCCGCTACGGGCGCGGCTGGCTGCAGCGACGGCTTGCCGGCTGCCACGTGGTCGAGAATGTCTTTTTTGGTCACGCGGCCGTCTTGGCCGGTGCCGGGCAGGCGCTCCAAATCGGCCATGCTAATGCCTTCCTCGCGGGCAATGCTGAGCACCAGCGGCGAGTAGAAGCGGCCTTCCTGCACGGGGTGGGCGGGGCTAGCCGGCTCGGGGGCCGACACGGGATTGTTGGGGCCGGGCAGGTAGGGTACGCCCTCGTCGCCGGCCGGGACCTCGTGCAGCGGGCGCACGTCTTCCTCAGGCTGGGGCGGGTTGGCGCTGGCTTCTTCGAGGTCGTCGGTGTTCTCGCCAGGGGCGGGAGCCGCGGCGGCATCGGTTTCGATGCGGGCAATGGGCGCACCCACGGCCACTACCTGGCCTTCCTGCACCAGGATTTCGGCCAGGGTGCCGGCGTAGAGGGCGGGCACTTCGGTATCCACCTTGTCGGTGGCTACTTCGAGCACCGACTCGTCCTGCTCAATGGTATCGCCAACTTGCTTGAGCCATTTCAGCACGGTGCCTTCCATGATGGATTCGCCCATCTTGGGCATCGTCATTTCCACTCGGGCCATAATTCAGGGGCTGGGGGTCTTAAAAACGTAGGGTGGGGTGGGAGGGAGGTTCGGGCTACAAAGGTAGGCAGAAGCCAAACGCCCCCGCACCGGTGGGCCGGGCGGGGGCGTTATCAATTGAATTAACGCAGCAGCATCGGGCCGCCGCAAAGCCCAGCTACTTTATCGCGGCCAGCCGCGGCGCACGTCCAGGTTGGGATTGTGCTGCCGCACGGCATCAATAAAACCCTGGATACGTGAGTTGTCGTTGGGCCAAAACCAGCCGGTGCCAAGGGGCACCAGTTGCAGCTTTCGCCTTTGTTGCTGCTCATCCAGATAGTGCAATTGCCAACAGCCCCTCGCGGCTGCTAGCTTATAGATGTCGCCCAGTGAAATTTGCCATGTGCTGCTTTTTTGAAAGATGTACAGGTACGCAGCGTCGTAGTCTGTTACCGCCAGCAACGCATAGCTCCGATAAAATAGCCTGCAAAGACAAGCGGGTGTAAGACCCACAGCCACTCCACATTTGGAAAGGGCTTGGACGAGATTACGGCGTTGAAAACCAAAGCTGGCAGGATAAGTCCCAGCAGCGGCAACAGCACGAGCAGCCACCACCGAGGCCGCCTCGAAAGAGGTATACTAATGCCGGCCATTTGCTCAAGTGGAAGCGCAACAAGACAGTACAAGCTATGAAAGAGTAGGACGACAAGCCAAAACGGAGAAGATGCCCAACCGTTTGGCGCGCTTAGCGTCGGGATACCCTGCCGCTCTATCGGCACAATCGGGGCGTTAGTCGGGGTTTGAGAGGTAACATCCTGAACTGGCTGTGCCAATGATAGTTCTGGCTGCTCGTTTGCAAAGCCCCTACCAACTAACCACCGCTGCCTAAGCCACCGGCGCGGCCAGGTTTCTGCACAGCTTCCTTTTCTCTTCTATCATGAAAGTTTTTCTGCTTGCCGCCCTGGCCAGCGCTGCCCTGCTCACGAGCACCAGCACCTTCGCCGCTCCTGTTTTGAATCAGGACCGCGATAACCGTACCCAGCAAGACCCCAACCGGCGTGATTATAACCACGCTGGCTATAACCAGCAGGACCCTCGTGCGAGGCCCCATCAAAACCAGGCCCGCTACCAGGACCAGCATCGCAACGACCGCGCCGATAACAACCAGGGCCGCGACGACCACTTCGACCGCACCCAGAACTACGGCTTCGACCGCGACCACCGCGTGACGATGGACGAGCGCCGCCGCTGGGAGCAGGGCCACAACTATGGCTATGACCAAAAGCACCGCGTGACGCCCCAGGAGCGGGCCCGCTGGGAAGCCCAGTACCGCCACTAAACCTTTCAGCTGGGCCGGCCTCTAACCCCGCGTAGGGCCGGCCCCGGCTTTTCTTTTTCCTTACTTTTTCTCTGCTCATTTTCTCATGAAAAAGCTTCTGCTGCCGCTGCTAGCCCTCGCGCTCGCGGCCACCGCTGCCTCGGCCCAAACCATACCCGACCAGCCCGGCGGCCGCCCCCATTTCACGCCCGAAGCAGTGGCAGCTCGCCAGACCCAGAACCTTACCCAGCAGCTCGGCCTCAGTGCCGACCAGGCGGCGAAGGTGCAGCCCATTTTGCTGGCCCGCAGCCAGGAAATGATGGCCATGCGCGGCCAGGTGCAGGCCGGCACTGCCGACCGTGACCAGATGCGCACGCAAATGCAGGCTAGCCGGGCCAAGTACGACGACCAGCTCAAGGCCATCCTGACCCCCGAGCAGTTCACCCAGCTGCAAACCCTGGAGGCCAGCCGCCGCCAGGGTGGCCCCGGCGCCCTGCCGCTGCCAGATGGCAAGGTGAAAATCAAAACCAAAACGGGTAGCTAGCCAGCAGTAAGCTCAGAAAAAAAGGCCGCCGTGCTGTGCATGGCGGCCTTTGTTCTTTTAAATGCTAAAAAATGCCGCTGGTGCGCTTGCGCCCGCCGCGGTGGGTGTGCGGCCGGCTTTGGTGGCGAGCAAGCGCCGAGCGCCGGTTGCCCGAATGCAGAAAGCCAACTAGCCCGCCGCCACCGTTGCGGCTATGGTTGCGGTAGGTTTTGTTGATGTGGGTGAAGTCGCCGGCTAGCTTGCGCTGACCGTGGCGCTCGGGTCGCGACAACCAGAAGGGCCAGCTGGCGTGGGGTGGCCGGGCGGTGGCCGGCGTGGTGGAGGCTAGCAGCCCCAGCAGGCAGGCAAAAAGGGCAATTCGCACCATGTGCATTGACAGAAAAAAATGGTAGTAGTCGTGGTGCCAGGCACCACCGGCAGCGCCCTGCTGCTGCCCTCTAAACTGCCGATAGCATTGAAATAGTACCTGGCGCCAACCCCAACTAGACGCCCGCCCCGGTGGCCCCGACCAATTGCCCCCTGCAAACTGCGAATACCCGGCGCTGACGCTAAGCTGCTTAGGCCTCTAGTGTAGGGCAGGGCTAGCCGGCAAAAAAGGCCGCTGCCCAGGCTGGGGCAGCGGCCTTTAAGAGCACGCAAGAAATTACTTGCCCCTGAGCAGAAAGCCCACGTAGGCCTGAAACGCCGAGTTGCGGGCATTTTTAAAGTCATTGTTGCTGTAGCCGTCCTTGGCAAAGTCGGTGAAGGCACCGTTGTAGCGCACCCCGAGCAAAAAGCCCTGGCTCGACTGAAAGCCCACGCCGCCCACGTAGCCCAGCTCGTTGCGGTTCACGTTGTCGAGGTTGCTGGTGCCCGAGCCGGCCGTGCCTACCACGCTGCCGTTGTAGGTCTGGGTGCGGTCGGTCGAGATATTCATCAGGTAGCTATACTGCGGGCCAACCTCGAAGAACACGCCGCTCACCTTGAGGCGCAGCAGCAGGGGCACGTCGAGGTAATCGTAGCGCACGCTGCCGGTGTTGCGGTAGGTGTTGCCGAGCACCGTGTACGACTGGTCGGCGTACTTAAAGCCTTTCTGCGAGTACAGCAATTCGGGTTGAATCGACAGCAGGTCGTTGGCAAGCCCGAAATTGAGCATTACCCCGCCGTGAAAGCCAAAGCGGTTGTTGTACTGGCTCTGGTTGACAACGTTGCCCGCGAGGTTGGACAGGTTTGCGCCGGCCTTCAGGCCGAAGCGGATAGATTGGGCGTGGGCCGAAGGGGCGGCCAGCGCCAGCAGGGCGGCCCCAGCCGCCAGGGAAAGGAGTTTTGCCATGAGCGAAAAATGGTGAAAAAACGGTCAACGAGGCATACGAACAGCTTAGTACCCCCGGATTGCGCCTTCCAACAACTGCGCCAATTGGCCTGGTTGCCCCATGAAAAATGACCGTGGCCACCGCCTGCGCATAGAAAAAAGCTGTCCATCAGCTTCTTCGGCAAACTCACCGCTAGCTTTAAGGCCCTCAAGCAGGGCCGCACGGTAGGCATTATCTCCCGCAGCCTCGCCCAAATCGGGGGCACCGCCTGCATCTACGTGATGAAAAAAGGCGAAATGGGGGAAAGCTGCGCCCATTCTGAACTCTGCTCAACCTGCGGCACCTGCCGCAAGATTTTCGACGCCTCCGCCCGCCACCTTACCACCGGGAAGCTAGCCAAAACGATGGCCGATGGCGGCTGCTTCGGCGCTAGCACCCAATCGCCGCCCGCGTAAACTCCGAGAGCACCAGCCGGCCGCTAATGGCGGCGCGCTCCACGAGCAGGGTGTTCCAGTGGTCGGTGCCGGCCCA
The DNA here is from genome assembly GCF_013256625.1 of Hymenobacter sp. BRD128. NCBI lineage: Bacteria > Pseudomonadati > Bacteroidota > Cytophagia > Cytophagales > Hymenobacteraceae > Hymenobacter > Hymenobacter sp. BRD128. The sequence goes on from NZ_CP053908.1 coordinate 1,152,133, forward strand.
AAGCACTTGCTTAAGCTCGCGCATGGCCTCGGGCGAGGAGGCGGCCAGGCGCCGGGCCAGGGCCTGCACGGCCGCGTCGAGGCTAGCCAGGTCGGGCAGCACCTCGGCATAGAGGCCTTGGGCGGCGGCCCACTCGGCCGGGCGAAACTGCGTGGCATCGATGGCGAGCTGGCCGAAGGCGGAGGTGCCGATTTTGCGCTCCACGGCCGGGCCGACCACGAAGGGGCCGATGCCCACGGCCAGCTCGCTGAGCTTCACGGCGGCGTGGGTGGTGGCCAGGCAGTAGTCGGTGGCGGCGGCTAGCCCCACGCCGCCGCCCACCGCCTTGCCCTGCACCCGCCCGATGATGAGCTTGGGGCAGGTGCGGCAGGCATTGATGACGTGCGCGAAGCCGGAGAAGAAGGCCAGCCCCTGCGCCGCATCGGCCACGGCGCGCAGCTCGTCGAAGCTCGCGCCGGCGCAAAACGTGCGCTCGCCCTCGCTTTGCAGGATGATGACTTTGGTGGCCTCGTCGTGGCCCAGCCGGGTGATAGTTTCGGCTAGCTGCGCCAGGATGGTGCCGGGCAACGAATTGTGGGCCGGGTGGAAAAACGTGACGGTGGCGATGCCCGCGGCATCGGTAGCGGCCGTGACGTGGCCGGCGGTGAGTGTACTCATCGGGGAAATATTATTTTAAAAGAACGTCATGCTGAGCTTGTCGAAGCATCTCTACCACGCCACTAGGGTATCGTGCGAGAGAGATGCTTCGGCAAGCTCAGCGTGACGTTCTATATTGGATTGAAGCGAAGACTACTCCTGGTTTTTCTTTTTCACCATCGTTAAAATCGTAGCCACAGCCACCGTGTCGCCGGTTTCGTCGGTCACGGTCACGAGCCAGCGCACGATGCCCTTGGCGATGTCGGTTTCGTCGCGCTTTTCCTGGCCGATTTTCTCCTTCACTGTCAGCTTGACGCCGATGGTGGTGCCGGGGTACACGGGCTTGGTGAAGCGGCACTCGTCGAGGCCGTAGTTGAGCAAAACCGGGCCTTTGCGCGGGTCCACGAACATGCCGGCGGCCTTACTAAGCACGTAGTAGCCGTGGGCCACGCGGCCAGTGAAGAGCGTGCCTTCCAAGGAGGTAGCATCGACGTGGGCGTAAAAATTATCGCCCGAAATACCAGCGAAGGCACTGATGTCGGCCTCCGTCACGGTGTGCCGGTGGGTGGTGTAGGTTTCGCCGATTTCCAGCTCCTCGAAATAGCGCTGGAAAGGGTGCTTGTCGTACTCCACGGTCTTGGCGCCCGTCTGATACACCTCCGTGATGGCCGTGAGCATGCTCGGCGAGCCCTGCAAGGCCACGCGCTGCATGAAGTGCTCAACGCCCCGGATGCCGCCCATTTCCTGGCCGCCGCCGGCCCGGCCGGGGCCGCCGTGTACGAGCATAGGTAGGGGCGAGCCGTGGCCGGTGCTTTCTTTGGCCATCTCGCCGTTGAGCACCAGAATGCGGCCGTGGTGGGTGGCTGCGCCCAGCACAAACTCCTGGGCCGTGCGCGGGTCGTTGGTAGCCAGCGAACACACCAAGGAGCCCTTGCCAAGGTTGGCGAGCTTTACCGCTTCGCCTAAATCGTGGTAGGGCATGAGCGTCACGACCGGGCCGAAGGCTTCTAGCTCGTGGCTGTCGAGGTGCTGGAAGGGGTGGTCGTTGCGCAGCACGATGGGCGAAATAAACGCGCCCTTGGCCGCGTCGGCGCCGCGCTCCTTACCCAGGATTTCCACGTTATCTAGGTCGCCGTACACGATGGGCGTGGTTTTGGCCAGCTGGCGCACCTGCTCACGCAGGCGCTCGGCCTGCGCGCGGCCGGCGAGGGCCCCCATGCGCACGCCCTCGGCCTGCGGGTGGCCGATGGTGGTCTGGGCCAAGGCTTTGCCTAAGGCAATCTGCACATCTTCGAGCAGGCTGGCGGGCACGATGGCGCGGCGGATGGCGGTACATTTCTGCCCGCATTTGGCCGTCATCTCCTTGCGCACTTCCTTGATGAAGAGGTCAAACTCGGGCGTGCCGGGCGTGGCGTCGGGGCCTAGTACGGCGGCATTAAGCGAGTCGGCCTCCAGGGTAAAGGGCACCGCCTCGCTGATGATACGCGGATGGGCGCGCAGCCTGGCACCCGTGGCGGCCGAGCCAGTAAACGTGACCACGTCCTGGTACGTCACGTGGTCCAGAATGCCCTGGCCCGAGCCTACCACCAACTGCAAGGCGCCGGCCGGCAGGATGCCCGAGGCAATAATCTCGCGTACTACGGCCTCGGTGAGATAGGCCGAGGGCACGGCCGGCTTCACCACGGCGGGCATACCGGCCAATAGGTTTACCGCGATTTTCTCCAGCATGCCCCAAATGGGGAAGTTGTAGGCGTTGATGTGCACGGCCACGCCCTCGCGGGGCACCAGCAGGTGCTGGGCCATGAAGGTGCCGCCCTTGCTCAGGCCCACCGGCTCGCCCTCCACGTAAAACGGCTTGTCGGGAAACTTGCGCCGCAGCGAGGCGTTGGCAAATAAATTGCCGATGCCGCCCTCGATGTCAATCCACGAGTCGGCGCGGGTGGCACCCGAGCGGTAGCTCAACTCGTAGAAAATCTCCTTTTTCTCCTGTAAGTGGAAGGCCAGCGCCTTGAGCATCCGGCCACGCTCGTGGAAAGTCATGCGGCGCAGGGCAGGGTTGCCCACGCGCCGGCCGTAATCGAGAATGGCGGCGAAGTCGAAGCCTTCGGTATTGGCCAGCGCGATGACCTCGCCGGTGCTGGCGTCGAGTAGCTCGTGCGGGTCGGAGCCGCCGGGCGTCCAGCGGCCAAGGGTGTAGTTTTCGAGGGTGGGCGGCATGGCAGGGTGGGGTTGTTAAAATCAGAATAAATGATAACCGTCATGCCGAGCGAAGCAAAGCATCCCGCTCGCTTCGTTGGGTTAGTCATTGTGGCGCCAGCACGCAAGATGCTTCGCTTCGCTCGGCATGACAGTTCAATTACACGCGCTCAATAATCACGGCGTAGCCCTGGCCGACACCGATGCACATCGTAACCAGCGCGTAGCGCTTTTGCTGCGCGTGCAGCTCCAGGGCGGCCGTGTTCAGCAGGCGGGCGCCGCTCATGCCCAGCGGGTGGCCCAGCGCAATGGCGCCGCCGTTGGGGTTGAGGCGTGGGTCATTGTCGGCCAGGCCGAAGGCCCGGATGCAGGCCAGCGACTGCGCCGCAAAGGCCTCATTCAGCTCGATAATATCGATGTCATTTAGCGTGAGACCGGCCTTTTTGAGCGCCAGGTGGCTAGCCGGTACCGGGCCGATACCCATGAGGCGCGGCTCTACGCCGGCCACGCCCATGCTCACAATGCGGGCTTTGGGCGTGAGGCTGTGCTGCCGGATGCCGGCTTCGGAGGCTAGCAGCAGGGCAGCCGCGCCGTCATTGAGGCCCGAGGCGTTACCGGCCGTGACGGTACCACCGGTTTTGCGGAAGGCGGGGCGTAGCTTGGCTAGCCCTTCCAGCGAGGTGTCGGGCTTGAGAAATTCGTCTTCGTCAAACAGCACCGGCTCGCCCTTGCGCTGCGGGATGGGTACGGGCGCGATTTCCTGGGCTAGCCGGCCGCGGCGCTGGGCCGCGGCGGCTTTTTGCTGCGAGGCCAGGGCAAATTTGTCCTGGTCGTCGCGGCTGATACCGTACTGGTCCACCAGGTTTTCGGCGGTTTCGCCCATCGCATCGGTGCCGTACTGGCTAGCCATCAGGGGGTTGATGAAGCGCCAGCCAAAGCTCGAATCGGCCAGCTGCGAGTCGGTACCAAACGCCTTGGAAGGCTTCGACATGACGAAGGGGGCACGGGTCATGCTCTCGACGCCGCCGGCTACAAAGAGGTCGCCATCGCCGCTGCGAATGGCGCGGGCCGCCGCGATGCCCGCCGACAGGCCACTGGCACACAGGCGGTTCAGGGTTTCGCCGGGCACCGAATGGGGCAGGCCGGCCAGCAGCGCGGCCATGCGGGCCACGTTGCGGTTGTCTTCGCCGGCCTGGTTGGCGCAGCCCAGGATGACGTCGGCCACGGCGGCCGGGTCGGTGCCGGGCTGGCGGGCCAGCAGCGCGCGAATGACGTGGGCCGCGAGGTCGTCGGGGCGTACAACGGCGAGCGTGCCACCAAAATTGCCGATGGGCGTGCGCACGCCATCGATGATATAAGCCTGATGCATACTAAACTAAGCGGCGGTGTTCTCGTGGCTCGTGCGGTAGGCCGTGCCCTTGAAAAGAGCCAGCCGCAGGCCATTCTGATTGCGAATATTGACCTCGTACACGCCCACGCGGTGCTTGAGGCTGGCCTCCGTGGCCTCTACCGTGATGGTATCGCCGGGCTGGCCGGCTTCCAGGTAGTCGATGGTGACGGTGAGGCCCACGCTCTGGCGGCCGTGGGTATTGCAGGCGATGGAAAACGCCGTGTCGGCCGCCGCAAACGTGACGCCGCCGTGCACCATGCCGAAGCCGTTGAGCATTTCGGGGCGCACCGGCAGGCGTAGGCGGCAGTAGCCGGGCCGCACTTCCTCCACGATGACCCCAAGCCACGCGCTGAACGGGTCGCGGGCAGTAAGCCACTGTTGCACAGCGTAGTGGGGCTGGGTAGCCGGGTTTTCGGAAGCACTCATGCGGAAAGAAATAGCTGGTGGGCGGTGGCTAGCCGGCGCAGCAGCACGCTGGCGCGGTAGCGGTCCTCGTGGTAGTCGTGGTAGAGGCCGTCGAGGGTAGCCAGCACCTGGGCCGGGCCCAGCTCGTCGGCCCAGGCCAGCAGGCCCTGGGGGTAGTTGACGCCGGTAGTCATGGCTAGCTCCAGGTCGGCGGCCGAGGCCACGCGCAGGTGCAGCGCCTCGGCCGCCTCGTTGATGAGCATGGCCACTACCCGCTGCACAATGCGCTGGCCCAGCGCGGGGTCGCGGGTGGGCGCGGGCTGGCTAGCCCCCGGCGCGTAGTCGTAGAAGCCGCGCCCAGCCTTGCGCCCGTAGTAACCGGCCTCAAACAGGCGCCGCTGGGTGAACGACGGCCGGTAGCGCGGGTCGTAGAAAAAGGCCGTAAATACCGATTCGGTAACCCGGTAATTAACGTCGTGGCCGATAAAGTCCATCAGCGCAAACGGCCCCATGCGGAAGCCGCCCAGCTCGGTCAGCGCCCAGTCGATGGTGGCAATGTCGGCGATGCCCTCCTCCAGAATCCGGATGGCCTCGCCGTAGAAAGGCCTCGCCACGCGGTTCACGATGAAGCCGGGCGTATCCTGGGCCAGCACCGGGCGCTTGCCCCAGCCGGCTACCAGGTCTCTTATCTCGTTGGCTAGCCCGGCGCGGGTTTGCACGGCCGGAATAATCTCGACCAGCTGCATGAGCGGCGCCGGGTTGAAAAAATGAATGCCGACAAAGCGCTCGGGCCGCTGGCAGGCCGCCGCGATGGAGGTAATGGAGAGCGACGAGGTATTGCTGGCCAGCACGCAGCCGGCCGATACTATGGCTTCTACCTGCTTGAAAGCCTGCTGCTTCACGGCCAGGTCTTCCACAATGGCTTCGATAACCAGGCCGCAATCGGCAAAGGCGGCCATGCTGGCCGTGGGGTGCAGCCGGGCAATGGCTGCTTCGGCCGCTTCGGTGGTCAGCTTGCCTTTTTCGGCCAGCTTGTGCAGGCTGGCGCCGATGCTAGCCGTGGCGTTGGAGAGGGCCGCGGCGTTCTGGTCGAGCAGGCGCACCTGGTGGCCCGCCGTGGCTACTACCTGCGCAATGCCCGCGCCCATCGCGCCGCTGCCGATGATTCCGATGGTTATCATTTATTGACCGGTGAAGGTAGGTTGGCGCTTTTCCAGAAACGCCGCTACGCCCTCGCGGTAATCGGTGGTGTGGCCGGCCCGCAGCTGGTAGTCGCCCTCGGCGCGCAGCTGCTGGGCCACGTCGTTGCCAAAAGAGCTATTGAGCAGCTGCTTGGTATAGGCCAGGCCCTTGGTGGGCAGGCTGGCCATTTTACGGGCTAGCGCCGCCACTTCCTGGTCGAAAGCTTCGTCGGCGAAGGCCTTGTAAATCATACCCATCTGCACGGCTTCGGTCGCGCTCACCTTATCGCCGGTGAGCATCAGCGCGCTAGCGCGCTGCAACCCCACGAGGCGGGGCAGGAAGTAGGTGCCGCCGCTGTCGGGGACCAGGCCTATCTTGCTGAAAGCTTGGATGAAGGCTGCCGACTCCTTGGCCACTACCAGGTCGCAGGCCAGGGCCAGGTTGGCGCCCGCGCCGGCTGCCACGCCGTTCACGGCGGCAATTACGGGTTTCTCCAACTCCCTGATGAGCAAGACAATCGGGTTGTAGTGCTTTTCCACAATCTCCGACACGTCGGGCGCATTCGGCCCCGTTATCTCGGCTAGGTCCTGCCCGGCGCAGAAGGCGCGGCCGGTACCCGTGAGCACCACGGCCCGCACGCTGGCAGCGGCCTGGCACTCGCGCAGCCGCTGCTGCAAGGCTAGCGCCAGCGGTTTGTTGATGCTGTTGAAAACGTCGGGGCGGTTGAGGCGGATGGTAGCCACCCCATCGGCGAGGGTGAACTGCAGGGCGGTGTCAGACATGGGAGGGAGGAGTAGTAAGGGGAGCACCTCACCCCCTAGCCCCCCACTTTTTTGGAGAGTGGGCTAGGGGGCGAGGTTAACTAGGCGTGACATTTGAAATAATCGAACGGCTCGCGGCAGTCGTCGCACTGATACAGCGCCTTACAGGCCGTGGAGCCGAATTGACTCACCAAATGCGTGTGCGCCGACTTGCAGCGCGGGCAGCGCACGGCCGTATCCTGGCCAAACAGGTTGAGGACGTGGCCGGTGGCTGTGCCGTCGATAGGCGGCGCAATGCCGTACTCTTCCAGCTTGGCGCGGCCGGCCGCGCTCATCCAGTCGGTGGTCCAGGCGGGGCTGAGCTGGTTCTTAATGGTTAGGTTGTTGTAGCCCTCGGCCAGCAGCCGCAGCCGGATGTCGGTGGCGATGGCGCTCATGGCCGGGCAGCCCGAATACGTGGGCGTGATGGTAACCGTGACGTGCCCGCCCTCCACCGCCACGGCACGCACAATGCCCAGGTCCAGGATGCTGAGCACCGGCACTTCGGGGTCGCTCACCTCTTCCAGCAATTGCCAGATGCGGGCTTCCGTGGGGGCTGGGGCAGAGTCGGTTACCACGTCAGGCCGGGGTAGGTGCGTTGGAGGTACTGCAATTCGGCGAGCAGGTAGCCGAGATGCTCGGAGTGGCGGCCCGTTTTGCCGCCTAGCTGCGGGAAGGGAGTAGCAGGCGGTGGCACCGTGGCTTCGGCCAGCACGTGCGCGGTATGGGCCTGCATGGCGGGCAGCAGCGCGGCGTAATCAGGCACGAGGCCGATTTCCTGCAAAGCCGTTTCGGTGGCCGTGGGCGTCGTCAGCTCGCCCGCGAAGCGCCAGAGCGTGGCAATCGCCTTATTGAGCCGCTGCTGGCTTTCGGGCGTGCCGTCGCCGAGGCGAATTAGCCACTCCGAGCTCCATTTGAGGTGGTAAGCGGCTTCCTTAACCGATTTTTCGGCGATGGCGGCCAGCCGGACGTCGGGGCCTGCCTGCAGGCCTTTAAGGAGTTGATAATGAAAATTATCGAACAGAAACTGCCGCACGATGGTGTGGGCAAAGTCGCCGTTGGGCTGCTCGACCAGCAGCGGGTTGCGGTACTCCACGGCCGGGCGCAGGTAGGCCAGGTCGTCTTCGGTGCGGCCCCGGCCCTCCAGCTCAGCGGCGTACTGGTAGTAGCTGCGGGCCTCGCCCAGCAGGTCGAGGGCGATGTTGGCCAGCGCCAAATCCTGCTCCAGCACGGGTCCGTGGCCGCACCACTCCGAGAGGCGATGCGCCAGAATGAGGCTGGCGTCGGCCAGCTGCAACACGAACGGAAACAGCGGGCTGGCGGTGGCGGTAGGGGCGGCGGTTAGTTCAGGCTGGGTGGGAAGCATAAGCCGCAGGTTTACATGTGTTTGATGGAGTCCGGCACGTTGTAAAACGTAGGGTGCCGGTACACTTTATCGCTGGCCGGGTCGAAAAACTCGGCCGCCTCGTCGGGGTTAGAGGCGTGGATGTGAGTCGATTCGACTACCCAGATGCTCACGCCTTCGAGGCGGCGGGTGTACACGTCGCGGGCGTTTTGCATGGCCATTGCCGCGTCGGCGGCGTGCAGGCTACCCACATGCTTGTGGTCGAGCCCCTGCTTGCTGCGGATAAAGACTTCCCACAGAGGCCATTCGGAGTTATTCATTGGTGATTTACTTTCTGGCAAACCTAGCGGGGCACCTCAGGCACCCCGCTAGGTTCATTGGTTATTAAGCCGCTGCGGCTTCGCGGGTTCTGCGCTTGGCGGCGTGGGCCAGGGCGGCCTCGCGCACCCAGGCGCCTTCCTCGTGGGCCTGCACGCGGGCTTGCAGGCGCTCGTGGTTGCAGAGGCCGTTGCCTTTTACCACCGCCCAAAACTCGTCCCAGTTTACCTCGCCAAAGTCGTAGGCCTGGCGCGCCGCGTTCCAGTTTACTTTCTCGTCGGGCACGGTCAAACCCAGAAACTCGGCCTGGGGCACCATCATATCTACGAATTTCTGGCGCAGCTCGTCGTTGGTGAAGCGCTTGATGCGCCACTTCATACTCTGCTCAGTATTAGGTGATTCTGAGTCTTTGGGGCCAAACATCATCAGCGTGGGCCACCACCAGCGGTTAAGGGCTTCCTGAGCCATCTCCTTTTGCACCGGCGCGCCCTCGCAGAGGGTCTGCATAATCTCGAAGCCCTGGCGCTGGTGAAAGCTTTCCTCCTTGCACACGCGCACCATGGCGCGGGCGTAGGGGCCATACGAAGTGCGGCACAGCGGCACCTGGTTGAGGATGGCGGCGCCGTCCACGAGCCAGCCCACGCAGCCCATGTCGGCCCAGCTCAGGGTGGGGTAATTAAAAATGCTGCTGTACTTGGCCTTGCCCGAGTGCAGGTCGGCCAGCATCTGCTCGCGCGAGGTGCCCAGCGTTTCGGCGGCGCTGTAGAGGTAGAGGCCGTGGCCCGCCTCGTCCTGCACCTTGGCCAGCAAGATGGCCTTGCGCTTGAGCGAGGGCGCCCGCGTTATCCAGTTGCCTTCGGGCAGCATGCCCACCAGCTCGGAGTGCGCGTGCTGCGAAATCTGGCGGATGAGCGTTTTGCGGTACGCCTCGGGCATCCAGTCTTTGGGCTCGATGCGGAGGTCGGCGTCGATGCGCGCCTGAAACTGTTCTTCGGGAGAGAGGGCTAGCGGTTCCATGGGCAGACAACGAAAACTAACAAGTGTTAGTTTTAGGTAAAGCAAAAGTAAGGAAAACTTCTTTCTGATTTCCCGTCATGCTGCCTGCGTCGGCCTGACGAGCGAGTATTTTTACTGGTCAAAATCTACCGTCACTTCCGGCGACGTGGGCCGGGCCTGGCAGGTGAGGACGTAGCCTTTGGCTGTTTCGGCTTCTGAGAGCGAGTAGTTTACGTCCATTGCGGCGGTACCCCCGGTAACGCGGCCCAGGCAGGTGCTGCACATGCCGTTTTTGCACGAGTAGGGCGCGTCGATGCCGGCGGCCAGGGCGGCATCGAGCACCGTATCGCCGTAGTACGACATATCGAGGCGGTAGGCGCGGCCGTCGAGGCGCACGGTCACCTGGCTTTTCTGGTCGTCTTCGCCCAGCGGGCGGGGTGGGGCGGCCGCTTTACCAGCGCCGCCGGCCGAGGCAAACAGCTCGAAGTGAATTTTCGCCGGTGCCACGCCGGCTTCGGTCAGCGCCTGGCGCACGCCGTGTATCATCTCTTCGGGGCCGCAGATAAACGCTTCGTCGAGGCTAGCGGCCGGGATGAGCTGGCGCAGCAGCTGCGCGGTTTTGGCTTGGTCGATGCGGCCGTAAAACAGGTCGCTCTCGCCCTGCTCGCGGCTCAGAATGTGGTACACGCTCAACCGGCCCAGGAATTTATTCTTCAGACCTTCAAGCTGTTCCTTGAAAATAATCGAGTTGCGCCCCCGGTTGCCGTACACCAAATACACGTGGCTGCCCGGCTCGGTGAGCAGCACCGTGCGCGCAATGCTCAGGATGGGCGTGATGCCGCTGCCGGCCGCAAACAGCGCGTAGCGCTTGGCCTGGCTAGGGTGCAGGGTGGGCGTGAAGCGCCCCTGCGGCGGCAGCACATCGAGCACGTCGCCGGGGCGCAGCCCGTCGTCCACGGCTAGGGTCGAGAAGCGGCCACCGGGCACTTTCTTAATGGCCACGCGCCATTCGTCATCGAGCGGGCTGCTGGAAATCGAGTAGCTGCGGCGCAGCTCCTCGCCCCCGTGCTCGCGGCGCAGCGTCAGGTACTGGCCCGGCTGGTAGCGGAAGGTTTCGCGCAGCGCGGCCGGCACCTCGAAGGTCAGCGACACGCAGTCGGGCGTTTCGCGGGTGATGCTCTTGATTTTTAAGGAATGGAACCGGCTCATTTACTTGCAAATAACGTCTGTCATGCTGACGAAGGAAGCATCTTGTCAGGTTTGTGCGAATGCGCAGCTCTTACTCGTATTGCTGCCCTGACAAGATGCTTCCTTCGTCAGCATGACAGACGTTATTTTAGGACTGCCTCATTCTATTTACTTCAGCTCGCGCAGGTCCTGCACGCGGTTCAGCTTGCCGCCCTCGCTGCGCGGTAGCTGGCCGCTGCCCAGCAGGTTCACGCGCATGGTCAAGCCAATGTTATCCTTAATTTTCTTGGCAAACTGGCCCTGAAGCTGGCGCAGGCTGTCGTGCTGCTGCACGTGCTCGGCGGTGAGCGGGGCCGTGGCTAGCCCCAGTTCGCGTAGTAAGGGCCCGGCCACTTCCACGTTCACCTCTACCTCGTCGAGGCTGCCGCGCCGGGTGGCTACTACCTGGTAGTAAGTACTCGCGTGGGCTAGCCCGCTGATAATATCCTCGACCTGCGTAGGGAAAAAATTGACCCCGCGAATGATGAGCATATCGTCGGCCCGACCCCTAATCGGGCCCATTTTCACGTGGGTGCGCTTCACCGAGTGGTCGTAGTAGATGTTGGTGATGTCGCCCGTCCAGTAGCGCAAGATGGGCATGGCCTTTTTAGTCAGCGTGCTGAAAACCAGTACGCCCAGCTCGCCCTCGGGCACGGGCTCGCCGGTGTCTTTGTCCACTACTTCGGGGTAAAAGTGGTCTTCCCAGATGTAGCTGCCAGTGCCGCGCTCGTCCACGTCTTCCTGCGAAATGCCGGGGCCGAGGATTTCGCTCAGGCCGTAGATATTGGTGGCGGCCACGCGCAGGCCGTCCTGCACCTGCGTCCGGATGGCCTCGCTCCAGGGCTCGGCCCCGAGCACGGCTAGCTGCAGGTTGATAGCCTCCGGGGCGATGCCGCGCCGCTGTATTTCCTCGGCTAAAACCTGGGCGTAGGAGGGCGTGGCGCAAATGATTTCGGGCCGAAAATCCTGGAGCAATTGCAGCTGCCGGTCGGTGCTGCCGCCCGATACCGGAATGACCGTGAGGCCCAGCCGCTCGGCGCCGTAGTGCAGGCCCAGCCCGCCCGTAAAAAGGCCGTAGCCATAGGCATTCTGCACTTTCATGCCCGGCCGGCAGCCGGCGGCTACCAGCGAGCGGGCCACTACTTCGGAAAAAATAGCGAGGTCGCCGGCCGTGTAGCCGACCACCGTGGCCTTGCCCGTGGTGCCGCTGGAGCAGTGCAGCCGCGCCACCTCCGTTTCGGGCACTGCGAAAAGGCCGAAAGGATAATTATCCCGAAAATCGGCCTTCTTGATAAAGCCCAGCTTAGTTAAGTCTTCCAGCCCGCGAAACGTGGCGGGGTTGATACCCGCCTCGGCAAACTTGCGCTGGTAGAACGGCACGCGCTCATGCAGGTAGGCCACCTGCTCCTTGAGGCGGGTATTTTGCAGGGCGCGCAGCTTAGGCAGCGGCAGCTGTTCGATATCAGGATTGAAGAGCATGGCGGGGCTGGGGTGGGAGTGGTAGCCAGATTAACGCCGCAAAACTAACAAACGTTTGTTGTTGCCCAGTGCAAAAAATACAAGCTAGCCAACCGGTAGGGTAAATAGCCTCCGGCCCGGCTAGCCTGGCGCAATACTCTATATCTTCAACAGTTCCGCTTCCTTGTGCCCGGCCAGCTGCTGCCACAGCAAAATCAGCACGGCCTGCGTGGTATACTCAATATTCGTCTGGCGGCCACGGTCGATGTTAATTTGCCGGCTCACGGTGCCGGCCGGGGTGGCGCAGGCAATGCAGATGGTGCCCACCGGCTTAAGGGGCGTGCCGCCGCCGGGGCCGGCAATGCCGCTGGTGGCCAGAGCTACATCGCAGCCCAGGCGGGCGCGGGCGCCCTCGGCCATCTCGCGCACGGTGGGCTCGCTCACGGCGCCGTGCTGGCCCAGGGTTTCCGCGTTTACGCCCAGCAGGCTTTCCTTGAGGTCGTTATCGTAGGCTACCACGCTGCCCCGGAAGTAGGCCGAACTGCCGGGCACGCTGGTAATGCGCTGGGCCACGGCGCCGCCGGTGCAGCTCTCGGCGGTGCCGAGCTGCCAGTTCTTGGCTTTTAGGAGTTGGCCAATCACCACTTCGAGCGGCGAGTCTTCCTCAGCAAAAATGTACTCGCCGATGCGCTCGCGCAGGGCGGGCAGCAGGGCTAGCATGCGGCCGCGCAGGTCGGCTTGGCCATCGGCGGTGCCGGTGAGGCGCAGGCGCACGCTGCCCAGGCTGGGCAGGTAGGCCAGTTTTACGTTGGGCGGCAGGGCATTTTCCCAGTCTTTAATTTTCTCGGCCAGAAACGACTCGCCCAGGCCGGCGGTCATCACCACCACGTGCTCGATGGGGGCTAGTTGAAACTTCTCTTGCAGCTTGGGCAGCACCTGGTCCGTCATCAGGCGCTTCATCTCGAAAGGCACGCCGGGCATGCTGATAAACACTGTGCCGCCATCCTCAATCCACATGCCGGGCGCGGTGCCCACGGCGTTGTGCAGCACCTCGGTGCCTTCGGGCACCATGGCCTGCTGGCGGTTCACGTCGAGCATCGGCCGGTTGAAACGCCGGAAAATTTCCTCCACGTGGCGCAGCGTGGGCGCATGCTCCACCAGCTCGCGGCCAAAGTAGCGGGCTAGCACGTGCTTGGTCAGGTCGTCTTTGGTGGGGCCGAGGCCGCCGGTCGTCAGGATGACTTTGGCGCGCTGGCGGGCCTGGTCGAGGGCGGCCACTATCTCATCGGCGCGGTCGCTCACGCTCGTTATCTGGCGCACGCGCAGGCCTAGCCGGCCTAGCTGCTGGCCCATGAAGGCCGAGTTGGTATCCACGACCTGCCCGTAGAGCAGCTCGTCGCCGATTGTCATAATTTCAACGTCCATCGAAAAGCAATAGAATAGTTTGGCAAGGTTTTGTAAAGACCTTTGCGGCGGGGTGCTTGCAGGACAGCTATACGAGCCGTCGGGTTTTGCGCCTCCCCTTTTTTCTTTTTTGCCCGATGAAAAATCTACTTCTGGCGCTGGCCCTGTGCAGCGCCGCCCCGGCCCTGGCCCAGACTACCAAAAAAGCCACGACTACCAGGAAAACCACCGTCGTGAAGAAAGCGCCGGTAAAAGCCGCCACGCCCGCCAAGAAAACCACCACGACTATTAAACCCACGGCGGCCGCCACCCCGGCCCCCGCGCCCGTGGCCCCACTCACCGAGGCCGAGGCTGCCAGCGGCCTGCGCGAAGCCCTCACCACCGGCATTACCAAAGCCGTGGGCTTTGCTTCCGAGCCCGATGGCTTCAACCTGAATGATGATATCCGCATTCAGTTTCCGCCCGATGCGCAGCTGGTGGCCACCACGCTCGGGGCGCTGCCGCTGGGCAAGCAGGCCGTAGAGCAGGCCACCAGCCTGATGAACCGCGCCGCCGAAGCGGCCTCGCCCGCCGCCAAGGCCATTTTTCTGAATGCCTTGCAGCAGCTCACGCTCAGCGATGCGCTCTCACTCGTGACCAGCGGCAGCAAAGACGCCGCCACCCAGCTGCTGCGCAAAAACTCGGAAGCCGCCCTCAACGCCGCCCTGCGCCCGAGCATCGTGCAGAGCCTCGACCAAGTGGGGGCCAACGCGGCCTACGCCAAGCTCATTGAGCGCTACAACAAGATTCCGCTCATGACGCCGGCCAGCACCAACCTCACCGACTACGTGACCAAGGAAACCGTCGATGGCCTGTTCATCTTGCTAGCCCAGCAGGAGGCCAAAATTCGCCAAAACCCGGCCGCGCAGTCCACCGCCTTGCTCAAGCGCGTATTCGGCGGAAAATAATTGGCCAGTTCATGCGGGCTTAACTGTCTGATAGTGAAGTTTGCCCCGGTAGCCCCGCTACCGGGGCTTTTTATTCGTGCGCATCCAGCCTTAAACCTTCGGCCGGCAGTCAGCTCAAAGGTGAATACCACACCTTAATCTGCTGCTTTCATGAAGTTTACATCTTTATTAAAGATGAGCTTGCTGCTACTGGCTGCTGGCTGCCACATAGACGAAGCGCCAGCACCGACGGTCGCCACGCCCGTGCGGCTAGCGATGGGCGCGGGCACGCTCGTACTCAACCCTTCGGGCTACGCGCCGCTTTCGGCGCGCCTCGCCTTTCAGGCGCCTATGAGCGGGCGCGTGCGCCTGGTAATTCACGGCCGCCACGGCGCAGCCTCCGACGTGGTGCAGCAGTTCAGCGATGAGGGCACTACCCACACGGTACCTATTCTGGGATTGTATGCCAACTATGCTAACTCCGTGGATGTGCAGCTGGTGAACCCCGCCGGCCAGACCCTAGCCGATACGACGCTCACCATTCAGACGGGCCCCCTGCCGGCCAATATGCCCACCGTCAGCGTGGCCGAGGGGACGCCCCCAGCGGACTGGGGGGCGACTTTTCGCTGGTCAGTAATTTCAGCGCCGTCAACCCGCACATGCCGCTCATTCTCGACAATTACGGCGAAATTCGCTGGCTGCTCGACTATTCCAGCAGTCCCGAGCTAGCGCAGCTGTTCTACGACTGCGGTATCAACCGGCTGCAAAATGGTAACTACTACTTCGGCGACAAAACGACCAGCCGCTTGTACGAGGTGGATGTGTATGGTACGATTATCAACCGCTGGGATTTGCCGGGCTACACCTTTCACCACGAAATGTATGAGAAGCCCGATGGCAATTTCCTGGTGTCGGTGAATAAAGTCGGCAGCACCCACCCCGACGGCTCGCCCACGATGGAAGACTACGTGGTGGAGGTGGACCGCCACGCCAACCAGCTCGTGCACGCGTGGGACCTCAAGCAGACCTTCAATGAAAATCGCCACGCCCTGGAAACCGACCCCAACGACTGGATTCACGTCAATGCCTTGCTCTATGACCCTAGCGACAACACCATTATCGTGTCGGGCCGCTACCAGGGCGTGGCCAAGCTCACCTACGACAACCAGGTAAAGTGGCTGCTGGCGCCGCACCGGGGCTGGGGTCCCAATAACCTGGGGCAGGACCTGCGTCAGCAGCTATTGACGCCCCTCGACGCCAGCGGCGCGGCCATTGCCGATACGGCCGTGGTGGCCGGCTCGGCCAACCACCCCGATTTTGAGTGGAGCTGGTACCAGCATTCCATCCAGCTGATGCCTAATGGCGACCTGCTGCTGTTTGATAACGGGACCAACCGCAATTTCATGCGCACAGCCACCACGCACTACAGCCGGGCCGTGGAGTATCGCATCGACCCCGTGGCCCGCACCGTGCGCCAAATCTGGACCTACGGGGCGGCCCGCGGGGCCGATACCTATTCGTCTATCGTGTCGAAGGTGCAGTACCTGCCGGCCGTCAAGCACATTATGTTTTGCCCCGGCTACGAGGTGCCCAATACCACGGGCACCGGGGGTAAAATCATCGAGCTAGACTACGCCACCAAGCAGCCGCTGCTCGAGCTGAGCTTGAGTGCGGCCAACGGCTGGGGCTTTCACCGCTCGCAGCGCATGGGGCTTTACCCCTGAGCCGGGCTAGCCAGCAGTAAAAACGCAAAAGAGCCTTGCCAGCACTGGCAAGGCTCTTTTGCTAGGAGTAAGTTTGGGTAGTCTAGTAGTCGCTGTCGTAGTCGTCGCCCCGGCCCCGGCTGCGCGAGCCGCCGCCAAAGTCGTCGTCGTCCTCATCGGCGTCGAGGTCGTCCTCATCGTCGAGGCGGCCCAGGCCGCTGCTGCCGTCGGGGTCTTCGGCCGCTTCGGCGGTCGTAAATTCTTCTTCCGTCATGGAAGCCAGGTCGAGCGCCTCGTCGTGCGAGGAGCCGGTGTCGCGCCACATCAGGTAGTCGGCGTATTTGGCCGAAAGCTGGTCTTCGCCTGTGCCGCGGGTTTTGGCGCCGCCCGTGCGGGCGAAGGTGTCCAGATTGTCGTCGTCGTCGAGGTCGTCGTCGTCCAGGTTATCGTACTGTCGCATAGCAAAGAGGGCAGTAGAGGGTAGAAAATGAGATTTTGGAGCGTAGGGCGAAGATACGGAAGGGGCCGAAATGGGTTGGGACCTTACGCCCGCCCGCCCTAAAAATAAGCGGCTAGGCCCGCAGCGCCACGCCGTGGTAGATTTCAGCCAGCGGCAGCATCAGGTCTAAATCAGGAATGGATAGCCCGGCCGCCAGCCCGGTAAAGCCTTGCACGTCAAGCCCGCCCTCCTCGGTGCGCGAGCCCAGCGACACCCGCGCCGCAAACTCCGTTATCAGCACCACGTGCTGCACCGTCGGAATAGCGTAATACGCCTCAAATACTTCCTGAAAATGCGGCGGCATGGGGTGGGGCAGCACCTTCACCAGCACCGTCGGGTTGAGCAGCGTATCGCGGTAGCCATCGGCCAGCCGCAGCACCTTGCCGCACACCAGCGCCACATCGGGATAAGTAAAAAGCCCGGCGCCCAGCGCGTGCAGGCGAGTCTCGCTGCCGAGCACCGCCCAGCCGCGGCCCGCTACCTGGCTAGCCAGCAGCAGCGCCGTATTCTCGGCAATGAGGGTATGCGCGGGCGTGGGCTCGGGCAGCGGAAAAATGTGGCCGTCGAGGTATTCGCGGCGGCCCGGGGCTAGCCGCTCGGCCGCCAGGTAGTTTTTTTCAGCGTCGCTAAGCATGGCGCAAGCTATTGAAAATCGGTAATGCGCACCTGGGCGTCGCAAAAGCCATACTCGGCCGGCACGTTGGACGATACTACTACCAGCCGGCTAGGGTCGCGCACCCGCACCACGTGCTCCAGGTACCAGGCCGCGCCCTGGGCGTCGAGGTTGGTGGTGGGCTCGTCGAGCAGCAGCAGCGGCGCGGCGGCATAAAGGGCCAGCCCCAGCTTGAGGCGCTGCTTCATGCCCGACGAAAACGTGCGCACCGCCTGGTGCCGCGCCTTGCGCAGGTACATGATGTCTACCAAATCGGTGATTGACACCCCCGGTCGCAGCGGCTTGAGCCGGGTGTGAAAGGCCAGCAGCTCCAGCAGGGTAAAGTCTTCGGGCAGCTCCAGATAAGGCGCGCAGTAAGCCAGCAGGCGCGGCACCTCCGCCACGGGCAGTGGCTGCCCGGCCAGCGAGTACGCAACCTGGCCTTCACTCGGCAATAGCTGCCCGGCCAGAATGCTGAGCAGCGTGCTTTTGCCCGCGCCGTTGGGGCCAAGGATGGCCGTGGCCGTGCCGGGCTGAAAATCGTGGCTGAGCTGCCGGAAAATCCATTGGCGGCCGTAGCGGCGACCCAGGTTTTGGGCATCGAGCCGCATTAGTCGGCGCCTTCTTCGGCCACGCTGCCGCGGCTAGGCCCTTTGATAATGCCGCGCGCGGCCGAGCGCACAAACTGCGTCACCTCGTCGCGCTCGGGCGAGGGCGGCAGCTCCACTTCGATGCGGCTCAGCGACTCGGTCATGGGCAGGCCGCTGAGGTACAGCGTGCGGTACATCTCGTGAATGCCGTTGACCTGCTCCTCGCTAAAGCCCCGGCGGCGCAGCCCCACCGAATTGACCCCGGCGTAGGTGAGCGGCTCGCGGGCGGCCTTTACGAAGGGCGGCACATCCTTGCGCACCAGCGAGCCGCCCGCGATAAAGGCGTGCGCCCCGATGTTGGTGAATTGATGAATAGCCGAGGTGCCGCCAATAATAGCCCAGTCGCCCACCTGCACGTGGCCCGCCATCTGGGTGGCATTCGAAATCACGATGTGGTCGCCCAGAATGCAGTCGTGCGCAATGTGCACGTAGGCTTGCAGCAGGCAGTGGCTGCCCACCACCGTGCGGCCCCGGTCCACGGTGCCGCGGTTCACGGTCACGCACTCGCGCAGCACGGTGTAGTCGCCGATGTGGGCGGTCGTCACTTCGCCGGCAAACTTCAAATCCTGCGGGATGCCCGACACCACCGCGCCCGGAAAAATCTGGCAGTTGGCGCCGATGCGCGCCCCGTCCATAATGGTCACGTTGGGCCCAATCCAGGTGTTTTCGCCAATCTCCACGTCGCCGTAAATAGTAGTAAACGGCTCGACGGTAACTCCCGGGGCTAGCCGGGCGGCGGGGTGGATATGGGCGAGGGGAGAAAGCATTTTTTCAATTATCAGTTATCAATGAACAATTATCACTGCCCAACTGGCAATCAGCAACGAGGTAGCACCAGCTAGCCAGCATTGCTAATTGTTCATTGCGCACTGATAATTGAAATCAGACGTTGTCTTTGCGCACAATGGCGGCGCTCATCTCGGCGTCGCACACCACTTTACCATTTACGAAGGCCTGGCCTTTCATCTTGGCAATGCCGCGCTTGATGGGCGCCGTGAGCTGGCAGTGAAAAATGACGGTGTCGCCGGGCAGCACCTTCTTGCGGAAGCGCGCATTCTCAATACCCAGGAAGTACTGCCAATAGTTCTCCGGGTCGGGCACGGTGTTCATCACCAAGATGCCGCCGGTCTGGGCCATCGCCTCAATCTGGAGCACGCCGGGCATCACCGGGTTGCCGGGGAAGTGGCCCTGAAAGAAAGGCTCGTTCATGGTGATGTTTTTGACGGCCGTCACCATCTGCGCGTCGAGGTGAATCACCTTGTCGAGCAGCAGGAAGGGGTAGCGGTGGGGCAGCACCTGCATAATGCGGTTGATGTCCATCACCGGCTCGCGGCTAGGGTCATACACCGGCACGGCGCTGGTGCGGTCCTCCAGCATCTTCTTTTTGATGCGCTTGGCGAAGGCCACATTGGCGGCGTGGCCGGGCCTGGCGGCCAGAATCTGGCCCTTCAGCGGGCGGCCCACCAGGGCGAGGTCGCCCACGAGGTCGAGCAGCTTGTGGCGGGCCGGCTCGTTTTTGTGGCGCAGGTCCACGTTGTTCAAAATGCCCTCCTTCTTCACCGATACCTTGGGCTTGCCCAGCATGGCGGCCAGCTCATCCAGCTCGTCTTCGCTCACCACGCGGTCTACCACCACGATGGCATTGCTCAAATCGCCGCCCTTGATGAGGTTCGACTTGTACAAGTGCTCCAGCTCGTGCAGAAAGCAGAAGGTGCGCGAGCTGGAAATCTCGTCGCTAAACTGCTTGATGTCGGTGAGCGTGGCGTGCTGCGAGCCCAGCACCGGCGAGTTGTAGTCGACCATCACCGTGAGGCGGTAATCGGCCAGCGGCAGGGCCGCGATTTCCACGCCCCGCGCGTTGTCGATGTAGCGGATGGTATCCGGAATCTCGTAGTAGTTGCGCAGCGCGTTCTGCTCCTCAAAGCCCACTTCGTTCAGGGCCTTAATAAACTCAAACGACGAGCCGTCCATGATGGGCGGCTCGGGGCCGCTGAGCTGAATGAGCACGTTGTCGAGCTGCAGGCCCACCAGGGCGGCCAGCGTGTGCTCCACGGTATTAATGCGGGCGCCGTTTTGCTCGATAGTGGTGCCGCGCGAGAGGTCCACCACGTTGTCAACGTCGGCATCCACGAGGGGCTGGCCGGGCAAATCGACGCGCTGAAACTTGTAGCCGTGGCCCACCGGGGCGGGGCAGAAGGTCATGGTAGCCTCGGCGCCGGTATGCAGCCCGATGCCCCGCACCGTCACGGGGGCCTTGATAGTGTGTTGTTTATCGTTCATTTTTCGAGTTGTCAGTTGTTAGTTGTCGGTTGTCAGGCGAGTGAGCGTCGAGTGAGTAGTCGGCTGAAAAACAGGTAGTTTAAGCCTATTCTAGTCCTACTGACAACGGGTAACTAACAACTGACAACTAGCAACTGACAACTAAGCCGGTGCAAAGCTAAGACTTATCCGGCGCTGGCTGGCTTTTTTCGAGTGCCACGAGGCGGCGCTCCAGCTCGGGCAGGCGTCGGTACACGGCCGTGGCCCGCTGGCTATCCTTCAGGCCAAAGGCCGGGTAGCCTTGCAGCACCTGGCCTTCTTTGGTTGATTTCTGCACGCCGCTCTGGGCCGTGATGGTGGTGCGGTTGGCGAGGGCAATGTGGCCCACAATGCCCACCTGCCCGGCCAGCACGCAGTAGTCGCCCACCTTAGCCGAGCCCGAAACACCAGTTTGGGCCGCGATAACGGTGTGCTGGCCCACTTCCACATTGTGGGCAATCTGCACGAGGTTATCGATTTTGGTGCCCTGGCGAATGAGCGTGCTGCCCATGGTGGCGCAGTCCACGGTGGCATTGGCGCCGATGCTCACGTCGTCTTCGAGCACCACGTTGCCAATCTGCGGAATGGCCTTGTACGAGCCGTCAGCCTGGGGCGCGAAGCCGAAGCCATCGGTACCCACTACCGCGCCCGCCTTGATGACGCAGCGCTGGCCAATAACGGTGTCGGCGTAAATCTTAGCCCCGGCGTGGATAATAGAATTAGCCCCGACGCGCACCCGGTCGCCGATGTAAGCGTGCGGAAAAATGAGCACGTTCTCGCCAATGACGCAATGCTCGCCCACGTAGGAAAACGCGCCCCGGTAGTGGCCCGGCCCGATGGTCGAGCTTTCGCCCAGAAAGCTGGGCTGCTCGACGCCGCGCTTGCCCATGCGCGTGGCCTGCGCATAAAACTCGAGCAGCTTAGTGAAGGCCGAGTAGGGGTCGGCCACCCGGATGAGGCTAGCGGCCACGGCTTGGCGCAGTGGCAGCTCGGGGCTGACAATCACGGCCGTAGCGCGGGTGGTGTACAAAAACTGCTCGTACTTGGCATTTGCCAGGAATGCGAGCGCGCCGGGCCCGGCTTCTTCAATCTTTGCCAGGCTCGATACGGTGGCTTCGGCGTCGCCTTCCACGGCGCCGCCCACCACCTGGGCAATCTGACCAACGGTGAACTTCATAGGCCGGCAAAAGTACGGGCCGGGCGCTTACCGGATAGCGGCCAGCGGCTGGCCAAAATAGGCGGCTAGCCGCTCGTGCAGCAGGGCCACTAGCGCCGGGTCTGCAAAGCAATAGTCATCGAGAATGCGCAGGTTCACGATGGGCTTGCCGCGCAGCGCGGGCCCAAATTTGGCGCGCAGACGGTCAGCGTGCTTTTTCTCCATCACGAGGATGACGTCGGCCCAGCCCAGGTGGCCGGCCGCCACCCGCACCCGTGCCCCCGGCTCGGTGCCCGCCGAGCGGGCCAGCAGGTGCGGATGGTCGGCAAAAAGCCCCTCGGCGGTGAGGCTGCGCCAGCGGTTCTGGCTACAAACGAACAGGAGCTGGCGGGGCGCGGCAGGTGAGTGCGCGGGCAAATTTTCGATAAGCAAAAAATAAGGGCTAGCGACTAGTTGCTGCAGGCTTAAGTGGCTGGGCAGCCACGCCCTGAGTCGTGATTTTAACGGGCAGAATGTGGCCCTGCTTGTCAAAATGCAGCTCGTCGATGCACACCACGCGGTGGTTGCCGTCGGGGTCGCCGAGCGGGTGGCGGTGGTACACGATGTACCAGCGGTCGGTGCCCGGCACGTTGAGGATGGAGTGGTGGCCGGCACCGGTGCCCACCTTCAGGTCCTGCTGCAAAATCTTGCCTTCCCGCCGAAACGGGCCAAACGGCGAGCTGCCCACGGCGTAGGCCACCGAGTAGTCGGGGCCGGTCCAGCCGCCCTCGCTCCACATGAAGTAGTACTTGCCCTGGCGCCGGAACATCAGCGGCCCTTCAACATACTTCTCGGGGGTAATTGACTTGAACGTGGTGCCATCCGGGAAGGGCACGAAGCCGGTAAAATCGTCCTTGAGCTGGGCGATGTTGCAGTGCTGCCAGCCGCCGTAAAGGAGGTAATACTTGCCATCGCCGTCCCTGAATACGAACTGGTCGATGGGCTGGGCGCCGTTTTCGATGGTGCCCACCAGCGGGTGCCCCAGCAGGTCTTTGAAGGGCCCGGCCGGCTGGTCAGCCACCGCCACGCCGATGCCGCCCGGCGGCTCGTTGGGCTTCTCGGGGTGATAGTCATTAGCCCCGAAAAAGAGGTAGTACTTGCCACCCTTGGCCACGATGGCGGGCGCCCACAGGGCGCGGTGTGCCCACTTCACGGCCGCCGTGTCGATGATGCGCGGGTGCTTGGTCCAGTGCACCAGGTCGGGCGAGGAGAAGGCGTCGAGGTACACCTGCTCGTTAAACGGCGCCGAGTAGGTGGGGTAAATCCAGTACTGCGAGCCGAAAATGGCCGCCTCCGGGTCGGCGTACCAGCCAGGAAAGACGGGGTTGCCGGCACGGGCGGCGGGCTGGGCGGGCCGCTGGGCCAGGGCCGCCTGGCAGGCTAGGCCACCGGCCAGCGAAAGCAGCGCTTTTTTCAAAGACATAAGCAAGGGCTGGGCTAGCGGAGGGCTACACGAAGGTCATCGGCGGCGTAACCGCCGCGGCCGGCCGGCGGCTGCCGCGCAGGCCATACCACACGATGTAGGCGTAGCAGAGCATGGGCAGCAGCAGGGCAGCGCGCAGCCCGCTGTGGTCGGCCACTACCCCAAACAGCAGTGGCACTAGTGCGCCGCCCACCACGGCGGTGCACAGCAGGCCCGAGCCTTCTTCGGTGTGGCGGCCCAGCCCGGCCAGGGCCAGCGGAAAAATGACGGGCCACATAATCGAGTTCATCAGGCCCACCGCCAGCAGGGCCCACATGGCGATAGCACCCGTGGTATTAATCGAAATAAGCACCAGCGCCACGGCGCAAACGGCATTAAAAGCCAGGAGCTTGGCCGGTGAGAATTTATTGAGCAGATACGCTCCGGCAAAGCGGCCTACCATAGCGGCGCCCCAGTACAGTGCCACCCGGTCACCGGCCGACTTGGGGTCGAGGCCCATGACATCGGGCAGAGCCAGGTAGCTAACGAGGTGAGAGCCAATAGACACCTCGGCTCCTACGTAGGCAAAAATGCCGACCACGCCAAACACCAGGTTGCGGTAGTGCCAGGCGCGGGTCGAGTCGGCATCTACGGTGGTGCCGGCGGCTTCGGTGGGCGGCACAATCTGGGGTAGGTTTACCCGGCTCAGGAGCAGGCTGATGAGCAGCAGCGCGGTGCCGATAATGAGGTAAGGCATCTGCACCGCCGTCACGTCGATGCTGGCGGCGCTGGCCGCCGTGTTGAGCTTGGGCAGGCGGCTCAGAATGAGCGCACTACCCAATAGCGGCGCCAGGAAAGTACCGAGCGAGTTAAAGGCCTGCGTGAGCGTGAGGCGCGCCGAGGCCGACCGCGCCGGCCCCAGAATGGCTACGTACGGATTGGCCGCCACCTGCAAAATGGTGATGCCCGAGGCCAGCACGAACAGCGCCCCCAAAAACAGCCCGTACACGCGCTGCGCCGCCGCCGGATAAAACAGAAAAGCCCCCACCGCCGCCACCGCGAAGCCCAGCAGCATGCCGCGCTTGTAGCCCACCCGCGCCACCAGCTTGCCCGCCGGAATGCTCATCAGAAAATAAGCCCCGAAAAAGCACAGATTGATGAAGTTGGCCTGTGCAAAAGACAGCTGAAAAATGGCCTTGAGGTAAGGAATCAGGATATCGTTGAGGCAGGTGATGAAGCCCCACAGAAAGAAGAGCGTCGTGACGGCGCTCAGGGCCGAGGTGTAGCGCGGGGCCGGGCCAGCCGACAAAGCCGGGCCGGTAGCGGCGGCCGGCGAAGAGATGATAGGAGCAGCCATAGGGCGGGAAAAGGAGAAATTGAGCCCCGAAGATATTGGCCGTAGCCGTAGGCGCGACGCTTGGGGGTTGAAAAAAACGTTTTAGCGGCGATATTCGCCAAAAAATGCCGCCGCGTACTATGCGTCCGGCAGCCCGACCTTCGCGCCGACAATTACCCTACCCACCCAGCTATGTTTCGTAAAAGCGTAATTCTTGCCGCTAGCCTCCTGCTGGTCGCGTCGCGTGCCCACGCCGCCGTGCGCCTGCCGGCGCTGGTGGGCTCGCACATGGTGTTGCAGCGGGCGCGGCCGGTACCCGTGTGGGGCTGGGCCGCGCCGGGCGAAAAAGTCAGCGTCACGTTTCGGGGCAAAACCTATCCGGCTAGCTTGCCCGACGGCAGCGGCCGCTGGCAGGCCACGCTGCCCGCCTCGCCCGCCGGCGGGCCGTATACTGTGACGGTAAAAGGGCAGAATACAATAACGTTGACGGATGTGCTAGTGGGCGACGTGTGGCTGGCTTCGGGCCAGTCGAACATGCAAATGCCGGTGAAGGACCACCCCGGCGGCTACCAGCCGGTGCAGCACGCCGACCAGGAAATCGCCGCCGCCAACTGGCCCAATATTCGTTTTTTTACCGTTGCTCAAACCGTGGCCTACCACCCGCAGGCCGAGGTGGCGGGCAGCGGCTGGCAGGTGTGCAGCCCCGCCACGGTGGCGCAGCTCTCGGCCGTGGCCTATTTCTTCGGCCGCGATTTGTACAAAAAATACCCGGTGCCGCTGGGCCTGCTCGTGAGCAGCTGGGGCGGCACGCCCGCCGAAAGCTGGGTGAGCGCCGAGGGGCTAGCCACCTTCCCCGAGTTTGGGGCGCAAATAGCCGGCTTCGCCAACAAAACCACCAGCCTCGCCGACGACCAGCGCGCCTACGAAACCCGGCAGCGCGAGCTGCTGCGCAACATCCGGCAGTACGACAAAGGCTACCTGCCAGGTGGCCAGACCTGGGCCGCGCCCACCTTCGACGCCCGTGCCTGGCCCACCCTGCCGGTGCCCGGCGCGTGGGAAAGTTCGCCGGGGCTAGCCACCTACGACGGCGTGGTGTGGTTTCGGAAGGAAATCGACCTGCCCGCTAGCCTGGCCGGCCAGCCGCTCACGCTAGCGCTGGGCAAGATTGACGACGCCGACAGCACCTACGTAAACGGCGTGCGCGTGGGCTACGCCAGCGGCTACGACCGCCCGCGCAGCTACCCGGTGCCCGCCGGGCTGCTGCGGCCGGGCCGCAACGTCATTGCCGTGCGCGTGGTCGATACCGGCGGCGGGGGCGGTATTACCGGCGAGCCAGCCGAGCTGGCCCTGCGCGGGCTAGCCAAACGCTGCCGCTGGCCGGCCCCTGGCAGTATCAGGTGGGCCTGCTGCCGCAAGACCAGCCTGCGGCGCCGGCGCCCGGTGGGGCCGAGCACGCGCCCACCACGCTGTATAATGGCATGATTGCCCCGCTGCAACCCTATGCCCTCAAAGGAGTTATCTGGTACCAGGGGGAGAGCAACGCCGACCGCGCCGAGCAGTACCGCACGCTGTTTCCGGCCCTCATTGCCGACTGGCGGCGCCACTTCGGCCAGCCCGAGCTGCCTTTTCTATTCGTGCAATTGGCCAGCTACATGGCCGCCCGGCCCGAGCCTGGCGAATCGGCCTGGGCCGAGCTGCGCGAGGCGCAGGCCCTGGCCTTGCAGGTGCCGCACACGGGGCTGGCCACCGCCATCGACATCGGCGAGGCTGCCGACATTCACCCCCACAACAAGCAAGAGGTGGGCCGCCGCCTGGCCCTGGCCGCCGAGCACATAGCCTATGGCGCTAGCAAGCTGGTATACAGCGGCCCCGTTTATGCCGGTATGAGCCCGGCTGGGGCAGCCATTAAACTGAAATTCACCCAGCTAGGGTCCGGCCTGGCGGTGCGGGGCGACGGCGCTTTGCAGGGCTTTGCCGTGGCGGGTGCCGACCATAAATTTCACTGGGCTACCGCTAAGCTAGTGGGCAACGAGGTAGAGGTGCAAAACCCCGCCGTGCCCCAGCCCGTGGCCGTGCGCTACGACTGGGCCGACAACCCCAGTGGCAACCTCACCAACCGCGAAGGCCTGCCGGCCTTGCCTTTCCGCACCGATAGCTGGCCGGGTAGTACGGCTGGTCGCAAATAACGTATTATGTTGAATAGAAGAATATTAAAAACATGCAGGCTGCTTGCTCTCGTGCTGGCTAGCTTACTCGGGCCAGCGGCGAGCTACGCGGCGCCCGCGCCCCGGTTCTTTGCCGCCGACAACCCGAACATTCAGTATACCGGCCGCGTCGATTTTAGCGAAGTCAAAAAGCCGCGCTTCTGGGCGCCGGGCGTCTACCTCACGGTGCGGTTTAAGGGGCCGTCGTGCACGGTGCAGCTCACTGATGAGCTGCTGAATGGCAAGAGCCAGAACTACGTGCAGCTCGTGGTTGATGGCCGGCAGTCGCGCCGCAAGCTCACCGGCCCCACCAACACCCTGGTAGTGGCCGAAAACCTGCCCAACACCGCCCACACGCTCGTCATCTGCAAAGACACGGAAGCCGGACAGGGCTACGTCGAGTTCACGGGCCTGACCTGCGCCCGGCTGCTGCCGCCCCCGCCCGGCCCGCGCGCAAAATCGAGTTTATCGGCAATTCCATTACCTGCGGCTACGGCGCCGATATGGCCGAAATTGGCTGTGGCAAAGGCGAGTGGTACGACCAGCACAATGCCTACCAGGCCTACGGCCCGCGCACCGCCCGCGCCCTGGGCGCCGAGTGGCAGCTCACCGCCGAGTCGGGCATTGGGCTGGTACACAGTTGCTGCAACAAGCCTAATCTGATGCCCCAGGAATTTGGTACCACAGACCTGCGCGTGGGCGGCCGGCCCTGGGACGTGCGCCGCTACCAGCCCGACCTGGTCACTATTTGCCTAGGCCAGAATGATGGTGTGCAGGACTCGGTGCAGTTTTGCGGGGCCTACCTGGCGTTTCTCAAAACGCTGCGCGCCGACTACCCGCGCGCCCGCCTGGTGTGCCTCACCAGCCCCATGGCCGATGCCCGCCTCACGGCCGTGCTGCGGCGCTACCTCACGGGCGTAGTGGCGGCCGCCCGAGCCGGCGGCGAGCCGAATATCGACGCCTTTTTCTTTGCCCGCAGCTATACCAGCGGCTGCGGCGCCCACCCCAGCCTAGCCGAGCAGGAGCTGATTGGTAATGAGCTGACAGCCTACCTAAAGCAGACACTGCACTGGTAAATGCCTGCCCGCTCACGTCTGACAGATGATTTTATTTGCCTCCTATGCCTAAACTCTTCGCCGCCCTGCTGGGCCTGAGCGCGCTCGCCGCCACCTATTCGGCCCCGGCCCAAAGTCGCTCCGTGCCCAGCCCCGCCGACTTGGTCAACCCCTTGATGGGCACCGACTCGAAGCCCGAATTTTCCAACGGCAACACGTATCCGGCCATTACGCGGCCCTGGGGGATGAACTGCTGGCTGCCCCAAACGGGCAAAATGGGCAACGGCTGGGCCTACCAGTACGGGGCCGACAAAATCCGGGGCTTCAAGCAAACGCACCAGCCCTCGCCCTGGATGAACGACTACGGCCAGTTTGCCCTCATGCCCGGCACCGGCAAAATCAAGGTGGAGGAGGACGCCCGCGCCAGCTGGTTTTCGCACAAGGCCGAAATCGCCCGGCCCTACTATTACAGCGTGTATTTGGCTGATTATGACCTCACCACCGAGATAACGCCCACCGAGCGGGCGGCGCGCTTCCGCTTCACATTCCCGCGCACCGACAGCGCCTATGTGGTAATTGATGCCTTTGACAAGGGGTCGATGGTGAAAGTGCTGGCTGGCCAGCACCGCATCATCGGCTACACCACCCGCAACAGCCGGGGCGTGCCGGCTAATTTCAAAAACTACTTCATCATCGAGTTTGACCGCGACTTCGTGGCTAGCCAGGTGTTCAATGGCAAAGCCCTGGCCAGCGGCGCCACCGAGCTCACGGCCGACCACGCCCTGGCCGCCGTGAGCTTTCGCACCCGCAAGGGCGAGCAGGTGCAGGCGCGGGTAGCCTCGTCGTTTATCAGCGCCGAGCAGGCCGAGCGCAATCTGCAAGAGCTTGGCAACGATGATTTTGATACCATAAAAGAGAAGGGCAAAGCTGCCTGGAACCAGGTGCTGGGCCGCATTGCCGTGGAAGGGGCACCGACGAGCAGCAGCGCACCTTCTACTCGTGCCTGTACCGGGCGCTGCAGTTTCCGCGCAAGTTTTATGAGCTCGACGCGGCCGGGCAGCCGGTGCACTACAGCCCCTTCAACGGCGAGGTGCGGCCCGGCTACCTCTACACCGATACGGGGGTGTGGGACACGTTTCGGGCGCTCTTTCCGCTGCTCAACCTCGTGTACCCCGAGGAAAATGCCCAGATGCAGGCCGGCCTCGCCAACGACTACCGCGAGGGCGGCTGGCTGCCCGAGTGGGCTAGCCCCGGCTATCGCAACGTGATGGTGGGCAACAACTCGGCCTCGGTAGTGGCCGATGCCTACCTCAAGTGCGTGCGCCCCGCCGCTGCCGCCGACGCCAATACGCTCTACGAGGCGCTCATTAAAGATGCTAATCAAGCCGGGCCGCTCACGGCCGTGGGCCGCGCCGGCGTGGAGTATTACAATAAGCTGGGCTACGTGCCCTACGATGTCAAAATCAACGAGAATGCGGCGCGCACCCTCGAATACGCCTACGATGACTTTGCTATTGCGCAGCTAGCCAAGGCCTTGCACAAGCCGCAGAAGGAGATAGACCTCTACACGAAGCGCAGCCAGAACTACCGTAAGCTTTTCGATAAGCAAACCGGCCTGATGCGCGGCCGCAACCAGAATGGCACGTTTGAGACACCTTTTAATCCGTTCAAGTGGGGCGATGCCTTCACCGAAGGCAATGCCTGGCACTATACGTGGTCGGTGTTTCACGACGTGCAGGGGCTGATGAACCTGATGGGCGGGCGCCGGAAATTCGTGGCCACGCTGGATTCGGTGTTCACGCTGCCGCCCACGTTCGACGACAGCTACTACGGCGAGGTAATCCACGAAATCCGGGAGATGCAGGTAGCCAACATGGGCCAGTATGCCCACGGCAACCAGCCGGCCCAGCACGTCATCTATCTCTACAACTACGCCGCCGAGCCCTGGAAGGCGCAGTACTGGACCCTTGAGGTGCTCAACCGCCTCTACCACCCCACGCCCGACGGCTACTGCGGCGACGAGGACAACGGCCAGACCTCGGCCTGGTACGTGTTTTCGGCGCTGGGCTTCTACCCCGTGTGCCCCGCCACCGACCAGTACGTGCTGGGGGCCCCGCTCTTCCCCAAGGCCACGCTGCACCTGCCCGGCGGCCACGACGTGGTACTGAATGCGCCCGCCAACAGCGCCGAAAACCGCTACATCAACCACCTGACCGTCAATGGCCAGGAATACGCTCGTAACTGGCTCAGCCACACCGAGCTGGTGAAAGGTGCCACCCTGAACTTTGAGATGGCGCCGCAGCCTAATAAGGCGCGCGGCACTCAGCCGGCCGACGCGCCGTTTTCGATGTCGAAGGCGAAGTAGCCGGGGCTTTTGGCGTTCCCGCAGAGCTATGCGACCTCCGTCACCCGCACTTTCACGCCTTTTACTTTGGCGCCGTTGAGCTTTTCGAGCAGCTCGGGCGCCTGCTTGCGCGGCACGGCCACGTAGGAGTAAAAATCGAACACCTCGATGCGGCCCACGGTGTGGCGTTCGAGGCCGCCCACGTTGACGAAGGCGCCGACCAGGTCGTGGGCGCTCACTTTGTGTTTTTTACCGGCCGTGACGTGCAGCGTGATAGTTTCGGGGCGGGGCAGCTTATTGGCCGCATTGGCGGGCGGGAGAGGTGCCGGCTTGAGGCGCGCCCACTGCGCGCTCTGGGCGCTGGGCCAGGCCTGCACGCGGGCCTGCTCGGGCGGGGTGGCTAGCAGGTGGGCCGTGCCGGCAACCCCGGCGCGGGCCGTGCGGCCGGCCCGGTGCTGGAAGGTTTCGGCATCGTGCGGCAGGTCGTACTGGATAACCGTATCGAGGGCGGGCACGTCGATGCCGCGGGCAGCTACGTCGGTGGCTACGAGGGCCTGGGCCGAGTTATTGCGCAGCTTCATCAGGGCTTTGTCGCGCTCGGGCTGGGGCAGCTTGCCGTGCAGCACCTCGGCGGCCACGCCCCGGCCCCGCAGGAACTGGGCTAGCTCCTCCACCTTGTCGCGGGTGTTGGCGAAAATGAGCGTCTGGCCGGTTTCGGGCAGTTGCAGCAGGTGATAGAGGGCGGCCGGCTTCTCCTCCACGGCATTGAGCACGTGGCCGCGCAGCATGAGGGAGGCGGGCAAGGCATCGCCGGTTATTTCGCCATTGAGGCCGCCGGCCGCCGTGAGCATGCGGGGGCGGGTGAGGTAGTCGCGCACCAGGCCCATCACCTTGTCGGGCATAGTAGCCGAGAACAGCAGCGTCTGGCGGCGGCGCGGCAGGCGGCTGATGATGGTCGCCATCTCCTCCTGAAACTTCAAATCAAGCAGCTTGTCGGCCTCGTCCAACACCAATACTTTCAATTGGTTAGGAATGATATTGCGCTTTTCGAGGTGGTCGAGCAGGCGGCCGGGCGTGGCCACAAGTACGTGCGGCGTTTGCTGCAAGGTCTGCACCTCATCGCGCATGGCGTGGCCGCCGTAGAGGGCGGCCACGCGCAGGCCAGGGGCGGGCAGGTACTTGCCCAGGCTCTTGAGCGCGTCGCGCACTTGCAGCGCCAGCTCGCGGGCGGGCACCAGCACAATGGCCTGCACGGCCTTGGCGCTCGGGTCAACCTGAGATAAGATGGCTAGCCCGTAGGCCGCCGTTTTGCCCGAGCCGGTGGGGGCCTGGCCAGCCACGTCCTGCAAGTCGAGGGCGGGCTGGAGCACCAGCGCCTGCA
This sequence comes from Hymenobacter sp. BRD128, assembly GCF_013256625.1. NCBI lineage: Bacteria > Pseudomonadati > Bacteroidota > Cytophagia > Cytophagales > Hymenobacteraceae > Hymenobacter > Hymenobacter sp. BRD128. The sequence continues at coordinate 1,183,135 of NZ_CP053908.1, forward strand.
CGGGCGTGGGCTGGGTGAAATTCAGCTCGGCCAGCCCTTGCAGGAGTTCGGGCGAGAGGTTGAAATCGGAAAACGAGGCCGGAGCGGCAGAGTCAGCTTGCATCCGGCAAAGGTACGGCTTTCGGAAACGAGGAATTTGGCAGGCTGAATAAAGGATTATTTTTTGGGTAGTTCCTCATTCGGCCTGTCAAACTCCTCGTTAATATTCACCAGCCGGTAGCGCACGGCAGTTTTCTTGGGCCGGATATCGAGCCCCACGTGGTGCGCGTAGGCCCAGGTAAACGCGGCCCCGAAATAGAAAATCATGGCCGAGTAGAACACGAACAGCAGCACCAGCACCGAACTGGCCGCCGGCCCGTAGATGGGCCCCAGGTCGCGGCCCACCAGCAGCTGGCCCAGCGCCCGCTCGCCCAGCTCGATGAGCACGGCCGTGAGCAGCGCCCCGCGCCGCACGGCCCGCCAGGGCACTTTGGCGGCGCTCAGGGTGCGAAAAACGAAGCCGCACCACGCGGCCAGAATGAGCAGGCTCACCAGCAGATTGAGCACCCAGATAACGTAGAACGCAAACGTGGGGTCAAAATCAGACACGAAATCGGCGAAGAGCGCCAGGGCCGCATCGGCCGAAAAAGCCAGTACCGACAGGCCCGCCGTGGCCAGCAGCACGCCCGCCGAGCGCAGCCGCTCGCGCGCCACCATCGACACCTGGCTTACTTGCCGCCGGGGTCGCACGCGCCACAACTGATTGAGCGAGTGTTGGATAACGGTAAAGAGCGTAGTGGCGATAAACACCAGGAACGCGAAGCCTAGCCAGGTGATGAGCCGGTTGCGGCTGGCGTGGGCCACGTTGTGCACGGTTTGGGCCACGAGGCCGGTGGCGGTGCTGCCAATGACCTCACCGAGCTTGGTGAGCAGCATCACGCGGGCGCCGTGGGCCGAATAAAGCGAGCCCAGCAGCTGCACCAGGATGATAAGAATGGGCGGCAGCGCAAAGGAGGTGAAGAATGCCGTGGCCGCCCCTAGCCGCAGCGGGTCGTTGGCACCGAGCTCGCGGGCGGCGCGCCGCAGCAGCAGCCACAGCTCCAGCCACCACGGAAAGCGGTGCGACGGTGGTGACTGAACGGAAGAAGAATCCTTGGTCATGAGAAACTTAACGCCGGGCCGACAACATTTTGCGCCCGGCGGGGTACAAAGGGCGGCCGCCGGGCAGCCCGGCCTGCTGCCTACCCAGCAGCGGGGTGCGCTACTAACACGAACTCCGCGCGGCTAGTTACGCATGACTATCACTTCCATCTCCGCCACCGGGGTGCGGGCCGTGCCCGAGCCCCCGCCCCGCACCTGGATTCAGCGCCGGCTGGTCGACCCATTTCTGAGCCTGCTCAAGGCGGGCCTGGCGCCCGGCAGCCTGGCCCTCACGGCGGGCCTGGGCGTGGCCTTTGGGCTAGCGCCGACGTTTGGCATTACTACGCTCGTGAGCACGGCCGTGGCCCTGCGCCTGAAACTCAACGTGGCCGCCATGCAGCTGGTGTGCCACGTGCTAAGCCCGGTGCAACTCATTCTGCTACTGCCGTTTCTGCGCTGGGGGGCTACCCTGCTCGGGCAGGGCCGCGAGGTAGCGCACCTGAGCATGGCTCAAATCAGGCACATGGTAAAAATAGACGGCTGGAGCCACGTGCTGCACCTGCTGTGGCGGGCCGAGCTGGGCGCCCTCATGATATGGGCCGTCGCCTCGGTGCCGGTGGTGCTGGGGCTGTACGTGGCCCTGCGCCCCTTGTTCAAGCGGTTTATTACCCGTCACGAAGAAGCCGAAGAAGTGACCGTGGCGGCGTAAAAACCTTGGCATAACCTAGCTTCAACCAAGCAAAAAGCACGTCAGGCTGCCCTCAGCCTGACGTGCTTTTCGTATTCAACACCAGTGCTCAGCTACTGGCTAGGCCGAGTAAATGGGCTGCACCTCGGGCTGCCGGAAGTAGGGATTCACGCCCTGGTCGGAGGTCGGGTCGAGCAGCATCAAATCGACGTGCTGGAACGTGCCGGTGCGGCCTTCGAGGGCGGGGCCGAGCTGCTGCATAAACTCGGGTCGTGGCTGATGGTATCGAAGCCGAGCAGCAGGCGCGGCGGTTGGCTGTCGTCGCCCACCAGCTGCATCTGCGCCACGTAAATCGCCTTGATGTCGGCATTTTCGGCGCCAAACTGGGCTAGCGACCCGGCCAGGCCCTCGGGCAGCTCGGGTGCGCTCAGCGTTACCTGGGCATCGCTGGGCAGGCCGCCACCCTGGGTGAGCTGGCCCGTGAGCAGGGCCTGAATTTCGGCGGCGGGCAGCAGCTTGCCGGCCGGCGAGAAGGGGTTCAGCACGCAGTCCTGGCCCTGGGTCATGGCAAAAAACGCCTGGCCGGGAATGGGCGTCCAGGCGATAGTGCTGGCGTCCATGCCGCCGTCGCTGAGGCGCGCTTCGGAGGTGAAGATGGGCAGGCGCCCATCCTGCAATACCTGCAGCTGAATCTGCTGACCTTCGGTGAGCTGCACCTCGCCGGTGCCCACGTTTTCGTCGGGGGCCAGCACCATCAGAATATGCTCCTGCAGCAGCGCCTGGTAGAAGGCCGGGCGGGCATTCTCATCCACGGGGCTAGCAACAGCAAGTGCTCCAGCACGTTCTGGGGCTCGAATGGGAACTCGGGTACCGGCGGTGGGGCTAGCGGGCCCTGGCCCTGCGGCATGGGGGGCATGGGCGGAATCTGGGGCGTGGGCTCGGCCGGGGCCACGTACTTGGAGCCCTGGTAGCGGGGGCCGCTCTTGGGAGCCGGGGCAGCCGCGTCGCCGGCCGGGGGGGCGCCGGGCGCCGGGGTGGGAGGGGTGGCCGGGGCCGACTCAGGTTTGTTTTTTAAAAAGTCGAAGAGACCCATGTCAACAAGAAAAGATTAGCGTTGGAAATCAAAGGTAGCCTAGCGCTCGCCACAGGCGCGCAGCTCGGCCTCGGTGCCGGCAATGGTGCGCCGGCCGGCCGGCCCGGGGTGGTTGCCCCAGTGGCTCTCAATAAAGTTAAGCAGATTGGTAATCTGGGCGGGCGACAGCTGGTGGTGGGTGGTCGTGTCCTGCACGCCCAGCATCAGCTGGTCGTAGCCCACGCCATTTACCGTAATCGGCCCTTTCAGCCCTACCCGCACAATGCAGGCGAGCTGGCCGGGGTGCTGCGCCACGTAGTCGGACCCCGCCAGCGGCGGCACAAGCTGCCCGATGCCCTGGCCCTGCTCGCCGTGGCAGCTGGCGCAGTGCTGCCCGTAGAGGCGCTCGCCCTGGTGCTGCTTATTGGTGAAGCAGCTGGGCAAGGCTAGCAGGCCGAGCAGCGCAAGAACTACCGCTGGCGAAAGGAGGCGCATAGAAAGTTAAGCTAGTAGCAGGCGCTGGTTTTTGCGAGGATAATGAAGTAAGGGCCAGCGTTTTGGTGAACTGTTTTGACTTACCGGGCGGCGGTGGCTTTGCGGGCATTTACTTCGGCCAGCAGCACGGGCAGCTGGCGGATGAGGCGGTTGACGGCGGCGGCATTGAGGCCGTCGTAGGTGCCGCGCACGTAGCCCTGGTCATCGACGAGAGCCAGCGCGCCGCTGTGGGCAATGCCGCCGGGCGCTTTCAGGTCGGTTTCGGCGGCGGCCAGGTAGCTGTTGGCTAGCTTGTAGGCAGCGGGGCGGTCGGGGGTGCGCACAAAGCGCCAGGTGCTAGCGGGCGCATTTACCCCTAGCCGGCGGGCGTAGTCGGCCAGCACGGGCTGGGTGTCGTGCTCGGGGTCGATGGTGAACGACACGAACACCACGTTGGGGTTAGCGGCAAACTGCTTGTAGACGCGCAGCAGCTCGCTCTGCATTTTGGGGCAAATGCCGGGGCAGGTGGCGAAGAAAAAATCGGTCACGTAAACCTTGCCCGCCAAGCTTTTCGTCGAAACTATTTTGCCTTCCTGGTCGGGCAGGCTGAAGGCCAGCACCGGCTTTTTGCCTTCGGCTCCGAGATAGGGCAGGGTGGCCGAAGTTGAGTCTTCCTGGGCATCCATGTGCACGTCGGCAATGCCGGTATCGTCGGTGGCCGGGGTGCTGGGGCCGCAGGCCGCCAGGGCGAGCAGGCCTGCGAGGGGCAGGTATTTTAAAAACATAGCGTATCGGGAGAAGGCAACGAAGTGGCCGGTGCCGGCTCACTTTCTAAACCAAGTAGCCGGGCCGGGCGTTCGCCGCTGGCTAGCCCTGGGGGCGGGTTATTTTGATTTAGGCGCGGCAGGGGCCGTGGCCGCCGGCGTGTGGGTGACGCGCGTTAGCGTAGCCTGGGCCGAGTCGAGCACCGTGCGCAACTGCTGCTCAATGGCGCTGAGCTGCTTTTGCTGGTCTTGCAGGTAAGCCAGGCGCTGCGGAGCAGGAGCCGTGCTGTCGGGCGCCTGGTAGGTGTGCATCCAGGTCATCATGGCGTGGTCGGCGGCCTGCATCTTGGCCATAATAGGCGCCTTGGCTGGCACTTTGGCGGCCGTGAGCTGGGCCTTAACGGCAAACAGCTGCTCGGTCTGGTTCATGGCTAGCTCGTGGTGGGCCAGCAGGCTGTCTTCGAGGGCGCGGGCCTGCGTGGTGGGCGAGGCCGCTTCGGTGGTGGCCGTGGTAGTTGTTTTGTTTCCGCAGCCGGGTAGCGCGCCCAGGCTTAGCAATCCGAACGCCGCACCCAGCGGCAAAAGCAGCAGTTTTTTCATCTGGCAAAGGTACGGTCGGTAAGAAGTGCGCAAGGTGCCGGGAACAATGGGCAGCCAACTTGTTCATTGCGCACTGTTCACCATTTCCTGCTTGTAATGCAAACCCGCCAACTCGGCCGCTCCGGCCTCACCGTTTCGGCCCTCGGCCTCGGCTGCATGGGCATGTCCGATTTCTACGGCCAGCGCGACGACGCCGAAAGCCTACGCACCCTAGCCCGCGCGCTGGAGCTGGGTGTCAATTTCTTCGACACGGCCGACATGTACGGTCCCTACACCAACGAAGAGCTGCTCGGCCGCTTTTTCAGCGAAGACAAAACCCGCCGCCAAAAAGTGGTGCTAGCCACCAAATTCGGCATCGTGCGCGATGTCAATGACCCCACCAAGCGCGGCATCAGCGGCCGGCCCGAGTACGTGCGGCAGGCGGCCGAGGGCAGCCTCAAGCGCCTGGGTACCGACCATATTGACCTCTACTACCAGCACCGCGTGGACCCCAGCGTGCCCATCGAAGAAACCGTGGGCGCCATGAGCCGCCTCGTGGAGGAAGGCAAAGTGCGTTTCCTAGGCTTGAGCGAGGCCGGCGCCGAGACTATCCGCCGCGCCCACGCCACGCACCCCATTTCGGCCCTGCAAACCGAGTACAGCCTCTGGAGCCGCGACGTGGAGGTAGAAATTTTGCCCGCGCTGCGCGAGCTGGGCATCGGCTTGGTGCCGTACTCGCCGCTGGGCCGGGGCTTCCTGACCGGCGAAATCCAGAAGTTTGAAGACTTCGCCCCAGATGATTACCGCCGCCACTCGCCCCGCTTCCAGGGCGAAAACTTCGATAAAAACCTCAAGCTGGTAAGCCACCTGCGCGACCTTGCCCAGAGCAAAGGCGTCACGGCTAGCCAGCTGGCCCTGGCCTGGGTGCTGGCCCAGGGCGACGACCTGGCGCCCATCCCCGGCACCAAGCGCGTGAAATACCTCGAAGAAAACGTGGGCGCCCTGGATGTGCAGCTTAGCGCTGATGAGCTACGCCACCTCGACGAGCTGTTGCCGCTCGGGGCCGCCGCCGGCACCCGCTACCCCGAGGCTATGATGGCGGCCGTGGGCCGTTAAGAGAGATAGTAGCCAAACAAGAACGTCATGCTGAGCTTGTCGAAGCATCTTGCCCGCACCGCTAGGGTCGCTTCCCCAACGATGCGAGCGAGATGCTTCAGCAAGCTCAGCATGACATTCTTTTGTAACTGATTATTTCGACAGGGTCCCCATCTTCGCCCCATGCACTACCCCGTTGAGCTGGCCTGGGGCTCCTTCCGCCTACCCGTGCATCTACTGTGCGAGGTGCTGGCCTATTCGCTAGGGTACCGCTTTTACACTTACCTGCGCGCCCGCACCGCCGACCGTATCAGCGACCAGGGCCGGCAGTGGATATTCGTGGGCGCCGCGGCCGGCGCGCTGCTCGGCTCGCGTCTGCTCGGCCTGCTCGAACACCCTGCCGAGCTGCTGCACCCGCCCGGCGGCTGGCTCTATTATTTCACCAATAAAACTATCGTGGGCGGCTTCCTGGGCGGTTTGGTAGGGGTGGAGCTGCTGAAAAAACGCCTTGGCATCACCAGCAGCAGCGGCGACCTCATGGTGTTTCCGCTGGCGCTGGGGCTAGCCATCGGCCGGCTCGGCTGCCACTTCAGCGGCCTTGAAGATGGCACCTACGGCTCCGCTACGCGCCTGCCCTGGGGCATCGATTTTGGCGATGGCGTCCGGCGCCACCCCACCAACCTCTACGAAATCGGGTTTTTGATGCTGCTGGCTAGCCTGCTCTGGCTGCTGGAGCGCCGTCAGCCACTGCCTAACGGCCGCCGCTTCGAGCTATTTTTGAGCGCGTACCTGCTGTTTCGCTTACTAATAGAATTTTTCAAGCCTACAGTGGCGCTGCCGGGCCTGGGTCTCACGGCGATACAGTGGGCGTGCGTGGCAGGGCTAGGGTATTATGTTTGGCTGTGGGTGCGGCCGGTTACTGTAAAGTACCGCCCGATATAAATGGTTTCAAGCAATACTATTTAGCAGGCAAGTAATAGAGCATGAATACTGCAATTGTAAAGTTGCTGTTGGCAATAGTGTTTTGCTTTAACAGTTTTCAAAGTGAGTGTCAGAAGCAGCCAGCTTTGCTAATCACGGCCGAGTTTACCGGTAGTGGCACTTATCACTGTGCTTATGGTCAAGATGGCGCCTATGTCAAGCTCACGGTTAAAAATGCTACGGCCAGTACCCGTTCTTTCTTCGTCTGGTCGTGTGGTTGGGCTACTTGGTCAATCAATAAGATAGTAATGTCTTTTCCTGTGCGTACTTGCGATAAGACTATACCTGAAGAAATAAAATTAGCGCCAGGTCAAGAGGTTGATTTTTATACGTTCGTAGTTCTAACTGCGAAGAATGACGAAGTTATTTGGACGGATGTAACAAAACAATTTCAAGACAAAAGAAATGAAATTCGCTTCGCCTTTACAGAAGTTACTAAGTTTGAAGATATAGAAAATATTAAGGCGTTGACAAATCAAGAGGTTGGCACAACATATTGGAGCGAGCCAATTGCTATTGATTTACCGGACAATTCTTACCGAATAAGGCCATTACTCACTAAATAATAAACTCTGGCCTACTATGCCCGAACGCCCCTACACCTACTACGACTTCACCCTGAGTTTATGCCCGCAGTGCTTGCGGCGTATTGAGGCTAAAATCGTCTTTGAGGACGGCAACGTGTTCATGCTCAAGCGCTGCCCCGAGCACGGGCGGCAAAAGGTGCGCATCGCCACCGATATTGAGTACTACAAAAGCATTCGCAACTACGTGAAGCCCAGCGAGACGCCGCGCCGCTTCAACATGGCCACGCACTACGGCTGCCCCTACGACTGCGGCCTCTGCACCGACCACGAGCAGCACTCCTGCCTCACCGTGATTGAGGTGACGGACCGCTGCAACCTCACCTGCCCCACCTGCTACGCCGAAAGCAGCCCCACCCACGGCCGCCACCGCACCCTAGCCGAAATAGAGGCGATGGTAGACCTGGTAGTGGCCAACGAAGGCGAGCCCGACGTGGTGCAGATTTCGGGTGGCGAGCCCACGCTGCACCCGCAGTTCTGGGAGATTCTGGATATGTGCAAGCGCAAGCCCATCAAGCACTTGATGGTGAACACTAACGGTGTGCGGCTAGCCAAGGATGAGGCTTTTGTGGCGCGGCTAGCCACCTACGCGGGCGCGTTCGAGGTGTACTTGCAGTTTGACTCCTTCCGCGAAGACGTGCTGCTGGCCATGCGCGGGCGTGACCTGCGCGAGGTGCGCCAGCAGGCCATTGCTCATCTCAACAAGTACAACCTCAGCACCACGCTGGTCGTGACCCTGCAAAAGGGCCTCAACGACGACGAGATGGGCGACATCATCGACTACGCGCTGAAGCAGCGCTGCGTGCGCGGCGTCACGTTTCAGCCCACCCAGGCCGCCGGCCGGCTCGATAATTTCAACCCCGAAACCGACTCGTTTTCGCTCACCGAGGTGCGCCAGGGCATCATCGACCAGAGCCCGGTTTTCACGGCCGCCGACCTGCTGCCCGTGCCCTGCAACCCCGATGCCTTAGCGATGGCCTACGCCCTGAAGCTCGACGGCGAGGTGTTCCCGCTCACGCGCTACGTCGAGCCCGCCGACCTGCTCCAGAGCGGCGGCAACACCATCGTGTATGAGCGCGACCCGCGCCTGCGCCAGCACCTGCTTAAATTATTCAGCACCGCCAATACCGTAGATACGGTGGTGCCCGAAATCAACCAATTATTATGCTGCCTGCCGCAGGTGTCGGCACCCAATCTGGGCTACGATAATTTATTCCGGATAATTATTCTGCAATTCATGGACGCCTGGAATTTCGACGTGCGCGCCGTGAAGAAGTCCTGCGTGCACATCGTGAGCAAGGATTTGAAAATCATTCCGTTCGAAACGATGAATATTTTTTACCGCGACCAGGAGAAGCTGGCGCGGCTAGAGGAGTTGCGAGGCGAGCGCATCGAAATTATTTAGCTAATCCAAAGCTAATGGATAAGCCCACACAGCGCATAATTCGCAATAATTTATTAATTATATTGGCAATAGCTTTGCTGCAAGGTTTGCTGGCAATATATCTTACAGAATCGGCTATTTTCTGGTTTGCCTTGCTTTACCTGGGACAGGTTGTGACAAACCTTGTGTTAGGATTAAGGCATTGGGGTAATGCTACTAGCAAAACTGGTCCCGCGCCTTATTTTCTGAGCATGTTGCTGGTGCTCATCATCGGGTTTGGCTCGTGTGCAGGCATCTTTGAGTTATTAGATATCAATGGTGGCCCCCCCGCTAATTAAGATGTGTACACTGTCACAAAAAGAACGTCATGCTGAGCTTGCCGAAGCATCTCTACCGAATCGTTAGAATGACCTAATAACGAAGCAGTAGAGATGCTTCGGCAAGCTCAGCATGACGTTCTTTTTAGTTTTTATCGAATATAAGTAATTTACAGACAAATAGTTAACTTAGTGCCGACTGGCACACCGGGCAGATGTACGTAGCCCGGCCGCCCACGTAAAATTTCTCGATTTTTACTTTCGTATGGCGTGGGCAAAACAGGTGTGCATCGGTGCCCGGCGTGGCCGAGTCGTCCCACTCGCGGGCGTGGATGAGAAACGACTTCGGGAAATGCCGGTAATTGGCCTCGTGCCTGATGGCCGTGGTCAGCACCAGCTGAATGGCGGCGTGCAGGGCCGTGGCTTCCTTTTTGGTGATGGAATTGCCCAGCCGCTCGGGGTGAATTTTGGCCTGAAACAGCACCTCGTCCACTATCCAGTTGCCGAGGCCGGCGGTGAGGCTCTGGTTGAGCAGCAGGGGCTTGACGAACACCTTGCGGCGGCTGAGTTTCTGGTGCAGCTCGGCGGCCGTTATTTGCAAGGCGTCGGGACCGAGCTTCTTGGCTTTCTGGTAGGCTTCGGCGCTGTCGGCCAGGCGGATGCGGCCGAACTTGCGCGGGTCGATAAAGGCTAAATTCAAGCCAGTATCGCTGAGTTGCCAAGCTACTCGGGTGAAGCGTGGGGCATCGGGCGCGTCGCGGTAGGCGCCGATGTCGCCAGTCATGCCAAAGTGTAGCACTAACAGGCGGCCGTTATCTAACTCTAAAAAGCAGTTTTTGCCTAGCCGATTGGTACCGGTAATGGTGCGGCCTAGCAGGGCGGCGCGCAGCTCATCTTCGGGCACGGCTAGCACGTGTTTATCAAATACTTCGAGGCCGGTAATGGTCTGGCCCACGGCCACTTCATCGATAAAGCGGCGGTAGGTTTCGACTTCGGGTAATTCGGGCATTGCGGGAGAAAATTAAAAATCAGGCATAAAAACGGCAGGCCAGTGTGCGCTAGCCTGCCGTTTTCAACAAATGCAAGTGTGTCTTACGAAGGGTCGCGCAGCTTGGCCACGCGCTGGCCTTCCTTGTTGTAGACATCGCCGCGGGGCGTAACGTAGAGCGGGCGCTGCTGGCCGTCTTCAAGGATAAACGGGAAGGCGGCGTTGCCGGTGCGGCGCAGGTGGCCCACTACTTCAGCCTCGCGCACGGCGCCAGTCTCGTCGGTGCTGCTTTCATCGGCCAGGCGCACCACATTCAGGGCGCTGGTGAGGTAGAAGGGTACGTCGGGGTTGTCGCGAAAGGTAAGCTGGCCCACTACGCGCACGGGCTCATTGCTGGCGCCCCGCGCCAAGGCCTCGGCCGCGCTACTGGCATCATCGTCGCTAGCCATCCCGTAGCGCGTGGGAGCGCTGGATTGCCGCACCGGGCGCGGCGCCAGGGCCACCGGCTGGGCCGAAGGCTGCGCGCTGCCCGCCTTGGTGCTGGCCGTAATCTGGGCCGTGGCGCGGCTCCAGCCCCGGCTGATGGCCGCCAGGCGCGGGGCCCGGCCGGGGTGCGTGGCCGAGCCTTCCTCGGGCGACACGGCGGCCATGGCGGCCTGCGCCTGGGCCAGGCTAGCCCCTAGCCGACGCAGTACGAAGCCCGAAAACTCGTCGGCTTCCAACTCATCCTGCGGCTGCGAGCCGCCGGCGCGCAGGGTGTGGCCATTGAGGTGGTGGCCCATTTCGTGGGCCAGGATGCTGATGCCGGCCCAGTCGGTGTGGCCGGCGCGGTTCACGGCCGCCAGAAATCTGGGATTGTAGAGCAGGTAACGCCGCCCGCCGTAGACCACGGCGGCCGCATTATCGACCTGCGTGGTGGCGCGCAGTTCGAAGCGCGGCTGCAAGCCCACGGCGTCGGTAATCTCACGGATAATGCCCTCGGCCTGGCTGGCCGGCATATCGGTGGCGCGCGGGGCCTGGGCGCTGGCGGGGGCCGCGGCGGCGCCCAGCAGCAGGGCCGGTAATCCCAGCACAACGGCTAGCCGGCGAAAAGAACGGGAAAGCATAGTCATGGTGAAAAACAGGGAGGTAGCAGCGGGGTAAGGCAATTTCGGCGCCAAAAAACGGAACTAGCGGCGAGCGCCGGGCTGCTTATTGTGCTACCAATACAACGTTAGGAAGCACCTTTTTCGTTTAATTAAGAATGCGGCTGGTACTGGCCGGTTTTTTTCATCCTTCTCCTATGGCATCAGCCACCTCCGCTACTACGCCCGCCGTGCGCGTGCAGCCCGCCACTCTACTGCGCTTGGCCGACATCGACCCCGCCACTAATGCGCCTTTCGACCACAAAAAGAAAGCTGAAAAACGCCTCGAAGAGCTGCGCGCCCAGCTCAGCGACTACCAGGAAAAGCTTTATGCCGAGCACCGCCAGAGCGTGCTGCTCGTGTTTCAGGCCATGGACACGGGTGGGAAGGACGGCACCATCCGCAACCTGCTCACGGGCGTAAATCCGGCCGGGGTCGAGGTTTCGGCCTTTAAGCAGCCTAGCGCGGAGGAGCTGAACCACGATTTTTTGTGGCGCATTCACCAGCACACGCCGGGGCGGGGGCACATTGGGGTGTTCAACCGCTCGCACTACGAAGATGTGCTCGTGACGCGCGTGCACGGCCTCATCGAGCCCTTTGCCTGGCAGCAGCGCTACCAGGATATTGTCAATTTTGAGCAGCTGCTCACGCGCAATGGCACGCGGGTACTCAAGTTTTTCCTGCACATCTCGAAGCAGGAGCAGGCCACCCGCCTGCAAGCCCGCCTCGACAACGCCAAAAAGCGCTGGAAATACGAGCCCGGCGACCTCAAGGAGCGCCAGCTCTGGGATGCCTACCAGGTGGCCTACCAGGAGGCGCTAGCCGCCACTTCCACGGCCGAATGCCCGTGGTACGTCATCCCGGCCAATGATAAGCGCGCCCGTGACCAGGCCGTAGCCGAAATCGTGGTAGCTGCCCTGGCCGAAATGAACCCGCAGCCGCCCGCCGCCACCTTCGATGTAGCTGCCCAAGTAATAGAATAGGGGCCTAGCCAGTTAAAAAAGAAGCCCGTTTTGCGCAAGCAAAACGGGCTTTTTCAGGTAAGAGAAAGCAAGTACTAATTCATCCAGAGCGTGGCCACCGGTTCGAAGCGGTGGGCCGCAAAAGCGCCGTAAGGGCGCTCGGCATAGAAGCCCAGTACGTGCACGTGGGCCTGGCCGGTGCGCACATGGGGCAGCACCCGCACGGGGTACACGCGGCCAGCCTGGGGCCAATCGCCGATGTAGCCGGCGGGGCGGGCAGTATCGTCGATGCAGCGGGCAAACTGCTGCACGGGCAGGGGAGTCGGGAGCTGGGTGTTACGCATAGCCAAAGATACGAAAAATAAGCGAGAAGCTAAAAATATTGGCAAGAAAAAATGTGCGTAAAATCGCTCGATGGAATAAGCTAAAAAGGTGAAAACAATGCAAGTTAGCAAGCAATGCGGGCATTGTCAAGCCTGCTAATGCTGCTGGCTAACAATTGTTCGTGCAGCGGCCTATGTACGGAAAAGCCGGGCCACCCGGATTGGGGGTGGCCCGGCTGGCAGAGGCTAGCCGCCTATGGTTCTAGAGTTTGTTGAGGTCGATGGCCTGGTAGGCGATGAGCAGGTCGGTGCGGGTGCCCGGCGGGCGGTAATACACGAGCAGGTCGTACTGGTTTTCGGTTTCCTGGTGGGTGCCCTCGAAGTAAACTTCGTCGGGCGCGGCGCCGGCCCGCTTGGGCGCCACGGCGTAGTCGTAGTTGTAGTAGCCCTGCTTGAGCAGCGCGTGGCCGGTGTAGCGCTGCTGGGTCGAGTCGTAGGTGAGCCGAAACTCGTCGCGCAGCTGCCAGTCGCTGAGCGCGCCAAACACGTAGACCGGGCCGGGCGCCGGCTGCGCGGCTTTCAGGTTAAACGTGACCAGGGCATAGTCGCCGTTATAGGCCCCGTTGCCAAACTCGCGGTTCTCGAACACGCGCTGGCCGTTGGCGTCCACGTACTGGTTGTAGGCCAGCCCGTTGCGGGTGGTTTCTTCGAGCAGCTCGACTTGCGTGGGGTTGCTCTGGCGCAATAGCCTAGCCACGCCCAGGCCATTGGCCTGGAGCGAGCGCGCGTCGAAATAGCGGTATTCGCTCAGGCCCGGAAAGGCGTTTTCGTAGTTGATGTACTGGTATTCGAGCCGGCGCTCGGCGTCGCGCACGAAAGTGGGCGTAAGGTTGTAGTGGGCATTGTCCCAGCGGAAGTTCTGGCGCAGCACCACTTTCACTTCGGCGGCCGGGTTCACCAGTTCCACGGCGCTGTAATTAATGACAAAATTGAGCTGCTGGTAGGCGTAGCGCGCCTCGACGCCACCCGCCAGCACGCCCTGCTGAATAACGGCCGCCACCTGGTTTTCATACACCAGCACGCGGCGCGACAGCATGGGCACGCCGGCCTGGTTTTGCACTACCAGCAGGTAATTGCCGCTGAGCTTGACGCGCGGCACCTGCAAGGTGTAGTGATAATACGGCACCTTGGTATTGACCGAGGTTACGTAATTGGTGAGCGTAAACTCGTTTATCTCGCTCAAAAACTGCATATCCGTCAGCTGCGAGGGCGCCCAGTTCAGGTCGCAGTGAATGAGCTTGGCCGTGAGGCGCGGCGCCCGCTCGGTCAGCACGTCAAACTCCAGGGTCACGGGCTGCTCCTGGGTGATGGGCACGATGGGCGGATTGAAAATCGCATTAACCTGGCCCGTAGGCACGTAGCACTGCACCGAGTGCACGCTAGGGTCGTAGATGTAGTCCTGGTAGCGCAGGGTGCGGTCGGCGTAGTACTCGGCCGGCTTCTGCTGGCTCACGGGCGCGTTGGGATTGGTAATGGGGGTACCGAGCGGCACGCAGCCGGCGGCCAGCAGCAGGGCAGGGTAGGAGAGAAGGCGAAAGCGCATGAGGCGAAAGTACGGGCTAGCCGCGTGGGTGGTAGCCGGGCGCCTGGCCACTACCGGCAGGCCGGCTCACCCCAAACCTTCATTTGGCCAATTGGTTGTGCTGAAAAAATATTTGCCTTAATACAATTATTATGAAAGCAGTAGCCGCCACTGAGCCGCAGGGCCGGGTGTGGGAGCAGGTCAGCGAAGGGGTGAGCCGCACCCTGCTGCGGGCCGAGCCCGGCGAAAAGCGGGTGCTCATCACTATAGAGGCGGGCTGCACCTACCCCAGCCACGCCCACCGCACGCCCGATGAAGTATTCGTGGTAGCTGGGGTATATACCGACCCCGGCGTAGAAAATGGCCGCGAATTTCCGGCGGGCTCCTACCTGTATTACCCGCCCGGCACCGAGCACCGGGCCAGCAGCCCGAGCGGCTGCACCATTCTGGTGTGGAACTCGGGCAAATAGGCTAGCCGGTGCCATTAAGCAGGTAGGCCCGGGTTTAAAATTGTTTAGGAATTCGGGGTAAGTAAAAGCAACGTGCTCCGGGGTGCGTTGTCGTTGCGGGCAACTGTTTTATTCGGCAGGTTTACCCCGGCTGGGCGCGGGGCGCGTTATTACCTATTATTCCCATGCATAAAAATCTTCTTTGCCTCAGTTTAGTTGCGGCGCTCTCAGGTAGCCCGTGCTTTGCCCAGTTAGCTGCGCTGCCCGATAAAACGCCCGCACAGGTGCAGGCGGCCTACACGGTCACAAAAGACGTAGCCTACGGCACTGATAAAGAACAAGCCCTGGATATCTATCTCTCGCCGACGGCTAAAAGCCTGAAAAAAGAGAACTACACCATCGTTTTTTTGCACGGGGGGGGCTACTACGTCAGCGACAAGTCACGGGAGGAGCGCTACATTCAGCCATACTTGAAAAAGGGGTTGAATGTGGTCAATATGAACTACCGCATTAAAAGAGGCGTGCCGATTGCCACCGAAGACTTGACGTATGCGCTGAATTTTCTGCGCGCTAATAATTCCACGTATCACTTAAATCTGGACCGGGTAATCGTAACGGGTTTTTCGGCCGGCGCGCACATTGCCAGCCTGGTAGCGGTGACCGCCAACGACCCGGCTTATTCTCCCAAGCTAGCCAGCGGAATTAAAATTGCCGGCGTAATTAATTTCTCAGGACCAGTCGATGGCCTGGACGTGGTGGAGAAGGTATTTACCAGCAACGACGTGCCGGTAATGCATGCCATCGGCGTCGCGCTTTTCCCGGAAACCACGGAGTATGCGCCCAAAGAATACATCCGTAAATTCGAGCCGATTACTTATTTCGATAAAAACGACCCGCCATTTTTTATCTGGCAAGGTGGTAAGGATGACCAGGTTCCGCCCGTAACCTTCGAGAAATTCGTGGCCCTACTCCAGCAGGAGCCGCAGAAAAACGAAGTGCTGTTTGTGCCGGAAGGGCAGCACAGCCCAAATGCTAATGAGCTAGCGGATGCTTACCAGGCGATTTTTAATTTTCTGGATAAAAAAATTAAATAAAAATCCGTAGGCGAGGCGCAATTAAAAGCCCCGTTAGAAATTATGAGTTTCTAACGGGGCTTTTGCGCAGCTGGCTTTTCTACATTTCTGCCAGCATTTCCCAGCGGTCGGTGAGGCGGGCTAGCTCCTTTTTTACCTGCTCAAATTTGAGGGTGGTATCCTTAAGCTGGGCGGCATTCTGGTAGATTTTGGGGTCGGCCAATTGCTTTTCGTACACGGCTAGCTCCTTTTCCGTTTTATCAATATTGGCTTCGACCTCGGCAATTTCGCGCAGCGCCTTCTTCTGGTCGGGCGAGGGCGTTTTGGTGGGGGTTGGGTCGGGTTTAGGCTCCGGCTTGGGCGCCGCTTTGGCGGCCGGGGCGGCGTTGCCATTTTGCTTGGCAGCCTTGGCGCGCTCGTCCTGCCACTGCTCGTACTCGTGGTAGGTACCGGGGTATTCTTTGAGCTGATAATCCTCGATGTACCAGATTTTAGTGGCCACGTGCTCCACGAAATAGCGGTCGTGGCTAATCACGATGAACGTGCCCTCGTACTGCTCCAAAGCTTGGATAAGGATATTCACCGACTGCATATCCAGGTGGTTGGTCGGTTCGTCGAGCAGCAGGAAGTTGGCTTCTGAAATTAGGGTTTTGGCCAGCGCCACGCGGCTTTTCTCGCCGCCGCTCAGCACCTTAATTTTCTTGTACACGTCGTCGCCCGTGAACAGGAACGAGCCTAGCACGCCGCGCAATTCCATCTCGTTGCGCTTCGAGCCGGCCTCGTTCATCTCCTGAATAATCTCGTTATCGATGGTCAGGCTTTCGAGCTGGTGCTGCGCGTAGAAGGCCATAATCACGTTGTGGCCCAGCTGGTGCCGGCCGGCGGTGGGCGTTTCGGCGCCGGCCACCAAGCGCATCAGCGTCGATTTGCCCTTGCCGTTGGCGCCGATGAGCGCGATTTTATCGCCCCGCTCGATGTGCACGTGCGTGTCGCGGAAGATGAGCTTGTCGCCGTAGCTTTTGCCCACGTGCTCCATGCGCAGGATGTGGCGGCCGGGCTGCTGCGAGAACGTAAACTTGAAGTTCACCTTGGCCGCGTCGGGCGCTACGGCCTCGATGCGCTCCAGCTTATCCAACGCCTTCACGCGGCTTTGGGCCTGCTTGGCCTTGCTGGCGCTAGCCTTAAAGCGCTCGATAAAGCGCTCGGCCTGCTTGATGGCCGCCTGCTGGTTGTCGTAGGCACCCTGCTGAATCTCGGTGCGCAACACCTTCTCTTCCTGATAGAACGAGTAGTTGCCGGCGTAGGGGTGCAGCTTGCCGCCGCTCACTTCCACGGTGGTGTTGGTGGTGCCATCCAGGAATTCGCGGTCGTGGCTCACGATAATCACTGCGCCTTCGTAGCCAGCCAGGTAGTTCTCAATCCACTTAATGGAGGGCAGGTCCAGGTGGTTGGTGGGCTCGTCGAGCAGCAGCAGCGAGGGCTGTTGCAGCAGGATTTTGGCTAGCATTACGCGCATGCGCCAGCCGCCCGAGAAGGTTTTGAGCGGCTTCTGCAAGTCTTCGGTCGAGAAACCCAAGCCTTCGAGAATCTCCTCGGCCTTCGACTGCATGGTATAGCCGCCCAGCGCCTCGAAGCGCTCTTGCAGGTTGGCTAGCTTATCGACGAGGTCGTCGGTGTAATCGGTCTCGAACTTGAGCAGGATATCGTCGATTTTCTTTTGCAATTCCAGCGCCTCAGCGAAGGCCTGCATGGCCACCGTGAGGATGGACTCGTGCGAGTCGTAGCTCAGCAAGTCCTGATTTAAAAAGCCCAGGCTCACTTCTTTACTCATCGAGATAGAACCGCCGTCGGGCTTGTACTCGCCCACTAGCAGGCGCAGCAAGGTCGATTTGCCGGTGCCGTTGAGGCCCACCAGGCCGATTTTATCTTTGGGCTTGATGTGCAGGCTGGCCCCGTCGTAGAGCGTGCGCGAGCCGAAATGAAAGTCGAGGTCAGAAATGGAAATCATGGCGGGGCCGGCAGCGGCCGCTAAAAGCGAAGTAAGATGTAGGGCGTGGGGAAGGGCGCAAATCAGCCACCGGCCCGCGCACTAGCGGCAGGGCAAAGGTACGGCCCAAGCGGGTGCCGGGAGCACTACCTAACAGCCGAAGACCGGCCGGGTGTTCGCGCGCGGCCCGAAAAATGCGCGCTACCCGGCCCCGGCGCGTTGCGGCGGCCGGCCCCACCTTTGCACCATGCCGCACGCTACCAGCTCCGAAACCCTCCTGCTCATCGACGACGAAAGCCACCTGCGCGGCATCACGGCGCGGCTGCTGGAGCTGGAAGGCTACGCCGTGCTCCAGGCTCCCGACGCCTACCGGGGCCTGGCGCTGCTCCGGGACTACGCCGATGATATAGTGCTAATACTATGCGATGTGAAGCTGCCCGACGCCCACGGCGTGGAGCTGCTGCCGCGCTTCCGCCAGCAGGCGCCCCTGGCCGAGGTGGTGCTGCTCACGGCCTACGGCACCGTGCCCGACAGCGTGCGCGCCATGAAGGCCGGCGCCTTCGACTACCTCACCAAGGGCGACTCGGACGACCAGCTGGTGGTGGTGGTGGCCCGCGCCGTGGCCAAGGCCCGCCTCCAGCGCCGGGTGGCCGAGCTGGAAAAGCAGGTGGGCCAGCGCCACACGTTTGAGACGATAATCGGCCACGCGCCGGCCCTGGAAGCGGCCAAGCACCTGGCCCGGCAGGTGGCGCCCACCGAGGCCACGGTGCTGCTCGAAGGCCCCACCGGCGCGGGCAAGGAGCTGTTTGCCCAGGCCATTCACCGGGCCAGCGGGCGCGCCACCAAGCCGTTCGTGGCCGTCAACTGCTCGGCCTTCGCCAAGGATTTGCTTGAATCCGAATTGTTTGGCTACAAGAAAGGGGCCTTCACCGGGGCAGTAGCCGATAAGAAGGGCCTGATTGAGGAAGCCAGCGGCGGCACGTTGTTTCTGGACGAAATCGGCGAGTTGGAGCTGAGCCTGCAAGCCAAGCTGCTGCGCGTGCTCGAAAGCCAGGAGTACATCAAGGTGGGCGACACGCGGCCCACCCGTGCCAACGTGCGCCTCATCGCGGCCACCAACCGCAACCTGCGCCAGGAAGCCGCCGAGGGGCACTTTCGGGCCGATTTGTACTACCGCCTGTCCGTATTCGTGGTGCCGGTGCCGTCGCTGGCGGCCCGCCGCACCGACGTGCCGATGCTGGCGGCGTTCTACCTCAGCCATTTTGCCGCCCGGCTGCGCCGCCC
This sequence comes from Hymenobacter sp. BRD128, assembly GCF_013256625.1. Classification (NCBI taxonomy): domain Bacteria; kingdom Pseudomonadati; phylum Bacteroidota; class Cytophagia; order Cytophagales; family Hymenobacteraceae; genus Hymenobacter; species Hymenobacter sp. BRD128. Next base: position 1,201,964 of record NZ_CP053908.1, read on the forward strand.
GCCGCTGGCCCTCAGCGCCGAGGCGCTGGCCGCCCTGCACGCCTACCCCTGGCCCGGCAACGTGCGCGAGCTGCGCAACGTGCTGGAGCGCGCCGCCATCCTCACGCCGCCCGGCCAGGCGGTGGAGGTGGCCGGCCTGCCCCTCGAAGTGCAGCTGGCCGCCGCGCCCGGCCCCGCCAGCCTGGCCACCGAGGACGAGCGCAGCCTGCGCAACGCCGAGCGGCAGCACATCCGGCGCATCTTACTGGAAGTCAACGGCAACAAGGCCGAGGCGGCGCGGGTGCTGGGCATCGCGCACACCACCTTATACCGCAAGATTCAGGAGTACGGGCTGTAGACCCTAGCGGCGCGTGGCGGGCATTGGCAAATCGCCGTTGAGCTCGCCGTGGGCGGCCCAGCGGTCGTAGGCCGCCACCGAGAGGTGCTCGGCCATGAAGGGGCGCATGGCGTAGCCCCGGCATTCGAGGCAGTAGCGCAGAAAATCGGGCTCCGACTGGCTAGTGGTGAAGCCGCGGGCCAGCACGTCGGCCTGGCGGGCGGCGGGCAAGGTGCCCAGCCAGTCGTAGAAGTCGGTGGCCGTGAGGGGAAAGTCGCTGGTTTGAGCGTAATATGCCTGGGCGGCGTGGGTTATTTCGGTGCACAAATCGGACATAAGACAAACGCCCCGGCTAGGGTAGGGGCCGCGCGCACCCCTGCCAACGCGAGGCCAATCGCCTTAAAACCCGCCGGACAGCCCGCCAGCGGCCTTTGGTGGCCGGCGCCACCCTAGCACTTTGCACAAGGCCCTAGCAAAACGCTAGGCCCGGCTGGGCCGCCGGCATAAGCATTGCCAAAGCTAAGCGCCTGTTCAAAAAGATTTTGGGGAAGATGCGACGCCGGCCTAAGCGCCTTGGTACCGGGCTTGCTGCCGCCGGGGCTAGCCAGCTGCTGGCCGCTACTTAATCCCTACGCCTACGACTCCCCGCGAAACGGCCGACCTGCTCACGGCCGAATTTCCGGAGCTGGCCGCCAACCTGCATTCGCCTATCGCGCTGCACGCGGGCTGCTGCCCGCCGCCCGCCACTAGGCTGCCCTAGCCGGCCCCGCGCCGGGCTAGCGTTTTGCACAGCCTCCCTAGCAAAATGCTAGTGCCCGCTCGCGGGTGGCCTGGGGCCGGGCCATGATTTTAGAAAAAATTATCCTTAGTAGCCAGCTGCTTAACTGATTTCCGGAGTCGGTTCCGCGCCCTGGGCCGGGGTTTGCCAGAAAAAGCCGGCTGTGCTTCGCCACCTCATTTTTCGCTCCCCATTATGACACCCATCCTGTTGATTCCGCTGCTCTCTACGGCTGGTATTGGCTTCTTCTGGCTCTTCTACAAGTCAGTCGATTTTTTTGATAACATCTAACCCTACCCCCGCTGCTGCCATGATGCTCGCCCTGCTGCTGCTCTCCCTCGCCACGTTTGGCTACCTCGGCTACGTGCTGCTGAAACCGGAGAAATTTTAACGGGCCGGGGCCGCCGGCTAGCCGCCGGCCACCCCCGCCACTGACTTACTGCCATGAACAAAGAATTACTCGGCATCGCCCTCATTTTTGGGACCACGGTGCTGCTGGCCGTGCCGCTCGGCCGCTACCTGGCTACTATTTACCGAGGCGATAAAAGCTGGTCCGATTTCCTGGCGCCGTTCGAGCGCCTGCTCTACCGCCTCGGCGGCGTGCGCCCCGAGCGCGACATGACCTGGCAGCAGCACCTGCTGGCGCTGCTGGCCATCAATATCGTGTGGTTTGGCTGGGCCATGCTGGTGCTCTGCACCCAGGGCAGCCTACCCCTCAACCCCGACCATAACCCCAGCATGACGCCCGACCAGGCGTTCAATACGGCCATCTCCTTCCTCGTCAACTGCAACCTGCAGCACTACTCGGGCGAGTCGGGCGCCACGTACTTCTCGCAGGCTTTCTGCTTGATGTTCTTGCAGTTCGTGACGGCCGCTACCGGCATGGCCGCCTGCGTGGTCGTCTTCAATGCCCTGCGCGAAGGGGCCAGCGAAAAGCTCGGCAATTTCTACGTGTATTTCGTGCGCAGCATCACGCGGGTGCTGCTACCCCTCTCGCTGGCGGTGGCACTGGTGGTAGCCTTTCAGGGCACGCCCATGACGTGGCAGGCCAAGCAGCCAGTAGTGACCGTGCAGGGCGACAGCACGTTCGTGAGCCGCGGCCCGGCCGCCGCTATGATTGGTATCAAGCAAATTGGTACCAACGGCGGTGGCTTCTTCGGCGTCAACTCGGCCCACCCGCTCGAAAACCCGACCTACCTCACCAATGCCGTGGAGAATGGTGCTATCGTGCTCATTCCCATTGCCATGGCCCTGGCCTTCGGCTACTACCTGCGCCGGCCCCGGCTGGGCTGGATGGTATTTGGGGTGATGACGGCCGGCTACCTGCTGCTGCAAGTGCCCACCGTGTACCTCGAAATGCACGGCAACCCCGCCATCAGCCATATGGGCGTTGACCAAAGCCTGGGCTCGCTCGAAGGCAAGGAAATGCGCCTCGGCGCGCCGGCCTCGGCGCTCTGGGCCATCACCACCACCGTCACCTCCAACGGCTCGGTCAATGCCATGCACGACTCGCTCACGCCGCTTTCGGGCATGAATGCGCTGCTCGGCATGATGACCAACGCCTTCTACGGGGGGGTAGGGGTTGGCTTTCTCAACTTCTTCGTGTTCATCATCGTGGCCGTGTTTATCTCGGGGTTGATGGTGGGGCGCACGCCCGAGTTTCTGGGTAAGAAAATCGAGGCCCGCGAAATGAAAATCGCCGTGCTCATTGCCCTGCTGCACCCGCTGCTCATCCTCGCCGGCACCGCCCTGGCGGCCCACCTCTACGCCCACAACCCCACCGAGCTGGCCGGCTGGCTGGCCAACCCTGGCTACCACGGCTTCTCAGAGATGCTCTACGAGTTCACGTCCTCGGCCGCCAACAATGGTTCGGGCTTCGAGGGCCTCGGCGACAATACGCCCTGGTGGAACATCTCGACGGGGGTAGTGCTGCTGCTGGCTCGCTACCTGCCCATCATCGGCCCGGTGGCCATCGCCGGCATCCTAGCCCGCAAAAAGTTTGTGCCCGAAAGCGCCGGCACCCTGCGCACCGACACCGGCACCTTCGGCATCATGGTCTTCTTCGTGATTTGGATTATCGCCGCGCTGGCCTTCTTCCCGGCCCTGGCGCTGGGTCCGCTGGCCGAGCATTTCACGCTGTATTAAAATTTCCGGTCATGCTGACGAAGGAAGCATCTTATCACGGCTGCCTTCGCCAAAATCAGTTAAATCCAGCGGCGCGGGCGTGATAAGGTCCTTCGCCAGCTCAGGATGACATAACGTTATGGCAACCCAATCCCAATCTCTCTTTCAACCTGCGCTCGTGGCCGAGGCCACCAAGCAGGCGTTCGTGAAGCTCGACCCGCGCAGCATGTTCCGCAACCCGGTGATGTTCACCGTGGAAATCGGCACCGTGGTGATGCTGCTGGTCACCATCGGCCTGCTGCTGAAGCCCGATGCGGCGCAGGGCAGCTTCGGCTACAACTTCACGGTGTTCATCGTCCTGTTTCTCACCCTGCTGTTTGCCAATTTTGCCGAGGCCATTGCCGAGGCGCGTGGCAAGGCTCAGGCCGACTCGCTACGCAAAACCCGCCAGGACACGCCTGCCAAGGTGCGCCAGCCCGATGGCAGCTTCACGAGCGTGAGTTCGGCCCAGCTCCAGAAAGGCCAGGTATTTGTGGTCGAGGCCGGCGAAATTATCCCCACCGACGGCGAGATTATCGAGGGCCTAGCCACCATCGACGAGTCGGCCATCACCGGCGAGTCGGCCCCGGTTATCCGCGAGGCGGGCGGCGATAAATCGAGCGTGACGGGCGGCACCAAGGTGCTCTCCGACCGCATCGTGGTGCTGGTGACTACCGCCCCCGGCGAGTCGTTTCTGGATAAGATGATTGCGCTGGTCGAAGGCGCCTCACGCCAGAAAACGCCCAACGAAATCGCCCTCACTATCCTGCTGGCCGGCTTTACGCTGGTGTTCGTGATTGTGTGCGTGACCCTGCAGCCGTTTGCGGCTTATTCGAAGACGCCCATCGCGGTGGCCTCGTTCATTGCCCTGTTTGTGTGCCTGATTCCGACGACCATCGGCGGGCTGCTCTCGGCCATCGGCATTGCGGGCATGGACCGCGCATTGCGGGCCAACGTCATCACCAAGAGCGGCAAAGCCGTGGAAACGGCCGGCGACATCGACGTGCTGCTGCTCGACAAAACCGGCACCATCACCATCGGCAACCGCAAGGCGACGCACTTCTGGCCCGCGCCCGGCGTGAGCGAGCGTGAACTGGTAGAGGCCGCTACCCTCAGCTCTTTGCACGACGAAACGCCCGAGGGCAAGAGCATCGTGGAGCTGGCCCAGCAGGTGCGCCGCCAGGATGCGGCCGACCTGCAAAAGCGTGCCCAGGGCAGCGAGGCTATCAAATTCACGGCCGAAACCCGCAGCTCGGGCGTGACGCTGGCCGGCGGCGAGCGCATCCGCAAGGGCGCCTCCGACGCCATCCGCACCCTGGCCAACGCCGCCGGCCAAGAGTTTCCCAACGAAACTACCCAGCAGGTAGCCGCGGTGGCCAGCAACGGCGGCACCCCGCTGGTAGTGAGCCAAAACGACCGCATTCTGGGAGTAGTAGAGTTGCAGGACATCATCAAGCCCGGCATTCAGGAGCGCTTCGAGCGGCTGCGCAAAATGGGCATTAAAACCGTGATGGTGACTGGTGACAACCCCCTTACCGCCAAGTTTATCGCCGAAAAAGCGGGCGTCGATGACTTCATTGCCGAGGCCAAGCCCGAGGACAAGATGAAGTACATCCGCAATGAGCAGCAGGGCGGTAAGCTGGTGGCCATGATGGGCGACGGCACCAACGACGCCCCCGCCCTGGCCCAGGCCGACGTGGGGGTAGCCATGAACTCGGGCACCCAGGCCGCCAAGGAAGCCGGCAACATGGTAGACCTCGACAACGACCCCACCAAGCTCATCGAGGTAGTCGAAATCGGCAAGCAGCTGCTCATGACCCGCGGCACGCTCACCACCTTCTCCATCGCCAACGACGTGGCCAAGTACTTCGCCATCGTGCCGGCGCTATTTATGGTGGCCATCCCGGCCCTGGGCGCCCTCAACATCATGGGCCTGAAGTCGCCGCAGTCGGCCATTCTCTCGGCCGTTATTTTCAATGCGCTCATCATCCCGGCCCTGGTGCCGCTGGCCCTGAAGGGGGTCGCCTATACGCCGGTGGGCGCCTCGGCGCTGCTGCGCCGCAACCTGCTCATCTACGGGCTAGGGGGGGTAGTGGTACCGTTCATCGGCATCAAGGTCATTGACTTGGTAGTGGGGGTTTTTCTTTAGGCAACTCTTTAACGCAGAAGTCTTTGGCAATGACGTAGCCTTTGCCGATAAGAAGCAGGTGAAACACTGGAGCAATTGGTGAGACATCGCCAATTCCACCAATGCAATAAGCGGATGCACCATACTCTGCACAAGCCACAATAACAGCTTCTGCAATCGTAACAGGCACGTCTTCCAACAGCATTCCAGACCCATCGAGCAGGTTCTTGCGAAGTATATAATCCCCTCCGAAAGCTCCTTTGCCGAATATCACGCGGTGCCAATCGCGCCAGCCCTGAATGCCAGCTTTGATTTGTTCTTTAATCCTATCTAATAAGCCTTCGGGGTCTTGCGGGCGCGAACTGATGTACACGGTAGTCGAACGGCTGTTGTAATTCAGCAGCAGCGGATGCTCCTTGTGAATGCTAAACTCTCCCCGCAGCCCCGGCTTCAGGCATGCCTCGGCCTTGTCTATAAAATCAATCTGGAACTGCTTGCCAGGCATCGATAAAACGGCAAAGGTTGTCTGCGCTACCTGCACGGTAACCACCTGGTTGTTCGGAATCGGCAGGTCAAGCATACGTCAAACTTACTTAATCCAGTAACTAATCATGAAATCCCAATTCCTTCCCGCCCTGCGCCTGACCCTCGTGATGATGGTGCTGTGCTGCGGCATTTACCCGGCCCTGGTGTGGGCCGCCGCCCGGCTAGCCCCTGGCCGCGGCGAAGGCGTGCAAGTGCGCCAAAACGGCCGCCTCGTGGGCTTCGCCAACGTGGGCCAGCGCTTCGACAAGCCGCAGTATTTCAGCTCGCGGCCCTCGGCGGCCAGCTACCACGCCGACGGCTCCAGCGGCTCGAACAAAGGCCCTAGCAACCCCGACTACCTCAAGGAAGTGCAAGCCCGGCTCGATACTTTTCTAGTGAAAAACCCCGGCGTAGCGTGCGCCGACGTGCCCGCCGAATTGCTCACCGCCAGCGGCTCTGGCCTCGACCCCGACCTCTCGCCCCAGGGCGCGGCGGTGCAGGTGGCGCGCGTGGCGCGGGCCCGCGGGCTAGCCCCGGCGCAAGTGGCCAGCCTGGTGCGGCAGCACACCGAAACCAGCCTGCTCGGCCCCAGTAGGGTGAACGTGCTGCAACTCAACCTGGCGCTGGATGCGCTGCCGGGCCGCTAATCCAGTGCCAGTTATTCTTTCAGCTGCTTCAAAATCATGCGTTTAGCTTATTATTTGCTGACGGCCCTGTGCGCGCTGCCGCTGGCTAGCCAGGCCCAGGCCCTGGCCGATACCGTGCGCCAACCCGGCCGGCCCACCGTGGACGGCTCGAATGGCCGTTGCCTGCCGTCGCCCATCACGGGGCCGTTTCCGGTATCGGAGTGGGATGGCGCGCCCGTGGTCGGGCTGCCGGCTGAGGCGCCCGCGTACCCGCTGCAAAAGGCCCTGGGGCTGAGCAAAAGTCGGTTCAAAATCTACGGCTGGGCCAGCATCGGGGGCAACCTGAGTACCTCGCACGACTCAAACTCGCCTACGGCCTACAACGTGGTGCCCAATACGGTGGTGCTCGACCAGATAATCCTGCGCCTGGAGCGCCAGCCTAATACTGTGCAGACCGACCACGCCGACTGGGGTTTTCTGGTCGATAATATCTACGGCATCGACTACCGCTATACCGTCGCCAAGGGTATTTTCAGCGACCAGCTGCTCACCCATAACAATCTCTACGGCTACGACCCTACCCAGGTGTACGCCATGCTCTACCTGCCCAAAATAGCCCAGGGCGTGCTGCTGAAGGTGGGGCGCTTCATTTCGCCCGCCGACATTGAGGCGCAGTGGGCGCCCGACAACTACCTCTACTCGCACTCGCTTATGTTTGCCGTGGACCCCTACACGTTCAGCGGGGCGCAGGCCACCATCCGGCTCAGCCCGTACTGGCAGCTGGAGCTGGGCCTGCACGGCGGCAACGACGTGGCCATCTGGAGCAATTCGGCCCACCTCAACGGGCTGGCGATGTTCCGCTGGGTGTCGCGCAGCAACACCAACTCGGTGTACGCGGGTATCAACTCCATCGGCAGCGGCGAGTACCGCAACGGCCACGACAACCTGCAGATGGCCGTGGCCACCTGGGGCCACCGCTTCAGCCCCACCGTGCACATGATGACGGAGGCCTACTACCTCTGGCAGTACGATGCCCTGGCGGGCGGCACCGTTATCGACGGGCCGGGCCGGCGCTTCTACGAAAATACCGGGGCGGGCGCCCTGCACCCCGGCCGCTCCAACGCCGTGGGGGCCGTCAATTACTTTCAGGTGCTGCTCTCGGCAAAAGATTATTTATCAGTGCGCAACGACCTGTTGGTGGACCCCCAGGGCAACCGCACAGGCTACGCCACTTCCTATTCGAGCCACACGGTGGGGGCAGTGCACAGCTTCAGCTCGCTGGTGCGCATCCGGCCCGAAGTGCGATACGAGCGCGCCTATGCCGACGGCGTGGCGCCTTATGACAATGGCCAGAAAAAGGACCAGTTCACGGCCGCGATGGACGTGATTGTCAGGTTTTAAAATGACGTTCTTACTTAGTCCACATCTTACCCCAACCCCACTCTTCCTACCCCCTGTTTGCCCACCTGCTACCGTTTAGCTTAGCCCCAGTGAAAAATCTTTCCCTTGCTACCCTTTTGCTGCTAGTCGCCGGTGCGCCGGCCCTGGCGCAGACTACCGAAACTGCCACCGCCCAAAATCCCGCTGCCAAAGCGGACACCGCTACCCCTAGAGTGCCGTTCGATGGCATGGACTTGAGCTGGGTCAATGGCCAGAACCGCCAGCAGTATTTTCCGCTCCAGTTTAAGGACCAGGACGGCGAAACCGTGCTCACGGCCACGTCTTTCCTGGATGGCTACTACAACTACAACTTCGCCCGGCCCCTCGACCACACCCAGACGATTTCGGCCGTGACGGGCCGCGCCCAGGAGTTTTCGCTGGCGCTGGCCAGCATCGGCATCGAGTCGAACTATAAGAATATCATTGGTCGGCTGTGGCTGCAAACGGGCTCGATGCTGAACGTGGTGCAGGAAACCGACGGCTCGGTGCTGCGCGGGCGCAACACGGGCACCACCATCGGGGCCAACGGCGCCAACCTGGGCTCGGGCATTACCACCAACAACCTCAAGTACATCCGCGAGGCGGCGGCGGGCTACCACTTCAACGTGGCTTACGGCCTGAACCTGGAGCTGGGCATTTTCATGAGCTACATCGGCCTGGAAAGCTACGTGACCCAGGAAAACTGGAGCTACCAGCGCTCGCTGGTCTGCGACTTCACGCCCTTCTACTTCCAGGGCGCGCGGGCGCAGTTTTACCCTAGTAAGAAGTTTAAAACCGAGCTGTGGGTGATGAACGGCTGGCAGACCTACAACACCTACAACAAGCGCCCCGCCTTCGGCAACTCGAACTACTACCGGCCCAGCGAGAACGTGCAGCTGGTGGCCAACTTCTACGTGGGCAACGACTCGCGGCCGGGCACCGACTCGCTGGCCGTGGGCCGGGCGGCCTACCCCAACATCACGCGCTTTCACCACGACAACTCCGTGGTGGCGCGCTACTACCACAAGGATAAAAAAGGCCCGCTGCGCGGCATTACCCAGGCCGCGTTCAGCCTGAACACGCACTACGGCTTCCAGGCCGGCACCGATGCCGGCGGCAACGATGTGCTGGCCAAGAACAACTACATGGTGGGCTCGTCGCTGGCCAACCGCCTGTGGTTTGCCAAAAACAAGCTGGCCCTGACCACCCGCGTAGGGTTTGTGAAGAACCCTAGCCGCTACCTCAGCTTCAACCCCTCGGTGGTGGGCTTCACCAATACCGACGCCAGCAAGCTGACGGCCAAGGAAGTGACGGCCACCTTCGACGTGATGCCGAGCGACTTCGTCACGTTTCGCCTCGAATACCTGCACCGCTGGGCCGACGTGCCCTACTTTGCCGGGCCGGGCGGCACCACCTCGCCCAGCGGCTACGCCGACCAGCCCCTGCCCCCCACCTACGTGCCCGACCTGCGCGACTACGAGAACCGGCTCATCTTCGCCGTCAACTTCCGGCTCTAGCGGCCGGCCCGGCCGCAACCAGGACTTAGCTCTTTTTCGCGCTTGCCATGCTGAATTCCTCCGTCTCTACTACCGTGCCGGTTCCGGCGCCCGAGCCGAGCGGCCACGCCGCGCTGCACACCCGCATGACGGCGGCCGGCACGCTCATCGCCCTGGGCATCGTGTACGGCGACATCGGCACCTCGCCGCTCTACACCGTGCGGGGCGTGTTTGTGGCTAGGCCCGTAACGGAGGCGGTGGTGCTCGGCACCGTGTCGGCCATTATCTGGACGCTCACGCTGCTTACTACGCTTAAGTACGTATTTATTGCCATGCGGGCCGACAACCACGGCGAGGGCGGCATCTTGTCGCTCTACGCCCTGCTGCGGCGGCTCAAGCTGAAGTACCTCTACCTGCCGGCCATCGTGGGGGCGGCGGCGCTGCTGGCCGACAGCATCATTACGCCACCCATCTCGGTGGCCTCGGCCATTGAGGGGCTGCAAATGGTAAAGCCCGACCTCAACCCGGTGCCTATCGTATTGGTTATTCTGGTGGGGTTGTTCGCGTTTCAGCAGTTTGGCACGGCCGTCATCGGCAAGCTGTTCGGGCCCGTCATGCTCGTGTTTTTCAGCATGCTGGCCGTGCTGGGCCTCGCGCACCTGAACCAGGAATGGAGCATTTTGCGGGCCCTGAACCCGTACTACGCGCTGCACATGCTCACGGCCAACCCCGGCGCGTTCTGGCTGCTGGGCTCGATTTTTCTGTGCAGCACCGGAGCCGAGGCGCTGTACGCCGACATGGGCCACGTGGGCCGGTCGAACATCTACGTGTCGTGGACGTTCGTCAAAATCTGCCTGGTGCTCAACTACCTGGGCCAGGGCGCGTGGCTGCTTCAGCACCTGGGCCGGCCGCTGGGCGAGCGCAACCTGTTTTTTGAGATGATACCGGGCTGGGGTTTGCTGCCGGCCATCGGGCTGTGCACGCTGGCCACCATTATTGCCTCGCAGGCGCTGATTTCGGGCTCGTACACGCTCATTATCGAGGCGATGCGGCTCAACTTCTGGCCCAAGGTGAAAGTGCTGTATCCGACCGATTTGCGCGGGCAGGCCTACGTGCCCTCGCTCAACTGGCTGCTGTGCGCCGGCTGCGTGGGCGTGGTGCTCTACTTCCGCGAAAGCAGCCGCATGGAGGCCGCCTTCGGCCTGGCCGTGACCGTGACTATGCTCATGACCACCATTTTACTGGCCTACTACCTGCGCCTGCGCCGCGCCGGGGCTTTTTGGATTGGGCTGCTGCTGGTGGTGTATTTCACGGTGGAGGGCTCGTTTCTGATTGCCAACCTGCGCAAGTTTACCCAGGGTGGTTGGCTAAGCGTGCTGCTGGGAGCTATCCTGCTGCTGGTAATGACGAGCTGGATTCAGGGGCGGCGTCTGCGCCGGGAGCTGGCCCGGTACGTGCCGCTAGCCGACTGGCTACCCCTGCTCAAGGAGCTGCACCGCGATGAGTCGGTGCCCAAGTTTGCCACTCACCTCGTCTACCTCACCGACTCAGCCAACCCTAGGCTGGTAGAAAGTGCCATCACGCACAGCATTTTCCAGAAGAGCCCGAAGCGGGCGGACGTGTACTACCTGATTCACGTGGTGACGACCGACGAGCCCTACACGCGCACCTACCACGTCGAGACGCTGCTGCCCGACGACTTGGTGCGCATCGAGTTTCACCTGGGCTTCCGGGTGGACCACGCCATCAACTACATGTTCCGGCAGGTGGTGACGGACTTGGTCAAGAACAAGGAAATCGACATCACCTCGCGCTACCACTCGCTGCGCGAACAGGATGTGGTGGGCGATTTCCAGTTCGTGATTCTGAACCGCACGCTGCCCTACGCGCAGTCGCTGAGCAGCTGGCAGCGGCTGGTGGCGCGCCTGGCGGGGGTGCTGCGCTGGCTCGGGGCTAGCCAGCAGGAAAGCTTCGGGCTCGACAACTCCTCGCTCACCATCGAAAACATTCCCCTGCTCACCCCCGAGCGCCCCGAATTACATCTTAGCAGAAAATGAACGACTTATGAAAAGAGTAGCAGTCGGTGGTTACCCGCGCCCGGGACGGCACAGGTAGCCGGCCCCCGCCGGCCGGTGGCGGCCTTTCCGCCGTCAACCTCCGCCGGTGAGGTCCGTAGGAAGCCCGGCCGGCCAGTGCCGGACTTCCACCGACGAACGACGCTTACCATGCAAACTTCTCCTCCCGCCGCCCCGCTAACCCCCGCCGAGGCCGGCGGCCACGAGGCCCTGAAAGCCGGGGCCTCGGCGGCCGGCACGCTCATCGCCCTGGGCATCGTGTACGGCGACATCGGCACCTCGCCGCTCTACACCGTGCGGGGCGTGTTTGAGGGCCGGCCCGTGACCGAAGACGTGGTGCTCGGCACCGTGTCGGCCATTATCTGGACGCTTACCTTACTGACAACCATCAAGTACGTGCTCATCGCCATGCGGGCCGACAACAATGGCGAGGGCGGCATCTTGTCGCTCTACGCTCTGCTGCAACGGCTCAATTTCAAGTATCTCTACCTGCCGGCCATCGTGGGGGCGGCGGCGCTGCTGGCCGATGGGGTTATCACGCCGCCCATCTCGGTGTCGTCGGCCATTGAGGGATTGCGCATTCTGCGGCCGCACCTGGCTACGGTGCCCATCGTGCTGGTTATTCTGGTGGGGCTGTTTGCCATTCAGCAGTTCGGCACGGCCATTATCGGCAAGCTGTTTGGGCCCGTCATGCTGGTGTTTTTCAGTATGATAGCGGTGCTGGGCGTGCAGTTCCTGTTTCACGATTTTAGTATTTTGCGCGCCTTCAACCCGTACTACGCCCTGCACATGCTAGCCACCATTCCGGGGGGCTTCTGGCTGCTGGGCTCCATTTTTCTGTGCAGCACCGGGGCCGAGGCGCTGTACGCCGACATGGGCCACGTGGGCCGGTCAAACATCTACGTGTCGTGGACGTTCGTCAAAATCTGCCTGGTGCTCAACTACCTGGGCCAGGGCGCGTGGCTGCTCCAGCACCTAGGCCGGCCGCTCGGCGACAGCAATCCGTTCTTCGCCATGATACCGGGCTGGGGCCTGCTGCCGGCCATCGGGCTGTGCACGCTGGCCACCATTATTGCCTCGCAGGCGCTGATTTCGGGCTCGTACACGCTCATTATCGAGGCGATGCGGCTCAACTTCTGGCCCAAGGTGAAAGTGCTGTATCCGACCGATTTGCGCGGGCAGGCCTACGTGCCCTCGCTCAACTGGCTGCTGTGCGCGGGCTGCGTGGGCGTGGTGCTGCACTTCCGCGAAAGCTCGAATATGGAGGCGGCCTATGGCCTGGCCATCACCTTCACCATGCTCATGACGACGGTGCTGCTGGCCTATTTTCTGCACCTGCGCCGGGTGAGCCCGGTCTGGATTGGGCTGCTGCTGCTCACGTATTTCACGGTGGAAGGCTCGTTTCTGATTGCCAACCTGCGCAAGTTTCCCGAGGGCGGCTACGTGAGCGTGCTCATGAGCCTGGTGCTGCTGGCCGTGATGGTGAGCTGGATTCAGGGCCAGCGCCTGCGCGAAGGCTTTATCAAATACGTGCCGCTGGCTGACTGGCTGCCGCTGCTCAAGGAGCTGAGCCGCGATGAGTCGGTGCCCAAGTTTGCCACCCACCTCGTCTACCTCACCGACTCGATGGACCCTAGCCAGATTGAGCGGGGCATCACGCACAGCATCTTTCAGAAGAGCCCGAAGCGGGCGGACGTGTACTACCTGATTCACGTGGTGACGACCGACGAGCCCTACACGCGCACCTACCACGTCGAGACGCTGCTGCCCGACGACTTGGTGCGCATCGAGTTTCACCTGGGCTTCCGGGTGGACCACGCCATCAACTACATGTTCCGGCAGGTGGTGACGGACTTGGTCAAGAACAAGGAAATCGACATCACCTCGCGCTACCACTCGCTGCGCGAACAGGATGTGGTGGGCGATTTCCAGTTCGTGATTCTGAACCGCACGCTGCCCTACGCGCAGTCGCTGAGCAGCTGGCAGCGGCTGGTGGCGCGCCTGGCGGGGGTGCTGCGCTGGCTCGGGGCTAGCCAGCAGGAGAGCTTCGGGCTCGACAACTCCTCGCTCACCATCGAAAACATTCCCCTGCTTACTCCCGAGCGCCCCGAGCTGCACCTCACCCGCGAATAACCACATCAGGCGTGCCTCACTCCCTGGGGGGTGAGGTGCACACTGCTCCATTAGTTTCTATGCGCAACTCCTTACCCTATTTCCTGGCCGCTGGCCTACTGCCCGGCCTGGCCCTGGCCCAGACTACCCCGCCGCCCGCGCCCACCAGCACCACTACCACCGCGCCGCCCGCCGCGCCCACGGCTACTGCTGCCGCCACCACGGCCGCTGCGGCGGCCGATACGGCCAGGGCCGACCCCAAGCCCGAGTTTTTTGGCTACGTGGGGGTGTACTACGGCTACGATTTCAATAACCCGGCGAGCTTGCAGCGGCCCGGCTTTATTTATTCGGAAAACCTGCACAACCAGATTGCCGTGAACCTGGCCTACCTCGGCGCGCGCTACACCGGCGAGCGGGTCCGCGGCACGTTTACCATCCAGACCGGTACCTACCCCGATGCCAACTACGCCGCCGAGCCGGGTGTTTTTAAAAACATTTACGAAGCCTGGGGCGGCGTGCGGGTGGCCAAAAACCTGTGGCTCGATGCCGGTATCTTTCTCTCGCACATTGGCCTGGAAGGCCCCAACTCGCGCGACGACCTTACGCTGACGCGCTCCATTATGGCCGACAACTCGCCCTACTACGAGACCGGCGCCAAGCTCACCTACGACCGGGGCAAGAAGTGGCTGTTTACGGTGCTGGCCATTAATGGGTGGCAGGTTATTCGCGACCGCAACCAGAACGAGGCCGTGGGTACGCAGGTGCAGTTTCGGCCCAGCGCCAAGTGGCTGCTCAATTCGAGCACTTTCGTGGGCGAGGGCCGCAATGTGCCCGACTCGGTGGGCATCCGGCTGCGCTATTTTCACGACTTTTACGTCACCTACGACCCTTCCAGGAAGTGGAAAATTGCGGGTGCCTTCGATACTGGCTGGCAAGAGAAGCTCGACGGCAAGGGCGGCTATGATGCCTGGCAGGGGGGGGCGCTTATCGTGCGCCGCCGCCTGTGGGAGCGGGCCGGCTTGGTAGGCCGCGTTGAATATTTTCATGACCCTAGCGGCGTGCTGGCGGCCACCCGCGTGGGCGGCCTTTATACTACTGGCTATTCGCTGGGCGTCGACTACCTGCCCGTGCCCCGCGTCATCCTGCGGGCCGAGTTTAAGGAATTTGTAGACCACAACAGCGTGTACCTCAAGGATAAAACCTATAAGCGTACCGATGCGGCCGTGACCACAATGCTGGGGCTTACCTTTTAAAAAGCATTGTCGCTATGCCGGCCATTCTCAAATCGGTGCTGCTGTTTCTACTGGCCGGGCTCTTCGAAATAGGAGGTGGCTACTTGGTGTGGCAGTGGCTGCGGGCCGGCCGGCCGTGGTGGCAGGGCGCCCTGGGCTTCGGGCTGCTGGCCGCCTACGGCATCTTGCCGACCCTACAAACGGCCTCGTTCGGGCGGGTGTACGCGGCCTACGGCGGGCTGTTCATTGTGCTGGCATTTTTCTGGGGCTGGCGCGTAGAGGGTGTCGTACCCGACCACTTCGACTGGCTGGGCATTTGTCTCTGCCTGGTAGGCGCGGCGTGCATTCTGTACACGCCTAGAACTTAAATATTATTCATAACCAGTTAACTACAGGCAATGCCGACCCCCGACGATGCCCTGCGCGACCAGTCGGCCGAGCGCTTTCTGCGCCTCGTGCAGCAGAAGCGGCGCGGCACGCTTAAAGTGTACCTGGGCCTGGCCGCCGGGGTAGGGAAGACCTATCGCCTGCTGCAAGAGGCCCGCGACCTGCACCAGCACGGCGTGGATGTGCTGCTCGGCTACGTCGAAACCCACGGCCGCGCCGACACCGTGGCCCAGCTGGCCGACGTGCCGCTGCTGGCCCGCAAGCAGGTGTTTTATAAAGGCCACGCGGTGGAGGAAATGGACCTCGACGCCATTGAGAAGCGCCGCCCGCAGGTGGTGATTGTGGATGAGCTGGCCCACTCCAACGTGCCCGGCTTGCGCAACCAGAAGCGTTGGCAGGACGTGGAGGAATTGGTGAAAAACGGCATTTCGGTGATAACGGCCGTGAACGTGCAGCACCTCGAAAGCCTGCACGACCAAGTGCTGAAAATCACTGGTACCGACGTGACCGAGCGCATTCCGGACCAGCTTCTCAGGCAGGCCGACGAGGTGGTAAACGTGGACCTGACCGTGGGTGAGCTGCGCGCCCGCCTCCAGGAAGGCAAAATCTACGACGCCGCCAAGGTGCCCACCGCGCTGGCCAATTTCTTCCAGCCCGAAAACCTGCTGCAATTGCGCCGGCTAGCCGTGCGCGAAGTAGCCCAGCTGCTGGGCCGGCAGGTCGAAACCGACGCCGGCGGCGCGCTGGCCGTGGCGCCGCAGCGCCGCAACGACGACCGCCTGCTGGCCTGCATCAACACCAACAACGAGGCCGCCAAGGAGATAATCCGCAAGACCTCGCGTTTGGCCGACCGCTTTGGCGCGGCCGCCTGGTACGTGCTCTACGTGCAGACCGGCCGCGAGAGCGCCGACCGCATCGGGCTAGCCCCGCAGCGTTATCTACTTAATAACCTCCAGCTTGCCACGGAGCTGGGCGCCCAGATTCTGCGGGTGAAGGACGACGACATCGTGGCCGCCATTCGGCGGGTGGCGCAGGAAAAAGCGGCCACCCTGCTCGTGTGCGGCATCACCCGCGAGAAAAGCCTGTGGCAGCAGCTCAGCCGCGGCGGCGTCACGCACGACCTGCTCACGGCCGTGGCCGGCGACGGGAGCGATGTGGATGTGTATTTGGTAACGTATTGATTTTTTTGTCCTAACGTAGCGCCTCTTCCCTGGCCCCTCTGCGAAAAGGAGGGGGCCAGCGGGGGAGGCACCCGCCAGCGCGCGAGCCCCCCTCATGACCCTCAAAACCAAGATTACCCTCGGCTTCCTGGCCATGCTGCTGCTGCTGCTCAGCATCGGCGGCTATGCGTTTTATACCGTGCGGCAGCTCGACTTGAGCTCGCGCAATATATTGAAGGCCAATTTCTATTCGATAGAATTGGGCCAGCAGATGCTGCGTGGGCTCGATGCCCTGGGGCAGGCGCCGGCTAGCCCTGCGGGCATGCGCCAGCTCAGCCAGGGCCTCACGCGGGAGGCCGGCAATATTACCGAGCCCGGCGAGCGCGAGCTCGTGGACAGCCTCACCCAGAGTCTGGCCGCCTACAATCAGGCGCTGAGCCGCAATAGCCAGGCCCTGCCCGCCGCCTGGCAGCCGCTGCGCGGCCAGACCCTGCGCATGATGGCGATGAATACCGCCGCCCTGACGCGCAAAAATGACCTGGCCGACCAGCATGCCGAGCGCGCCAACCGCAACCTCATCCTCTTCATCACCCTGGCGGTGCTGCTGGGGCTGGGCTTCGTGGCCAGCGTGCCCGAGGCGGCGGTGCAGCCCCTGCGCAAGCTCAACGCGGCGCTGGCCCACGCCACGGCGCGCAACTTCGCGGCGACCATTCCGCAGGAGAGCCAGGACGAGTTTGGACAGGTGGCGCAGTCGTTTAACCGGATGCTGAGTGAGTTGCGCGAGTTTCGCAGCTCCACGGCGGCCGAGCTGATAACGGCCCGCAACCGCGCCGCCAGCATCGTCAATACCCTGGATGAGGGTATTCTGGTGCTCGATGAAAGCCGCCACGTGCTGCTGGCTAACCCCGTGATGTGCGAGCTGCTGGGCCTGCCCCCCGCGAAGCTGGTGGGCCGCCCGGCCGCCACCGTGCGGCTCGAAAACGACCTGTTTCAGACCCTGCTCAGGCCGCTCGACGCGCCCCAGCGCGAGCAGGCGGTAGCCGAAATGCCGGTGCTCACCATCGCGCAGCGCGGCGAGGAAGCGTTTTACCGCCTCGCGGTGCAAGACCTGGTTTCCTTCAACGAGGCTACCGACAAAACGGAGTTTGTGGGCCAGGTGCTGACCCTGCGTAACGTATCCGACTTTAAAAAGCTCGACCAGGTGAAGTCGAACTTCCTGGCCACCGTGTCGCACGAGCTGAAAACGCCGCTTTCAAGCATCAATCTCAGTCTGAAGGTATTGCAGAAAGATAATCTGCCCGCCACTGAGCGCCAGGACATCACGGTGGGCATTCAACGCGAAACCCAGCGCCTCCAGCGCCTGGTGAGCGAGCTGCTCGACGTGTCGCGCCTCGATTCGGGCCAGGGTATTCAGCTCAACTTTGCGCCCACTCAGCTCGCCGACGTGGTGCGCTTTGCCGAGGCTACCGTGCAGG
The DNA here is from genome assembly GCF_013256625.1 of Hymenobacter sp. BRD128. Lineage (NCBI taxonomy): Bacteria > Pseudomonadati > Bacteroidota > Cytophagia > Cytophagales > Hymenobacteraceae > Hymenobacter > Hymenobacter sp. BRD128. Next base: position 1,219,856 of record NZ_CP053908.1, read on the forward strand.
CCCAGCTGGCCCACAAGCAGCTCACGCTGCAAACCGACCTGCCCGCCGACCTGCCGCCCGCCCGCGCCGACGTGGAAAAAACGACCTGGGTGCTTATCAATTTGCTAGCAAACGCTATCCGCTACTCGCCGGCCGGTGAAGGTATCGGCGTACGCGCCGTGGTGGCCGGCAAGTTTGTGCAGGTGACGGTGCAGGACCAGGGTCCCGGCATTGCGGCCGAGCACCACGACAGGATTTTTCAGCGCTTCGCCCAGCTGCCCGACAAGGCCGGCTACACCGGCGGCTCGGGCCTGGGGCTGAGTATTGCCCGCGAGTTTATCACCACGCAGGGCGGGCGGCTGTGGGTCGAGAGTGAGCTGGGTAGTGGCAGCGCCTTTCACTTCACGCTACCGGTGGCGGGATAAGGACCTCCGCGGGGTACTGCCCCGCAACGTAACCTGCGCATAATGCCAAATTCCCGCGTTTGCCCGACCTTTGCAGCATGCTGATTTTTTCCCGAATCGTAATGAAGCGCTTGCTGACCGTGGCAGCTCTAAGCCTGCTCGCCGGTGCCGCCCAGGCCCAGCGGCCGTCCAATAACCTGCACGCCGAGAAAATATTGCTGCCCAATGGCTGGAGCCTAACGCCGGCCGGCCGGCCCCTGCAGCTCGGCGACCTGCCGCTGAACATGCAGCTGGCGCCGGGCGGCACTCTGCTGGCCGTCACCAACAACGGCCAGGGCAAGCAGAGCATCCAGCTCATCGACCCTGGCACCGAGAAGCTGCTTGATGAGCGGCCCATCGGCAAGGCGTGGTACGGGCTGGCGTTCGGCCAGAAAGGTGACCGGCTGTACGCCTCGGGCGGCAACGATAACATCATCCTGAGCTATCCCACGGCCGGCCGCAAGCTGGGCGCGCCCGACACCTTGCGCCTTGGCCCAGCCTGGCCCAAAGCCAAAATCAGCCCCACCGGCCTGGCCGTGGATGCGGCCGGGCAGCGCCTCTACACCGTGACTAAGGAAGACAGCGCGCTTTACGTCGTGGACCTTAAGACCAAGCGCACGCTGAGCAAGGTGAAGCTGGGCCACGAGGCCTACGGCTGCCTGCTTTCGGCCGATAATAAGACTGTTTACGTCACGCTCTGGGGCGGCGATAAGGTGCTGGCCTACGACCGCGCCACCGGCCGCGTGCGCGGCGAGCTGGCCACCGGCAGCCACCCAAACGAGCTGATTCAGAGTAAGAATGGCCGCTACCTGTTCGTGGCTAATGCCAACGATAACTCGGTGTCGGTGATTGACGCCAAGACGTGGAAGGTGCTCGAAACCATTTCGACCTCGCTCTACCCCACGCGCCTCACCGGCTCGACCACCAACGGGCTAGCCCTCTCGGCCGACGAAAAAACGCTCTACATCGCCAACGCCGATAATAACTGCCTGGCCGTGTTCGACGTGAGCCAGCCGGGACGCAGCGCCAGCCGGGGCTTCATCCCGACGGGCTGGTACCCTACCTGCGTGCGCGTGCAGGGCAGCAAAATACTGGTGGCCAGCGGCAAAGGCCTAACTAGCCTAGCCAATCCCAACGGGCCGCACCCGCTGCGCAAGAACGACGACAGCGGCTACCAGTCGGGTGGCGCGCACCGCGAGTTTGAGTACATCGGCAGCTTGTTTAAGGGTACGCTGCTGTGCATTCCGGCGCCCGACGCGGCGCGGCTCAAAGCCTACACCCGGCAGGTGTACGACAACACGCCCTTCACGCCGGCGCGCGAAAAGCTGGCCCTGGGCGAGGCCGGCAACCCCGTGCCGCGCCGCGTGGGCGATAAGTCGCCCATCAAGCACGTGTTCTACATCATCAAGGAAAACCGTACCTACGACCAGGTGCTGGGCGATGTGAAGGAGGGCGAGGGGGACACGGCGCTGTGCATTTTTGGCCAACGCGTGACGCCCAACCACCACGCGCTGGCCCGCGAGTTTGTGCTGCTCGACAATTTTTACGTGAATGCCGAGGTGAGCGCCGACGGCCACAACTGGAGCACTGCCGCCTACGCCACCGACTACGTGGAGAAGTCGTGGCCCGTCAGCTACGGCGGGCGCGGCGGCACCTACGACTTTGAGGGCACCCGCAAAATAGCCTACCCGCGCGACGGCTTCATTTGGGACTACTGCCAGCGCGCGGGCCTCACGTACCGCACCTACGGCGAGTTTGCCGACTACGCCAAAACGTCGCTCAAGTCACTGCGCGGGCACGCCTGCCCCCGGTCGCCGGGCTTCGACATGAACATTACCGACCAGGAGCGGGAGCGCGCGTGGGCCCAGGATTTTGACTCGCTTTTGGCTAAAAACGCCGTGCCGCAGTTCAATACCATCCGCCTCAGCAACGACCACACCAGCGGCCAGCGCCTGGGTAAGGTGAGCCCCCGGGCGGCCGTGGCCGACAACGACCTGGCCCTGGGGCGCCTCGTGGAGCACCTGGCGGCTAGCCCCATCTGGGGCGAATCGGTGGTTTTCGTGCTCGAAGACGACGCCCAGAACGGCTCCGACCACATCGATGCGCACCGCTCGCCGGCCTTCGTCATCGGCCCCCACGTAAAGCACAGCTACGTCGACCACACACTCTACACCACGGCCGGCGTGATGCGCACCATAGAATTAATCCTGGGCCTGCCGCCCATGAGCCAGTACGACGCCGCCGCCCGGCCATTATTCGGCGTATTTCAGGCCATGCCCAACCTGGTCAAGTACCAGGCCAAGCCCAATCAGATTCCGCTCGACACCCGCAACACGGCCTGGAACCACAGCGCCGAGCGCTCGGCCAAGTTCGACTTCGCCCACGAAGACGCCGTGCCCGACCTGGACCTGAACGAAGTAGTCTGGAAAGCCGTGAAGGGCGAGCAATCGACCATGCCCGCCCCGCGCCGGGGCGCGTTTTTGCAGCTCACCCCCAAGCGCAAGGACGACGACGACTAGGGAGTTGCCCGTAAAATGACCGGTTCTTAGTGCGCCACCGCCAGCACCAGCAGCAGCGCGTCGTTGCTGAGGGCTTCCAGCTCGACCGGCGCGGGGGCATCCCACAGGGCTAGCCCGTCGCTTTCGTGTAAAAGCCGGCCCTCGGCCTCGAAGGCGCCGGCCAGCACAAAGGCGAAAAACAGCCGGCCGGGTGGCACCACGTACTCCACCTCGTGGCGGCCCGCGAAGCGGCCCAGGCTGACCGTAACCGGCAGGGTAGGGCTGGCCGGCAGCAGCAGGGCTAGCCGGTTGGCCAGCGTCCCGGCGCTGAATGCGGCAAGGGGGCCGATGGCTACCGCGCTAGCCTCGGCGGCCCGCAGCCACACGTGCAGAATACGGATAATGTCGTGCGGGAAGGGGTTTTGCAGCCGCAGCGCACTGCCGGCCGGCAGCGTCAAAACCTGGAGTTGCTCGGTTTCGACGGGCAGTGGGTCGCCGCTGGGCAGCAATACCTCGACTACGCCCGTGATGGGCAGCAGCAGCACGTGTGCGGCCTCGGCCACGGGCAGCGCCACGGTGGCCCCGCCGGCTAGCAGCTCTTCATTGAGGGCCAGCAGGGCACCCAGCGGTTGCTTATGAGCGTGCTGAAACAAGCCAAAACTGAACGTGCAGTAGCGGCGGAACTCGCTAGTTTCGACAAGGCCCCGCTGGTCGGCCAGGAAGATTTTACCGGGCGTCGTCGGGGCTGGCATCGGTAGCGAGTTCTTGGATGGCGTGAATGGCCAGGTAGGGCTGCAGCCGGAACGTGTGCACCGGGGCCGGGGCGTCGCCAGCCGCCTCCAGCGAGGCAAGCAGGTAGGGCCCCACGGTATCGTGCCACAGCAGCGCCTCGGTGAAGAAATTGATGGCCACCTGGTGCTTGCTGGGGTCGAGCAGGTCGGAGTTAATCAACTCAAACTGAAATTTCCCGAACCGCAAAAAGCGCCGGCCCAGGTTGTCGAGCACGTCGGGCACCACGCCGCCCAACTGCTGCAAATAGCCGACAATGGCGCCGCTCACCAGCCCGTGCAGGCGGTCGGCACCCGGCACGTAGTGCACCAGCTCGCCGAAGGTGCGGTACTTTTTCTCCTGGTTGAAATACTGCGCCTGTAGCCGCAGCTCGCGGTAGCTATCGTCGAGCACCAGCTTGTCCCAGGGCCGGGTAGCGCTGGCATCGATGATTTTGCGGTAGCAGAGCGTGATGCGGCGGGCAGGCATGGGGCAGTCAGTGCTAAAAAATCGTTTGTCATTGTGAGCCCACGCGCACAGTGACAAACGACTGCAAAACCAGTTGGAGTTTACACCGCGATGTTCATCGTCAGCACGAAGCCATCGGTGAGGCTGCCCGTGACGGTGGCGATTTCGATGCCGGCCGTGTCGTCGCTGAATATACTGTCGCTTTTATTATACGTGTAGCCGCTCATGCCCTTGGCGTAGCCATTCACGAGGGCCAGCGCCGTGCCGGTGCCCTCGGGGAAGGCAATCTGGGTCACCTTGAGCGAGATGCCGCTGGCGTTGTAGACGTGCACGTGGATGTGCGTGGCGCGGCCCGAATACCAACCCGGAAAGATGCTCGTGAACGTGACCAGGCCCGCCGAATCGGTAGTCTGGCGGCCGCGCAAAAAGTGCACGCCCGTGTAGCTGGTGCTCTGCATACTCGTGCCGCCGTATTCGGAGTAGTTGCCCTCAGCGTCGCAGTGCCAGATGTCGACCAGCGCGCCGGCCAGCGCCGCGCAGCCGGCGCTGCTACTGGTGATGGTGATTTTGGCGGTTAGCTTGTAGCCCGTGCGACCATCCGTGATGTCGGAGCGCACGTAGGAGGAAGGCGTGTGCGTGGGAAATGGGCCTTCGGTTTCGGTAGGCGCCACCGTACAATTCGAGCTGCTAGCGCCGCCCGTAGTGGTAGTCGTGGTGCCGGTAGTCGCGGAGGTAGTGCTGGGCGTCGCATTGTCTTTGCCGCAGGCGGCGAGCAGCGCGGGCGCCGACACGGCGCCGGCCAGCAGGCTTTTCAAGAAATACTTCCGTTCCATGAGCAGGGGCGAGTGAATGAGTGCGTTTAGTACGCCAAAGGTGAGCCGGGGCACGGCCGGGCTTGCACACCAATCGCTCATTCAAAGCCCCAGCTCGACAGATTCCGCCTTTTAGCCCCTCCGGCTGATTAGGCGATGTTGGCAGCCAGGCCATCCGATTTTCCCGATAGGCCCGGCGCTAGGGCGGCGGCAGCGGCCCGTGGTCCGACGACTGGCTGTATTTCTGGGCTAGCCTGCCGGGCACGCCGGTGCTGTGCAGCAGGCCGCGCAGCAGCCCCTGCCGCCAGGCCGTGAAGGTCGAAAACTGCAGCTGGCGGTCGGAGGTCATTTTGCCCACCACGAAGCGCCCGCCGGGCCGCGGGTTCTGGTCGCGAATGATGAGGCCATTAACCAGCCCGCTCTTGACGCGACCCAGCAAGGTCTTTTTCACCTCCCCTTGCTTATAGCCCAGAAACTCAAACCGCAAATCGGTGTAGGTAGCCCGCATGGTGCCCGTAATGCGCTGGCGGTCGAGGCGCTCATCGAAAGAAATGCCCTGCACCTGGCCGCTTTTGAACGACACCAGGCGCGTGGGCCGCATAATGGGGTTGAGAATGGCCAGCGGCGCGGCGCCAAAGCGGCCCCACAAATGCTGGCGGCCGAGCGGGTCGAGCAGCGAGGTAGTAAGGTGCACCTCGCCCCGGCAGCGGTTTTGAAGCAGCGCCGTGGCCGTGCCGGTGAGCGGGCGGGCCAGGCTCATGCGGCGCGGGTCGTTGCTGACGTTGTGCAGCGTCACGTTCAGCTGGTTAATGGCAAAGGTGCCCACCAGCGGCGTGCGCGGGCTGCGGTAAGTGGCGGCAATGGTACCCTGGCGCAGGTCGAGGCGGCGCACATCGAGGTGCAGCCGCAGCTTGCGCACGGCCTCGGGCGTGAGCACCGAGGGGCTCTTGTTGATGGGGCCGCGCCCGTCGCTGCTCACGCGCAGGTAGGGCCGCTCGGCCACTACCCGCGCAATGCGCAGGTGACTATTAGCCGAAAGCTGCTGAAAATCGAAGCCCGCCGCGCGCAGCTCGGGTAAGTGCGCCGCAAGCTGCGTGAGCTGGTAGCCGCTGCGCCGGTTTAGCTGCGCCGGGCTGAGCGTGGGCCGCACCGCCAGCCCCGTGAGGCGCAGCGCCTGCTTATCGGTGTTCAAAAACGCGTGCTCGATGCTGCTCGGGTACACCGGCGGGGCCAGCGTGCCCGTGATGCGGCCAGTGTGCCCCACCCAGGCACGGGCGTAGAGCACGCGCCGGGCGGCAGCCTGCTCGGCTACCGAGTCGACGCGCAGGCTGCGCCCCTGGCCAAAAATGTGGCGCACCGCTGGCCGCTCGGCCACGCCCGCCACGGCCAGGTAGCCATTATTAATGGTTAAGAGCCGCAAGTCGGCTCGTTTAAATACGCCCGCCAATAGTTTCCAGAGCGGCGGTGGTGCCTGGGCCGGCGGCCGAAACGTGAGGCGCGGGCCGCTCAGGCGGGCCGAGTCGGCCCGCAGGCGGTGCTGGTGCTGCCAGGTAGCGGCCCGCAGGCCCTGCACCCGCAGCCGGGGCATGGTAAAAAACACCCGCACGGCCCCCGGCTTGCCCTGGCCCGGCGCGGGCGGCGTAATGCGCAGCGAATCAAGCCCTAAAAATTGCTGCGCACTGGAAAAATCTACGCGCTGCGCCGCGATGGTGTGCCCGCCCAGCCGGCCCACGGGCCCGCGCAGCCCCACCCGCCAGGCCGCCGCAAAGGCTAGCCGCTGGGTATCGGCCGCGCCAGCCGCCGTAAAGAGCACGTCGCGGGCGCTCACGTTGGCCGAGGCCAGCCGGCCCTGAGGCGCGTTGGCCGGCCCAAAGGTGCCGCCCGCGTGGCGCAGCGCCAGGTAGCCCAGCCGCAGCGGCCGCTGCCGATACAGCGGCGGGCTGGGGTGCGGAGCCGGCCGCTTGGCCAGCGCGGCTACAGCTACGCGCAGCGAGTCGAGGGTGAGGCTGTCGATGGGTACGGTGCGGCCGCGCAGCAGGGCTACTAGGCCCACGCCACTCACATCGAGGCTAGCCAGGCGGGCCGTGAGGCGGGGCAGCGTGTCGGCCAGGGTGGGGGTGGCGGGGCGCAGCACCACGCCGCCCAGGTGCAGGCGGCGGGCCAGCAGCTGGGTGCGCAGGCTAGCCACCGTGAGCGCATACTGGCCGTGGGTTTGGGTGCTGGCCTGCTGCTCCAGCTTACGGCGCAGCCAGGGGTCGAGGCCCCAGTGCAGCCAGGCCAGCGCGGCCAGCAGCAGCACGCCCAGAATGAGTAGTGCCCACCGGCCCCACGGGCGGGGCGGGGTAGGAGAGGAAGACCTGACTGATTCGGGCACGGGATTAAGCTGAAGCGCTGCGCCGCTAACGGCAAAGCCCCCGCCTAAGGTTGTCGTTGGCTCAACCCTGGCCCCCCCGCTTGCCGTACAGCAGCCAGCTTCAGCTTTTCCTAAGCCCGTTTATTTTCGTTTTATGCAGTTTTATTCCATCTTGGGTGGGGCCCGGCTAGGGGTGTGGGGGAGCTTGCTCGTGCTGGGGGTAGCTTGTAAAAAAGACAGCGATATTGGTGCCGCTACCAGCGCCGGGCTGCCCAAAATTGTCAGTTTCGTGCAGCCCGGCTTATATCCCGAAGGCACCCAGTACGATAGCCAGAGCGGGCGCTTCCTGGTCAGCTCCCAAACGGCGGGCCGCATCGGGCAGGTAACGGCCGACAGCCTGAATGCATCCAGTACCTACACCTACTCCACTTTTGCCGATGACGCGCGGCTGGTTTCGACCATCGGCCTCAACCTCGACGCCTCGCGCAACCGCCTGCTGGCCGCCGTGTCGGACCCCGGCTACAATGCGGCCCGCACCAGCGCCGCCACCAAAGGCAAGCTGGCGGCCATGGCCATCATCAACCGCAGCACGGGCACGGTGACGCAGTTTATCGACCTGGGCGCCGTAGCGCCGGCTGCCTACCCGGCGCACTTCGCCAACGACCTCGCCGTCGATGCCCAGGGCAATGCCTACGTGACGGACAGCTACGCCCCGATTATTTATAAAATCGCGTTCGACGCCTCGGGCAACGGCACGGCCTCGGTGTTTTTTACCAGCAGCGCCCTGAGCGCGCCGGCCGGCAAGTTTGGCCTCAACGGCATCGTGTATCACCCGAGCGGCTACCTGCTGATTGCCAAGTCGGATGAGGGCAAGCTGCTCAAACTACCAATCACGACCGGGGCTGGCACCACCACTACGGTCCCTGGCACGCTCACCACCGTCACGCTGCCCACGGGCCTTGACCTGAGCGGCGACGACGGCCTGCAGCTACTCGACAATACTACCCTGCTGGCCTCTTGCAATGCCCAGGGCAAGGTGTATAAAGTGACGACGGCCGACGACTTCGCCACCGTTACCACCACGGGCACTTTCACGGCTAGCATTGGGGGCGTGTCGCCTTATCCGACCACGCTGGCCCGGCGCGTGGTTAGCGGCCCCGGTACCGTCGGCACGGCCACTGGCACCACTACAGGCACGACCGCCGCCAGCTACGTGCTCTACTCGCACCTCGACGCGCTACAGGCCGGCAAAACGCCCCCAGTAGAGCAGTTTACCCTCAGGCAGCTACCGTTTTAATTGCAAATTTCAGGCAGGCGCCTGGGCGCTAGCGGCCCAACAATTGCCCGACCTGCTAGCTTTAGGGCTCGAAGCGCTGGCTAGCCCCGCGCCGTGCCTCCTTCGTTTCGTTTTCCACCGCCAATGCTCGCCATCACTTCGCTGCTGCCCTCGCCGGCTTCCGACCACATCAACGCGCTTATCAAGAGCCTGGAAAAGGAATTTGGACTGACTGACGTGCAGGCAACTCCCGAGCCGCACCTCACCTACCAGATAGTGGAGCCCGCCGACCTGGAGCTGCTCAAGCAGGGGCTGCACGAGATTGCGCGCACCACCAAGCCGTTTGTGGCGCACACTACCGGGCTAGGCATGTTTCCGGGCGATAACCCCGTGATTCACATCCCGGTGCTGCGCTCCGACCACCTCAACCAGCTGCACCACCGCGTGCTGGAGCTGGCCGCGCCGCTGTGCTCGCGCACCGATAAGTTCAGCGCCCCCGACCTGTGGCTGCCCCACGTGTCGCTAGCCCTGCACGACACCACGCCCGAGCTACTCGGCCCGGTGCTGCAATTCCTGAATAACCAGACCTTTAACCTGGAGCTCGAAATCAGTAACCTCGCCATCCTGCGCCCCCAGGGCGATATGTTTGTGCGCGAGGTGGTATTTGAGTTTGGGCAGTAATCCAAAAAACACGTCCTGCTGAGCTTACCCGTTCGCAGGTGCTTCGCTGGCCTAGCGGTTCAGAATCGTCTTGTTCCGGTTTAGCTTCAGGTCTTGCAATAAGCTGCTCTTAGCGGCGATGGTGAAGTTGTAGCCCCGATAGGGGCCCACGGGTATCCAGAGGCCCGAAATCTGCCAGCAGTGCAGGTCGCGGGTAAAGTTGACGGTCGGGTACACGAAAGTGTTGTGCACCAAGTCGTAGTTGAGGCTGGTGCTCAGGCGCAGATTGGGCGTGAGCTTGACCGAGCCGCTGGCCGTGACGGAATTGCCCGAGAGCAGCGGCACGAACCCGTAGAGCGTGGGCCTAATGGGCGCGCCGGCCGTGGTGTACGAGGCCGTGTAGCTCACCGTAGCATCCCATGGAATGTCGAAGTCGATGTAGTCGGCATACAGCTGCTGTTGCAGCGGCGAGCCCAGTATCGGGTCGTTGCCAGGGGCCACGGCGCGCGGAATGTTGCTCTTGCGGTTAGGCCGGGCGGCGGGGTTAAACTGGTAACCCAGGCTCAGGTTGGCGTTGATGAGGCGGGCTAGCCGGAACTTGTTGTTGCCCTCAAACAGGTAGCGGTTGAGGAGACGCCCCGTGGAGTCGCGCTGGTAGAACGAGAACGCGCTGCTTACCACCACGTTCAGCTTCTTGGCCACCTGCACGCGGTAGCCCAGGCTCAGGTTGGAGAGCTTGAGCGAATCGACCGGCCGGCCACGCGCATCGCGGCGGCCCGAGCCAAAATTGTAGGCAATGGCCAGGTCGATACCGTCGGCCAGGCTCACTTTCTTATACGGGTCGGTGCCAGTGGTGTCGCGGTTGTTGCGCACCTTCATCTCAATCTGGTTTTGCAGCGTAAAGGCCACCTGGCTCAGCTGCGTGCTGGCCTGCGACTGGTACACGCCCTGGTAGCGCGTAAACTGGCGCGGGTCCAGAATACGGTTGTTATACGCTGACTGCAAGCTGCCGAAAGTAGTGGCGCCGCCCGCAAACGCCTCGTACTGTGAGTTGCTGGCCAGGTCGGGCGAGAACGCGTAGCTGATGCTGGGGGCCACCTTGTGGCGAATGGCCTTCACGAAGTGGTCGCCCTTAAACTGCACCGTGCCGTAGAAATTGGTGCTGGCCGAAACGTTGGCCGAGTACGAATACGCCCGCTCGAAGGCGGGCGAGATGGTATCGACCTTCACCGCCCGCACGCGCTCCAGATAACTGTACGTCAGGCGTTTGGAATACCAGGTTTCGCCGTAGTTGATGGAGGGCTGCACCTGAATGTGGCGGCCCACCAGGGCAAAGCCGGGCAGCGTAATCTGGAACTGGTGCTGGATGCCGTTCTGGGCGTTGCGCAGCAGGCGGCCGGCGTTGGCAAAGCTCACGGGGATGTTGTAGGCCGTGGTGCTGCCGCCCAGCAGCGGCACATCGGCCGAAAGCGAGCGGGCCGGCACCAGGCTGCTGATGCGGTTTTGGGCCACCAGGTTGTAGCTGAGGGCAAACTGCTCGTACCAGGCCCCGCGCGACTGCTTGGTAAACAGCTGGTACGGGTACTGCCGCGCCACGCCCAGGTTGAAGTTGGGCAGCGTAAAGTCCATCACGCCGGTTTGCACGTTCTGGCTTTGCGAGAGCTGAATGGCGTAGTTGATGGGCAGCCGGCGCGACTGCTTGCTGTAGCTGATGGTCGAGTTGAAGGTAGCCGACAGCAGCTGCCTGGCATTCAGGGTATTCACGCGGTTATACGACGAGCTGCCCGCCTGCACGCTGGCCGAAAACACGCCGCCGCCCGGCAGCGGCGTGGGCGAGTGGCTCCAGCTTATCCAGAAGGTATTCACCGAGTTAGAGTACAGATAATCGGCATTATTTACCGAGGTAGTGCTCAGGATGGGCGCCACCGGCTGGTTGGCAAACGTAAAGCGGAAGCTACCCTGGTACTTATAGCGCTTGCGGTACGTCAGCTCGGTGCCGATGCCGTAGCCGCCAGGGATGCGGTCGGCATTGCCGGCGTAAAAGTCGCCGGTTACGCGCAGGCCGATGTAGTCGTTGGGCGCCCAGTAGTAGCCGCCGTTGGTGAGCGAGTAGCCCCGCTGCTGGCCCTGCCCAAACGTGGGAATGATAAAGCCCGACCCGCGCCCCGCGTGCGGCGTGGGGAAGTAGCCAAACGGCAGCCCGATGGGCAGCGGCACGTCGGCAATGACCATGTGAAACGGCCCGGTTATGACCTTCTGGCCCGGTATCACCTTCATCTTGCCCGCCTCAATGTAGAAGTGCGGGTGCTCCAGGTTACAGGTGGTGTAGCGCCCGTGCAGGCCGTAGAAGTCATTGTCGGGCAGTTTTTTAACTACCTCGGCGTGCACGTAGCCCTCACCCTGCTGGGTCACTACCTCGGCAATCTTGCCCTTCTTGGTTTTGAAGTTGTAGTTGATTTTACCGGCCGAGTACGTGCCCGCCTCATCCTTAAACAGTGGCAAATCGGCCATGCGGTGCTTCACCGTATCGCGGCGGCCGGCGGCCTGCACCGTATTGGTGCCGTAGTTGACGGTGATAAGCGCCGCCTTCAGGCTCATCTTGCCATAATCGACGTTGGCCTTGTTGTAGAGCCGGGCAATCTTGGTCGTCACGTCGAACTGAATCGAGTCCTTGGCGGCGTACTTTACGGTGGTTTCGACCTGGCTGCGGCGGCGCAGCAGCACCACGTTGAGCGAGTCGCGCACGCGGCGGCTGGTGTCGGCGGCCAGGCCGGAGCTGTCGGGCGTGAGGCTGGGGGCGGGCTTGCGCGACACGCCCGGCACGGCGGGCTGGCCCACGTTGCGCTCGCCGGGTGGCGGCGGGCTCTGCGGGGAGTTGCGGTCGTAAATGAGGTCGCGCGCCGGCTGGGTGGGCACCGAGCCCGGCCGCCGCGGATTGCGGCTAGTGCGGGTCGAGTCGGTCGTCTGGGCCAGGGCCGGGGCTAGCCCGCCGCCCAGCAGCCAGAGGCACAGGCCCACTACGCTCGCCAGCGCCCCGCGCCGCCGACCGAAAATACCCGAAAAGAGTGCGTTAGAAAAAACCAAATTCAATAAAGCCACCGAGCGAAGTACTTTTGAGGCTTAACACAAAGATAAGAGGCCGCTGCCCCGCCCGAGGGTTGCCAGTGCGCCGGTTTTTTCCCCAACGACTGACGTGCGGATTATTGCGCTGACTTGTATCCTGCTGAGTGCACAATGCCCGGTGCTCAATGCCCAGGATTCGCTGGCTAGCCCCCGGCACCCGCAGCCCCTGGCCCCCGACTCGGCCACCGCCCCGTGCCCCGCCGACGAGGCGCGCTACCGCCTGCGCACCGTCGTGCTCGACGCGGGCCACGGCGGCAAAGACATCGGCTGCAACGGGGAAGATGCCCACGAGGCCGACGTGGCCCTGGCCATTATCAAAGACCTGGGCCACCAGATTGAGGAAAACATGCCCAATGTGCGGGTCATCTACACGCGCAAAACCAACGTGTTTATCGAGCTCGACGAGCGCGCCGCCATCGCCAACCGCAACCACGCCGACCTCTTCATCTCGGTGCACTGCAACGCCGGCCCCAAGGGTTCGCGCGGCACCGAGGTCTGGACGATGGGCCTGCACAAAACCACCGCCAACCTGGGCGTGGCCCAGCGCGAAAATTCGGTTATTCTGCAAGAAAAAAATTATACGCAGCGCTACGACGGCTTTGACCCGCGCTCGCCGCAGTCGCACATTTTATTTTCCCTATTTCAGAGCGCCTATATCACCAACTCGCTGCGGCTGGCCCAGCGCATCGACCGGCAGTTTCGCACCAGCGTGGGGCGCAGCTCGCGCGGCGTGAAGCAAGCCGGCTTTCTGGTGCTCTGGAAGTCGACCATGCCCTCGGTGTTGGTGGAAGCGGGGTTTCTGACCGACCGCAGCGAGGAAAATTACCTCGATACTCAGGCTGGCCAACAGGCCATTGCGGGCGGTATTTACCGGGCGTTTCGCGAGTATAAGCGCGACCTGGAAGGTACGCGGGGCGAGTGAGTCACGGCTGGGCTTAGCCGCTAGCCTAACATCCGTCCCCGGTTTGCCGTTAAGGGCACTAACAGGCCTGCCGACGCAACCATTCGGGGCCATTTCTCCCTCTAGCAGTTGGCCTATTTCAGCCTTAAAAATCTACTTTCCTGTGTCTAAAGAAATAAAAGTGGGCCTCTTGGCCGTAGTGGCCCTAGTAGCTCTGGCTATCGGATTTAACTTCTTGCGTGGTAGTAATTTACTGTCGAGCGACCGTACCTACTACGCCATCTATCCTAATGTTGACGGCTTAAATGTAGGCGCCCCGGTTGTTCTCAACGGCATTAAAGTGGGCCAGGTAAAAAACCTGGAGCTGCAACCTAACGCTAACAACTCCATTAAGGCCTCGCTGGAGCTGCAAAAGGGCGTCACGCTCGGCGACTCGACCAAGGCTGGCCTCAGTGGCTCCCTGCTTGGCTCCAAAACCATTACCCTGGTGCTGGGCCGCAACACCAAGGAGTACAGCGGCGGCGAAACGCTGCGCACTACTACGGCCATCGGTATTGCCGATGCTTTTCAGGCCAAGGCTCTCCCCGTGCTCGATACGGTGGGCGCCACGCTGGCGCATATTAATGGCTTTCTCAATAAAGACGCGCAAACCAACATTCAGGGTACGCTGCTCGGGGCGCGCGCCAGCACCGAAGCGCTCCAGCGCCTTATTGCCTCTAACCAGGCAAATATCAACGAGATTACCCGCAACCTGGCCCACATGAGCGCGGCCCTCAACAAGACCACCGCCAAGCTCGACCGCATCGCCAACAACTTCACGCAGCTTTCCGACTCCATTAAGACTGCCCCCGTTGGGCCGGCCCTGCGCAACCTGAATAAGACGCTTACGGAGGCGCAAACGTCGCTCAAGGGCGTAAGCACGGCCCTGAACGACAAAACCGGCTCGCTCGGCAAGCTCATCAACGATACCACGCTCTACAACAACCTGAACGCCACGGCCGCTAGCTCCAATGCGCTGATATCGGATATGAAGGCCAACCCCAAGCGCTACGTGCACTTCTCGGTATTTGGCGGCGGCAAAGACAAAACAAAAAAGGAAACCACCAAAAACCCCGATGGCTCGGTAACTACCGAAACCAAAAAGGTGACCACTACCCCGGCCATGACCAACTAAGCCCGCTGCTGGGGCACCTAGTATCTTTGAAGCCCGCCCCGCCAGGGGTGGGCTTTTTCTTGCTCTATACCCTTTCCCACCCAGTTTTTAGGTTATGAACGTCGAGTTTAATCGCAACGAAGACCACCTCAAGCAACTCACTTTTCAGCTGCGCCAGAAGCTGGCTAGGGTGGCCCTTGGCGGCGGTCCCAAGCGCATCGAAGCCCACAAAGCCAAGGGCAAGCTCACGGCCCGCGAGCGCATTGACTATTTGCTAGATAAAGGCGCAGCGCAGGTCGAAATCGGCGCCTTTGCCGGCGAGGGCATGTACCAGGAGGAAGGCGGCTGCCCCGGCGGCGGCGTGGTCGTCGTTATCGGCTACGTGCAGGGCCGCCAGTGCGTGGTGGTAGCCAACGACGCCACCGTGAAGGCCGGCGCCTGGTTTCCCATCACGGCCAAGAAAAACCTGCGGGCCCAGGAAATCAGCCTCGAAAACAAGCTGCCCATTATCTACCTCGTCGATTCGGCGGGCGTGTACCTGCCCATGCAGGACGAGATTTTTCCGGATAAGGAGCACTTCGGCCGCATCTTCCGCAACAACGCGGTGATGAGCAGCCTGGGCATCGTGCAGATTTCGGCCATTATGGGCCCCTGCGTGGCGGGCGGCGCCTACCTGCCCATCATGAGCGATGAGGCCATGATAGTGAGCGGCACCGGCTCGGTATTTTTGGCCGGCTCGTACCTGGTGAAGTCAGCCATCGGCGAAACCATTGACAACGAAGCGCTCGGCGGCGCGGCCATGCACTCCGAAGTATCGGGCGTGACGGACTACAAGTTCGACACCGACGCAGAATGCCTTGACCACATCCGCAACATCTTCGACAAGCTGGGCGCGCAGCCCTCGGCCGGCTTTAGCCGCGCCACGCCCGCCGCGCCCAGGCTGGACCCTAGCGAGCTCTACGGCCAACTGCCCGCCGACCGCGCCAAGCCCTACGACATGATGGAAATCATCAATCGGCTGGTCGATAACTCGGAGTTTGAGCCCTACAAGGACCTCTACGGCCAGACGCTCATCTGCGGGCTAGCCCGCATCGATGGCTGGGCGGTAGGCATCGTGGCCAACCAGCGCAAAATCGTGAAGAGCAAAAAAACCGGCATGCAGATGGGCGGCGTCATCTATTCCGACTCGGCCGACAAGGCCGCCCGCTTCATCATGAACTGCAACCAGAAGCGCATCCCGCTGGTGTTTCTGCACGACGTGTCGGGCTTCATGGTGGGTAGCAAGAGCGAGCAGGGCGGCATCATCAAGGATGGCGCGAAGATGGTGAATGCCATGGCTAACAGCGTAGTGCCCAAGTTCACGGTAATAGTGGGCAACAGCTACGGCGCCGGCAACTACGCCATGTGTGGCAAAGCCTACGACCCGCGCCTCATCGTGGCCTGGCCCAGCGCCCAGCTCGCCGTAATGAGCGGCGCCGCGGCGGCCAACACCTTGCTCCAAATCCAGGTGGCTAGCCTCAAAGCCAAGGGCGAAGTCATCACCCCCGAAGCCGAAAAGGAACTACTCGACCGCATCAAAGCCCGTTACGACGAGCAGTTATCGCCTTATTATGCCGCAGCGCGGTTGTGGGTCGATGCCGTTATTGACCCGCTCGAAACGCGCAAGGTTATTTCCGAGGGAATTTCTGCCGCGAACCATGCGCCGATTGAGAAGGCGTATAATGTGGGGGTAATTCAGGTGTGAGACCGAATTATTTTTAACTGCTGATTACATTCTGCCAGTTGCTGCGATGAAAGGTGCCTACTACATGCTTTCCCTTCTGATGCTTAACTCATGCACTTTCACTTGTAATGAAGTGAAGAATGAGTTCTACATGGGTAGGGCATGTAATATAGTTGTTGAAAGCAACAGAAGTACCCCCAGAAACATGGAGATTTACGGCTATAATCCTGAGAATAACTCAAAGGAAAAATATGTGGCTGATGGCAATGTATATATCGAATTGATAAGTGCTTTAGAAGTAGGGGATACTCTAATCAAGAATAATGACGAACCCTTTTTCATTTTAAAGAAAAAGCAATTTGCTATTAAATTCGGTATGAACTGTGGTTCAAGAAATGAGTTTGCAGGAGTAGCTATAGATACGTTACGTCGTTAATACAAAACTCGCCTCAGCTGGCGCGAGTTTAGCGCAGTGTAACGCGTGCCTATACTATTGCTAGAAGTTGTGCCTCCACTGCCGCGCTAGCTGCTAGGCAAAGCGGCGCCGCTAGGGTCGTGCAGCAAAGTCTTTTTAGGGGAGACACAGCCCCAACCAACGAGCACGAATTACGGTTGCGCCTAAACTCGCGCTAGTAGTAGCCTATATGAAAGAGCTACAAAAATGCCGCTTATTAAGCGGCTTTTTTTATAATTTATGGATTGGCAGATTCCTTACAAGTGGTCCAGCCGCCCGCCATCCACGCGCACCTCGGCGCCCTGCACGAAAGCCGCATCATCCGAGGCCAGGTAGGCGACCATGGCGGCCACGTCTTCGGGCTTGCCCACGTCGCTAGGGTTGATTTTTTCGACGCCTGACTTTACGTTGGGATTGTTCCAGAGCATGGGTGTGTCGATGGCGCCGGGTAGCACCACATTGGTACGGATGCCCTTGGGCTTACCCTCAATCACGGCCGAGCGCGTGAGCGAGAGCACCGCCGCCTTGGCCGCCGCGTAGGGCGCCACCAGCGCCTCGGTAGCGATGGCGTGGATGCTGGCCACGTTCACGATATTGCCGCCCGGCTTCATGTGCAGAAACGCCTGCTTGGTGAAGTAAAATGCCCCTAGCAAATCCACGCTCAGCACCCGCAGCCAGTCTTCGCCGTCGAGTTCTTCGAGGGGCTTGAACTGCATGAGGCCGGCGTTATTAATAATCACGTCGAGGCGACCAAACTTGGCTAGGGTAGCTTGCACGGTGGCGATTACCTGGTTTTCATCGGCCACGTTGCAGATGGTAGGCAGCACCTCGGGCGCGCCGAATTTTTGCACGTCGGGCGCGGCTTGGTCAAGATTGGTCTGGTTGATGTCGGCCAGCACGATGCGGGCGCCTTCCGAGGCTAGCCGCTTGGCGATGGCCAGGCCAATGCCGCTGGCGCCGCCGGTGATGATAACTACTTTATCCTGAAAGCGCATGAGTAGGGGAGGTGTAGCGCAGACTTTGCGAGTCCGCGCGTGAGGTGGTTGGAGTCGTGCATTACGCGGACTCGCAGAGTCCGCGCTACGCTTAATGGTTGTCTTGCAGCGGCGCGTTGGCGACGGCTACTGCGGGCTGGCTTTGAGCAGCCTGCGCAGTAGCTTGCTGCTGCTTGGCCCAGGCGTCGTTGCTTTCCTGAGGCATCACGAGCGGTATTTGCAGGCAGGCCGTTTGGGTAGGCAGCACCTGCCGCCACTGGCTGATAAGCTTTTTATACGCCTCACCTACCGGCCGGATATTGCGGTTCAAGTCGTACAGGCCTAGCGGGTTCAGGTTGCCGTTGCTTTCGCGCAGGGCCGTATCCCAGTCTACCTGGTCGGTGAGCGAGTACCACGTAAAGCCCACGATGGGCACACCGTCGTTGCGCACGCGCAGCACGTTGGCCCATTCCTTCCAGAGCCAGTTCACGGCCTCGTCGCCCTCGGGACCCTGCCAGCGGTTGGTTTCGGTGTGCATTACGGGCAGTTGGTAGCGGTCGTGGTACTGGGTGGTAATGACGTGGTAGCCAAATATTTCGCCCGATGCCGTGGTGCTGCCGTCGGGCCGCACGCGGTGCTCATTGGTCCAGTAATAATCATTGCCCATGATGCACTGGTGCTTCAGATTATTATCCAGAAAGAAGTGGTATTCCTCGCGCGTCATGCCACTATCCATCAGGTACTCATACATATCCGAATCCACGCGGCGGCCGTAGTTCAGGTCCAGCGACAGAAAGCGCTTGGCATTCAATACCTCCGCGGGCTTGATAGCCTCGGGGTTGGAAGCGTGGAAATACTCGCTCGACTCACTCTGAATAAACAGCGCATCGGGCCGCACGGCCAGGATGGCGTGCATGGCCAGTACGTTGGCCTTCACAATGTACTTGAGGGCCGTCACGAACGCTTGGTCGCTGCTCAGCTGCTCGTTCCACCACCCGTAAAGGGCCGAAAATTCGGCGCAGATGTACATCTCATTCACCGGCGTGTAGAGCTGCACCCACGGAAATCGCCGGGCAAAATCGCCGGCGTATTGCCCAAACAGCGCCGGAAAATCGGGATTTTGAAAATTGCCCAGCCAGTCGGGCACCCCGAAGTGGCACAAGTCCACGATGGGCATAATGTTGCGCTTCAGCAAGTCGCCAAACGTGGCATCGGCAAAGTCCCAGTTGTATCTGCCCGGCCCTAG
Organism: Hymenobacter sp. BRD128; assembly: GCF_013256625.1. Taxonomy (NCBI): domain Bacteria; kingdom Pseudomonadati; phylum Bacteroidota; class Cytophagia; order Cytophagales; family Hymenobacteraceae; genus Hymenobacter; species Hymenobacter sp. BRD128. The sequence goes on from NZ_CP053908.1 coordinate 1,238,687, forward strand.
CCAGGTAGTGTGAATGGGCGGGCCGTAGCGCAGGTACTCGATGCCCAGCTCCTGCACCAGCTCAAAATCCTTCTGCCAAAACTTGTAGTGGCCGCATTTTTCCATCTCATCCTGGCGCACTTTGCCGTTTTGGATGGTGGGATAACTGTTTTCGATGCCGGTAGCGAAAAGAAATTGGGAAGCAGCCATGCGAGAGGAAAAGAGTGGGCTAGGGTAGGGCACTGGCACTACCTACAAGTAAGTGAATTATTTTTTAGCACTACGGAAAACCTCGAAAAAAAGGCGCTTTCTTTTGGGCGTGAAGTATTTATGAAGCATTTGCAAATTGATTTACCAGCTTAAGTCAGGGCTACCCAGCGTCGACCACCAGAGCGGGCAGCAACTCGCCAGCCCCGCCATTCCGCAGCTGCACCACCACTTCGGCGACAGCGCCAAGGTGACGCTCACCGGCACTGCGCTAGGCAGCGTGTTGAAGCAGTGCCGGCCGAAACAACCCGCTGCCTGCTAGCGGTTAAGCCCGACCCAGGCGCCCAGTGGCGGCCGGCGGGGCTTTTGGCTGAACAAAAAACCCGTTGGCGGGTGTTAAATTCGACCCCGGCGTCCGCCAGGGGCCATTCCTGCCTGCATGACTACCAACGAAATCAAAGCGCTTATCTCGCTGCTCGACGACCCGGAAATCGCTCCCCAGATTCAGGGCGAAATTCAGAATCTGGGTGAGGCTATCATTCCCTTTCTCGAAGAATCCTGGGAAGAAACCCTCGACCCCCAGCAGCAGCGTCGCCTCGAAGACCTTATTCATAATCTGCAATTTGAGGGCTTGCAGCAGCGCCTGCGGGTGTGGCGCGACTCGGGCGCCCAAGATTTGCTGGAAGGCATGTGGCTGCTGAATTCGTACCAATACCCCGATGCCGACTTACAGGCCCTGAACCGCGCCATTGAGCAGCTGCGCTTCGAGGCCTGGACGCTGCTGCGCCCCGAGATGCACCCCGCCGACCAGGTGCAGGTGCTCAACCACGTTATTTTTCGCAATCACAAGTTTGCCGCCAACACCCAGCACTTTCACTCGCCGGCCAACTCGATGCTGCACCGGGTGCTCGAAACCAAGCGTGGCAACCCCTTGTCGCTCTGCGTTATCTACCTGCTGGTGGCCCAGCGGCTCGACCTGCCGGTGTTTGGCGTGAACCTGCCCAACTTGTTTGTGCTGACCTATCAGCTCTACAAGGATGCCGACGCCAAGCCGGTGCTGCCCTTCTACATTAACTGCTACAACCGGGGTGTCATTCTGTCGAAGGCTGATATTGAGCACTACGTGGGCCAGCTCGGCATCACCTCGCAAGACAGCTTTTACGAGCCCTGCACCCACCTCGACATCGTGCGCCGCGCCATGCGCAACCTGCAAGTAGGCTTCGAAAAATTGCAGGAACCCGCTAAGGCCGAAGAAGTTGCCCAGCTGCTAGCCATCCTGCTGGAGCAGGACGAGCCCGGCCCCGACACCGACGACGAAGAATAGCGCGAAGCTGCGGCTTCGCGCTGCGGCATTATCGTTTAATAAGGCAGCCGGCGGCGCGCTTGTCGGCCACGCCGGCGGCGCGGCCGGCCAGCACGTTGTCGAGCACCTGCTGCAAATAATGCTGCTGCACGCCGCTGGCTATCTGGGGATTATCATCAATAGCCCCCCGGTAGCGCACCGCGAAGCCCGAGCCCGCGGGCTGGAGTACCACGGCCTCGGTGGTTTTTGACACGCCCAGGGCGGCGCTGGCGGCGCCCTCATCGGTGAAGGTGGCTAGCGAGCCGCCGCCGGCACCTTCGGCCGTGTCGAGGTTGATGGGCACGTTGACGAACATAAACTGCACGCCCCGGCCGCTGTAGGCACTGCTGAGGGCCGCCAGGCGCTCCTGATAGAGGCGGGTGTAGGCGCAGGCCGGGTTCATAAACACCACAACCACTGCTTTTTGGCCGGCGAAGGCACTGAGCGAGGTGCTGCCACCGCCGGTTTTTTGCACCGTAAAATCACCCACGGTCCCCTGGGCACGGGCAATGCCTACCGTAACGGTGGCCAGCAACAGGGCCGCCGCGAGCAAGACCGGAAGTTTGCGAAAAGACATGGCTAGGGTAGAAAGAACCAAAAGAAATAAGCCGCGCGGGCCGCGCAAGAAGTACGTGAAAATTAGCAGCAATACGTGAGCACGTAGCCCGCCGCTGGCCGAAGATAACAAATCTGGTGCCGGGAACTCGTGCCGTTTAGTTGCAGCCGGGCGGGCAGCGTGCCAGGCAGGGGCCAGGTGCCCGCCGGCAGGTCGAGCAGCAGGGTTTCGCGGAAGATAAGGCCCCGCTGGCCGGCCAGCTTGTACAGCGTTTCCTTGGCGCTCCACAGCAGGCTGAACAGCTCCAGGGAAGGGCCGGCTTCGGGGCTGCCGGCTAGGGTAATAGTTTCACTGGCAGCTAGTTCCTCCTCATTAAGAAACTTGCGGGCAATGCGCCGGGCCTTGTCGCGCACCAGCTCTACGTCGATGCCCACGGCCGCACCGGGCGGGGCTAGCAGCGCCACCACCCACTCGCCCGAGTGCGACAGCGATACGGCGGGCAGTGCTGGCGGCCCTGCTAAAAAAGGTCGGCCGTTTTCATCGTTGCGCAGCATAGCTAGCGGTGCGCCGCGGGTGGCCAGCAGCAGCTGCACCAGCACCCGGCCGGCCAGCCACTGCGCCTGGCGCGGGCCATCGGCGCGGGCGGGCAGCAGGGGGGCGTAGGCCGCCGCCTCGGCCAGCTGGGGCCAGAGGGCGGCGGGCGTTTCGGTGAGGTGCCAGAGGCCCAGTAGCGGGCCGCTGGCTAGGGGCGTAATCGAATGAAGCGGCATAAACGGGCGAGCAGCGGCGAAGGTAGTACCGGCCCGCAGCCCGACCTTTGCGGCGGCCCGGCCCGGGCTGCTCCGTTTGCTATGCTCGCTACCACGCCCCCGCCTCGCCCCACCGCCACCCGCATCGGCACCCTGGCCGGGCACCGCGACGCGGTGTACGCGCTGGCCGGGCGGCCCGGCGCCGACCGGGTATTTTCGGGCAGCGCCGATGGCATGGTAGTGGCCTGGAACAGTGCCCGGCCCGATGCCGACGGTGAGCTGCTGGCCAGGGTCGAAAACTCGGTGTATGCCCTGCTGGAGCTGCCCACGCGCGGCCTGCTGCTGCTGGGGCACAATTTTCAGGGCGTGCAGGCGATTGATTTGCCGAGCAAAACCTTGGCCTTCGCCACGGCGCTGCCACCGGTCGCCATCTTCGAGATGGTGTATTCGCAGAGCCGCCAGCGCCTGTACTGCGCCCTCGGCGACGGCACGCTGGCCGTGCTGCGCGGCGACGACTTTCGGCTCGAAAACCTACTGCGAATCAGCGATAAGAGCCTGCGCTGCCTGGCTTTGCACGAGGAGCGGGGCGAGCTGGCCGTGGGTAGCTCCGACTGGAAGACGTATATTCTGGACCTCGACTCGCTGGCCATTAAAACCTCGCTGGTCGAGGCTACCAACTCCGTTTTTACGCTCGCTTACTCGCCCGATGGCCAGCATTTGCTGGCGGCTGGCCGCGATGCCCACCTGCGCCGCTACCTGGCTGCCGAAGGCTACCCGCTGCTGGATAGCGTAGTAGCCCACATGTATGCCATCAACTACTTGGCCTTCAGCGGTGATGGACGCTACCTGGCCAGCTGCTCCCTGGATAAAAGCATCAAGCTCTGGGACCCGGCCAGCCTCTCGCTGCTGCGGGTGCTGGATAGGGCGCGCGCGGCCGGCCACGGCACGTCGGTCAATAAGCTGGTTTGGCCGGGCGCGCAACACCGGTTAGTTTCGTGCAGCGATGACCGCAGCCTGGCAGTGTGGCAAATCTCAGTGAGCAGTGCACAATGAGCAGTGAACCGATGCGTTTGTGCTGCGACAATTGCTGGCGCGTGCTACTGGATTATGCTTATTACTCGCTGATTATCTGCTCATTGCTCACTGTTAATTATTGACTGAATTTATGAAAATTACCGCCCTCGATATTCGGCAGAAGACGTTTGAAAAGTCCTTTCGGGGCGTGGACAAGGACGAGGTGCAGGCCTTCCTCAGCATGGTGTCGCAGCAGTGGGAGCGCCTGGGCGACGAAAACCGCGAGCTGCGCCTCAAGCTGGACCACGCCCAGCAGGACGTGCAAAAGATGCGCGAAGTAGAATCGTCGCTCTACCGCACCCTCAAAACGGCCGAGGATACCGGCAACTCCATCACTGAGCAGGCCCAGCGCGATGCTGACCTGCGCCGCCGCGAGGCCCAGCTGCTGGCCGAGCAAACCCTCTCGGAAGCCCGCCAGCGCGCCCGCGCCATTGTGGAAGAAGCTTACCAAACGGCCGAAAAGACGGTGACCGACATGCAGAAGGAGGTCACCGGCCTCGGCCAGGAGTGCCAGCGCCTGGAGCAGCAGCTCGATACGCTGGTGCGCGACCTGCACCATCTCGCCTCCGATGCCCTCGAAAAAGTGGAGCGCGCCCGCGCCCGCCCCAAAAATGCCCCGGCGGCCATCCTTTCGCGGGCAGCGAGCGTACAGGTAAAGCGGCTGGCCGACGCGCCGGCGCCCGAACCTAGTCCCGCTCCCGCCATGAACGTTTCCACCGTCCCCGCCCGCTCTTCGGCCGCTGCCGTAGCGCCCCCGCTCGCCGCTGCTTTGGCCCCGGAGCCGGCCAGCCACCCCGCCGCGCCGGCCGCTAGCCCTGCGGCCGCGCCCCAGGGCTACAACCCCAAGCCCGGCCAGCAGCCCGACCCCGGCCAGTCGCCTACCCCCGACATCGAGCGCCCGCAGGCCCCGGCCGAAAACCCCGGCATCGCGCCCGCCCCGCGCATCGACCAGCCCGGCCCCGAAACCGTGCCCCAGCCGCCCGCGCCCTACGTGGAGCCCAGCCGCCCCGAGATTTCGCCCATCGGTCCCAGCCGCCCCGAAATTCAGCAGCCCGAGCCCATGACGCACCCCGGCATGGCCGCTAGCCCGGCCCAGCCCGAGCCGGTAGGAGAGAAGTCGTTTTTTGACGAAATCTAAACCAAGAATTCGTTAGATTATTCAGGTATTGTCGCCATAATTTGCTGCGCGCTAAAGGGCTGCCCACCGGGCAGCCCTTTACTTTTGCGGCCTGCTACGACCGGCTTCGGCACCCGAATCCGACAAATCCGCGGTTCAGACAAACTACTTATGGGACAGATTGCACTCGAAGGTTTAGAGTTTTTTGCCTTCCACGGCTACTACGACGAAGAGCAGAAAATCGGCAATAAATACGGCATAGACCTGCACCTCAAAACCGACCTGCACGCCGCCGGCGCCTCCGACAAGCTGGCCGAAACCGTCAACTACGAGGTGCTCTACCGCGTGACGCTCGAAGAGATGCAACGCCCGGCCCGGCTGCTCGAACACCTCGCGCACCGCATCCTCGACCGCGTGATGCAGGAGTTTCCGCAGGTGCGGCGGGCGCAGGTGAGCGTGTCAAAATTCAACCCGCCGCTCGGAGGCATCTGCCATCGGGCACGCGTCACGCTGGTGCGCAAGCGCGGCCAGGGCCAGCAGCAGTAGGTTGCTTGAAAAATAATCAGCCTGACTATTAGCGAATTGCCTCTTTATACGATTTATTTCGTACATTGCTTTTGTAAGTACGAAGTCTCTCGTATAACCTTTGACCTACGAATTATTTCGTACGGAACCTTTCGCCCCGCTAGCCATGCCTAAAGCGCCCCCCAAACCTACCGATTCGGAACTGGAGATTTTGCAGGTGCTCTGGCAACACGGCCCGGCTACCGTGCGCACCGTGAACGAGCAGCTAAGCCAGCGCCGTGAGGTAGGCTACACCACTACTCTCAAAATCATGCAGTTGATGCTGGAAAAAGGCCTGGTGAGCCGCGACGATGAAGGCCGCAGCCACGTGTACCGGGCCGCCGTGCGCGAGCACGACACCCAGGGACTGCTGCTCGACAAGTTTATGGCGGCCACCTTCGGCGGCTCGGCCCTGAAGCTGGTGATGCAGGCCCTGGGCAACCGTAAGACCTCGGCCGACGAGCTGGCCCAGATTCGCCGCCTGCTCAATGATATTGAGATTCAGAATGCTAACCCTTCAACCCCTGCTACTGATGACGACGCTCCCGCTGCTTAGAGAAGTTTTGTCGCCCGCACTGGTGCGGGCGCTGGGCTACGCGCTACTGCACTCGGTGTGGCAGGGTGGGGTGCTAGCCCTGTTGCTGGCGGGCGTGCTGCCGCTGCTGCGCCGCCAGCGCGCCGAGGTGCGCTACGCGGCTTCGGCCGGGGCGCTGGCCAGCCTGGTGCTGGTAGTGAGCCTCACGTTTGGCTTTTACTACCAAAGCTCGCCCGTGCCAGTAGTGGCGGGGGTAGAGGTGGCCAGCCCTGCTTTGACTACCGTAGCCGCGCCGGCTAGCCTGGCTGCGGCGCTTACCGAGCCAGTGGCAACCGCCAGCGCTATGGCGCCCGGCACTCCGCTTACGTTGCTACGAGCCAATGCCCACCGACTCGAAGCCTACCTGCCACTGGTAGTAATAGCCTGGCTAGTAGGCCTGGTGCTGATGAGTGGCCGCCTGGCCGGCGGCCTGCTCTATGCTAGCCGGCTGCGCCGCGCCGGTACCCAGGCACTGGGCGCCGAGTGGCAGCAGCGCCTAGCCACCCTAGCCAGCCGCGCCGGGGTGCGCCGGCCGGTGGCCTTGCTCGAATCGGCGCGGGTGGCCGGGCCGGTGGTGCTGGGGCATTTACGGCCGGTAATTCTGCTGCCGCTAGGGGCCGTGGCGGGCCTGAGCCCGGCCTTGCTCGAAGCCTTGCTAGCCCATGAGCTGGCGCACATTGTGCGCCGCGACTACCTGCTCAACCTGGGCCTGGCTGTGGCCGAAGTCCTGTTCTTCTACCATCCCGCCGTGTGGTTTATGGCCACCTGCCTGCGCGCCGAGCGCGAAAACTGCTGCGACGACCAAGCCGCTGCCCTTTGTGGCGGCGATGACCTGCGCGTGGCCCGCGCCCTGGCCGCCCTGGCCGAACTGGAAGCCTTCCCAACTGCCGCCCCGCGCCTGGCGCTGGCCGCGGCGGGCGCCGCTGGGCGCGGTGGCCTGCTAGCCCGAGTGCGCCGCCTGGCGCTAGGCCGGCCCCAAGCGCCTAGTATGAGCGAGCGTTTGCTGGCTGGTTCGCTCACGCTGCTGGGCTTGCTGGGCCTGAGCACGGGCGTAGTGCTGGCTGCCCGCCCAACCCAAACGGTGCCGGGCCAGACGGCGCCCGCCGATACGGCCCGGCGCCGGGTGGCCGTAGCGCCCCCGTTGCCGCCGGTGCCCCCTGCGCCGCCGACGCCCGATGCCCCGAGCCTCAGCAAATTCAGCAGGAAGTGCGCGCAGAAATGGTGAATGACGAGCCGGAGGTGCGCATTCGTCGGGTGCGGCCAACGCCGCGTCGGGGAGGGGCCAGCACCGTCGTAATTGAGAAGGACAAAAAAGGCCGCGTGGTGAACCTGACCGTGGACGGCCAGCGCGTCGAAACCGAAGCCTCGGGCAAAAAAGCCAAGCGGGCCAAAAAAGTGCGCACTGTGGAGGTGGTTACCGTGCCGGCCCAGCCCCTACGCATCGAGCGGCTGGAGCGCCTTGAACGCCCCGAAATGCCCGACCGCCCCGAACGGCCGGAAGCCCGTTCGTTCAGCTTCAATTTTTCGACTAATGCGATAACCAATGAGGCGCTGCGCGCCGCCCGCCAGGGCTTGGCCGAGGCCATGCGAAACCCCGACCTGACCACCGAGCAGCGCCAGGAAATGGAAAAAGAACTGCGCAAGCTGGATAAGGAAGACCCCCGTGTGCGGGTGCTGCAGGATGGCCGCGAGGTCCGGGAGTTTCACATCGATGTGAATAGTGCGGCCGCTGGCCACGCCTCGCACCCCGTCTTTCATCTGGAGCGCAATAAGCGAGGGTATGTCAGCGTGAAGATAAACGGGACGGTAAGAAACTCCGGCGGCGAAGATGCCCGCCAGCTGGAGCGCGACGCCGAACGCAATGCCGAGCGCGACGCCGAGCGGGCTGTCCGCGACGCTGAACGTGATGCTGAACGGGCTGTCCGCGATGCCGAGCGCGACGCCAACCGGGCCGAATCGAGTGCCCGCCGGGCCGAGCTGCGCGCCCGCATTGCCGCCGCTGAGGACGAGCTGCGTGCCCTTGACGGGCGCGCCGGCCGGCCCACGCCGTCTCGGCCGCCGCGCCCGCCCCGCGCCCCGCTGGCCCCGCTAGGGCCTATGTCGCCCCAGGCGCCGCCACCCCCGCCCGCGCCGCCCGCCCCCAAAACCGAAAAGCTGCGCGGGGCCTTGCGCCAAGATGGCCTCATCGGCAAAGATGACCGCAGCTACTCCTTCCAGCTCACCGGCAAGGGTGGGCGCGTGAATGGCAAAGACCTGACCCCCGCCCAGGTGGCGCGCTACCGCCAGCTGCTAGGCCAGCCGGCGAGCGGCAAGGGCAAGTCATCAACTTTTAATATCAACGTGAACGAGGAGTAGCCACTTAGCCAATAGGCTGATGGTGAGCGGGCTGGTTATCTGGAAGGACAGATGGCCAGCCCGCTTTTTTGTGCCCACCGCGGCCGGATTTAGACTTTTTGTAAAATATTTTACTCCTCGCTGTAACGAATGGCTACCTCGCCGGTACTCCCTGCAAAACCTGCCGCTTCCCCTTCTTTTACCGCCGCCCCTATGCCTGCCACCACCGTTACTGCGCTCAGCGACGAAGCTTTGATGGCTCAGGTGCAGGCCGGCGACCTCGACCAGCTGACCGGGCTGTTTGAGCGCTACCACGGCCCGCTTTTCGGCTTCCTGGCTAGGCTGGCCAACGGCGACCGCGACCTGGCCCAGGACCTGACCCAGAACGTGTTTGTGCGGGTGCTGCGCTACCGCGCCAGCTACCAGCCGGGCCAGCCCTTCCGGGCCTGGGTCTACCAGCTGGCCCGCCACGTGTGGGCCGACCACTACCAGCGCCAGCGCCCCAGCGCCGACCTGGAAGAAGTAGAAAAAACCGCTGCCCACGGCCGCGCCGCCCAGGCCCAGCGCGCCGCCACCGACCAGCACCAGGCCCTGCACGAAGCGCTGGCCCTGCTGCCCGCCGCCCAGCGCGAGGTGCTGCTGCTGCACCGCTTCCAGGGCTTCGACTACGCCGAAATCGGCGAGCAGCTGGGCTGCACCGCCGGCGCGGCCAGGGTCAAGGCCCACCGGGCGCTGGATGCGTTAAGAAGGATTTACTTAAGCTAACAGGTTGATTAGAAATAGCTACTCTTTGCCGCCTCACAATTTATCCTTACGCTAGTGTCTATCAACTCTCACCTAACTGACCCCGCCTGCGCCGAGCTGCGGCTCTGGCTGCCCGAGCTGGCCGACGGCCAGCCGCTGCCCCCCGAGGCGGCGCACCTGGCGGCGCACTTGCCGGCTTGCCCCGCCTGCCAGGCCGAGCTAGCCGAGCTGCGCCAACTCTTCAACGACCTCGACGCGCTGCCCGCCGAATTGCCCCCGCTAGCCATGCGCGACGACTTTCAGGCCCTGCTGGAGCAAGAAATGGCGAAGCTGGCCGCAGCTTCGCCCACCGGGCTGACCGCCCAGCGTGGTGGCCAGGCGCTAGCCGCTCCGGCTTCCGAGCAGGCGGCTAATAGTCAGAAAATCAGCTTTAACCAGCAGTGGCTCCGGGTGGCGGCTAGCGTGGCGCTGGTGGCGGTGGGCGCCATCCTGGGCCTGCTGCTGCGCGGTGGCCAGCCGGCCGCCCCGCTGGCCCAGGCCGACCAGCCACCGCAACAAACGCTGTCGACTAAGCTGGCGGCGGCGCGGCAGCAGCCGGCCACGGCCAGCCAGCGCTTGCAGCTGGTGAGCCAGGCCCCGGCCCTCGTGACGGAGCCCAACGACCCGGCCGTGCTTACCCTTATTCACACGCTTGATACCGACCCCAATCCCAACGTGCGGCTGGCCGCCTGCGAGGCGCTGGTGCGCCTGCGCAACGACCCGCGCGTGGGCCCGGCCCTGGTGGAGGCCTTGCCCCTGCAAACCGACCCCAACGTGCAGATTACCCTCATCGATGCCCTCGTAACGCTGCGCGAAAAGCGCGCCGTGCCCCAGCTCGAAGAGCTAGCCCAAAAGCGCGACGCCCTGCCCGCCGTGCGCCTGCAAGCCGAGAGCGGCCTGGGTCAATTGATTTAATAACAATAAGCTACCTGATTGCCAAGCGGCGTGGCACGCCGCCTCTGGAAAATCCCACCGCGCAGGTTTTGGCAGCGGGTGGGGGAGCGTGGTGCCACCGCGCTTTGCTGGCTGCCTGGTTTTTTCTTTCGCCCTCCTCTTATGAAAAAGTTTGTTCTACTTCCGCTGCTAGCCCTCGGGCTGGCCCTGCCGGCCGCCCTGCGCGCCCAGGAGTTTAAAATGAGATTTCCCAATGCTACTAACCGCAAAGTGGTGCTCGACCTGCGCGGCAGCGACGTGACGGTGGAAGGCTACAGCGGCGATGAACTGCAAATCCGGGGCACCGGCCATTTTGAGGCGCCCCCGTCCTCGGCCATTGGCCTGCGCCCCATCTACAGCGGCGGGGTCGACAACACGCACCTGGGCTTGGCCGTGACGACCGAGGGCGCTAATACCCTGCGGGTGGCCCGCGCCTCGCACAGCGACGGCCACTACACAGTGCGTGTGCCGCGCCAGACCGATGTGCTCTTCAACTCGGACCCCATGGGCGGCTCTGACGACCTCACTATCCGCGACCTGAGCGGGCGCATCGAAGCGCGGCTGCTCTCGGGCGATATGCGCCTGCTGAACGTGAGCGGCCCGGTGGTGGCCAATACCGTGAGCGGCGACATCAAGGTGCAATTCAGCGCCACCCCTAGCCAGCCCAGCGCCATTACCTCGGTGAGCGGCGACGTGGACGTGACACTACCCGCCAATGCCAAAGTGACGCTCTCCATGCGCTCGATTTCGGGCGAAATCTACACCGACTTCGACCTCAATCTCGACGGGGGCAACGGCCTGCGCCACGTGGGCGGCCAAACCGTGGAGGGCCGGGCCAACGGCGGCGGCGCCAGCTTCTCGCTCAAATCGGTGAGCGGCGACGTGTTTGTGCGCAAGGCCAAGTAGTAGCGGCTCCCCATAAAAACGGGGCGGGCCTTGTCATTGCTTCGCTGTGCTCGCGATGACGGTATTTTCTACTTTATCCATCAGAGCTTAACTCCTTCACCATGAATCGTTTTTTATTCGCTGCCCTGCTGCTGCTCGGTGGCCTGCGCCCGGCCCTGGCCCAGCGCGTAGTAACCCAAACTGCTAGCCTGGCCGCCGGCCAGGGCGTGTACTTGGACCTCAAATACGCCCACACCATTCGGGTGCGGCCGGGGGCTAGCCTCAGCGTGCAGGCGAAGGTCACCATCAACGATAATGCCCAAAACGACCTCTACAGCCTGGCGCTGGAAAAAGGCGACGGCGAGCTGAGCGTAGTCGAAAAGCTCGACGAAGACAAGCTGCGCCAGAGCCATTACCAAGGTGATTGTGAAGGCGGTAGCCGCAACAACTCGAATGGCGGCCTGCACGGCGGCTACACCCGCTCGGGCAAAACCGGCGGGCTGCGCCCCACCGTGAGCTACCACCAGGGCGAGTACAGCTACTGCGCCAAAATCGACTACGACGTGACCATGCCCGCCGGCGCGGCCCTGCGCATCAGCACCCTCAGCGGCGATGTGGACCTGAGCGGCTTGGGTGGCGCCATCACTGTCAAGACCGTGAGCGGCGACCTGCTGCTGAGCGCCCTCACCGGTCCGGTTAATGTGCGCAGCGTGAGTGGCGATGTGAAGCTCAACCAAGTGAGCGGCAGCGCAATAGAGGCCATGAGTGTCAGCGGTGATGTGGACTTGAGCTGGCCGCCTGCCAAGGCCGCCGAGCTGAGCCTGAAATCCATCTCGGGCGAGGTCTACGCCGACCCGGCCGTGAGCTTCAGCAACCTGAAAGCGCGCAGCTACGTGGGCTACCAGCTGCACGGCAGCTACGGCCACGGTGGCGGCCCCCTGGTGAAGCTCGAATCGGTGAGCGGCGACATCTTCTTCCGCAAGCAACCCTAGCGCTGGGGCGGTGATGGCTAAATATATTGCAGGAAGAAAGTAGTTATGAAAAGCGTTATCCTGCTGCTAGATTCTGGGCTGCCCTTTGCTGCGCTGGCGCAGGCTAGCGCCGCCCGGCCCGACAGCATGACTATCACCATCCGCCCCGGCTCTGACAACCCCGAGCTGCACCAGTTGATGGCCAACGTACTGCATGTCGAGAAGTGGCACATCGAAGCGCGCAGCCCCGGGTTAGCCGGCCAGCGGTTTCACCTTACCTACCAAGAAGTTATCAACGGGGTGGCTGGCCCCGAGCAGGAGCTGACCGGCAGCCCCACCCGGCAGCCGCGCTTCGATAAGCTAGGCAATTTTACCATGGACGCCTTTGCCCATCAGGCCACCGAAACCACCCTGCTCAATCAATTTTATTACGCCGCCGGGGGTGTCGAAAAAACCTTCACGGCCCTGCCCGGCCAAAGCGCCCGCTACCGCCTGAGCCCAAATCTGTGGACCTATAAAGCGCTGAAGTCGCTGGGGCCGCCCGTGCCCGGCCAGCAGCCTACCGCCGCGCATACGTTTCCGGTGGGCAAAAAAGTGCCGTTTTTAGTTTACACCCTGCCTTACAAGTCTGGCGATTACCTCCTGTATTGCGACGTGATTCAAAGTAAAGTGCCAGTGAACGAGTGGTTTGCGAAATTTAAAATCACCCACTTCGTGGTTTACAACCTGGTAGTGGAATAGGGGCTAGCCCTGGGGCCCGACCCCAGCCAACGCGCCGGCCGGCCCGGCGCCCGGCCCACTACGAACCGCCTGAAAAAATACTTAGGGTGCCAGACAACGGCCGGGCTTATTCCCGTGTCTATGGCCCTGCTGCCCGTTAAATTCACCCACCCACCATGGTTTCTTTTCTAGCTAAGCAGTGGCTTTTTGGCCTGTTGCTGGGCTGCTGTTGCCTGGCCGGAGCTAGCCCGGCCGCCGCCCAAACAAGCCTGCCTGCCGCTCCGGCGGCCACGGCCACCCCGCGCCGCCAGCTGGCGGCCCAGCGCACGGCTAGCCCCGTCAAGCTCGATGGCCTGCTCGACGACGCGGCCTGGGCTACGGCCCCCGTAGCCGGGCAGTTTACGGAATTCAAGCCGCGCCCCGGCCGGCCCGAGCGCCTGCCCACCGAAGTGCGCGTGCTCTACGACGATGCGGCGCTGTACGTGGGTGCCAAGCTAGTTGAAGTAAGCCCCGACAGCATCAAGCGCGAGCTGACCCAGCGCGACAACGGCGGCAACACCGATTTCTTCGCCATTTTTCTCGACCCTTACCGCGACCACCTTAACGGCTACGGCTTTATCGTGCAAAGCACGGGCGTACAGATAGATAACCGCTACTCGCCCGCCAACGGCGAGGATGGTGCCTGGAACGCCGTGTGGGACAGCCGCGTGGCGCTGCTGCCCGGCGGCAAGGGCTGGAGCGTCGAAATTCGGATTCCGTACTCGGCCATTCGCTTTGCGCCGGCGCCGGTCCAAACCTGGGGCGTGAACTTCATGCGCCAGCGCAAAAAAGATAACCAGCAGTTCTTCTGGAATCCCATTCAGCCGCAGGTGGATGGGTTCGTGAACCAGTGGGGCGAGCTCACCAACCTCGAAAACCTGCACCCGCCGCTGCGCCTCTCGCTCACGCCCTACGTGAGTGCCTACGCCAACCACTACCCCTACAACGAGCAAGGCAAGCGCAACACCAGCACCAGCTTCAATGCCGGGGCCGACCTCAAGTGGGGTATCAATGAGAGCTTTACGCTCGATGCCACGCTGGTGCCCGATTTCGGGCAGACTATCAGCGACAACCAGGTGCTCAACCTCTCGCCCTTCGAGGTGCAGTATCAGGAAAACCGGCCGTTTTTTACTGAGGGCACCGAGCTTTTCAACAAAGGCGGCCTGTTTTACTCGCGGCGGGTGGGGGCGCAGCCGCTGGGCTTCAACGACGTGGCGGGGCTAGCCGGGCAGGGAGGCGCCCTGAATAAGGGCGAATTTCTCTACCACAACCCCGGCGTGACGCGCCTGCTCAATGCCACCAAGGTATCGGGGCGCACCAGCAAGGGCCTGGGCATTGGGGTGTTTAATGCCGTGTCGGCGGCCAGCTACGCCACGGTGCAGGACTCGGCCAGCGGCCGGCAGCGCGACGTGCTGACCCAGCCGCTGACCAACTACAACATCGTGGTGCTCGACCAGAGCCTGCCGCACAATTCTTACGTGTCGCTCATCAACACCAACGTGACGCGCGCCGGCAGCACCTACGACGCCAACGTGACGGCCGGCCTCTTCCGCTTCGTAGACAAGAAAAACCAGTATGCTTTCCAGGGCCAGCTCAACTATTCGCAGCGGCGCGGCCTGAATATGTACTCCGAAACGCCGGTGAGCGACCCGCACGGCTACAAATACTACCTCAACTACGGCAAGATTTCGGGCAACTGGACCTGGAACGTGGACCACGGCATCGAGTCGGATACCTACAACCCCAACGACCTGGGTATCCTGTTTGGCAACAACAACGTGAGCCAGTCGGCCACCGTGAATTACAACAAGTACCAGTCGTTCTGGAAGGTAAACAACTTCTATTCTTCGCTGGGTGTGTACCACTCGGCCCTGTTTCAGCCTCTGCTCTACCAGAACGCGGGTATTTACGGCAACGCCAACACCACCTTCACCAAGAGCTTCCTGACGACGGGCTTCAACGTAAACCTCGACCTCTTCAAGCACGATTTTTATGAGCCGCGCACCTCGCCGCTCGGGGCCTACTACGTGCGGGTGCCCACCAGCTTTAACCTGGGCGCGTTTGCCTCGTCGGACTACCGCAAGAAGCTGGCTTACGATGTGAACGCGGGCATCCGGCCCTACGCCCTCGACGACCGCCTCCCTGACCGGCCGCGCCGCTACGGCTTCGGCCTCACCCTGAGCCCCCGGTACCGCGTGAGCGATAAGCTGAATTTTCGCTACACGTTTGATTATAGCTTGAAAGTGAACCAGGTAGGCTACGTCAATGATGGCTTTGATGTAAGCCAGCCCATCGACCAAACGTACAGCGCGCTGCTGGGCCCCGACGTGCTGCTGGGCCGGCGCAACGTGACCACCTTTACCAACACGCTCACGACCAACTACACCTTCACCAACCGGATTTCGTTTACGATGCGCATCCGGCACTACGTGAGCGCGGTGCGCTACTTCGACTTTGCCCGCCTGCGGCCCGGTGGCGCGGAGGAGGAGCTGCCCGGCTACCAGCGCAACCACGACACGAGCTTCAACGCCTTCAACGTGGATGCCTCGCTGGTGTGGTGGTTTGCGCCCGGCTCGCAGGTGAGCCTGGTGTATAAAGACGCCACCGCCAGCTACCTGCTCGGCAACGAGGCCACGCCGCTTTACTTCGACAACCTGGCCAACGTGGCCAATACCCCGCACAATAATAACGTGTCCATCAAGGTACTGTATTACCTCGACTACCTGACGCTGCGGGCGCGGCGCCGGGCCTAGCCCCCTAGTGGGCAGCCGTGAGCAGCGCGGCCTGCTGCACGGCCGCGTAGAGATTGACGATGCCGCCTGAGCGCGAGAGGCTGGCAAAATCGACCAGCGTTTTGGAGCCCGGCTGCGCCACCTTGGTGTGGTAGGGCACCGCCGACTGCACCAGGCACTGCTTGAGCTGGGCGGCCGTGAGCTGAGGGAAATAAGCCTTGAGCACCGCCGCCACGCCCGCCACTACCGGCGCGGCCATGCTGGTGCCGCTGTGGGTAGCGTAGGTGTTGCCGGGCGCGCAGGAGTAGATATCGACGCCCGGCGCAAACAGGTCAACGCTCTGCGGGCCGAAGTTGGAGAAGCTGCCCGCCAGCTCGGCAGTGTTGGTGCGGCTGCTGGCGCCCACCGTGAGCAGGTTCGGAATGAGCTCGCCGCTGAGGTAGCGGGCCGAGGGGTAGCCGGTATCGGTGTCGATGTTGCGGCTGTCATTGCCGGCGGCGTGCACCAGCAGCACCCCCTTTTGCTCGGCATACTGCATGGCGGCATCCACGGTGGCCTTGTCGGGCGAGAAGTCTTTGCCAAAGCTCATGCTAATAATCTGGGCCCCATTATCGACGGCGTAGCGAATGGCGTTGGCCACGTCTTTGTCGCGCTCGTCGCCGCTAGGCACGGCCCGCACGCTCATGATGCGCACGGCCCCGGCCACGCCCTCCACGCCCCGCTGGTCGGTGCGCACGGCCCCGATAATGCCCGCGCAGTGCGTGCCGTGCGAGGCGTCGGGGCCCTGGCTGTCGGGGTTGCCGTAGCCGGTCTGGGTCAGGTTGGTGGGGTCGTCGCCCACCAGCGGGCGCGGGTTATAGGCCAGGTTCAGGTTCTTCTCCACCCGGTTCTGGTAGTGCTCCACGGCCTCGCGCAAGTCCTTGAGCGCTACCTCGGCGCTAGCGAAGTTATTCTTTTGCAAGAAGTTGTAAAGCGGGGTGGCGTACTTCACGTCGGGTCGCGTGAGGCTGGCCTGGCGCAGCACTTCCAGGTCGAGCAGCGGCACGCCCAGCTCGCTTTTGACCTGCGTATAGATGGCCGTGTTGCTGGCTAGGGCTCCGCGTAGGCGGTTGTAGCGCTCTTCTTCGGTCAGGCGGGTTTTCTCGTAGCTGGCCTTTACTTTTTCGTAAAGGTCAAACTGCGCCTGCTCGGCCGGCGCCACGTTTTTTCGCTTTTTTCCTTCAAACTGCGGGCGCAACTGAGCGTAGAGGCGCACCTGCTCCAGGCGCTCGAAGCCCACGTTCTGGCCATCCTTGCCACCTAAAAAATTCCAGCCCCGCACGTCGTCTACGTAGCCGTTGTGGTCGTCGTCTTGGCCATTGCCAGCTACTTCTTTGGCATTGCGCCACAAAATAGGCTTCAGCTCGGCGTGGGCCGAGTCGATACCCGAGTCGATAACGGCCACCAGCACCGGCGTGGCCGTGCGTCCCGCCAGCAGCTCACGGTAGGCGCGGTCGGCGCTAATGCCGGGCACGCCATCGGCCTGCTGGTCAAGGTGCTGCCAGCGCTGAATGGGGGTAAGCACGGCTTGGGCCCGTGCCGTGAGGGCTGCCCCGGCTAGTACGCCGCCCAGGCCCAAACGCAGAAAAAATGAACGAGTAGCACTTGAAGCCATATGCGGTGATTTGGGAATAAGAATAAAAGCCGGCCGCGAAGCTAAGCGCCAGTTAGTAACCCGCCTAATTGGTGCCTCGCACGCGGCGCGCCCCGGTCGCCAGCGCCAGGCTGAGGCCGGCGGCCAGCGGCAGCGCTAGGGGACCCAGCTGGTGCAAAGCCGCCGCCCCGTCCAGCGCCCCAGCCAGAAAAGCCAGCCACAGCATGACCGGCCAGAGCCAGTCCTGGGCCGGGGCCTGGCCGCTGAGCCAGTCGGCCAGGCCTGTGCCAAAGCGCACGAGCGTGCCCGTCACAAACGTGAGGCTGACTTTGACGCGGCCCACCTCGTGCACCGAGGCATTGAGCGCGCCCATGGCAAGCACCAGGCAAGCAATAGTAGCCGCCGGCCAGGTGTAGGCTAGCAGCAGTAAGGCCGCTATTGCCAATAAAATCAAGGTGTTGCCCCACGAGCCGGCCCAGCGGTGCAGCAGGCTGCCGCCCACCACGCCCGCCACGAATAGTGCCACTACGCCGGCGAGCTCACCGGCCTTGCCTACATTTTCCTGGGCCATGGCCACGCCCAGCGAGGTGGTATTGCCGCTCATAAATGATACGAAGAGCCCCGCAAACCGCAGGTAGCCCACGGCATCGACGTAGCCGGCCAGCGCCACCAGGGCCAGCGTGAAGCTCAGGGCGCCCAGGGGCAGGTGCGAGGAAGTAGGAGAGGTGCCTGGCATAGAAATAGGATAGTGCCGCGCCGCTACGGCCGCCAGTGGCAACGTTGCCGACAACGATTGCGCAAAGAAATGCGCCCTAGCAGGCTAGCACGTGGGGCTAGCCGGTCATATTTGCAGCCCGCCGCTTCTTCCCACCCCTTTTTCTACCCGATATGCTGCCCGGCTTTGGACTGCGCCACGCGCTTTTGCTGACTACGATGGCCACCGGCTGGGGCCTGCGCCTGGGCACTGCGCCGCCCGCGCCGCTGCTAGCCTTTCCGGGGGCCGAGGGCGCGGGGCGCTTCACCACCGGCGGCCGGGGCACGGCCGCCCAGCCCACTACGGTGCTCGAAGTGACAAACTTGCGGGATGACAACCAGCCCGGCAGCCTGCGCTACGCCGTGCAGCTGAGCGAGCAAAAAGCGCCGGCCCGCACCATCGTGTTTCGGGTGTCGGGGACCATTCACCTGCTCTCGCCGCTCACGTTCAACAAGGCCAATACGACCATCGCGGGCCAGACGGCGCCCGGTGGCGGCATTTGCCTGGCCGACTACCCGGTGCAGGTGAAGGCCAACAACGTGATTGTGCGCTTTATCCGGTTCCGGATGGGCGATAAGAACCAGAACCAAGGCTTCAAGGATGGCGCGGGCGGCGACGACGCCTTCGGCGGCCTGCGCAACCGCCAGCTTATTATCGACCACTGCTCGATGAGCTGGAGCACCGACGAGGCGTTTTCGGTGTACGAGGGCGATAGCACCACCCTGAGTTGGAACCTCGTCGGGCCGCCGCTCAACTACTCGTACCACTTCGAGGCGGGCGACAAAGACTACGAGCACCACGGCTACGGCGGCATTTGGGGTGGGCAGCACGCCACTATGCACCACAACCTATTTGTGCACTGCAACTCGCGCACGCCGCGCTTCAACGGCAGCCGCTACACCCACCCGGCCGGCTACGAAAACTGCGACTTCCGCAACAACGTCATCTACGACTGGGGCGAGAATAACGTGTATGCGGGTGAGGGTGGTAACTACAACATCGTCAACAATTACTATAAGCCCGGCCCCAGCACCAAAGCTGCCGTGCGTGCCCGCCTGCTGAACCCCTACAAGCTCGAAAAAGGCTCGAACCCGCTGCCCTACGGCAAGTTTTACCTGGCCGGTAACTACCAGGAGGCTAGCGCTGAAGTAACCGCCCACAACTGGCGCGGCGTGGACATGAACGGCGGTACCCGCGCCGATACCGTGCTGGCCCAGGCTAGCCAGCCCTTCGACCTCGGCCCCGTCACGACCCAGCCCGCCGCCCAGGCCTACGAACTCGTGCTGGCCGGCGCCGGGGCTAGCCGCCCCCTGCGCGATACCCTCGACCAGCGCATGGTGCGCGAGGTGCGCACCCGCACCGGCCGCCTCATCGACGTGCAGGGCGGCTACCCCCACGGCACGCCCTACAGCGCATCGCAAAAAGCCTGGCCGGTGCTAGCCACTAAGCCCGCCCCCGCCGACACCGACCACGATGGCCTGCCCGACGCCTGGGAGTTAGCCCACAAGCTCAACCCCAGGGATGCTGGTGACCGAGCAAAGGTTGGCGCGGGGGGTATCCGATGCTGGAAGTGTATTTGGCGGAGCTAGCGGGTAAGTAGGTGCTGGCGATGACGTAATGCATAGCGTTACTTTGTCGCATGAAGCTACTTTCCGTCAACGTGGCGTTGCCGCAAGACATTGCTTGGCAAGGTAAAATTGTGCGCACCAGCATTTTTAAGCAACCCACAGTGGGCGCGGTGCAGGTGCTGTCTGAGCACTTGGCTGGCGATGGGCAAGCTGACCTGCGCGTGCACGGCGGGCGCGACAAAGCCGTGTATGCCTATCCTCACGAGCATTATTCTTTCTGGCAACAGTATCTGCCAGTCGACTTGTTGGTGCCGGGTGCCTTTGGCGAAAACCTCACAACTATAGGGCTGCTGGAATCTGAAGTGCGGCTAGGTGATTGTTTCCGCATGGGTACGGCGGTGCTGCAGGCTATGCAGCCTCGGCGTCCGTGCGTAAAGCTGGGTATTCGCCTGCAGCGGCCGACCGTGGTGCGGGAATTTGAGCAGGCCGGCCGCAGCGGCATTTATTTTCGGGTGCAACAGCCGGGTGTATTGGAGGCCGGTGACACAATCAGTTTAATTGAACGCTCGCCTCACGCGGTCACTATTCAGGATATGGTGACGTGCCTGGCCCCTGGTTCGCACGACCAAGGGCTGGTACGGGCCTTGCTGGCCACGCCCTACCTATCACCGTCATGGCAAGAGCGTCTACGGCTGTTACTTAATTAAGATACCCGCTAGCCCTATCCCGTGGAGTGCTGAGTATTAAGCCTGATTAGCTAACAGCTGCCCCGCCGCCGCCCACGGGGTGAGCTGCCCGGCGGCCACGGCCTGCCGCACGCCGGGCAGCGCCTGCTGCACCCCGGCCCGGCCGTAGAACTGCGCCTCCAGGGCCTGGCGCACGGCTTCGTCGAGCCACTGCAGTTGCTGCTGGGCGCGGCGCTGCTGCCAGTAGCCGCTAGCCTGGGTTTGGGCGGCGTAGGCCTCGATGAGCTGCCAGGCTTCGGGCAGGCCCGCGCCGGTGAGGGCCGAGCAGGTGCGCACGGGCACCGTCCAGCCGCTGGCGGCGGGCGGGAAAAGGTGCAACGCGCCCTCGTAGTCGCGCACCGCGCGGCGGGCGGCGGCCTCGTTGCCGTGGTCGGCCTTGGTGATGAGCAGGGCGTCGGCCATTTCCATGATGCCGCGCTTCACGCCCTGCAGCTCGTCGCCGGCGCCGGCCAGCAGCAGCAGCAGGAAGAAATCGACCAGGCCGTGCACGGCCACTTCGCTCTGGCCCACGCCCACGGTTTCGACGAAGATGACGTCGTAGCCGGCCGCTTCGCACAGCAGCAGGGCCTCGCGGGTGGCGCGGGCCACGCCGCCCAGGCTGCCGCTGGCCGGCGAGGGCCGGATGAACGCCCGCGGGTGCAGCGTGAGCTGCGGCATCCGGGTTTTATCGCCCAAGATGCTGCCGCCGCCGCGCGGTGAGCTGGGGTCTACGGCCAGCACGGCCAGCTTCTTACCCAGCTTATCGACCAGATACAGCCCCAGCGCCTCAATAAAGGTGCTTTTGCCTACGCCCGGCACGCCCGTGATGCCGAGCCGCAGCGCGCCGCCGGTGCGGGGCAGCACGGCTTGCAGCACCTGCTGGGCCAGGGCTTGGTGCTGGGGCAAGGTACTTTCGACCAGTGTGATAGCGCGGGCCAGGGTGCCGCGCTGCCCGGCGGCGAGGCCCTGGGCATAGTCGGCGGCGGAGAGAATGGGAGGGGGCACGGCTGCAAAATACGCACCGCGCGCAAGCCGGGGCGCGGGGCGCCACTTGGATAGCCAGGTGCGTCAATGGCCTTGCGTAGGTGTGCATCGGTCGAGTTTTGGGTTGGCCTCGGGTAGGGTACCCGTAGTTTTGCCGCCGCTGCCCACACTGGCGCGCACTGCTTTTTGCTATGAAAAAACCCTTTTTACTGCTGCCAGCCGCGCTAGCCGGCCTAGCCACTATGCCCGCCCTGGCCCAAAACGAGCTGAGCAATTTCTCGGCTACCGGCCGGGGCGGCGTGGCTACCACGTTTGCGCTCGATTATCAGGCGCTGGGTATCAACCCGGCCAACCTGGGCCGGCAGGGCACGAGCCTGGTGTCGTTCACGGTAGGCGAGGTGGGCGCGGGTGTGGGCTCGCAGTCGCTCACCAACAGCCAGTTCAAGAAGCTGGTTTTTCACCCCAACGACCAGCTCACCGCTGCCGAGCGCACTTCGCTGGCAGCAAATCTTGCTAGCCCGAACGCGTTGAATATCAATGCTGACGCCACGGCTTTTGGACTGGCGTTCACGCTGCCGCCCGGCCTGGGTGGGCTAGCCGTGTCGGTGCACCAGCGGTTGAGCGGCCACGTGGCCCTCAACCAAAACAGCGCCGACATTCTGGTAAATGGCCAGCAGGCGGCCCTGGTGCAGCAGTACTACGATGCGGCCGGCAACCCGCGCAGCGGCAGCACGCCGCCGCTGCTCTCGGCCGCGCTCGACGGTACCGAAATGCAGCTGGCCCTCACCAACGAGTTTAACGTGGGCTACGGGGTGGAGGTGCTCGACGTGCCGGGCGTGTTCAGGCTCACGGCTGGGGCAGGCTACCGCTACCTTCAGGGCGTGGGCGTGGCCGATGTGCGCATCAGCGGCGGCAGCCTGGCGGCCTATTCGTCGCTGTCGCCCATTTTTAATATTAACTACGGCAGCCTGGCCGGCAGCCCGACGTTCAACTACGCCAGCGGCAGCGGCTTGCGGCCCGTGGGCACGGGCAATGGCTTCGACCTGGGGCTAGCCGCCGAAGTGGGCAGGTTTGTGCGCCTGGGCGTGGCCGTGACGGACATGGGCTCGATGACCTGGACCGGCAATGTGGTGACGGCCACCGACCAGAGCCTGCGCTTTCCGCAGTACAGCGGCCTCACCACCTACGATGTTATCCGGGATGTAGTCAACCAGTTCGGGGCCAGCGGCCAGACGCTTTTTACTTACCAAACGGCCCAGGAGCGCCGGGCTAGCCTGCCCACCAAGCTGCGCCTGGGCGGCGGCGTGCGCATCTCGGAACTTTTTGAGGCGGGCCTCGACGTAACGGTGCCGCTCAACCAGGTGGCTGGCAACCTGCCGGCGCCCTTCATTGGGGCGGGCCTCGACTACAAGCCCCGGCGCTGGCTGCGCCTGAGCTCGGGCCTGAGCGGCGGCGCGGGCTACAGCCTGAATGTGCCGCTCGGTTTCACCTTCGTTACGCCGGTGTGGGAGGCGGGTTTCAGCACCCGCAGCGTGCTGGGCTATTTTTCGGAGAAGAGCCCGTATGCCTCGGTAGCGCTTGGCGTGCTGCGGTTTAAGATTGGCAAGAGCTAGGGCTAGCCAGCTCGCCCTACGCAAAGCGGCCCGGCTTGGCAAGTGCCAGGCCGGGCCGCTTTGTCTGGCTAACCGGGCGCTTACTTCACGTCGGTCACTTCGACGTCGAAGATGATAACGGTGTTGGGGGCAATGCTGGGCGAGGCACCCGTGGTGCCGTAGGCCAGCCCCGACGGAATGAGCAGCGTAGCTTTTTCGCCCTTGCGCATCAAGCTCACGCCTTCGTCGAAGCCCGCGATGAGCTGCTTGGGATTAGCACCCACCACGAAGGTGAGGGGCGCGTTGCCGTGCTGCGACGAAGCATCAAAGACGGTGCCGTCGAGCAGCCGGCCGGTGTAAAGCACCGAGGCCGTAGTGCCGGCCTTGGCCGGCGTGCCGCTCGGGTTGCTCACGGTGGGCACGAAGTAGAGACCCGAAGCTTGTTTCTGCGCCGTGGTGATATTATTCTTAGTCAGGTATTTCTGGATAAGCTTGTCGTCGGGCACGGCAAAGCTCGGGTTGATATCCACCAGTTGGACTTCGTAGCGCACCACTGTGTTGGCCGGCACTGTGGTGCCCGAGCCCGTCGTGCCGAAGGCCAGCGCCGACGGAATCAGGAATACCGCTTTGTCGCCCTTGTGCATCAGGCTCACGCCTTCGGCAAACCCGGGAATAACCTGGTTGGGCAGCAGCTGAAAGCTGACGGGCGTATTATCATTCTGGGAAGTAGAGAAAAAGACGGTGCCATTGAGCAGCGTGCCGGTGTAGAGCACCGAAACTACCTCGCCCGCCTTGGGCAGCGCGGCGCTGGCATTGGTCACTACGGGCACGTAGTACAGGCCCGACGTCTGCTTCTGGGCGGTAGTTATCGAGTTGTCGGCCAGATACTTCTTGATAGCAGCATCGTCGGCGGCCGAATAGTCGGTCACCGCGTCGTCTTTTTTACAGGAAGTCGTGAGCAGGCTGCCCGTGGCGAATAGGAGCAGGGCGAGGAGGCGAAATTTTGCAGCGAATAGGGAAGATTTCATTGGCTATTTTTTGTAAAAATACGCCCGAATCAGCCATTGGGGCTAGCCAGCTGTCGGTTGTTTCAGGGCTCCGCAATAAATCCTGGCAGGCCGAGCTTGCTGCGGCGGCCACCCAGCTTCAGGCCGTCATCGACGTACTGGCAGGCCGGGCCGCTGGTGTTGGGCTGCTCAAGCACGCCCAGGAAGGAATTGTCTTCGCGGGCCACGTAGATTTTGCCGTCGGGCCCGCGCTGTAAGGCGCCCAGCTTGTGGTTGGAGGAGTGGCCTACCTGGCTGGCTTTGCCGGTTTTTAGGTCGAACTGCACGAGTTGGGTCTCGCTGGCGGCGGCAACTTTCTTGTCCTTGGTATTGCCATTGCAGGAGCCGTAGAGCAAGCGGCCATCAGGCGAAAACTCGACACCGTAGGCTTCTTCGTAGGGCCCGAAGCTGCGCGGATTGCTCACCTTGCCGGTGTTGCGGTTGAAGTCGTAGACTTCAAACTTGTTGTTTTCGCGCCAGAGCGCGGCGGCCAGCTTGGTGCCATCAGGCGAGAATTTGAGCGCGCCGATGGCGTTGCGGCCGGGGCCGGCATTCATGCTGCCCACGTTGCTCAGGATGGGCTTGCCCGAGCTCACGCCCTCGGCCGTGACGAGGTACGACACGAAGGCGTTGGAATTCCAGCGGTGGGCCACTACCCACACGTCGCGCCCGTTGGGGTGGCGCACGGCGGCCAGCTTCTCCGCGACCGGCGTGATGAGCAGCAGGTTGGCGCGCGGTACATCGCCGAGGCCATTGTCGCGGGTCATGTCCACCACCGAGTAGCGCAGGCCGTCGGGCGCGCCCTGGGCCGCCACCGTGAAGATGTAGAAGATATTGCCCGAGCCGGGGTCGGGCACGATGAGCGCCGACTGCGTGCTGCTGCCCGAGCCCATGAGGTGGCGCCCGCCCGGCATGGGCTGGTGCTGGCGGTTCCACACGGTCTGGCCATCGGTGTAAAAAAGCAGCTCGCCGCGCTTGGTAGTGGCCGTGGCGCAGCCCTCGTAGGTAGTCATGGCGCCGTCGAGCAGCGGTGTGGGCGCGCCGCTGCTAAAGTCGAGCCCGGCCTGGTGGCCAAAATACCATTTGTCGGTAGGTCGCTGGGCCCTAGCAGTTTGGGTAAAAAATGTGAAGGCTAGCAGCGCAAGCAAAAGCCGGTTCATAAGCAAATAAAGCAGGGTGATTATCCCGCTAAACGAAAAAACCGTGCCGACTGGCCGATGCTAGTAGCTAGCCGGCGCCGGCGCGTGGTGCGTTTCAAAGTACGTGTAGCCGGGCACCAGCCCTTGCCAGAAGGCCGCGTGGGGGCTAGCGGCCCGGCGCGCCAGCTCCGGGGCCGTGAGCGGAAACGGGAAAATATGCGCCGCAATGCTGGCCTGCCCGGCCGCCCGCGCCGCCACGGCCAGCAGGTACACTTCCTCGATACCCGCGTCGGTAAGGGGCAGGCAGCCGTCCGTCACGGTGGAGCCGTGCAGGAAAATGTCGCCGCCGGGGTCGGCCAGGCCGGTGGCCAGAATGTCATCGGCCGTGGGGTAGTCGAGGCCAAGCGAGAGGTGGTAAGCACTCTGGGGGTTGAAGCGGTTGATGGTGTAAAAGCCCTCGGGCACCTGCCCATCGCCGGCCCGGCGCTTGGGGCCCAGCGTACCCGAGGTGGCGGCCAGTGGGTAGCTCCGCAGCAGCCGAAACACCACGTCGCCCCGATTGCGCGCCCACACCTCCAGCACCCGGCTGGTTTTGATGAGCCGGAAGAATATTTCCAGCCGCGCCGAATCGAGCTGCTGGGCTTGCAGCTGGGTGGCCAGGGCAGGCCAGCCGCGCGCATACGCGGCCCGAACCCGCGCGTAAGCAAGCTGTTGAGGCCAGAATGATGCGGGTGCCGGCGCTGGCGCCTGGGCAGCGGCCGGCCCGGCTAGGGTGCACAGCAGCAGGAGTAAAAGGCGGGGCAAGGTGCAGTGATTGAACAAGTAAGGCGCCGAACAACGCCCTGGGCAAAGCGCTTAGTATGCGCGCCGGGGCTAGCCGCACCGCTAGCGGCCGCATCTTTGCAGCCATGAACCCCGCTGCCCTGCTCGACTTCCTCCACGACCTCGCCCTGCACAACGACCGCGACTGGTTTCAAGACCACAAAGCCACCTACGACCGCCTGCGTGCTGATTTTGAGCAGGATGTGGCCTACTGGCTGCGTGAATTGGTGCCGGATGAGCCCGCTCTGGCCGGCCTCGACCCGAAGAAGTGCATCTTCCGCATCTACCGCGACGTGCGCTTTTCCAAAGTAAAGGTGCCCTACAAAACGCACTTTTCGGCCTATTTTGCCGCTGGCGGCAAGCATTCGGAGGCGCCCGGCCGCTACGTGCAAATTGGCGCCAACGGCCAGACCCTCGTGGCCGGCGGCCTCTACGAGCCCACCAAAGAGCAGCTGGCCGCCATCCGGCAGGAAATTGATTACGCGCCCGAGGGCCTGCACGCCTTGCTGGCCGCGCCCGCGGCCCGGCAGTTTTTTCCGCGGGGCCTGGCCGGCGAGCAGCTCAGGAAGATGCCACCCGACTACGAGGCTAGCCACCCCGAAGCTAACTGGCTGCTTCACAAGCAGTTTCTGCTCATGCACACGTTGCCCGATGCCGAGGTGCGCCGCCTATCGCCCGAGGCTTTCCGGGCGCATGTGCTGGCGGCGCTGCGGGCGCTGGGGCCGTTTGGCGAGTGGCTGGGCGAGGCTAGCCACGGCGGCTAGGGTGCCGGGGCTTATGGGTAGGAGCGCGCCGTGGCACGTTTCTGCTTAAAAATTCAGTACTTCCTCTTCGTGGCCGTTGCGCAGCAGGGCACTGATTTTCTTGCCGTTGCCTTCGGCATTCACGATGTTCATCTGGTCGGCAAACTCGTCGAGTAATACGCCCTGCTGCAACAGCAGTTCCTTGGTAGCATGGGGCAGCGGCACCTTGGCGTAGAGCCAGTAGGCATCCTTTTCGGGCTGGAGGCCTAGAAACTGCACATCGAGCGGCAGGCGCGGCTGGCGCGGGGCGGCGGGCAGCAGCAGCTTGAGGTGCTGGTGCAGATACAGCTCGGCCAGGGGCAGGGCGCGGGGCTCGCGCAGGTCTACGGCTTTAGGCTGGCCCTTGGAAAGCGCCTTGGCGAAGTCGTCGGTAAAGACTTTCAGCGCCAGCTCTACCTGCTGCTTCTGCGGGTTCAGCTTCAGCTCCAGAATGCTGGTGTGGTAGGCGTGGCGGGTGCCCGCCACGCCGGGCAGGCCCAGCAGCAGGCTTAGCAGGAGGGGAAGTTTGCGCATAGCAGTGGAAGGCTCGTTTAGAAACCCGGCTGTCATTGCCGCGCTCCACACCGTTGCGCTCGCAATGACAGCCGGGTTTTAAAGAATTAAAATTAATTTAAAACAGCTTCATTACCTGCTTAATTACAATCACATACACCATCAAAGCCAGAATCAGCACCGTGCCCACGCGCTGGGCGCCTTCCAGGAATTTCTCCGACGGCTTGCGGCGCAGAATCATCTCGTAGAGCAAAAACAGCACGTGGCCGCCGTCGAGGGCCGGAATGGGCAGCAGGTTCATGAAGGCTAGCACCATGCTCAGCATGCCCACCAGGGTCCAGAAGTGCGGCCAGTCGAAGTGCCCACCAAACTGCTGGGCAATTTCTACCGGCCCCCCAGGCTTTCCGAAGCCGAGGCCTGGCCCTTGGCAATCATCGTAAACGCCTTGGCTTGCAAGGTGATAACGCCGAATGCTTTTTTGACGCCTTGTGGCACGGCCTCGCCCAGGCTGTAGTAGCGGGTGCTGAAGTGCAGCTGCGGCTCGGGGCGCACCCCAATTTTACCGGTCGCGCTCACGGCCACGGGCAAGGTCAGGGTCTGGCCGGCGCGCTGCACCTGCACGGGCACCGTTTTGCCCTTGTAAAGCGGCAGGGTGCGCAGCAACTCGTCGTAGTACTGAATGGGCGTGGTGCCGATTTGGGTGATGCGGTCGCCGGCCACGATGCCGGCTTTGGCGGCCGGGTTGCCGGGCACTACCTCCTTGAGGGTGAAAGGCTGGCGCGGCTCCACAAACAGGCTGTCGCCGGCCTTACTCATCTTGTCCATGAAGCGCGGGGGCAGCTTGGGCAGGTCGAGGAGCTGGCCGCCGCGCTCCACGGTGTAGTAGCTTTCCGACCCTAGCAGCACGTTGGGGTCGTACACGTCGTTGAACTCGGCGAAGGGCCGGCCGTTGATTTTTACAATCTGGTCGCCGTCGCGGAAGCCCATTTCGCGGCCCAGCTGGGTCGTTACTACGCCGTAGCGGGCCTCGGAGGCGGGCAGGTAGCTTTCGCCCAGCTTGTAGGTGAGGGCCGTAAAAATGACGATGCCGGTAAGCACGTTCATAATGATGCCCCCGAGCATCACCAGCAGGCGCTGCCAGGCCGGCTTGGCCCGAAACTCGTCGGGCTGCGGCGGGCCGGCCAGGGCGTCGGCGTCCTGCGTTTCGTCCACCATGCCGTGAATGGCCACATAGCCGCCCAGCGGAAACCAGCCGATGCCGTACTCCGTCTCGCCCACTTTTTTCTTGAGCAGACTGAAGTTCCAGACGTGGGGCAGCGGAAACAGGAAGTCGAAGAAGATGTAAAACTTCGTGACTTTAATCTTAAAAAGCTTGGCGAAGGCGAAGTGCCCAAATTCGTGCAAGCCAACCAATAGCGAGAGGCCCAGCACCAGCTGGCCAATCATAACGAGAATTTCCAAAGAGAGGGATTTGTAGGTAATAACTAACCGCCATGCTGAGCTTGCCGAAGCATCTCGCTCGCATCTTTCGAGCGCTTTTCAACGAAGCGAGCAAGATGATTCGGCAAGCTCAGCATGACAGACGTATCAGGTGTCAGGTAATTATTTGTCAAGTAACTCAGTAGCGATTCTACGCGCCTCGGCATCCGTAGCGGCGTAGTCGGCTAGGGTTGGGGCTGCAAGATACGGCACCCTTTCCAGGCTCCCGGCTACCACGTCGGCCATGCCCAGAAAGCTGACTTTATCCTGCAAAAAGGCGGCTACCGCCACTTCGTTGGCCGCGTTGAGCACGCAGGCCGCCGTGCCGCCGCGCCGCATGGCCGCGTAGGCTAGCGGCAAGTGCCGAAACGTGCCCAGGTCGGGCGCCTCGAAAGTGAGGGTAGGATAGTCGAGAAACGAAAAGCGGGGAAAGTTATTCCGCAGCCGCTCGGGGTAGCCCAGCGCGTACTGAATGGGCAGCTTCATATCGGGCAGGCCGAGCTGCGCCTTCAGCGAGCCGTCCTGAAACTGCACCAGCGAGTGCACGATGCTCTGGGGGTGCACGACGGCTTCAATCTGGTCATTTTCAAGGTTAAACAGCCACTTGGCTTCGATTACTTCGAGGCCCTTGTTCATGAGCGTAGCCGAGTCGATGGTGATTTTAGCGCCCATTGTCCAGTTGGGGTGCTTCAGGGCCTGGGCTTTGGTGATGTGGGCCAGCTCGCTAGCCCCGCGCCCCCGAAAAGGCCCACCCGAAGCGGTAAGAATGACTTTCTCGATGGGGTTTTGGGCCTCGCCGGCTAAGCACTGGAAGATGGCCGAGTGCTCCGAATCGACGGGCAGCAGCGCCACGCCGTGCGCGCGCACCAGCTTGGTAACCAGCTCGCCGGCTACTACCAAGGTTTCCTTATTGGCCAGGGCAATGGCTTTGCCCGCCCGGATGGCGGCCACCGTGGGCACCAGCCCGGCGTAGCCCACCAGGGCCGTGAGCACTACGTCGACGTCGGGGCGCTGCACCACTTCGGCCAGGGCGGCGGCGCCGGCCAGTACCTGGGTTTGGGGCTGGCTAGCCAGGGCGGCTTTCACTTCCTGGTAAAACTCGTCGCCGATAACCACGGCGGCCGGCCGAAACTCCTGGGCCTGCTGCACCAGCAATTGCCACTGCCGCCCGGCCGTAAGCACCGCCACCCGAAACCGGCCCGGCTGCTCGCGCACGACTTCCAGGGCCTGCGTGCCGATGGAACCCGTAGAGCCCAGCAGCGCCAGCGATTTAAGAGCAGCTTGTTGAGAAAAAGAATCCGCCATACGCGAGGGTTGGGAATAGAAGCCCAAAGGTAGGGCCATCCCGCCGGGCCCGGCGGCTACGTTATCCATTTGGCGCGGCAGCCCGTAAGGGAAGGTCCGGCCCGGCCGTTCCAACTGTCCTTTTCCCTTCCAACCTCTTTGCAAATGTCCGTCAAACTCAAACCCCTCGACCAGCAAGTAATTGTCATTACCGGCGCCACTAGCGGCATCGGGCTTGCCACGGCCAAGGCGGCGGCCAAGGCCGGCGCCCGCCTCGTGCTGGCCGCCCGCTCGCAGCCCGACCTCGATACCGTGGCCCGCCAGCTCGGCGGCCAGGTCGTGACCGTGGCCGCCGACGTGGCCGACCCGGCCGCCGTGCGTCGCATTCACCACGCCGCCCATGCCAATTTTGGGGGATTCGATACCTGGGTCAACAACGCCGGCGTAGGCATGTGGGGCAAGCTCGAACAGGGCAACCTGGAAGATTTTAAGCGCCTCTACGACACCAACTTCTGGGGCATTGTGAATGGGTCGCTCGAGGCCATTAAGCACCTCAAGCGGCACGGCGGCGCGCTCATCAACCTGGGCAGCGTGGTATCGGACGTGTCGGTACCCATTCAGGGTATGTATGCCTCGAGTAAGCACGCTGTGAAGGGCTTTACCGATGCCCTGCGCATCGAGCTGGCCGATGAGAAGGCGCCCGTATCGGTGACGCTTATCAAGCCCGCCGCCATCAACACGCCCTTCCCCGAGCACGCCCGCAACTACCTGGCCGAAAAGCCCAAGCTGCCCCAGCCCGTGTACGCGCCCGAGGAAGTAGCCAATGCCATTCTGCACGCCGCCGTGAACCCCATGCGCGATGTATTCGTGGGCGGCGGGGGTAAAATCATGAGCAGCGTGAATAAATACGTGCCCGGCGTGATGGACTGGGTGGAAGCCAAAACCGGCGTGGCCCAGCAGAAGCAGCAAGGCACCCGCGCCCAGGACCCCGCCGGCTCGCTGCACCGTCCCAACGGCCCCCACGCCAAAGTGCATGGCAACAACCCCGGCCACGTAATGGAAACCAGCCTCTACACCCGCGCTCGCCTCAACCCCGTAGTGGCCGGCGTGGTGGTAGCTACCGGCCTGGCCGCCACCATTGGCCTGTTTCTGGCCAACAAAGCGCCGCTAAAAGATGCGGGCGTACCGTTTGACTCGGGTGCTCACGAACCCCGCGTGCCGGTGACAGATAACTAAGCTGGCAGCAATTGGGGTAAAAGCCCATGAACCTAAAAAAGAACGTCCTGCTGAACTTGTTGAAGCAGGACGTTCTTTTTAAGTCAGGTATCGGGACGGTAGAGCTAGCCGAGTCTATTTTACGCTCAGCTCCTCTACAGTCTGTTGCGGGGCCAGCAGCTTGCGGCTTTTTTGCACCACCACTGGCTTGGGAACGGAGAAGGTGGCCGACTGGCGAATATCGAGCGACGAGGCCCCGGCGCGGGCGGTGTAGGTGCCGGCGTCGGTCTGCCACGCCTCGGCAGCTGTGTTGTAGGAGGCCAGGTCGGCGGCGGTTAGGGTGAAGGTGAGGATTTGCGACTGGCCGGGGGCTAGCAGCCTGGTTTTGGCAAAGGCGCGCAGCTCGCTCTCGGGCTTGGCCAGGATGCCCTTTGGCGCGTGCACGTACAGTTGCACCACTTCCTTGCCCGCCACGGGGCCGCTGTTGGTCACGTTGAGGCTAGCCGTGATTTTGCCGGCCAGCGAAGGCGCGCTAAGCTGCAGCTTGCCGTAGGTGAAGGTGCTGTAGCTCAAGCCGTAGCCAAATTCGTAGGCCGGCTTCACCTTGAAGGTATTGTAGTAGCGATAGCCCACGTAAATGCCTTCGTTATAGGTGTTTTCGGAAGCTTTGCCCATCAGCGAGCCGTCTGCGCCCGGGGCAGTGCTGGCCAGCAGCTTGCCCGGAAACTCTGTGGCGTAAGGCACATCGGCATAGGCTACGGGAAACGTAGTGGCGAGCTTGCCCGAGGGCGATACCTGGCCGCTGAGCACGTCGGCCAGCGCGTGGCCGCCTTCCTGGCCGGGCTGCCAGCCCAGCAAAATGGCATCGGCTTGGCTGCGCCAGCTGGCCACCTCCATTACGCCGCCGGTGTTGAGGATAACCACCACCTTCTTGCCCTGCGCATGGAAGGCTGCGGCTACCTGCTTGAGGAGCGCCTGCTCGGCGCTCGTGAGGTCGAAGTCGTCGGTTACTTTGCGGTCGCCACCCTCGCCGGCGCTGCGGCCCAGCGTGATGATGGCCACGTCGTTGGTTTGGGCCTGCTGCGCTAGCATGGTCGCGTCGGGCAGCATTTCGGGAATGACGGGCAGCGGGTCAAAAAAGCTTCTTTTCTTGGGTAGCTTGGCTTTTTCGGTCCGCAGGTACTGGGCGTAGGCCTGGCTAGGGGTAGTGGCCACCGTGAAGCCCGCGGCGCTCAGGCCCTGCGCCAGCGACACCGTGTAGGCGCGGTTCACGTCGCCGCTACCCGTGCCACCCGCAATGAGGCTATACGACGTGTTGCCAAACAGCGCCACCTGCTGGCCGGCAGCCAGCGGCAGGGCCCTGGCCTCGTTGCGCAGCAGCACCATGCTCTCGGCGGCGGCCTGGCGGGCCACGGCGGCGTTGGCTTTCAGGGCCGGCTGGCTGCTGTATTTGTAGCCCTTGAAGGTGGGCGACTTGAGCACCAGCGCCAGCACGCGGGTCACGTTTACGTCGAGCTGAGCGGGTGTGAGCTGGCCGCTTTTGAGCGCCGCCAAAATAGCCTGGGTTTGCTTGTAGGTGCCCGGCTCCAGCAAATCGTTGCCGGCCTTCAGCTGGGCCACGGCATCGGAGCCGCCGTACCAGTCGGTCATCACCAGCCCTTTAAAGCCCCATTCCTGGCGCAGCAAGCTCGTGAGCAGGTCGTGGCTTTCGGAGGTGTAGGTGCCGTTTATCTTGTTGTAAGACGACATCACCGTCCAGGGCTGCGATTTTTTCACGGCCAGCTGAAAGCCTTTCAAGTAAATCTCGCGCAGTGCCCGCTCATTAATGTGCGAGTTGAGCTGCATGCGGTTAAATTCCTGGTTGTTAAGCGCAAAGTGCTTAATACTAGTACCCACGCCGTTGCTTTCCACGCCGTTCACAAATGCCGCGGCTACGCTGCCGGCCACCACGGGGTCTTCGGAATAATACTCGAAGTTGCGCCCGCCCAGCGGGTTGCGGTGGATGTTCATGCCCGGCGCCAGCAGCACGTCGATGCCAAAGTCGCGCACCTCACTACCGAAGGCCACGCCCACGCGGCGCACCAGCGTGGTGTCCCAGCTGGAGGCGAGCAGCGTGGCCACCGGAAAGGCCGTGGCGTAATAAGTCTTGGTGCTGTCCTTGCCCCGAATGGCGTCGATGCGCACGCCCGCCGGGCCATCCGAGAGCGTGAGCGACGGGATGCCCAGCCGCGCAATGGCGTGGGTGCGGCCGGCCGCGCCGGGTACTTTTTCGGGCACCTCGCGGTCGCCGGGGTTGCCGGGCGGCAGCAGGCCTTCGGGAAAGCCCGACGGATAAAAGCCCATGCCGACGACCAGCTTCACTTTTTCCTCAGTGGTGAGGGCGGCCAGAATTTCCTTGAGGCTCGCCTTGCCGAGCTGCGGTAGGTTGGCAGTTTGGGCCCGCGCGGGGCTGGCGGTGCCGAGCAGCGCGGCCAGCGCCAGCAGGCGCAGGGCCGGCAGCGCCAAGCGGGTGGGCCGCAAAGAATAGCGGTAGTGGGTGGGCATAGGACGTGAAAAAGAGTGAGGAATAAAAAAAACTGCGCTGTCTGCAGACTCCGGGCCGGCTGGCTAGCTACCCAGGCGCCTGCCTAAGCTAGCTAGATTGAACAATAGTACAGCATTTTAGTGATAATAACCACTTTACAATGTCTTATTTAGCGGAAGAAAAGGACAATTCCGGGGGCGGGCGGTGATTGGAAATAGTAATTTGGCCTTAAAAAGTAGGCCCGCTGTCCGCTAGCCCATACCTTCGGTCTTAGGCAGCCCCAGCGGCGGCTACACTGTTTTTCCCACCCTCTTTTCGCTGTTTTGTTACATGCACTATTTTTCCATTCGTGCCCAGGCTGTGCTGGCGGCGGCGCTGTTTTGCGCCGCAACCGGTGGCGTCCGGGCCCAAAAAGCCAAGTCCGCTGCGCGCCCGGCGGCCCGCTTCACCGTCATGGCTAGCCCCAATGCCCAGCAGGCCCTGCTCGGCCACGAGGCCGACATCACGGCCCTGCTCGCCAAGCTCACGCTGGAAGAGAAAGTGCACCTGATTCACGCCAATTCGGCCTTCGCCGCTGGTGGCGTGCCGCGCCTGGGCATCCCCGAAGTAATGACCTCCGATGGTCCGCACGGCGTGCGCCCCGAGCAGGGCCGCAACTGGAAGCCGCCCGTGGGCGCCGACGACGCCGGCACCTACCTGCCTACCAATAACACCCTGGCCGCCACCTGGAACCCCGCGCTGGGCCACGCCTACGGCACGGTGCTGGGCAGCGAAGCCAACGCGCGCGGCAAGGATATCATCCTTGGCCCCGGCATCAACATCGTGCGCGCCCCGCTGAATGGCCGCAACTTTGAGTATCTGAGTGAAGACCCGTTTCTGGTGTCGAAGATGGTGGTGGGCTACATTCAGGGCGTGCAAAGCCAGGGTGTGTCGGCCTGCGTGAAGCATTACGCGGCCAATAACCAGGAAACCCACCGCGACGACATCGACGTGTACATGAGCGAGCGGGCGCTGCGCGAAATCTATTTGCCCGGCTTCCGGGCCGCCGTGCAGCAGGGCGGCGTGTACTCGCTCATGGGCTCCTACAACAAGTTTCGGGGCACCTACGCCACTGAGAATGCCTACCTGATGAACACCATTCTGAAAGGCGAGTGGGGTTTCAAAGGCTTGGTAATGAGCGACTGGGGCTCGGTGCACGACACCCAGGAGGCATTGCGCAACGGCACCGACCTCGAAATGGGCAGCGACCTGGCCATGATGTACGGCAACGTCGACCAGAGCCAGGCTACCGCCAGCGCGGGCGCCGCCGCGCCCGCCCGCAGCTACTACGACCGCTTTTATTTAGCCGACCCGGCCCTGGCGGCCCTCAAAAAAGACCCCACGCTAGTACCGCTGCTCGACGACAAGGTGCGCCGCATTCTGCGCGTGCTATACGCCACCCACCAGCTAGGCCCCACCAAGCGCCAGCCCGGCGCCTACAACACCAAGGAGCACCAGGCCACTGCGCTCAAAGTGGCCGAAGAAGGCATCGTGCTACTTAAAAACGAGGGTAATCTGTTGCCATTCAAGAAGTCGGTGAAAACGGTGGCCGTTATCGGGGCCAATGCCGAGCGCATGAATGCTATGGGCGGCGGCAGCGGCCAAATTAAGGCCAAGTACGAGGTTTCGGCGCTGCAAGGTATTAAGAATGAGCTGGGTAGCGGCGTCAATGTCTCTTATACCCCCGGCTACACCATTGCCCGCGGCCAAAAGGCTGACCCGCAATTAATTCAGCAGGCAGTGGCCGCCGCCAAGGCGGCCGACGTGGTGATTTACGTGGGCGGCTCCATCCACGGCTACGACTACACCAAGTGGAGCGACAACGCCTACGACGCCGAGGGCACCGACAAGCCCGACATGAACCTGCCCTTCGGCCAGGACGAGCTGGTGCAGGCCGTGCTGGCCGCCAACCCGCGCACGGCCGTGGTGCTGCTCGGCGGCGGGCCCATCGACGTGTCGGCCTGGGCTAGCCAGGCCAAAGGCATCGTGGAGGCCTGGTACCCCGGCATGGAAGGCGGCAACGCGCTGGCCCACATTCTGTTCGGCGACGTAAACCCGTCGGGCAAGCTGCCCTTTACCTTCCCCGTGAAGCTGGAAGACTCGCCCGCCATGAAGCTCGGCGAATACCCGAGCACGCCCGGCAACCCGCTGAAGCAGACCTACAAGGACGACATTTACGTGGGCTACCGCTACTTCGACACCTACAAAGTAGCGCCGCAGTTCGCCTTCGGCCACGGCCTGAGCTACACCACCTTCAAATACGGCGCCCTCACTGTATCGCCCGGCAAGGAGAGCGCCACTGTCAAGCTCACCGTTACCAACTCCGGCCCGGTGGCCGGCGCCGAGGTGGTGCAGCTCTACGTGAAGCCCGGCCAAACGGCCGTGAAGCGCCCCGAGAAGGAGCTGAAGGCCTTTGAAAAGGTCTTCCTCAAGCCCGGCGAGACTAAAACCGTAACCCTCGCGCTGCCCGCTGAGTCGTTCAAATACTACGACGAGGCCAAAAATGACTGGGTGCTAGCCCCCGGCAAGTTCGATTTGCTGGTGGGCAGCTCCTCGCGCGATATCCGGCAAACGGGTAGCGTGTCGCTGTAGGCTGCCGGAGAGTAAGAATCAAAAAGACCGTCCAACTCAGTTGGACGGTCTTTTTACCTTAAATCAAAACCTTAGTCTATTGCCGGCCTACTTCAGCTTATCCAGCGCGGCTTGCAGGCGCGGCAGCGCCGCCTGAATAGAGCCGGCCGATTCGGCGCCCACCGAAAGGCGGAACCACGGCTCGGCCGCCGAGGCGCCGAAGGCGCTGAACGGCACCACCGCCAGTTGGGCCTCGGTGAGCAGGTAATCGGTGATTTCCTTGGTGCTGGCTAGCACCGTGCCCGCCGCCGTGGTGCGGCCGATGATGTCAATTTGGGCCGTGAGGTAAATAGCGCCGGCCGGCGTAATGGCATCGACCGGGTAGCCCTGGCTGCGCAGGGCTTTCAGGCCCTCGTAGGCGGCTTCCAGGCTGGCTTGCAGGCCATTTTTCAGGTCGGTGAGGTAGTCATTGACCACATCGGCCTGCGGCAGCAGGGCGGCGGTGGCCACTTGCTCGGCCTTGGGCGCCCAGGCGCCGATGTGGCCCAGCAGTGATTTCATCTTGTCAATTACCAGTTTGGGGCCAAACGAATAGCCCACGCGCACGCCGGTAGCGGCAAAGCACTTCGAGATGCCGTCGATGTACACCACGTAGTCGCGCAACTCGGGGCGCAAACTCACCGGGTCGAAATGCTGGGTCTGGCCGAAGGTCAGGAGCCAATAAATCTGGTCGTAGAGGATGTAGAGCGGCTTTTCGTCGGGCCCGCGGCGCTGGTTTTCGGCCAGCACGAGGTCGCAGATTTCTTCCAGCACCTCCTTGGTAAAGACCGTGCCGGTAGGGTTGAGCGGCGAGCACAGGGCCAGCAGTGAGGCGCCGGCCAGGTGGGGGGCCACCTCCGCCGCCGTGGGCATAAAGTCGTTTTCGGGCTGGGTGGGCACCATCACCTGGCTAGCCCCCGACAGGTGGCAATAGTGATTATTGTTCCACGACGGCACCGGGTACACCACACGGTCGCCGGGGTCTACCAGGGCCAGGTAGGCCGCGTAAATGAGCGGGCGCGACCCCCCGGCTACCAGCAGCTCATCGTTGGGCGAGTAGCTCAGGCCCAGGCGCTTCTGCAAGAAATCGGCGGCGGCTTGGCGCAGGTCGGCAGTGCCGGCGGCGGGCGGGTAATTAGTTTGGCCGGCCTCGTAAGCAGCCATCACGCCCTTGCGCAGTGCCTCCGGAATGGGGAACAGCTTGGGGTCGAAGTCGCCGATGGTGAGGTTGCAGATGGTGGCGCCCTGGCGAATCTGCTCGCTCACGGCATTGCCAATTCGAATAATTTCGGAGCCGCTCAGTTGGTCGGCTAGCCGGGAAATACGCATGGGGTAGGAGGTAGGGGAGAGAAGCAATGACCCGGCAAAGGTACCATTTATTGCGGCGCCTTTGGTGAAGACAGGAGCTAACGCGTGCCGTTAGTGCTTCGGCTCCCAGGCTTCTTTACCCGCAAAAATCTGCTTCAGCGTGTATTTCTTTGCCTCCTGCGCCGTGAGCTGGTGGCTCCACGGTACCCTAGCCGCCGGCTTCGCGCCGGGCCCAACTGACTTATACTCCGCGTAATAGGCAGTTTTCTCGTTCTCCGCGTTTTTCCAGTTATCCCAGCCGGCCGGCACAATGTGGCCGCCCAGCTCGCAGCGCAGGTACACTACCTGCGCCTGGGGCCGCCAGGGCCGCCCGAGGTATACTTTCTTGGCGAGGGTCGTGTCGGCCAGCAGCTTGCAATCCATAAACACGAAGCCGTAAGGCTGGCCAGGCGGCGTAGAAGCGGCCGTGACAAACGAGTTTTTCTTGCTCTTAATCACGCAGTGGTCAAACACGCCGGTGCTGGCCCCGAAAATAAAATCGGTGGTGCCCTCGATGTAGCAGTCCTGGTAGTATTGCCGGCTGCCGCCGGTGGCCAGCAGCAGCACGTCTTGGTTGCCCACCAGGCGGCAGTGCCGGAAAATGGCCCGGTCGCCCTCCACGTTCAGCGCTACCGCCTGGCCGGCCGTGTAGCCTGCCGCGTTCTCAAACGTTACATTTTCAGCCGTAAAGTCGTTGGCCTGCACCAGCACCGAGTATGAGCTAGGGGTGGTAATGCCGGGCAGGCCCACGTGGTCGCTGTAGGTGATAACCGTCCGGGCCGCGTTGGTGCCGCGCAGCACGAGGTGCGTTTTCAGCGTCGGCACCGTCACTTTTTCGCGGTAAGTGCCGGGCTGGAGCTGAATGATAACTGGCTTATCGGCTTGGTTGGGCGCGGCATCAATAGCCGCCTGCACCGTGCGAAACTGCCCGCTGCCGTCGGCCGCCACCACGAGCGGGCCGGTGGTCTGGGCGTGGCTAGCCAGGGCCGTGAGGCTGAGGCCAGCCAATAGGTAAAGCGCTTTCATTTACGGAGTAGTAGGCTGGGCGGCTGCGCCGGTCGGAGCAGCTACCATGTTCTTAGCCAAGGCTTTGGCGAGGTGTTGCTCGACAAGCGCAATGTGCTGGGCGCGTAGGTCATTCACCACGAGCTGCGCCATTTTGCGGGCGCCCAGCTCATTGAAGTGCGTGTTGTCGTTGCGGCCCAGCGGGTAATTGGGATGGTCGCCGGGGGCTAGCTGCATGAAGAGCAGCTTGGAATTCTCATCGCCCATCTTTTGCAGCAGCTCGCGGCTCAGCCGGTCGAGGTCCACCAAGGGCACTTTGGCCTCGGCAGCGGCGGCGGCCGTGAGGGCCGAGTACGTGACGTGG
This sequence comes from Hymenobacter sp. BRD128, assembly GCF_013256625.1. NCBI lineage: Bacteria > Pseudomonadati > Bacteroidota > Cytophagia > Cytophagales > Hymenobacteraceae > Hymenobacter > Hymenobacter sp. BRD128. The sequence continues at coordinate 1,277,671 of NZ_CP053908.1, forward strand.
GTTTCCTTCACGCGCCCATCTTTGTCAAATTGTCGCCGCGACACGGGCGTAATCAAGATGGGCAGCGCCCGCTTGCTGCGCGTCTCGGCCACAAACCGCAGCAGGTTGCGCCGGAAGTCGGCGGGCGGCGTGTAGCGGTCCACCTTCTCGGGCGACTCGTCGTTGTGCCCGAACTGAATGAACACGTAGTCGCCCGGCTGCAACGCCTCGACCACCGGCTGCCAGCGATTTTCGGCGATAAACGTGCGGGTGCTGCGCCCATTCTGCGCCCGGTTATCAACCACTACCGTGGAGTCGAAAAACGTGACCAGCGGCATCCCCCAGCCGGTTTCAGGGAAAGTAGCCGGAATTTTATTGGCCATCGTGGAGTCGCCAATCAAATACACCTTGGTCTTGTGGGGCGGGGCCGTGGGCGCAAACGCCAGCAGCCCCAGCAAGCCGAGCGCGGCCACCAAACGATGGGAGTTCATGAGCGGAAGGGTAGGAACGAACCGCTAAATTCCCGACGGCTAGCCGTAACCCAAGCTGCTTGGCAGTCTAAGGCACTGCTTTTTCTGCGCAATCGTTGCCGACAACGTTGCCAGACCCTCCGCAGCAAACGCAAAAAAGCCGGCCCCTCCCCGCGAGGGAAAGGCCGGCTGAATGGCTAGGCGAAATAGCGCAGCTTAAGCGGCAGCTACTACGTCGCGACGACGCTCCTTGATACGAGCTGCTTTGCCCGAGAGGCCGCGCAGGTAGAACAGACGGGCGCGACGCACCTTACCGCGACGAATCAGCTCTATTTTGTCGATGTTGGGCGACAGCAGCGGGAAAATCCGCTCGGTGCCAATTTGGTTCGAAATCTTACGCACGGTAAAGGTTTCGCCGTTGCTGCTGGGGTTGCGGCGCTGGATAACCACGCCCTGGAACTGCTGAATGCGCTCCTTGTTGCCCTCGCGGATTTTTACGTGCACGTTGATGGTGTCACCGGCGGCAAACTTGGGAAAGCTGGCGCGGCGCTCCTGGCCTTCGGCATTAATGAAATCGAGTAGTACGCTCATGGCGAAAAAAAGAATTACAAAGCAGGCAGCGCCGCTGCCCACAGGTTGGTATTTTGCGAAACGGAGCGCAAAGATAGAAAATTAAGCGCGCAAATGCAAACTCTTTTGTCATGTCCAGCTAACGTCCGCTTGCGAAGCATCTTATTACGTTACAATTAGTGCCTGCAACAGTGGCTAGCTTATGCAGATGCTACCAGCCACGCTCGGTCGCTACTGCAACAAGTCGGGACGGCGGGCCTGGGTGCGGGCCAGCGCCTGCTCGTGCCGCCATTCCTCAATCTTGGGCGTATTGCCTGAAAGCAGAATCTCGGGTACGGCTAGCCCCCGCCACTCGGCCGGGCGGGTGTACACGGGCGGCGCCAGCAGGTCATCCTGGAAAGAGTCGGACAGCGCCGATTCCTCATTGCCCAGCACGCCGGGCAGCAGTCGCACCACGGCGTCGACCAGCACGGCGGCGGCCAGTTCGCCCCCGCTCAGCACGAAGTCGCCGAGGCTGATTTCGTGCGTAACATACTGGTCACGAATGCGTTGGTCTACGCCCTTGTAGTGGCCGCAAATGATAAGCACGTTGCCCAGCAGCGAGAGCCGGTTGGCCAGCGGCTGGCGCAGCGTTTCGCCATCGGGCGTGAGGTAGATAATGGCCTCGTACTTCCGCTGAGTCTGCAATTCATCAATCCAGCTGGCAATAGGCTCCACGCGCAGCACCATGCCGGCCCCGCCGCCAAACACGTAGTCGTCGAGCTGGCCGTGCTTATTGATGGCGTAATCGCGCAGGTTGTGCACGCAGATTTCGGCTAGGCCCTTGTCCTGTGCCCGCTTCACGATGGAGTGGGCAAACGGGCTGTCGAGCAAGTCCGGCTGGCAGGTGAGAATGTCGAACCGAATCACGGAATAGCGCAGAGTAAAACTGATTTCACAGATTTTGTAGCTAGCCATCTGCCTTATTTCAAGGCGCGCGCGGCTACCTGGCAAAAGTTATCCTAGTCGGCGTTCGGATTTTTATGGGCGCCGGGGTTCATATAGATGTCGAGCAAGCCCTCGGGCATATTGACAAACAGCTTCTTGGCCTCCATGTCGGCGTGGCTCACTAGCTCATCTACCACCGGCAGCAGCACTTCTTGGCCTTTGTAGCGCATGGCTAGCACGTCTTGCTGCGGCAGCTCGTAGAAGTTCTCCACTACGCCTAGTTCGCCTTCTTTTTCATCAACAACTTGAAATCCAATGACATCGTGAAAATAAAACTGGTGTTCTTCAAGCGCGGGTAGCTCGCTCAGCGGCAGCCAGAGCTTGGCGCCGCGTAGCGGCTCGGCTTCCTCGATGCGGTCGATGCCGCGCAATTTGAGCAGCACCCGCAGGCCGTCCTGCGGGTTGACGCGCTCCACGCTGTAGGCGGTGAGCTTGGTAGGCGCGGTGGGCAAGGCCAGGTACACGGTTTTGAGCCGGTCGTAGGTAGCCGCGTCATCTACGTCCAACTGGGTCACCATCATGCCTTTGAGGGCGTGGGGCTTCACAATAAAACCTAGCTCAAAGCATTCGTCGAGAGTCATGGCCGGGGGAGCGGAGTAAGCGAATGAACAAAAATGCGGGCGCGGGCTCAAAAAAGAACGTCATGCCGAGCGCGCTCGGCATGACGTTCTTTCGTAGCGGGGTGCCCCCAAAACTAAGCGGCAGCCTCGGCCGAAGTTTCGGCGGTTTCCGTCGAGCCTTCGGTAGCTTCGCCTTCGGCAGCAGCCGGAGCCGGGGTAGCAGCGGCCAGGGCAGCAGCCTGCTTGGCGGCCAGGGCCGTAGCGCGGGCTTCTTTCACCTTGGTTTCGGCAGCCAGAGCAGCAGCGCGGCTCTCCGCTTTGGTATCTACGAGGCCAGACTTCTTGGCTTCGATTTTAGCGTCTTTCTCGCTCAGCCACTGCTGGTAGCGCTGGTCGGCTACTTCCTGGGTCAGGGCGCCCTTCGTAACGCCGAGTTGCAGGTGACGACGCAGCAGTACGCCGCGGTAGGCCAGCATCGCGCGCACCGTTTCGGTGGGCTGTGCGCCATTCATCACCCAGTAAAAGGCGCGGTCACCGTCGTAGTTGATGGTGGCGGGGTTGGTGTTGGGGTTGTAGGTACCGAGCTTCTCGATGAAGCGGCCATCGCGGGGAGCGCGGGCGTCGGCTACTACGATGTCGTAAGTCGCGGCCTTTTTGCGGCCACGGCGGGCGAGGCGGATTTTAACTGCCATAAACCTTAGGGGTTGTGCGACGCAACTCGTGCGTCTGGGTGAAGTGTATTTCGGGCCGCAAAGGTACGGCGTGAAAAGGTTACTACCGCCATGCCTTGCCCAACTATTGTAAGTAAGCACGGAATGCTAGCTAAGATGAAGGCGGATAAGCCGATTAAAGTCTTGCTGTCATTGTTAGGGGGGTATTTTTAAGATTTAGTAAATTTTTATTAAAAGTTACCCCTTAAATAGAGGGTATTCTGGTTAATTATGCTTGATTTGTAAAAATTATCCCTTAATTTTTAGGTCATAATTCAGTTTGATGGAAAATGCTATCTCCCGTCGGGCCTTTTTGACCAAAAGTGCAGCGCTCGGAGCCGGGGCGTATCCAGCTATTCTGGCGCTGAACCTGTTACCCGCTGCGCCCGTGCACGCCTTCGACCTGCGGGCAGGCAGTGGCCAGGGCAAGCACGTTATCGTGCTGGGTGGTGGCCTAGCCGGCCTGACGGCCGCCTACGAGTTGCGCAAGCTGGGCTACCGCTGCACCATCCTGGAGGCTCGGCAGCGAAGCGGCGGCCGCTGCTGGAGCGTGCGCGACGGCGTCACTACTACCGAAACGACCAATTCGCAGCAAACGGCAGTCTTTGATAAAGGACTGTATTTCAACGCCGGGCCTTCACGCATTCCGCATCATCACCAGCTCAGCATGCACTATTGCAAGGAGCTAGGAGTGCCGCTGGAGGTGTATAACAACGTGAACGAGGGCAGCTACTACTTTGCCGAGGGCAAGGGACCGCTGTCGAATAAAAAGGTGCGGGCCCGCGAGATTCACAACGACATGCGGGGCTACATGAGCGAGCTGCTAGCCAAAGTAGTAAGCCAGAATCAGATAGATACTGCCCTTTCGGCCGAAGACAGTGCCAAAGTGCTGGAGTATCTGCGCGCCGAAGGTGGCCTCGACCTTGATAAGCTCTATAAAGCTTCGTCGCGGCGCGGCTATGCCGAAGCACCGGGCGCGGGCAACGTTGCCGGCAAGCTCAGCAACCCTCACCGGCTGACCGATATTGTGAGCTCGGGCCTGCTCGACCCCGACTTCTACAACGTGGCCGAGTACACTTATGAGCTGCAAATGACTATGTTTCAAGCCGTGGGCGGCATGGACCGCATTGCCCAGGCCCTGGAAAAGCGCGTGGCCGACTGCCTTAAGCTGGGGGCTGAAGTAACCACCATCCAGAACCAGCCGCAGGGCGTGACGGTGACTTATACCGATGCGCAGGGCACTCACGCGCTGGCCGGCGACTTGTGCATCTGCACCCTGCCGCTGCCGGTGCTGAGCAACCTGACTCATAATTTCTCCGGCGATGTGAGCCGGGCCATCGACCGGGTGCCCTACATCCAGGTTGGTAAGATTGGCTTGCAGTTCAAGCGGCGCTTTTGGGAGGAGGATGAGCAGATTTACGGTGGCATTACGCACACTAACAATGAGTTGACGCAGATATTCTATCCGTCGTACGACTACCAGAGCCAGAAGGGCATCCTCATTGGCTACTATAATTTCAACGAGAAGGCCCAGCGGGTGGGGGAGCTGACCTACGCCCAGCGCGAGCAGCTTGCGCTGCAAAAGGGTCAGCTCATTCACCCGCAGTACCCCAAAGAGTTTGAGCAGTCATACTCAGTGAGCTGGCACAAGCAGCCCCACAGCCTGGGCGGCTGGGCTTTGTACTCGCCCGAGGAGCGCCAGACTCTTTATCAGGCACTGCTCAGGCCCGAGGGCCACGTGTATTTCGCGGGCGAGCACACTACTTACCTCACCGCCTGGATGGCCGGCGCTTTCGAGTCGGCGCGCAGCGTGGTGGCGGCCGTGCACAGCCGCCTCAGCAACCAGCGCGTGAGCTACCCTACGGTTAAAAGCTAAGTATTTTTCAGTCAATGGTTTAAATTTTACTTCTCTACGCTCATGCAAGACCTGATGAACCGCCGAAGCTGGATAAAGTCGGGCGCGCTGCTAGCCGGCAGCGCGGCCCTGTTGCCCACGGGTTTGGACGCGCTGGCGGCCACCCGCCCCGCCGAGCGCCTCTCGCCGCTGGCTAGCCAGCTCACCGATGAGGAAGCCTTACTGGCCGCTCCGGTGCAGCTGCGCGCCCGGCTCTCGGCCAATGAAAACCCGTTTGGACCATCGGACAAGGCCAAGCAGGCCATCACGGATTCGCTCACGAGCTGTTACCAGTACCCGCTGCAGGCGCGCGACCTCATGCAAAAAATCGCGGATTTTGAGGGCCTGACGCCCGAGTACATTATGCTCGACGCGGGGTCTAGCCCGCTACTGCTGGCGGCGGCCATGCACTTTGGGCAGCAGGGCGCCATCATCACCGGCGACCCGTCGTATGCCGACCTGCCGCGCAAGGCCGAGAAGTTTAAGGCGCCCATCGTGGCCGTGCCCCTTACGGCCGATTACAAGCTGGACTTGGAGGCGATGGAAAAGAAAATCGACGGCCGCACCGCGCTCGTGTACCTCTGCAATCCCAACAACCCCACCGGCACCGTGCTCGACATGGCCAAGCTGAAGGCTTTCACGGCGCGGGTTTCCAAGAAAACGCCCGTTTTTATCGACGAAGCCTATATTGACTACCTGCCCGACCCGCGCGGCTCGTCCTTGATGGATGCTGTGAAGCAGGGCCAGAACGTCATGGTAGCGCGCACCTTTTCCAAGCTCTACGGCTTTGCCGGCCTGCGCGTGGGCTACCTCGTGGCGCAGCCCGAAATGATTAAAACGCTGGCTCAGTACGCCGTAGGCCCGATGAGCATTTCGGCGCCGGCCATTCGGGCGGCGGTAGTGAGCTACCAGGACCAGGCCTACATGCAGGACGCGCTGAAGAAAACGCTGGCGTCCAAGCAGTTTCTCTACGACGTGCTCAAGCGCGAAGGGTACGAGTACATTCCGTCGGTTACCAACTTCGTGATGTTTCCCATCAAAATGGACGGCAAGCGCTTTGTGGAGGAAATGGGCAAGCGCGGCGTGAGCATCCGCAACTGGGAGTTTAATGGCAAGCAGTGGTGCCGCGTCAGCATCGGGCGAATGGATGAGATGCAGGCCTTCGCAGAGGCTTTCACGCAGGTGTCATAAATAACTGGTTCAGGGAAAATCCGTTTGTCATGCCGAGCATGACAAACGATTTAAAATCAATTACATGCGCAACTATTTTCTCACGGCTAGCCTGTTGCTGCTTGGCAGCGGCGCGGCCCTGGCCCAACCCAACCCGCGCCCCCTCACGCTCGAAGAGTACCAGAAAGCCAAGGCCTTTCAAATCAAAGACCTGGACACCGAGAGCTACGTCAAGTTTGAGAACGCCTACGTGCTCGACCGCTACGAAGCCCGCAAACCCTACTTCATCACCGGCGACGATGGCCTGAAGAAGCGCATCGACCTGTATAAGCTGGTGGCCAAAGCCGGGATGCAGGAAATCGGCACCATGATTTTCTACACCACTGAAAACGGCAAGCGCTACCAGGCGCTGCTGCCCGATTTTACGGCCGACGGCAAGGTGTGGGAGAAGTACTTCGAGGACATCCACGCCATCGACAAGCAGGAGCCCAACTTCGTGCTCAAGCTGAGCTACGTGCTCTCGAAGGAGCTGAGCTTTCAGCAGTATAAGAACCTCAACCAGGGCAAGGACCTGCACGCCGAGGCCGGCCACTACGGCAGCGACATCTGCTTTCCGGGCCACCAACTCGTGGCCTTGGCCGATGGCGGCCACAAGCCGCTGCGCGACATTGTGGCCGGCGACCGCGTGGCTTCCATCCACCCCGAAACCCGCCAGCTAGGCTTTGCCGAAGTGCAGGGGCTGACGGTGCACGCCGCCAAAAACTACGCCCTCACGCGCCTCGACGTGGTGGCCGTGCGCGAGCAGGCTAGCCAGGGGTCCACCCACGCGCACCTCGCCAGCCGGGTGCTGGAGGCCACGCCCAACCACCCGCTGCCCACTCTGGCCGGCCCCAAGCCCGCCGGCGAAGTAGCAGTAGGCGAGCAGATTCTCTGCCTCAACGCGCACACGCAGGCCTACGAGCCGCATACTGTGCTGCGTAAGCAGGAATACGCAGGCGGCGAGCAGCCGGTCTACAATCTGGTGGCTAGCGAGGGCAGCACGTTCATCCTGAATGGCGTGCTGGTATTGCAGAAATAGCCTGGCTAGCCCCCGCTAGCCACAAAAAGAACGGGCGGCCTCTCGCGAGGCCGCCCGTTCTTTTTAATGTGCCAGGTTGGCAATTAAGCGGCCTGGGCCAGCTTTTTGGTGCGCTGCTTGGGCTGCACGTTCTTGCGCTTGATTTTGATGATGCGGGCCTTGTCCAGGGTCCAGATGGCCACGTAGGTGGGGTCAAACTCCCACCATTTTACGCCGAAGTTGACGCGCATGGGCAGCTTGTGGTGGTTGTTCTGAAACAGCTCGCCGAATGCCAAGAAATCAAGCGCCAGCGTGTTCTTACTGTGGTCGTGGTTGTCGAAGTTCTGGTAGCCGTACTTGTGGCCGCCCCAGTTCACGATGGCGCCGTGGATGGGTCCCATCAGGAAGTGAATCGGCAGCAGCAGATACTGCCACCAGGCGGTGGCAAACTGGATGTAGAACAGCACGTAGAGCGTGCCCCAGCCCAAGCGCGAGTACCACTTGTCGCCAAAGTCCTCCACGGCCTGCCACACCGGGTAGTCGCCCTCGAAGCGCTCGGCCAGCTCGTACTTATTATTGAGCACGTCGTTGTAGATGTTCTTGGTCTTCCACATCATATCAAACGCGTTGTTGGAAAACAGCGGCGAGTGCGGGTCCAGCTCCGTGTCGGAGTAGGCGTGGTGCATGCGGTGCAGCAGCGCGTAGGCGCGCGGCGACAAAAACGAGCTGCCCTGGCAGATGTACGTGAAGAGGAAGAAGAATTTTTCCCAGAACTTGTTCATCGTAAACATTTTATGCGCCGCATAGCGGTGCAAGTAAAACGTCTGCGTGAACAGCGACAGGTAATAGTGGGCAACGAAGAAAACCAGGATGACCATTCGGTAATGAAGTAAACGTGAGGCGAGCGCCGCCCGCACAAGCATATTCGCGAGGGGCTTAGTTCAACCGTTAAGACAAAATTACGGCCGTTGTTTAGCCAGAATGACCCTGCGCTTGCACAATGCCATAATGTTACACTGCGCCCCGAAGCTGCGCTAGGCATTGTAAAGCAGCTTGGCTAGCCAAGAAGCCCCGCATGGTAATTCGCAGCGTAAACCTTACCAAGTACATACCAATTGCCGCGCGCCACGCGTTACGTAAGCCTATGAAATACACTTTACTACTTGCGCTAGGGCTATGCTGGAGCACGGCGGCTCAGGCCCAGACAACTTTTGCCACGCTCCGCACCCAGGCCCTGGCGGCTTACCACAACAAGGAATACCGCGAGTCGGCCCAGCGGTATGAAGAAAGCTTTCGGCAGAAAGCAGCCCAGCCCACCGCAAGCGACTTCTACAATGCGGCGTGCAGCTGGGCGCTGGCGGGCGAGGCCGCGAAGGCTTTCCAAAACCTCGACCGGGCTACCACCGCCGGTTGGGATGACATGACGCACCTCAAAACCGACAGCGACCTCACTGCCTTGCACCCCGATAAGCGCTGGGAACCCATGCTACGCAAGCTGCAAGCCACTGTGATACAAGCCGAAGCCAAGCTTAATCAGCCACTAAAGCGTAAACTGGCCGAAATCCTGGAGTCGGACCAGGGGCTGCGCCGCCAGATAGCCCCCACGGAGGAAAAATACGGCTCCAAATCGCCCCAGATGGATTCGCTGTGGCGCCAGATGCAGCGCGCCGATGCCCGCAACCTGCCCCGCGTCATGGCTATCATCGACAAGTACGGTTGGCCTGGCACTAGCCTGGTGGGCCGTTCGGGCAGCCTGGCGGCCTTCCTCGTTATCCAGCATTCTAACCTGGCTACCATGCAGAAATACCTGCCCGTGATGCGCACAGCGGCCGCCAAGGGCGAAATGGCCAAGCAAAACCTGGCCCTGGTTGAAGACCGGGTGCTGACTTTTCAAAACAAACCGCAGATTTACGGCAGCCAGCTGCACTCCAACCCGGACACGGGCAAAATCGAATTTCTGCCCATCGCTGACGAAGCGCACGTGGATGAGCGACGCGCCAGCATGGGCCTGGAGCCGCTAGCCGACTACGCCAAAAACTTCGGCCTCGACTACCGGCCGGTTTCTAAGCATCCCTAGCCAGCCGGCTCGTTATAAAAGGCCCGCGCGGCATCCCAGTGCGGGGCGTCGGGCAGAGGTGCCACAAAGGTCATAGCTTCTTTGGTAACCGGGTGCTGCAATTCGAGCTGGCGGGCGTGCAGCGCGATGCTCACGTCGGGCAGCGGGTTGAGGAAGCCGTACTTCACATCGCCGACAATAGGGGTGCCCAGGCCCGTAGCCAGCTGCACCCGAATCTGGTGCGGGCGGCCCGTTACGGGGTTCACTTGCAGCAGATAGCGGTTGGCAGCGGGGCCCAGCAGCTCGTAGCTCAGCTCGGAGCGCTGACCCTGGCCGTGCTTGTCGGTGTAGGCCTTCGTGACGTTGCGCATGGGGTCCTTCACCAGCCAGTGCACCAGCTTGCCCTGCTCGGGCACGGGCGGCTTGCCGGTGAGGGCCCAGTAGGTTTTCTGCATCTGGCTGTCGCGGAACATCTCGTTCAGGCGGCTCAGAGCCTTGCTGGTTTTGGCTAGCACCACGATGCCCGACACCGGCCGGTCGATGCGGTGGGCCACGCCCACGAAGGCGGCGCCGGGCTTTTTATACTTGAATTTCAGGTATTCCTCGGCTTTTTTGGAAAGCGGCTCGTCGCCGGTTTCGTCGCCCTGCACCAGAATGCCGGCGGGCTTATTAATCACCAACAGGTGATTGTCTTCAAAAATAATTTCCCGGCCTTCGGCCCACAGGTTCGGACGATTCACGCAGCAAGAAGCCGCAGCGCACGCTGCGGGAAAAATAATCTGTTCGCCAAAAAATAGCTAGCGGCCCGCCCGCGCTGGGGCGGGTTTGTTCAGCGTGACTACCCGAACGAATGGCTTGCTGGTCGCGAAGGTAAGAACCCGCGGCCAACGGAGAGTCTTAATCCGCCGCCGAGCAGTGCAGAAGCAAGGGTAAATTCTTGCTTAACAGACTAATAGCCTTCTTCCTTGCTCGGAAATTCGCGATTTTTTACGTCGGCCACGTAGTGCTGCACAGCGGCAGTCATGATGTCGTGCAGCTCGGCGTAGCGCCGCAGAAAGCGCGGCTTAAACTCCTTGGTGATGCCGAGCACGTCGTGCACGACCAGCACCTGGCCATCTACGTCGGGGCCGGCGCCGATGCCAATAACCGGGATGGTGAGCTCCTCGGCCACGCGCTTGGCTAGGGCCGCCGGAATCTTTTCCAGCACCAGCCCGAAGCAGCCGATTTCCTGGAGCAGGTGGGCGTCTTCAATCAACTTGTTGGCCTCGGCTTCTTCCTTGGCGCGCACGTTGTAAGTGCCAAATTTATAGATACTTTGGGGCGTAAGGCCAAGGTGACCCATCACCGGAATGCCGGCCGTGAGAATGCGCACGATGCTGTCCTTAATTTCGGCCCCGCCTTCGAGCTTGATGCCGTGGCCGCCGCTTTCTTTCATGATGCGGATGGCCGAGCGCAGCGCCTCGCTGCTGTTGCCCTGGTACGAGCCAAAAGGCATATCGACCACCACAAAGGCGCGTTTTACGGCGCGCACCACGCTCTGGGCGTGGTAAATCATCTGGTCAAGGGTGATGGGCAAGGTGGTTTCGTGGCCCGCCATCACATTGGAGGCCGAGTCGCCCACAAGCAGTACATCCACGCCGGCGCCGTCCAGAATCTGGGCCATCGAGTAGTCGTAGGCCGTGAGCATGGAGATTTTTTCGCCCCGCTGCTTCATGGCCAGCATCTGGTGGGTAGTTACGAGCTTGACTTCTTTGTGCTGCGACATGGGGCCGGGAAATGGGTTTGGGGGCGCAAAGCTGGCGACAATTTTTGGAACTGCGCGGCGAAGGGAACGCCCGGTACCGGTTTGGCATAGTGACGCGGGGCAACAAATTACGAACTTTCGTGTTTGCCCAATTCACTCACTCTCCTGCATGAAAGCACTAACCCTTTGGCTGACAGGTCTGAGCCTGCTGGCAACTCCCGTGGTGGCCCAAACTACGGCCGAGCTGCGCGGCCACCTGACTAACACTGGCACCGAAAAGCTGCTACTGAGCTGGTGGAGCCAGCCGCTAGCCACCCACGAGCAGCAGCGCGCCGTGCACGTCGGGCCCAACGGCGACTTTAGTATCTCGGTGCCCGTTTCGCGGCCTACGCTGGCGCAGTTCAGCTACGGCGACGAGGAAATGCCCGTTTTTTTGGAGCCTGGCGACGTGCTGGAACTGCGCGGCGATGCCGCAGACCTGGCTGCCACCGGTAAGTTTGACTCTGGCGATGGCGGCGCCCACCGGCCGGCCGCAGCGGCCAATAATTACTTGCAAGACCTGAGCCGTAAATATCTGAACAACGAAGATTATCAAGTATTACCGGAAAATATTAAGCTGTTAGAAAAAGGCTTTCTATCGTTTCTGGATTACCGGCGCGACCACGAAAGCAGCTTGTTGAAGCAGGCTAGCCACCGCGGCAATTTTACGCCCGCTTTTGAGGCCTACGCCGAGGCCGATATTGCTTATGCCTACGCCGAAGACCGCCTCACCTACGCCGACCTGCGCGAGCAAACTGTGGCCGGCCAGCCGCGCATCGAGCTCTCGGCCGACTACTATAATTTTCTGCAAGAACCTGGCCTGCTGCCCGGCAATGAGCTGGCCGTGACCAGCCAGCACTATCAGGATTTTCTGCTGGATTACGTGCATTACCAGGCCCGCATTACTGGCCACCAGCCAACAAACCCCGATTATTACCCCGTGTGCTACCAGCTGGCCGACAAGTTATTGCGCGCGCAGGCTCGCCCCGTAGTGCTGGGTCGCATTGTGCTCGAAACCATCCGGCAGGGGCACGTGGCGCACGCCCAGGCCATGCTGAACACTTACGCCGCTACGGCCCAGGCGCCGGCTGGCTGGGTGGCCCTGCTGCGCACCGACCTAGCCGATAATCAGTCGTTTGCCATCGGCAGTGCTGCGCCGCCGGTACTCTTGCGCACCGTTGATGGTCAAAATCTGTCGCTGGCCGACTTCCGGGGCAAGCTGGTGTACCTGATGTTCTGGGACAGTCGTTTCCCGGCTAGCCAGCGCGAAATCCCCTTTCTAAAAGAACTAACTGCCAGCCTAGCGGGCCAGCCCATCGTCATCGTCATGGCCGCCTTAGACGAGTCGCTCACCAACTGGCAGCAAACGGTGGCCTGCGCCGAGCCCGCGCTGAGCGGCGTGCAGGCCTACGTGCCGACGGGGCAGCGCGAGGCCGTGCGCCAGGCCTACAGTATTGAGCGCCTGCCTAGTGCCGTCGTCATTGCCGAAGACGGCACCTTGCTCGACCTGCACCCGCGCGTGCTTAGCAGCCGCGCCCTGCAAGACGACCTCAAGGCGGCCGTGGGCCGCGCCGCTGCCTACCGCGCCGTAGCGCTTAATAAGCTATAAGCTGATTGCCAGCAAGTAGGAAATTAATAACAAGCCCCGCTCACAATACGTGAGCGGGGCTTGTTGTGAGGCCAGTAGCAGCGCGCTACTGCCGGGGCACGCGCAACGTTTCCCCAACGCGCAATGCCAGGGTAGCGCGCTCGTTGTGCGCCAGTAGCTCAGCTACGGTGCAGTTGTAGCGCCGCGAAATACTGTAAAAGGTATCGCCGCTAGCTACCGTATACACACCGGGGAGGCCGTATTCGCTAGGCAAAGCTGGCTCGGCGGCGGGCGGGCTGAGGTGCAGCAGCTGGCCGGCCCGCAGCGGGGTAGCGGGCGAGATGGCGTTCCAGGCGGCTAGCTCGGCGGGGCGCACCCCCACGCGGCGCGCGAGCGCATACAGCGTTTCGCCGGGTGCCACCAGGTAGGGATGGCTAAAATCGGCCATTGGGCGAGCCGTCGGTGCTGCTACCGGCCGCACCGCCACCGGGGCCAGTAGGGCCGGGCGGCTGGGAGCAGCCGGGCTAGCCACCACCACGGCCGGGTGCGGCACGGGCAGGGGCTGCACCGGCGGGCCCGGCACCTCGGTTGGCAAGTCGTTGATGCTGGCTAGCTCATCGTTGTCATCAGGGGCAGGGCTGGCGACTACTACCGGCGCCGGGGTGGACGCTGGCAAAGGCACCGGCCGGGCGGTTGCTACCGGCCGCGTACCCGGCACCGGCTGATACTCGGCCGCAATGTTGCGCGGGCGGCTGTGGCTCAGCCACAGCACCAGGCCCGGGCGAATGGCCTCGTCGTTGGGCAGGTGGTTGAAGGTGCGCAGGGCGTGGCGCAGCACGCCGTAGTGCTGGGCCACGGCGGCCAGGCTCTGGCCGGGCGCCAGCACGTGGTAGTCCTCCTCAGCCGCTTCCTTTTTGCGCTGAAAGAAGTAGGGCTCGCCGGGAGCCAGCGGCTCGTCGTGGTCCAGCTCATTCACTTTCAAGAAGAAGCCTAGGCTAGCCCCGCCGCGCTGGGCCAGGGCCGCGGCCGTTTCACCGGGGCGGGCCAACATTGCTTTTATTCCATTGATGCGCAGGTAGGTAGGCGCAGGCAACGCCGCGGCGGGCAGGGTTGAGGTGTGCGCCGGCGCCGGGCTAGCGGCCACGGGTGGCGCGCCGGCCAGCGGCACGAGCAGGGTGTAGGCGTGGCCATCCTGCGGCACGGCGCGGGCTAGTAGCCAGGGGTTGAGCTGGGCCAGGGCGTCAGGGTCGGTGGTAAGGGCAGCGGCCTGCTCAGCTAGCGTTTGGCCGGGGGCGGCGGGCACCTCGCGCCAGGGCACAAAGGGCACCGCGTGCTGGGCGCAGACCGGCTCAAAGGCAATTTTTTGAGCCAGAAAATCGAGTAGATACTGGTTGGTATCGGCCGTGAAAGCCATATCGGTGGCGTCGGCGTCGGCGGGTTGGGTGTAGGGGCGCACGCCGCCCAGGCCGGTATTGTAGCTGAGCAGGGCATTGGCCCAGTTGTGCAGCGTGGCGTTATTGCGGGTGAGGTAGCGGGCGGCGGCGCGCGTGCTGGCCGTGAGGTGGCGGCGCTCGTCGATGCTGCCGTTCACGGTCAGGCCCAGGCTGAGGGCGGTTTCGCGCTTGAGCTGCCAGTAGCCCACGGCTCCGTGCGCGCTCTCGGCGTTGCCCTGCAAGGCGCTTTCCTGGAGCACCAGGTAGCGAAAATCGGCCGGTACGCCTTCCTCGGCCAGCACCTGGTCGATGAGCGGAAACGCGGCCTCGGCCAGCGCCACCCGCGCCTCAAACGACGCCGGGTGGCGGCAGAGGCTGTTTACCTTAGCCTGCACCAGCTGCCGGGCTTCATCGTCCAGGGTCAGGTGCAGGCCCGCCACGTCGAGGCTGGCGGGCACGGTGGGCGGGGCGGCGGCCAGCGCCGGGCGGCTGGCTAGCCCCAGCAGCAAGGCCGGGAAAAGTTTTCTCATAACGATATGCCAGTCAACGTATCACGCCGCCTACGGTTGGCAAGTTAGCTGAAAAACGGAAAGATGCCGCTTGAACACAAGCTGTAAAGAACGTCAGGCCGACGCGAGGACGTAGCTCTCCCCGCCGCTAGGGTACTAATCCCAGCAAAGCGGTAGCGCCGCGTCCTCGCGTCAGCCTGATGTTCTTTATCGATAGTAGCGCCGGGCACGCTAGCCGCCGGGAGGGCCGCCAAAGCCACCGGGGCCACCACCGGGTGGGCCACCGCCGCCACCGGGCGGGCCATCAAAGCCGCCGCGCCCGCGCCGGCCCCCGGGGCCATCGGGGGCGGTGGGCAGGGTCGTCATATTAGCCGAGCGGATATTGTAGGTAAACATCAGCATGAAATACTGCTGCAAGACCGTGGTTTGCACGTCTTCGTAGTACGCCACCGTCACGTTGCGCTGAATGGCGCGGTTCTGCTTGAGAATATCGAAGGCGTAGAGCTTGATTTCGCCGCGCTGGCCCGGAAAAATCTTCTTGCCGATGCTGGCATTCCAGAGCACATAATCCTGGTTGTAGGCGGCACTCAGGCCCCGGTACAGCGTGTGGGTTATGTCGGTCTGGAACGAGATGCCCGGCCCCACAATCCAGCTCAGGCGCAGGCGGGTAAGTTGATTAAAGTACCTGTTATCCAATTGTTTGCGTAGCGTATTACGCTCGTAGCTCTGCGTCGAGTTGGAGAAGAGCGTGAAGTCCAGCTTCTCGCTCACGTTGCTGCTCAGCGTGAGGCCGCCCGTGAGCGAGGGCGTGCGGGCGTAGTTGAGCTGCTCATTCACCAGGCCCGGAGTTTGGTTGTAGTTGGCACCCAGGCTCAGGTTAATATTCGACTTGATAACCGTCAGCGGCCGGCCGTAGCTAGCCAGCGCCCGCAGCGTGTACTGCTGCTGAAGATTAGTGGATTGCGTGAGCTGGCCGCCGGCCGGCAGGCGCAGGGCCTGGTCGGTGCCGACGGGCACGATGGTAGTATCGCGGCTCGCCACGATGGTGCGGTTCGAGATGGGGTTCTGGGTGTAGCTGCCCGCGAGCAGGGCGAAAAAATTACTCGACTTGCCGGCCTTGGTAGCCGAGTAGCGGGCCACCATATTGTGGGCGTATTCCTGGTGCAGGAACGGGTTGCCGATGGTCAGCTGCAAGGGGTTCGAGTTGTTCACCACGGCTTGCAGCTGGTTGATGCTCGGCGCGTTGGTGTTGGTGCGGTAAAACAGCCGCAGGTTGTGCTCGCGGTCGGGCCGCCACATCAGCATGGCCTGGGGCAGCACGCTGTAAAACGTATAATCGACCGGGCCGGGGCGCGGAAACGTCTGGTCGCCTTGCAGGCGCGCCACCTGCCCGTTGGCCCCGATGGAGGCCTGAATTTTGCGCGTATTGTAGCGGTAGCTCAGCCCGCCGCCCTGCGTAAGATAGTAATTAGTAAAGACGTTGCTCAGCGCTGTGTCGAGGCGCGAGTATTGCTGGTCGCCGTTGTTGAAGTCGTAGGTACGCTTATCCGAGTTGTTGGGCGCGTAGCTCAGGGCGTAGTTGGCTTGCAGCTGGGCGTGCTGGCCCACCGGCTCGGTATAAGACAGGTTGCCGGCGATGCTGCCGCTGTTTTGGGTCAGCAGCGACTTCTGGTTGAGGTTGGTGGCCGTGCTGCCGATGTTGGTGGTGTTGAGAATGGACGTGCCCGTGCGCCCGGTATACTGGCCGTTGAGGCTGAGCGAGAGCGTGCGCCCGGCGCGGCGGCCCAGCTTGCGGCGCAGCAGCACGTCGCCGCCGGGGTTGATTGCCTGATTGTTGCTCTGGTACAGCGTATTAATCTGGCTCTGCGTCACATTTTCCCGCGAAGTGATGCCGGCCAGCGTCTTGCTGGCGTCGTTTTGCTGCCACGAAAGGCGCGGCCGAAACAGCACCGACGTCATGGAGTCGATTTTCTGGTCGAGCCGGAAATTGGCGCGGTGGTTGGTGTTGGCGCTGCCCGACAGCGAATTTTCGTTGTACAGCGCCCCGGTCACAAACTGGCGGTTGGTGGTGCTGTTCAGCGTGTTATTCGAGTGGTTGTAGAAATAGCTGCCGGTTAGCTCCGTCTTTTTATTCCAGGTATTCGAGTAGTTGAGGCCCGCCGCCGTGGTCTTGCTGATGCCGCCGCTCTGGTTCACCAAAAAATCGCCGGGGTTAGCGCCCGAGCCGCCGCCCCCGCCGCCCCGCCCCCCGCCGGGGGCCGAGTTGCCGATAACCCCCAGCAGGTCGTCGGTGCCGAAGTTTTGCTCGTTCACGTTGTTGCTCTGGGCCAGCACCGTCATGCGCCGGTCGCCGTGAAAGTCGTTGAGATTCAGGCTAGCCCGGTAGCGGCCAGCCTGGTTGCTGGTGGGCGAGCTGCCCGGCCCGGCGCCCACCACGGCCCGCCCAAACTGCCCGTTGCGAAACTGCGGCTTAGTGATGATATTCAGCGTCTTCTGGGTATTGCCATCGTTGAAGCCCGAAAAGCGGCTTTGCTCGCTCTGCTGGTCAAATATCTCGACCCGGTCGATGGCCTCGGCCGGCAGGTTTTTGAGCACCGCGTCGGGGTCAGTGCCGAAGAAAGGCTTGCCATCGACGAGCACCTGCTGCACCTGCTCGCCCTGGGCCTGGGTTTTGCCCGAGGCATCGACCGAGATGCCCGGCATCTTGGTCACGAGGTCGCCGGCCGTAGCGTCCTGATTTACCTTAAAAGCCTTGGCATTGAGGCTGGTGGTGTCGCCGTGCTGCACGGCCTGCACCGCCTGGCCCGTCACCACCACCGTTTTCAGGGCCACACCGCCGGTGGCCAGGCTCACGGTGCCAATGGTGATGGGCGCGCCGCCGGCCGGCACGGTAAGGGGCTGGCGCTGGTCGCGGTAGCCAATGAACGAGGCCAGAAACACGTAGCGCCCCGGCGCCACGCCCGTTATCTCAAAGCTGCCGTCGGCCCCCACGGCCGAGCCGGTGCGCACCGAGTCGGGCAGGTGAATGAGCACGGCATTGGCCCCGATGAGCGGGCTCTGGTCTTTGCCATCGAGCACCTTGCCGCGCACGGTGCTTTGAGCAGCCGCGCTGAAAGTAAGCAGCCAGGCCAGGCTAGCGAAGAGTAGCAAGCGCATAGGGTACTGATTTTTTACAGTTGTCCTGGCGAGCGCAGCGCGGCAATCGCCCCTCCGAACGATGGGCGCATGAAGCTGGCAGCACGGCCGGCGCGGGCGCTGTGCTGCTGCGATTGCCGCGCTGCGCTCGCCAGGACAAACGAATTTTAAATTTTACGCAGCAGCAGCAGCCCATCGCGCACGGGCAGCAGCAGCGGTACCACGCGCGGGTCGTGCCGCACTTGCTCGTTGAAAGCACGCACGGCGCGGGTGTCGTGGTCATTGGCTTTGAGCGGATAAGCGGGCAAGGCCTTGCCGCCCCACAGCACATTATCCACCACCACCAGCCCACCAGAGCGCACCTGGCTGATTACAAGCTCAAAGTACCGGGCATTATGCAGCTTGTCGGCGTCAATAAAGACTAAATCCCATACTTCGCCGACCAAGCCGGCCAAAACATCGCGCGCGTCGCCGATGTGCAGGCTCACGCGCCCGGCCAGCCCCGCCGCCGCCACGTAGCGCCGGATGCGGCTTTCGCGCTCGGGGTTGATTTCGATGGTGTGCAGGTGGCCGCCATTCGGGGCTAGCCCCTCGGCCAGGCTCAAAGTAGCGTAGCCGGTGAAAGTGCCGATTTCCAGAATGCGGCTCGGCCTGAGGAGGTGCGAAAGCAAGCTCAGCAGCCGGCCCTGCCAGTGGCCGGTGGCCATGCGCGGCATCAGCAGCTGCAAGTGGGTTTCGCGCCACAACTGGTGCAGCAGCGGCGGCTCGGGCGCGGTATGCTGGTTGGCGTAGGCCTGGAGAGGAGAGTCGAAATCGGACATAGTAAGAAAGCAAGGCGGCCCAACAACGCGAAAGAGCGCCCCAGGGCTGCCTAAGGGCGCTCGACTACTGCCACGGTTTCAGTTTAAAGCGAAATACTTGAAAGCCCGATTTACCTGGGCCGTAGGTGTGCGCCACTACCTGCCACAGCCCTTCGTAGCGAAATTGCCGGTCGCCACCCGGCGCGATGCGCCGAAATACCCGCACCGGCTGGCCCGTGCGCTCGCTGCGCATGAGGCCCTGGTTGCGGTAATCGTTGGGGGCTTGGTCGGTTACTTGCCGGCCGGTTTTGGGGTCGCGTCCGCCGCTGCCCGCATACCAGAAGTGGTCGTCATGGTAAGCATCGTCTTCGTACTGCTCGGCCAGCACGATACTTTCGGCACCCAAGGCGGCCGTAGCCCCCACGCCGGCCCGCCGCGGCCGGTGCTGGCCCCGTAGCGAAAGCTCCAACCGCGAGGCAAACAAGTCGCCCGGCTGCGCCGTGCCTACGTGGCCAAAAACCGGGGAGGCCGCCATTGCTACTTTTCTTCCGGCACGTATTGCAGGATGCTGAGATTATCCTCGGCCAGCACCTCGTTGGCCAGCTCGCGCAGTTGGCTAGCGGTCACGGCCTCAATGCGCGCAAAAATCTCGGGCAGCGGCTCCACGCGGCCCAGGTCGAGGGTGCTTTTGCCCAGCAGCTGCATCAGGCCCGAGTTGCTTTCCTCGCTCATGGCGAGCTGCCCCATGAGCTGGTTTTTGGCTACGTGCAGCTGGCTGGTAGTCAGCTCTTTCTCGCGCAGTAGTTTGAGTTCCTTCTGCACCAGGCCCAGCGTGCGGGTGAGCTGCTTGGCCTCGGTGCCGAAGTAGATGCCGAACAAGCCGGTATCTGTATAAGGCGAGTACGAGCTGTCGATGGTGTACACGAGGCCATATTTTTCGCGTACCGCCAGGTTGAGGCGCGAGTTCATGCCGGGGCCGCCCAGGATGTTATTGAGCATGAAAAACGGCACCCGGCGCTCGTCGGTGAGCGGGTAGGCGGGGCCACCCACTATACAGTGCGCCTGCGAGATGGGACGCGTTTCGGTGCGGTCGTGGCGCACGTAGCCGCTAAACGGTAGCCGCTCGCGCGGCCCTAGCCGGGCCGGAATAGGCGCCAGAAAACGGTCGGCTAGCCGCTTTACTTCCTTAAACGGCAGGTTGCTGACGGAGCTGAAAATCAGCCGGTCGGTGCGCACGTTTTCGTTATAGAAGGCGTGAAAATCAGCCGTTTGAAAGCCGCTCACGCTTTCGCGCGTGCCGAGGATATTGACCCCTAGCGGGTGCGCGCCATATATCACGGCGTCGAAGTCGTCGATAATGGCATCCTCCGGCGCATCCTGGTACATGCTCATCTCCTCCAGAATCACGCCGCGCTCTTTTTCTACCTCGCGCTCCGGGAATACCGAGTTGAAGGTCAAGTCGGTAAGCAGCTCAAATGCGCGCTCAAAGTGGGTGCTGAGCAGCGTGGCGTAGAAGCAGATTTTTTCCTTGGTGGTGTAGGCGTTCAGCTCGCCGCCCACGGTTTCGAGGCGGTTGAGGATGTGAAACGACTTGCGCTTGTGGGTGCCTTTGAAGGCCATGTGCTCCCAAAAATGGGCTAGCCCCTGCTGGTGCGCCTGCTCATCGCGCGAGCCGATGTCGAGCAAAAAGCCGCAGTGCGCAATCTTGGTGTGCGGCACCTCCTTGTGCAAGAGGCGGATACCGTTGGGATACTCGAATTGGTGGTAATCAGACATTGATACTATAATCGGCGAAAGCAACAAAGTTCGGGCCGTAGCGCGGACTTTTAGTCCGCGAGTCAGTGCGCCCATTACTCGCGGACTAAAAGTCCGCGCTACTGCACCAGTTTCTCGGCCCGAAACAGGTCGTCGGCCGCTTGCAGCAGCTTGTTGCGCAGCTGCGGGTTGTAGTTGGGGTGGGCAGCCAAAAACTCGCGCACCGTGCGCGCCGCCGTGGCCGACTGGTAGCTGCCCAGCGTGCTTTGCAGCCAGCCCGCGGGGAAGAAGATGTCGCCCGTCTGCTGAATTTCTGCCAATAAATCGAGGCTAGCGGGCAGGTATTGCTCCGACGTGGCCTGGCGCAGCGGGTGGTGCAGGTAGCCGAGGGCGCTCTGCACCCAGGCTTCCTTTTCGCGGTTTTTCTCGTCTTTAAGCGAGGCAAAAAACTGGTCGCGGGTGGCTACGTCGGGCGAGAGCGCGGGCATCAGGAACTGCAGGCGCTGGCGGCGGTCTACGTTGGTGATGCGGGCTAGCTGCTGGGGCAGAATGGGTTGCGGCGCGGCGTAGTCGCGCACGGCCAGGGCCAGCGCCAGGCTGGTGTAGTCGTCCTCGGTCAGCTTCACCAGGCCGGGTGCTTTTTGGCTCTGCCAGATTTGGTAGAGGCATTTTTGGGCGGCTGGCGTGAGCGCAATGCTTTGGTAGGCTTTGAAATACAGCTTTTGCTCGCCGGGGCGCGGCTGCTTTTGCATGGCCTGCCAAATAGCTTTTTCCACGGCTGGGGCCAGCGCACTGCGCTCAGTGGGCGTCAGAAACTGCCAGTAGATATGACTAAGCTGGTCGGTGATGAGCTTGATATTGAGGTCGTTGGTTTCGTGCGCCGTCTGGGCCAGGTAACGGTCGAGCAGCGGGCGCGGGGCCAGCCCCCGGCCGGCCAGCATATTCTCGTAGAGGGCGATGTAGGTGCTGGCGCGGGCCACCGGGTCGGCGAGGCTGGCCAGGTGGTCGGCGGCCTGCGGGGCCACCGGAAACACGCCGTAGCCCAGGCCCTGCGAGTTGAGCAGCACGTAGCTGGGCGCCCCTTTGCCGGCCGGCAGCGGCACGGCTACTTCACGCTGGCTCATATTCACGGGCAGCGACAGGGGGCCGCTAGGGTACAGAAGCGTCACTTCAAACTGCTGGGGCCAGAGGCGGTCGGAGCCGTCCTCAGCGTGCTGGCGGATAACGAGCTGGCTAGCCGCTGGTTGCAGCTCGTAGTCGAATACCGGGCGGCCGGGCTGGTTTACCCACACCTGGTTCCAGGCGGCAAGGTCGGCGGGCGTGTGGGCGTCGAGAATGGCGATGAGGTCGGGCCAGGTGGCGTTGCCGTGGGCGTACTTTTTTAAGTATTCCCGCACGCCTTCCTGGAAAGGCTTTTCACCCATCAACAGCTCCAACTGGCGCATCATAATGGGCGCCTTGTGGTAAATAATATTACCGTAGAGCGAGCCGGCTTCCTGCAAATTCTCCAGCGGCTGCCGGATGGGATTGGCCCCGGCAGTGCGGTCCACGGCGTAGGCGGCGGGGTAGTGGTCGGTGACGAACTTGAGCAGCTGCGCCGGGCCGGCGGCGGCTTCGGGGTTCATCTTATCGGCCATGAAATTGGCGAATACCTCCTTCATCCACACGTCGTTAAACCACTGCATGGTCACGAGGTCGCCAAACCACATGTGGGCCGTTTCGTGGCCGATGAGGTTTTGGCGGGCCAGCAGCTGGTCCTTGGTCGCGCCTTCATCGAGAAACAGGCTGGACGCCTTGTAGTCAATGTTGCCGACGTGCTCCATGCCGCCGTACTGAAAGTCGGGGATGGCCGTAAAATCGAATTTTTGAAATGGGTAGGGGATGCCCGTGTACTTCTCCAAAAAGGCCAGCGTCTCGCCGTGCAGCCGGAAAATAGCGGGCACGCTGAGGCGGATTTTGGTCGAGTCCGTTTCGCGGTGCAGAAAGCTCATGGGCCGGCCGTTTACCTGCTGCGCCACGCGCGTAAATTTGCCCGCCGCGAACGAAAACAGGTAGGTGCTAATGGAGTCGGAGGGAACGTACTGGGTCGTTTTGCTCGAATCGGTGCCCGCCCAGCGCGAGTTGGCGACAGTCTTCCAGCCCGGCGGCACCGTGAGGGCTAGCGCAAATGTGGCCTTCAAATTGGGTTGGTCGAACACGGGCACCACCGTGCGGGCGCGGTCGGGCACGAGTAGCGTGTAGAGGTAGTCGGCGTTGCGGTTCAGTGATAAATCGCCGGCATTCAGGCTGATTTTGACCACGTTATCGCCCACTTGCAGCGCGGCGGCGGGCAGTGCCAGATGCTCCTCCTGGTAGTCGATGGCGGCGGGTTGGCCGTTGATAGCCAGGCTGTGCAGCTGGCTAGCCCGGCCTTTAAAATCGAGCTGCACCGGGGCGCGGTTGTCGCGCAGGCGGAAGGTGATGGTTTCGTCGGCTCGTACCGGGTCGGCTTTGCTAGCGGGGACGGTCAGACGCAACTCATACGCTACGCGGCTGATGGTCTGCTTGCGAAACTCGGCCAGCTCGCGGCTCACGCCGGGCACTACAGCTGGCGCAGCCACCGGGGCGGCTAGGGTAGCAGTAGCCGCCCTGGTGGTAGGGTAGGTGGCACGCTGGCAGGCTGCGGCCAGCAGCAGGCCGCCGAGCGCCCCATATTTACGGTAATTCACGGGCATAGCAAGCGTGACGAACGACAAACAATTTCCCAAAACTAAGCTGCTCGCCGCATGGCTACTCCCACGCCACCCCTGCGCCTCTACCCGCTCGGCGATGCGGCCGTGGTGCTGGAGCTGGGGCAGGCTATTGCTCCAGGCACGCACCAGCTCCTGCAGGCGCTGGCGCGGCTGCTCGACCAGCACCCGCCGCTGGGCCTGCGTGAGTACGTGCCGGCCTTCACCACCCTCACCGTATTTTATGACCCTTGGGTGCTGAGCCAGGCTAGCCCTGAGCTGCCTTATGCGCAGATGGCGAGCGCATTGCAAAAACTACTGCCCGCTGCCCAGGCCGCCGCGGCTCACTACGCGCCGGGGCCACTAGTAGAAATTCCGGTGTGCTACGGTGGCGGCTTTGGCCCCGACCTGGCGCTGGTGGCCGGCCACGCGCAGCTAGCGGCCGAAGAGGTTATTGCCCGCCATGCCCAGCCCGAATACCTGGTGTACATGGTCGGCTTTGCGCCCGGCTTTCCTTACCTCGGCGGGCTCGATGCGCGGCTGACCACCCCGCGCCGTGCCCAGCCCCGGGCGCTGGTGCCGGCCGGCGCGGTGGGCATCGCGGGCGCGCAAACCGGTGTTTATTCCTTGCCCACGCCGGGCGGCTGGCAGCTTATCGGGCGCACGCCGCGGCGGCTGTTCGACCCTGGCCGGGCCCAACCGAGCCTGCTGCAGGCCGGCGACCGGCTGCGCTTCGTGCCGATTTCCGAAGCCGAATTTCAGCGCCTTA
Source organism: Hymenobacter sp. BRD128 (assembly GCF_013256625.1). NCBI lineage: Bacteria > Pseudomonadati > Bacteroidota > Cytophagia > Cytophagales > Hymenobacteraceae > Hymenobacter > Hymenobacter sp. BRD128. The sequence continues at coordinate 1,301,604 of NZ_CP053908.1, forward strand.
GCCATGAGCATTAGCGTCATAAAGCCCGGCCTGTTCACCACGGTGCAGGACCTGGGCCGCTTTGGTTACCAAAAAACCGGCCTCGTGGTGAGCGGTGCGCTTGACGCCTTGGCTCTGCGCACTGCGAATATCCTAGTGGGCAACCCCGAAAACCTGGCCGGCCTCGAATGCACCTTGCGCGGCCCCACGCTCCGCTTCGAGGCCGACGCCCTGCTAGCCCTCACCGGCGCCCACCTAGCCGTAGCTATCGGCGGCCGGCCTGTGCCGCTGGGCCGGCCGGTGGCGGTGCGGGCGGGCACGGTGCTGACTTTTGGCGCGCCCAACACGAGCGGCCGGGCCTGGCTGGCGGTGGCCGGCGGCGTGGCGGTGCCGCCGGTGCTGGGCAGCCGTGCCACCTATCTGCGCGCCGGGTTAGGTGGGCTAGCCGGGCGCGCCTTGCAGGCGGGCGACGTGCTGCCGGTGGGCGAGTGGGCGCCTGCTTCGCAGGCGTTGTTCAAAGGCATACGGCTAGCCGGTGCGGCTGGCTGGGGTGCGGCCGGGTGGCACGTTGATAACTCACCGCTAGCCCGCCCCGGCGCGCCGCTGGTGGTGCGGGCGCTGCCGGGGCCCGAATATGCGCAATTTACGCCGGCTAGCCAGCGCGCTTTCTGGGAAGAACCATTCGTCGTTACTACCGAGGCCGACCGCATGGGCGCCCGGCTCAGTGGCCCGGTGCTGGCCCGCCTCACCGCCGCCGAGCTACTATCGAGCGCCGTCGCTTTTGGCACGGTGCAGGTGCCGGCCGGGGGGCAGCCCATTGTGCTGCTGGCCGACTGCCAGACCACCGGGGCTACCCGCGGCTAGCCCAGGCTATCTCGGCCGACCTGGGCCGGCTGGCGCAGGCGCTGCCGGGCGCGCGGCTGCGCTTTCAGCCCGTGGGGCTAGCCGAGGCGCTGGCGCTGTATCTTGCGCAGGAACGGCAGTTGCGGGCCCTGGCGCGCGCCGTGTACCTGAAATATCTGTTATGAACCCTCCCGCTACCGTCGATTTAAACTGCGACATGGGCGAAAGCTTCGGCGCCTGGACCCTGGGCCAGGATGCTGAAATTATGCCCTTTATCACCTCGGCCAATGTGGCCTGCGGCTTTCACGCCGGCGACCCCGGCGTGATGCGCCAGACCGTGCGCCGGGCGCTAGCCCACGGCGTGGCCATCGGCGCCCACCCCGGCCTGCCCGACCTGGTGGGCTTCGGCCGCCGCAACCTGGACATCTCGGCCGAGGAAGCGTTTGATATGACGGTGTACCAGCTCGGGGCGCTGGCGGCCGTGGTGCGCGCCGAAGGCGGGCAATTACACCATCTTAAGCCCCACGGCGCGCTCTACAACATGGCCGCTACCAACGCGGCCCTGGCCGAAAGCATTGCCGAAGCCATCTACAAGGTGCAGCCCGAGCTCACGCTCTACGGCCTGGCCGGCTCGGAGCTGACAAAGGCCGGCGAGAAAATCGGCCTTAAAACGGCCCACGAAGTCTTTGCCGACCGCACTTACCAAAGCAACGGTACCCTCACGCCGCGCCGCCAGCCCGACGCGCTCATTACCAGTGCCGACGCGGCCATTGCCCAGGTGCTGCGCATGGTGCAGGGCGGCTGGGTGCGCACCCAGCAGGGGCCCGAGGTGGCTATTCGGGCCGATACGGTGTGCCTGCACGGCGACGGCGCCCACGCCCTGGAGTTTGCCCGCCAGCTGCGCACGGCCCTGGCCGAGGCCAACGTAACGGTGCAGGCCACCGGCGCACCTGTCCCAGCGCCCAGCCCCCGATGAAGCCAAAGTTTCGCACCTGGGGCGGGGCTAGCCTGGGCGCTGCCTTCCTGATGGCCAACTCGTCCATCGGCCCCGGCTTTTTGACGCAAACCACCGTTTTTACCCAGCAGCTGCTCACCAGCTTCGGGTTCGTCATTCTGGTGTCGGTGGTGCTCGACGTGGGCGCGCAGCTCAATACCTGGCGCATTCTCACCGTGAGCGAGTTGCGGGCCCAGGACCTGGCCAATAAGCTGTTGCCGGGGCTAGGGTACTTTCTGGCGGGCATGGTCATTCTGGGCGGCTTCGCCTTCAATATCGGCAACATTGCGGGCTGCGGGCTGGGGCTGAACGTGCTCACCGGGCTCTCGTTTGAGCAGGGCGCCATCATTAGCTGCGGGGTGGCGCTGCTGCTATTCTGGGTGCGCGAAGTGGGCAAGATGCTCGACGGCTTCACTAAGATTCTGGGCACGGTTAAGATTTTGCTTACGCTGGGTATTGCCTTCAGCGCCCACCCGCCGCTGCTGCAGGCCCTGCACCACACGCTGCTGCCGGCCAAGGTGAGCGCGGCGGCCATCGTCACCATCGTGGGTGGCACGGTGGGCGGCTACATCACATTTTCGGGCGCCCACCGCCTGCTCGACGCGGGAATTAAAGGCCTTGACAGTCAGGCTGAAGTGACGCGCAGCGCCGTCAGCGGCATCGTCATTTCTACCCTCATGCGGTTTGTGCTGTTTCTGGCCATTGTGGGCGTGCTCAGCCACGGTGCTACCCTAGCCGCCGACAACCCGGCGGCCAGCGTGTTCCGCGCGGCGGCGGGCGAGGTGGGCTTCCGGGTGTTCGGCGTCATTCTGTGGAGCGCAGCCATCTCGTCGGTGGTGGGCGCGGCCTACACGTCGGTGTCGTTTTTCAAGACGTTTCACCCCGTGTTTGCGCGCCACGAGCGGGCCTGCATCTCGGTATTTATCGTTTTGTCAACGGCCATCTTCGTGGGCATCGGCAAGCCTACCCAACTGCTCATTTTTGCCGGTGCCATCAACGGGCTAATCCTGCCCCTGGCCTTGGCCATCGTGCTGGTGGCCGCCGCTAGCCCCCGCCTCATGGGCACGTACCGCCACCCCCGCTGGATGCTGGCCGCCGGCTGGGTGGTGGTGGTCATCATGGGTGGCCTTAGCCTGCGAGCGCTGTGGGAGCAGTTTGGCTAGGGCTGCGGGCGCGGCTACACCGCCGGCCGCACGGCTATTTTCTGGCGCGCGCGCCAGAAAAGCAGCAACAGCAAAACGCCCAGCGAGGGGCCTAGCAGCACCGAGCTGAGCAGGTGCAGATGGTAGTACTGCGCCTGGCTCAGGTGCCAGTGTTCGGCGAGGAGATGATAGATGCGGTCCATGCAGTAAGGTACGCATAATCAGGCAATTTAGGTGCGCCCTTCCGTTCCGCTCGCGGCCGGCCTGGTAGCCCGCCACGCCCGCGCCTCTGCCAGCACCCCTAGCAGCTGCGCCGTCTCGATTTCGCGGGCGCAGCGGAAGTGCCCCAGCGGGCAGCGGGCGTGCCCGTGCAGCCCGCACGGCCGGCAGGCCAGCGGCCCCGGGTGCTCCACAATTCGTGAAAAAGAACTCAGCGGCCCAAACCCAAACGCCGGCACCGTGGAGCAAAAAATGGCGCACACCGGCGCATCCACTGCCGAGCACAGGTGCAGCGGCGCCGAGTCGTTGACGTAGTTGAGCACCGCCCCGCGCAGGAGGGCGGCCGAGGCCAGCAGGGATAATTTGCCCGATAAGTTGACCAGCCCCGGCCGGGCGGCCGCCTGGGCCAGCCGCTCGCAGGCGGCCGTATCGGGCGGGCCGCCGAGCAGGTACACGGGCAGGCTAGCGGGCAGCGCAGCCAGCAATTCCAGCCATTTTTCCTCCGGGTACTGCTTGGTAAACCACACGGAGGTAGGCGCCAGGCAGATATACTCGCCCACGGCGGCGTAGGGCGCGGCGGCCGCCTCGTCGGCTAGGGTGGGGTAGAGGCGGGGCTGTGGGTTGCTGGTTTTTGGTTTTTGGTTTTTGGTAGGTGTTTGAGAACCAGAAACCAGCAACTGGAAACCAGAAATTAAGGCCAGGTTGCGCGCCACCTCGTGGGTGCCGTCGCCGATAACGTGTGGCACGCGCCGCGTAAAAAACCGGCTGAACGGATTTTCGGCGAAGCCCACCCGCTCCGGCGCGCCCGAAAAAGCCGTGAGAAACCCCGTGCTGGCGAAGCGCTGCAACGTTACTACCCGGCCGTATCGCTCCGCTCGAACTTGCTTCAGCAGGCGCACTAGGTTCGGGTATTTCTGGCTTTTTTTGTCCCAGATAAGTACCCGCCGGATGTGCGGATTACCCGCCAGCAAGCCCTCGTTGCCGCGCCGCACAAGCACGTCGAGCGGCTGGCCAAGCGCGTGCTCGGCCAGGTACTCGACCAGCGCCGTAGCCAGGATTACGTCGCCGATAAAGGCGGTTTGGATGAGTAGCGTGGCTAAGGGTGAATCGGGCATGGGCACAGGCCTCAAAGGTAGCTATGCATCCAGCGCAGCGCTCAAAATGGTAATGCCGGTAGCATTGCAGCGCCAACTCACTAGTTGCAGGCTGGCCCCGAAATGCGCAGCGGTCTGCTGCCGCGTAAAACCGCGTTGCTGCGCCCATTCGAGGCCGCGCCGGGGTATTTGTAGGCAGCTACCCAGGTAATCCGCTTCGCGCTCGTGCTGCTTGTCCAGCGTCGCCGGCCAGGTAGCGGGGTCAAAAGCAGGTAGGGGGTGGCCTAGCAGCAGGTGCGCCAGCTCGTGCATAAGATTAGCCTCCTGCCGGGCCGCCGAGTGCAGCGGGTGGTGCAGGATAACCGGCGGCTGGCGGCTAATGAGGGCCGCTGACCAGCCGGGCTGGCTCAGCACTTGCGCCACAGCAGCGCCGGCATCCGCAGCCAAGTCTAATGGAGTAAGTAGTAGTACTTGGTAATGGGCTGCTAGCTGCCGGGCAGGCAAAGGCTGAAAAGCCTTCAAACCCAGCGCGTAGCGGGCCTCGGTGGCCAGTGCTTCGCACCGCTGGCGGAAGGCCGCAGATAGGCGGGGCGGCGAAATTGGCTGGCCGGCCAGGGGGTTAGTCATCGTGCCGGGGCAGCTTGGCATAAGCTGCTTCTACCAGCGAAGCCAAGGCGTTGGCAGTGGCCGGGTCGAGCTGCCGGTCAGAGCGCAGGAGCAACGCAATCTGCTGGGGACGGTCGGGGGCCGTGTCAGCTGTGCCATTTTGGGCGGCCAGTAGCTGGGCCGGGGCTACTTGTAGCCAGTCGCAGAGGCGCAGAAAAGTCGTCATGTCGGGCGCTTTCTCATTTTCAACCCGCGATAGGGTAGCCGGACTGATTTCGCCGATTTCCTCGGCTATCTCGCGCAGGCCCCGGCCGGCCCGTTTGGCGCGCACCAAGGCGGCAAGGGCAGCAGCATCTAAGTGATGTTTCATGGGTTTCTGGGCTAAGCTTGCAAAAATAACCTGAGTGCAAGTTTGGAAGTGTGAGAAAAGCGTTGTTTAATTTTTGAAACAAAAAATATTATATGAAACAACCGCCTCCTTCCCCGATTACCCCGCAAGCGCATCTGTTCGAGAGTATGGTTATTGGCTTGCAGGAAGCTGGCCGCCAGTCTGCTACCCATTGGCTTGATGGGCCAGCGCTTCGGCGGGGGCTCAACGGGCTAGCCGTGGCGCTGGCCACCGCAGCGCCCCTATCGGCGCGGGGCTGGCAAGCGCTGCTGAGCCGGCCCGTGCGCGACTGGTGGCCCGCCACCCTGCCCCGCGCAGCAGCTTTTGAAAGTGATTTCAGTCTGCTCGAAGATGGTGAGCTTAGCGAGGAAGCTAATCGCTTCTATTACACGGTACTGGTAGAAGAAGCCGGCTTAGCTGGAAGCTCGGCCGTGGCTGCCGCGCGGGTGCTGGACAATCAGGTATTCGCGCACCTGCTGGCACGGCTGCGCGACAAAAACCGCCAACCGGCCACCGCCCCGGCGGCCCAGCGCGACTACGTGCGGCTGCGGCAGTTCCTGATTGAGCACCCGCTCACAACGGCTGCCGCCATTGGGGAGGCGTTTGAGGATGCCCGCTTCATCAGAGTGGCCGAGGTAGGGGAGCTGTACGAGCCGGCCGGGCCGGGGCCACACTGGCACTGCCAGCATTGTGGGCCGCTGCACGTGGCCGATGGCGGCCTGCGCGGCATTCGCCCGCGCCTGTGCGCCGACCACCTGCCGGGTAGCGCGGCCGTGCTGCCCGGGCCGGCTGGCCCCGGCGAAGTGCTGCGCCTGCGGCCGGGCCACCTCTGGCGCGTGTGCCTGCCGGGCAAGCCCGAGCTAGCCTTGTATGCGGAGCTGCTGTACCTGCACCAGCAGTACCCGCAGCAGCTAGCGGCCCCAGTGCTGTGGCCGGGCCTCGACCAGTATGACCTGCGCCTGGGCTGGCCTGCCGATGGCACCCACTGGGCCGTGGACGTGAAAGATCAGCAAAATCCGCGCCTGTTAGGCCAAAGTCTGTACCCGCTAGGTACCCAACATGACCTGGCCTACGACCGGGCCTTTTACGTGGTGCCCGACCGCTGGCTAACCCCGCCCCACGGTAGCACTTACCTGCGCACAGTACGCCAGAATGCCAAGCTGCCGGCTACTCACTCCATCGTCGGCCTGCAAGAATTTCTGGGGCAGGTAACGCAAAAAGTTACGCTCACCACTCGCGCCAAGCGCCCCCGCTCATGAATCAGCTTACGTTCTTTGAGGCTCCGGCCGTGTTTCGGCACCGCGTGCAGGAGCTAACGAGCCTGCTGCCTGAGGAAGGCGGCCGCCCCATGACAGCCACCGAGGCTCATACGCTACTGAACGTAGAGCTGACTTTCGCGCTGGCCGAAATGCTAGGCTTCGACGACGAGCCGGTAACGGCGCCGTGGGCGCTGCTGAGTGGCATGCCGCTGCGCGAGGCACGTCTGTTGCGCCTGGATGCTACTCGCCGCCGCGCCCTGGTCAATGCCCGGCAGCTGGTGCCCTATGGCCCGCGCTTTGCCTGGCTGGTGGCGCTGCGCGACTACCTGGCCCTGCCGGCGCACGCCCCGCGTAGCTACCACTTTGACCCGGCCGAGCCATCGCCCACCCTGATTGCCAACGCGAAGCGGCTGCCGCCAAACCGCATCCAGGAAGACCTATTCCAGCGTTGCCTAACCGAGCGGCTGCCGTGGCGGCTGCGCCCGCAGCCGAAGCTTGCGCAGGCTGATACCGACTACCAGTTTCGGGCCGTGGTGCCTACTAACGACCAGCAGCCGCTGACGGCCTTGGTGCAAGTGCGCTTTAGTGCGGCGGCGCTGGCCGCCGTGCCACCGCTGCCGCCGGCTTGGCTAGCCCCGCGCCCGCCCCGCGAGCCGCTGTGCATCAGGCGGGCTACGCTGGAAGCCGTGGCGGAAAAGCTGGACCAGCTAGAGCTAAAGCTAGCCGCTGACTATCGTGGCTACCGTCTTCAAAATTGGTCTGACCGGCTTCGCAATCTCACCTTTCAACTGGTGCGGGCGGGCCACCTAGACCCTACCGATGAGTTGCCGATGGAGGGTTTTATGCACCTGGCAGGCATGGTAGCTTCGGGCAAGTCTACGCTGGCGATGCTGCTGGCGGCATATTTCTGCCAGCAGCCACCGGGCCGGCGCATGACACTGGTAGTGGGCGATGTGCAGTCGGCCGTGGGGCTAGCCAACCAGCTCAATACCTGGTTTGCCGGCGACCCCGAAACCAGTGCGCCGGTGGCCGTGCCGCTGCTAGGCCGCAGCACCCGCGAAACCCACCGCCGGGCCTTTGCGCACTCCGACGACTATCGCCAGCACCTGGCACGGCGGCAGCCGCACTGGGGCGAGCGCTGGCTCAGCCCCTTGTGCCCGCTGCAAGCCTGCCTCACCGACGGCACGGTAGCCACTCAGCTGGAAGGCCACCTGCTACCCGCCGGCCGCGAGCCCTGCCAGCGCCTGTATAAGCTGCCGCCCGCCCTGGCAGATGCCCCTCACCGCGGCCGCCGCCGGGCCCCCGCGCCCCCGGTGGCTAGCCGCACCGCCGTGAGCTGCCCGTTTATTACCAGCTGCCCGCAGTACCAGCTCTACCGCGACATGCCCGCTGCGGCGGTCTGGATTACAACGCCCGGCGGCCTCACCAGCGGCAGCCTGCCCCCGCAGGTTGAGCAGCGGCCCTTGAAACTAGGCGAGTTGGTCTATGAACAGTCCGACCTGGTAATTTTTGATGAGGCCGATACCATTATCAAATGGTTGGATGATTTTTATGCGCAGGAGCTAAAGCTGACCGGCGGTCAGCGTGGGCTGTTCGATACGATTACGCTGCCCACCGAGCGCCATACCATTCAGACGCGGGTGATGCCACCGGGTACGCAGCGGTGGGTAGGCGCCGAGCGGGCCGCCCAGCAGGTAATATCGGCCCTGCTGACACTACTTACGCCCGGCCGGGGCCCCGGCTTCTTGCAGCAGTGGGTGGCCAATCATCAGTTCACGCCGCTGTCGCTCAGCTACCGGCTGGCGCGAGGCATCGCTGGCCTGGCAGAATACGACCGGCCCGAAGTGCCTGAGCCGCAGCGCCAAGCCAATGAGCAGCTGACGCGCACGGTGCTGCACCCTTTCGAGGCCTTGCTCGATGAGCCCGACCCGCTCCGGCCGCTAAGCCGCCGCGCCCGGGAGCAGGATGCTACCCGTGCCTTGTGGCAATTGCTGCAGCGCCTCAGCAACGCCGAGGAAAGTGCCAGCGACGCCGAGCTACGCACCGAGTGCGCCGAGTGGCTGCGAGCTTTTGGCCTAAGCCAAGTGCCTAGTGGCCCCGAGCGCCCGGCCGCCGAGGTAGAGCGCTTGGCCTATCAGCTACAGCTGGTGCTGACGGTAGCCCTGCTCGACCGGCACAGCCGCATCGTATTATACGAGTGGGACCAGCGCCCGGCCGGCGTGCTGGTCGATTCGCCCAACCACCGTAGCCGGGCCGCCATGCAAAGCCTGTTGCCGCTGCCGCTCACGGGGCGGCAGTTTGGCACCTACTACGCTAGCGGCAGCCGGCAGGCCGGCGCGGCCGACCATGCGCTGTCGCTCTTTGCCTACACCAACGTAGGGCGGCACTATGTGCTGCATTTTCACGAGTTGTTCGCCGACCTCACGGGCGAGCCCGGCCCGCACGTGCTAGCCTTGTCGGGGACCTCGTACCTGCCCGATTCCACCACTTTTCATGTGGGGCCGCCGCAGGGGCTGCTATCGCCCCCGGCCGAGGCAATGGCGGCCATTGCCCGCAGCAAGTTTGCGTTCCTGCCGCAGCGCGATGCCCAGGATAAGGGTATCCGTATCTCCGGCGGTGGCCGGCAGATTGAGACAATGGGCCGCATTACGCAATTAATGAGCGGCTTGGCCGGCCGGGGTGGACAAGGGCACCTAGCCGAAATGCTCGACCGCCTGCACCACCTAGGCCAGCAAGACCCCGCGCAATGGGCCGACCGGGGCCGCTTGTTGCTATTCGTTAATTCTTATGAACAAGCCAGCTGGGCGGCCGATGCGCTACGCAGCAGCTGGCTGGCCCAGCGCAGGAGTATTCGCTACCTCGTGCCCCAAGCGGCGGGCGAACCGCCCGCAGGGGGCTTGCTGCGGGCCGATATTGAGCAGTTTGCGCACCAACACGATGCCTGCGTACTGATAGCGCCGCTCAACGCAGTAGGGCGCGGCTTTAACATCCTGAATGCTCACGGCCGGGCCGCCTTTGGGGCCGTGTATTTTCTGACGCGGCCCTACCCGCACCCGCATGATGCGCAGGCCGTGGCCCGCGAATTGAATCGCCGCACCTTCGACTGGCTGCGGGACAGTGGGCAGGAGGCCTGGCAGGCCGATGGCCTCCTGGGTAAGGCCAATGCCGCCCGCCGCCAAGCCTTGCGCTACTGGCGGCAGGCCGAAAGCCGCTCGTACTACAGTACCCTCTTCGACGACCCGGCCCTGTGCGCCTACCCCCGGCGCGACTTGGCTGCCACCACGCTGGGCTACGTCATTCAGGCCATGGGCCGCCTGCTGCGCGGCGGGGTGCCCTTCCACGCCTTCTTTGTAGATGCGGCCTGGGCACCCAACAATGCGGCCCCGCGCACTGGCCATCCACAGCCCGATGCACCCGAAACCAGCCTGCTAGCCGCCATGATAGAGCGCCTGCGCGTGTACACCAGCGACGATGACCCGGTGGGCCAGGCGCTGTATCTGCCTTTGCAAGAAGCGATGGACGCTATTGAAGGATTTGTAGAATAGCTGGACAAGAGTATTTTTTTAACTTCCTTTTTTTAAAACAAACTTATGCCCAAAAACCCGCCTAAGCCGCTGACCGACGTGCGCCTGCTACGCTTTACTCCCGACCCCGACCGCTTTGTCGGCCTGGAAGCTTATTGCCTGCCGTTTGCCCGTGAGTACGAGCAGGCTGCTGATGCTTTTATACAGGCGGTAGCGCCCAACCGCCGGGGCTTGCCCATTCGGCAACTTAACAACTTACTGTTGGCGTGCCTGCCGACGCTGGCCCACGGCTTTGAGGGGCGCAAATACGGCCGGCGCCTATTGGTAGTAGGTACCCCAGAGGTACCGCCAGCGTTGCCCGAGCCGACGCTCATTCATCGCCTGGTACGCATCAGGGCTAAAAACTGGACCAGAAAGTACGAAGAAGATAGGCCAGCTGAATGCGAGCAATTTTTAGCTGCCGTGCGCCAGCTAAAGCCCGCCGGCTGGCAGCGCTATAAATCCGATGAGCTGGTGCGCGACCCAGGCCGGGCCAGTGGCCTCATCTATCAGGCCCTGCCGGCGCTGCTGGCTACCCTACTGCATGGGCAAACGGCCCCGGTAGGCGATGACCAGCGCCCGGTAACGTGGCGTAGGGTACAAGGTGGTGGCGGCGACCGCACGGAAATCTACGTCGTCAGTCAGCCCTTCCGAGCCCGCTACCAGCCCGAAAAAAGCCAGTACGACGAGGAGATGCCTGCCGAGAAAGAAGGCTATTTTGCTTATCGCCTCGATTTTGAAGTTGAAACGCAAGCTGGCCGCTTTTATGAAGACAGCAACCGGCTCAGGCCCTGGCTATTTATGCGGCTTAGCTGCCAGCGCTACGGCCATCAAGCCCTGACGCGGGAAAATTTTCGGCGCAATGTGTCAGTGCTTACTGGCTTGCACACGCCCCGGCTGGCCGACGCGCCGCTCGGCAGCGGCCCGGCTACGCTGGTGCGCCTGCAGCTAGGTAAAAACTACGGGCAATGGGAGTGGCAATTGCAGCTACCCGAGCTGCTGGAGGATGCCTCGGCCCGGCTGCTGCCCGCACCCGAGTTACTCATAGCTAATCCGGCTGCCTATGGTATTGAAGGCCCACCCCACGACCCGGCCGGCGACGAGTTTTACTTAATTCACGCCGAGGGCTATGGCTACGACACCGCGCGCGGCCGGGGGCATGCCATCAAGTCCGGCTTCCACTTGGATGAGCGCCGCGCCGTATTGCGCCAAGTATTGCACTTGCTAGGCGGGCGGTTGCGCCCCGATAAGCCCGTGCCAGCCGATACGCACCCGCTGCCTAAGGGTAGCAAGGTGCCGGCCGCCATGCGCACCAGTAAGTTTTTCAATGGCAAGGTCAAGAACGAGTGGCGCAAAGCAGCGCAACAAGGCGTTGGTCCGCTCGAAAGCGCTTCGGCTACTGCCGACAACTTTCACCACCGCTGGCGACAAGCCTTGCGGCAGGCACCCGCCCAGCTGTTGCTGGTGTACCGGGAGGAAAGCACGCTAACCCTGATGAAGCAACAGGTGCAAAAAGCCCTGTTGCTGCCCCCCGGCCAGGTGCCCGCGTGGCTGAGCATCATAGAAGTGCCAATCACCGACCCCACACTGCTGGCAGAGTACGACAAGTATGACCCCGACTTGCATGCTGGTACCAAGCAGCAGCACTACGCCCGGCAGCACAACGTGAAGCGACAAGCCTGGAAAATATTCCTGCAAGCGTATGTCCAGGAAAGCCAACCCGCGCGTTTTGCCTTCATCGAAGGTCTTAAAAAAGACTGTTCAGAGGAAGTGCGGCACATTAAGGGGGCCGTGCGGGCCGCCTGCGCTAGCCTGGGTGTTGCCTCGCAGCGGTTGCGAAGGGCCGATTTTGGCAAGGATGGCGCATCATTCTCCTTCGGAGCGCAAAGCCGGGGCGCTAATGCGGCCTTCGACCTGCTGGTGCGCCAGCCCGGCGTACTGGGTGGCCCGCCTAGCGCCCTCTATAAGCACGCGGCGTTACCCGCGCTATTGGCTGACAATCTGGATGTCATTGCCTTGTACCGCCGCGAGGTGCAAGACCCTGAAGTGCATTATGCCGTGGCCGTGCGGCTGCGCGCTACGGGCGAAGTAGATGTGCTGTTTCCGCATGAGGAGGTCTGGCAGCCCTATGCCAGCGCTGGCCCCCGGCTGGGTCAATTTCTGCTAAAGCAGCGCGGTGTGCCAGCGTTTCAGAAAGACCAGCCTAGCCCCAAGCTATCCCCGCCCGAGCTAGCGCAGTTTGCCGCGCACGTAGTAGCGGTTTCGCACGAGCGGCCTACGTTGGTGCTCATCGAAGCCAACGGCTGGCGCAATGCGGGGAAGGAAGGGCAGCATATCTGGCCCCAACTGAAAAACGAGCACTTGGCTGACCAGCAAGATGAATTGAATTTTCGGCACGTGCATGGCCAGGGCCGGGCCTACATGCGCACCGACCCGGCCGTTAAAAACCTACTAGCCGTAGTACGCCTGCGTCTAAATGATGAGACGCCCCAATACCTGCCCGAAGTCATCGAGGGCACATCGGCTCGAGATTTTAAGCAATTAAGCGCTTTCGTAGACCGGCGTTCCTCGGGCCTGTTACACTTCTTTTCTATTGGTCAGCAGGCCGATATACAAAAAATAGAAACTGACAAAGAAGCGGGACAAGGCCTATTCAAGCTAGAAATACGCCCTGGCAAGGATGGCGCTGGCGCTGGCGTTTCATTCCGGCACCAGCAGGTGGTAGAGTTTGTGCCTTTCTTCGTGCATCCTGATTTGCAGGAAGAAGCTAAGCTTTTAGCCTTGTGCCGCATTCTGCATTATCTGCGCACCTCACCCGCCTGGGATACCGCTAATACGCTATATCCCTTCCCCATGCACCTGGCCAAGGCGCTGATAGATGATTACCTCTGTATACTTGACTAACGTAAAAAAAGCCCCGTCGACACTGGCTGACGGGGCTTCTATTAGTAAAACTATAGGTGCTACGCCGCCGGCTGAGCGCTCATCTTGTCCAGCGCGTCCATTACCTCTTTCACGTGGCCGCGCGAGGTTTCGAGCAGCGCCTTTTCCTCGTCGTTGAGTTGCAGCTCAATCACGCGCTCGATGCCATTCTTGCCCAGAATAACCGGGGCGCCGAGGTACACGCCGTTGATGCCGTACTCGCCTTGCAACTCCAGGCACACCGGGAACACGCGGCGCTGGTCGCGCACGATGGCCTCCACCATTTGGGCGGCCGCCGCGCCGGGCGCGTACCAGGCCGAGGTGCCCATAAGCTTCACCAGCTCACCGCCGCCGTTCTTGGTGCGCTCCACAATGGCGTCAAGTTTATCCTTGTCAATGAGCTCGGTCACCGGAATGCCGCCCACGGTGGTGTAGCGGGGCAGCGGCACCATGGTGTCGCCGTGGCCGCCCATTAGTACGGCCTGAATGTCTTTGGGGCTCACGTTCAGGGCCTCGGCCAAAAAGGCGCGGTAGCGGGCCGTGTCCAGGATGCCGGCCATGCCGAATACCTTTTCGCGGGGCAGCTTGGCGGTGAGGTGGGCCTGGTAAGTCATCACGTCGAGTGGGTTGCTCACGATGATGATAATGGCGTTGGGCGAGTGCTTCACCACCTGCTCGGTCACCGATTTCACGATGCCGGCGTTGGTCGCAATAAGGTCGTCGCGGCTCATGCCGGGCTTGCGGGGCAGGCCCGAGGTAATGACTACCACATCAGACCCGGCGGTGCGGGCGTAGTCATTCGTCACGCCCACGGTGCGCGAGTCGTAGCCGATAATGGGGGCTTTCTGCCAGATATCGAGGGCTTTGCCTTCGGCGAAGCCTTCCTTGATGTCAACCAAAACGATTTCGTTGGCAATTTCTCGGGTGGCGAGCAC